>CAWAQL010000001.1:0-68700 GCA_963784295.1 uncultured beta proteobacterium
CGAAGGCATCAAGGAAATCGACTGCATCTACACGAACGAGCTCGATCAAGGCGCGTACATGTCGCAGACCTTGCGCATCGATGGCATCGATGCAGCGGGTGACAAAGAGCGCGAGTTTGCAGCCCGCGTGGCGATCTACCGCATGATGCGCCCTGGCGAGCCACCGACCGAAGACGCGGTGCAGGCGCTGTTCCAGCGATTGTTCTACAACCCGGACACGTACGACCTCTCGCGCGTCGGCCGCATGAAGTTCAACGCCAAGATGGGCCGCGACAAGTCGACTGGCCCAATGGTGCTGGAAAACGAAGACATCCTCGCGGTCGTCAAGATCCTGGTGGACTTGCGCAATGGCCGCGGTGAAGTCGACGACATCGACCACCTGGGCAATCGCCGCGTGCGCTGTGTCGGTGAACTGGCGGAAAACCAGTACCGCACCGGCCTCGCGCGAATCGAGAAAGCCGTCAAGGAACGGCTCGGTCAGGCCGAGCAAGAGCCGCTGATGCCGCACGACCTGATCAACAGCAAGCCGATCTCGGCTGCGTTGAAAGAGTTCTTCGGCGCGTCGCAGTTGTCTCAGTTCATGGACCAGACGAATCCGCTGTCCGAGATCACGCACAAGCGGCGCGTTTCGGCGCTCGGCCCGGGCGGTTTGACGCGCGAGCGTGCCGGCTTCGAGGTGCGCGACGTGCACGTCACGCATTACGGCCGCGTCTGCCCGATCGAGACGCCGGAAGGCCCAAACATCGGCCTGATCAACTCGCTGGCCTTGTACGCACGTCTGAACGAATATGGCTTCATCGAGACGCCGTATCGCCGGGTTGCAGACGGCAAAGTGACCTACGACATCGATTACCTGTCTGCGATCGAAGAGGGCAAGTACGTGATCGCGCAGGCGAACGCGGCGCTCGACGATCTGGGCCGTCTCACCGGCGACCTCGTGTCCGCACGCGAAAAAGGCGAATCGATCTTGGTCGGTGCCGAGCGCGTCCAGTACATGGACGTGTCGCCCGCGCAGATCGTCTCGGTCGCGGCCTCGCTCGTGCCGTTCCTCGAGCACGACGACGCGAACCGCGCGCTGATGGGCGCGAACATGCAGCGGCAAGCGGTGCCCGTGCTGCGGCCCGAGAAGGCCTTTGTCGGCACCGGCATCGAGCGCGTCTCCGCGGTCGACTCCGGCACCGTGGTCACCGCCACGCGAAGCGGCCTGGTCGACTACGTGGATGCGACCCGCATCGTGGTCCGCGTGGACGACAGCGAAGCGCAGGCCGGCGAAGTCGGTGTGGACATCTACAACCTGATCAAGTACCAGCGTTCGAACCAGAACACGAACATTCACCAGCGCCCGATCGTCGTGCGCGGTGACAAGATCAGCAAGGGCGACGTGATCGCCGACGGTGCCTCGACCGACTTGGGCGAACTGGCACTCGGCCAGAACATGCTCGTTGCGTTCATGCCCTGGAACGGCTACAACTTCGAAGACTCGATCCTGATCAGCGAGAAAGTCGTGGCCGACGACCGCTACACCTCGATCCATATCGAAGAGCTGGTCGTGATGGCGCGCGACACCAAGCTGGGTGCCGAAGACATCACGCGCGACATCCCGAACCTGTCCGAGCAGCAACTGAACCGCCTGGACGAGTCCGGCATCATTTACGTTGGCGCCGAAGTCATGCCGGGCGACACGCTGGTCGGCAAGGTCACGCCGAAGGGCGAGACCACGCTGACGCCGGAAGAAAAGCTGCTGCGCGCGATCTTCGGCGAGAAAGCATCGGACGTGAAGGACACGTCGCTGCGTGTGGATCAAGGCTCACAAGGCACCGTGATCGACGTGCAGGTGTTCACGCGCGAAGGCATCGAGCGCGACAAGCGCGCGCAGCAGATCATCGACGATGAGCTGAAGCGCTTCCGGCTCGATTTGACCGATCAGCTGCGCATCGTCGAAGCCGATGCGTTCCAGCGGATCGAAAGGCTGTTGCTCGGTAAAGTCGCCAACGGCGGCCCGCAAAAACTCGGGCGCGGCACCACGCTCGACAAAGCGTATCTGGACGCGGTGGAAAAGCACCACTGGTTCGACATCCGTCTGGCCGACGACACCGCACAGTCGCAGCTCGAGAGCATCAAGCTGTCGCTCGAGCAGACGCGCCACAGCTTCGACCTCACGTTCGAAGAAAAGCGCAAGAAGCTCACGCAGGGCGACGAACTGCCCGCGGGCGTGCTCAAGATGGTCAAGGTCTACCTGGCCGTCAAGCGCCGCCTGCAGCCGGGCGACAAGATGGCCGGCCGCCACGGCAACAAGGGCGTCGTGTCGAAGATCGTGCCGGTCGAAGACATGCCCTACATGGCCGACGGTACGCCGTGCGACATCGTGCTGAACCCGCTGGGTGTGCCGTCGCGCATGAACGTCGGTCAAGTGCTTGAAGTGCACCTGGGCTGGGCCGCCAAAGGCATCGGCCAGCGCATCGGCGACATGCTGCAGCAGGAAGCGAAAGCGGCGGACTTGCGCAAGTACCTGGAAACGATCTACAACCGCTCGGGCCACAAGGAAGACTTCTCGGCGATCGGCGATGAGCAGATGATCGAGATGGCAGGCAACTTGGCGCACGGCGTGCCGTTCGCCACGCCCGTGTTCGACGGCGCCTCGGAAGAAGAAATCCGCGCGATGCTGAAGATCGCATACCCGGAGGAGGTGTCCGCAGCCAAGGGCTTGACCGCAGCGCGCACGCAAGCGCATCTGTTCGATGGCCGCAGCGGCGAGGCGTTCGACCGGCCCACCACGGTCGGCTACATGCACGTGTTGAAGTTGCACCACCTGGTGGACGACAAGATGCACGCGCGCTCGACTGGCCCGTACTCGCTCGTCACGCAGCAGCCCCTGGGCGGCAAGGCGCAGTTCGGCGGCCAACGCTTCGGCGAGATGGAAGTCTGGGCGCTGGAAGCCTACGGCGCGGCCTATACCCTGCAGGAAATGCTCACCGTCAAGTCCGACGACGTGCAGGGCCGCACCAAGGTGTACGAGTCCATCGTCAAGGGCGAACACGCGATCGAAGCCGGCATGCCCGAATCGTTCAATGTGCTGGTCAAGGAGATTCGCTCCCTTGGCCTGGACATGGAACTGGAACGCTCTTAAGTCAGCAGTCGAAAAGGAAAGAATTCGCTTATGAAATCGCTACTCGACCTGTTCAAGCAATTTACGCCGGATGAGCATTTCAATGCCATCAAGATCGGCATGGCCTCGCCGGAGAAGATCCGCTCGTGGTCGTTCGGTGAAGTTAAGAAGCCGGAGACGATCAACTACCGCACGTTCAAACCCGAGCGCGACGGCCTGTTCTGCGCCAAGATCTTCGGTCCCATCAAGGACTACGAGTGCCTGTGCGGCAAATACAAGCGCCTGAAACACCGCGGGGTGATCTGCGAGAAGTGCGGCGTGGAAGTCACGCAGACCAAGGTCCGCCGCGAACGCATGGGTCACATCGACCTGGCCGCACCGTGCGCGCACATCTGGTTCCTGAAGTCGCTGCCGTCGCGGCTCGGCCTGGTGCTCGACATGACGCTGCGCGACATCGAACGCGTGCTGTACTTCGAAGCGTATGTCGTGACCGATCCCGGCATGACGCCGCTGAAGAAATTCAGCATCCTGACCGAAGACGACTACGACGCGAAGTTCCGTGAGCACGGCGACGAGTTCACGGCCAAGATGGGCGCCGAAGGCATCAGGGACCTGCTCGAATCGATCGACATCGATGCGTCGATCGAGCGGCTGCGCGGCGATCTGACCGGCTCGGAAGTCAAGATCAAGAAGAATTCGAAGCGGCTCAAGCTGCTCGAAGCGTTCAAAAAGTCGGGCATCAAGCCGCAATGGATGGTGCTAAATGTGCTGCCGGTGCTGCCGCCGGACCTGCGTCCGCTGGTGCCTCTCGATGGTGGCCGCTTCGCGACGTCGGACCTGAACGACCTGTACCGCCGCGTGATCAACCGCAACAGTCGGCTGCGCCGTCTGCTGGAATTGAAGGCACCGGAGATCATCGCGCGCAACGAAAAGCGGATGTTGCAGGAGGCGGTCGACTCGCTGCTCGACAATGGCCGTCGCGGCAAGGCGATGACCGGTGCGAACAAGCGTGCGCTCAAGTCGCTCGCCGACATGATCAAGGGCAAGAACGGCCGGTTCCGCCAGAACCTGCTGGGCAAGCGCGTCGATTACTCGGGCCGTTCGGTGATCACCGTGGGCCCGACGTTGAAGCTGCACCAGTGCGGCTTGCCGAAGTTGATGGCGCTCGAACTGTTCAAGCCGTTCATCTTCTCCCGGCTGGAAGCGATGGGCATCGCCACGACCATCAAGGCCGCGAAGAAGGAAGTCGAATCCGGCACGCCGGTGGTCTGGGACATCCTCGAGGAAGTCATCAAGGAACACCCGGTGCTGCTGAACCGCGCCCCGACCTTGCACCGGCTGGGCATCCAGGCGTTCGAGCCGATCCTGATCGAAGGCAAGGCGATCCAGCTGCACCCGCTGGTGTGCTCGGCCTTCAACGCCGACTTCGACGGTGACCAGATGGCGGTGCACATTCCGCTGTCGGTGGAAGCCCAGATGGAAGCGCGCACGTTGATGCTCGCCTCCAACAACGTGCTGTTCCCGGCCAGTGGCGAGCCGTCCATCGTGCCGTCGCAGGACGTGGTGCTGGGCCTCTATTACGCGACGCGCGAGAAGATCAATGGCACCGGCGAAGGCCTGATCTTCTCGGACCCGGCCGAAGTGCAGCGCGCATTCGACGCGCATCAGGTCGAGCTGACCGCGCGCATCAGCGTGCGCATCACCGACTGGGTCAAGGACAAGGAAAGCGGTGAGTTCACGCCGACCACCACCCTGGTCGAGACCACGGCCGGCCGCGCGATGCTGTCGGAAATCCTGCCCAAAGGCCTGCCGTTCTCCAACCTGAACAAGGCGCTGAAGAAAAAGGAAATCTCCAAGCTCATCAACGTGTCGTTCCGCAAATGCGGCTTGAAAGAGACCGTGGTATTCGCCGACAAGCTGCTGCAAAACGGCTTCCGGCTCGCGACGAAAGCCGGCATCTCGATCTGCATCGACGACATGCTGGTGCCGAAAGAGAAGTACGCGATCATCGAGCGCTCCGAGAAAGAGGTCAAGGAAATCGCCCAGCAGTACACCTCGGGCCTGGTGACGGCCGGCGAGCGCTACAACAAGGTGGTCGACATCTGGGGCAAGGCCGGCGACGAAGTGTCGAAGGTCATGATGGCGCAGCTCGCGAAAGAAAAGACGACCGACCGGCACGGCAAGCAAGTGGACCAGGAGTCGTTCAACTCGATCTACATGATGGCCGACTCGGGTGCGCGCGGCTCCGCTGCGCAGATCCGTCAGCTGGCCGGCATGCGCGGCCTGATGGCCAAGCCCGACGGCTCCATCATCGAGACGCCGATCACCGCGAACTTCCGCGAAGGCCTGAACGTGCTTCAGTACTTCATCTCGACGCACGGTGCGCGAAAGGGTCTGGCCGACACGGCGCTGAAAACCGCCAACTCGGGCTACCTGACGCGCCGCCTCGTTGACGTGACGCAGGATCTGGTCGTGACCGAGCAGGACTGCGCGACGTCGGATGGCTCGTTCATGCGCGCCATCGTCGAAGGCGGCGAGGTGATCGAATCGCTGCGGGATCGCATCCTGGGCCGCAGCGCGGCCGAAGACGTGCTGCACCCGGAGAGCCAGCAGGTGCTGCTGCCAGCCGGCGCGATGTTCGATGAAGACGAGATCGACGTGCTCGAAGCCGCCGGTGTCGACGAAGTGAAAGTCCGCACCGCGCTGACCTGCGCCACGCGCTACGGCATGTGCGCCAAGTGCTACGGCCGTGACCTGGGCCGCGGCGGCCTGATCAACCTGGGCGAAGCGGTCGGCGTGATCGCCGCGCAGTCGATTGGTGAGCCGGGCACGCAGCTCACGATGCGCACGTTCCACATCGGTGGTGCGGCGTCGCGCGCGGCAATCGCGTCCAGCGTGGAAGCGCGCTCGAATGGCATCATCAGCTTCAACACGACGATGCGCTACGTGACGAACAGCAAGGGCGCGCTGGTCGTGATCGCGCGTTCGGGCGAGATCGTCATCCACGACGAGCACGGCCGCGAGCGCGAACGCCACAAGGTGCCGTACGGTGCCACGCTGGCGGTGAAAGCCGACCAGCAAGTCAAGGCCGGCAACGTGCTGGCCAACTGGGACCCGCTGACGCGCCCGATCATCACCGAGTTCGCAGGACAGGTGAAGTTCGAGAACATCGAGCAGGGCCGCACCGTGGTCACGCAGCTGGACGAGGTGACGGGCCTGTCGACCTTGGTCGTGATCGATCCGAAGCGGCTGGGCTCGGGCAAGTCCGCCAAGGTGGTGCGCCCGCTCGTCAAGCTGATCGATCAGACCGGCAACGAAGTGAAGATCCCCGGCACCGATCACTCGGTGACGATCGGCTTCCAGGTTGGTGCGCTGATCCAGGTGCGCGATGGCCAGGACGTGGGTCCGGGCGAGGTGCTCGCGCGCATTCCGGTCGAAGGCCAGAAGACGCGCGACATCACGGGCGGCCTGCCGCGCGTGGCCGAGCTGTTCGAAGCCCGCACGCCGAAAGACAAAGGCACGCTGGCCGAGATGACCGGCACCGTGTCGTTCGGCAAGGAGACCAAGGGCAAGGTGCGCCTGCAGATCACCGACCCGGAAGGCAAGGTCTGGGAAGACCTGGTCGCCAAGGAGAAGAACATCCTGGTGCACGAAGGCCAGGTGGTCAACACCGGCGAGGGCATCGTCGATGGACAGCCCGATCCGCAGGACATCCTGCGCCTGCTCGGCGTGGAAGCGCTTGCGCGCTACATCGTCGACGAAGTACAGGCGGTCTACCGTCTCCAGGGCGTGAAGATCAACGACAAGCACATCGAGGTGATCGTGCGCCAGATGCTGCGCCGCGTCGTGATCGACAACGTGGGCGAGTCGGACTACATCGCCGGCGAACAGGTCGAGCGGTCCCAGATCCTCGACGAGAACGACCGGCTGCGCGGCGAGGACAAGACGCCCGCAACCTACACGAACCTGCTGCTCGGCATCACCAAGGCGTCGCTGTCCACCGACAGCTTCATCAGCGCCGCATCGTTCCAGGAAACGACGCGCGTGTTGACCGAAGCCGCGATCATGGGCAAGCGCGACGAGCTGCGCGGCTTGAAGGAAAACGTGATCGTGGGCCGGCTCATCCCGGCCGGCACCGGCTTTGCGTACCACCAGGCACGCAAGGTCAAGGAAGCGATGGACGACGCCGAGCGCCGCGCGATCGCGGACTCGGAAGCCGCCGAGTTGGCCGAGCTGCACGGCGAGCCGGCCAGCTTGTTCAACGATCCGCCGGCTGAGGGTGCGGAGGCGGAAGCAACGGTGGCCACGACGGCAGAAGGCACGGCGTCCGACCCGTCCTGATCCTGCTATAAAAGCGCTAGCGCCACAGGCAATCCCGATGGGGGCCTGTGGCGTTTTTTTATGGAATTTTCGTATGCATGACCGCTGGCGATGCCCGATTGGCGGCAGCCGCTGTGCTGTCACGGTATTGATCCCATGACATCGAATCAGCGATCGTCTCTGCGCGTGAAGCGCGAGCACCCAGGCGCCGTCACAGCATGGAACCAATGACACCGAATCGGACCGCCCCGCTGTGGCAGTTGCTTCACGGCGCCGCCGACGTGCTGCTGGCCGTGCGTGCCGGTCGCACCACGGCGGTCGCATTGCGCGCAATCGCACCCGCGTTGCAGCCCGGCGTGCAAGCGCTCGCGTTCGATGTGCTGCGCCAGTTGGGCCGCGCCGAATGGTTGCGCAGCCAGCTTGCCCGGCGAGCACCACCGCCCGCCGCCGATGCGCTGCTGTGCTGCGTGCTTGCGCTGCTGGCCGGCGAGGGCACAGCCCGCTACGACGTGCACACGCTGGTCGATCAGGCCGTCGAAGCCGCCAAGCGCCGTGCCGACGCGCGCCCGCAGGGCGCCTTTCTGAACGCCTGCCTTCGCCGCTTCCTGCGCGAGCGTGATGCATTGCTGGTTGCCGCAGTCGCCGACCCAGTGGCCCGCTACAACCATCCGCACTGGTGGATCGACCGCGTGCGGGCCGAACATCCGCACGACTGGACGCGTTTGCTCGAAGCCGACAACGTGCATCCGCCGCTGACGTTGCGCGTGAACGTGCGCAAGATTTCCGTGGCCGGTTATGTGGAACAACTACAGCAAGTTGGCCTCCGCGTCCGCCAAGTCGGTGAGACCGCTGTCTGGCTCGAGCAGCCGCTGCCCGTGCAACGCATCCCCGGCTTTGCCGAGGGCCTGTGCTCGGTGCAGGATGCCGCCGCGCAACTCGCCGCGCCGCTGTTGCTGGAGGACATCGCAAAAGCACCCGCTGGTATGCCGCATCGCCTGCGTGTGCTCGACGCCTGCGCCGCCCCCGGCGGCAAGACCGCGCATCTGCTGGAGACCGCCGATTGTGACGTGACCGCGCTCGACATCGACGCGGCACGTTGTGAGCGCGTTGAAGCGACCCTGGTTCGACTCGGCCTGCAAGCCAACGTGGTCGCAGGCGACGCATTGCAACCCACGCAAGGTTGGTTCGAAGCCGCCGGTGGTAAGCCATTCGACGCCATCCTGCTCGACGCCCCCTGCACCGCATCCGGCATCGCACGCCGCCAGCCGGATGTGCGCTGGCTGCGCCGGCCCACCGACATCGCGCAACTCGCACGCACCCAGGCCGCGCTGCTGCACGCGCTGTGGCCGCTGCTCGCGGTCGGCGGCCGGCTGCTGTATGCAACGTGCTCGATCTTTCGCGCGGAAGGTGAAGACCAGATCGCCGCGTTCGTGAACCAGCAGCCGGATGCGCGCAGGCTGCCCGCACCCGGCCAGTTGCTGCCGGGCGGCCACCTCGGCGCCCAGCCGGTCCCGCACAATGGGGGCGGTGGACACGACGGCTTTTTCTATGCGCGGCTCGAGAAGACGGCTGCCGCTTGCTGAGCCGGCGCGCTTCGCCGCGCATCGGCTCGCGCCTTGGTGGTCGCGCGGTTGGCTGCAAGCCCTGCTGTCGCTGGTCACGGCATGCGTGCTGCTGGCCCCGGCCCACGCGCAGCCCGAGACCGAAGTCACCCAGATGCAGCTGGACCGCAACGCCGAAGGCGTGTTTCTGACCGCCCAGTTGCGTTTCGAGCTGCCCCCGCTGGTGCTGACCGCCCTCGAGAAAGGCATCCCGATGTTCTTTGTCGCGGAGGCCACGCTGCTGCGCGACCGCTGGTACTGGACCGACAAGCGCGTGATCGAAAACGAACGGCATCAGCGCCTGGCTTACCTGCCGCTCACGCGGCGCTGGCGGCTGTCGGTGTCCAGCGAGCCGAACGACACCAGCGGCCTGGGCCTCAACGTCGGCCTCACGCAGCATTACGACTCTTTGCCCGAAGCGCTCGCCGCGCTGCAGCGCATCGGCCGCTGGAAGATCGCCGACGGGCAGGAGATCGAGCCGGACGCGCGCTATTGGGTCGAACTCAGCTTCCGGCTCGATCTGTCGCAACTGCCGCGACCGTTCCAGATCGGCGCGGTCGGCCAGAACGAATGGAACGTGGCGGCTCGGCGCGGCCAGCGGCTGCCGGCGCTGCAGGCGATGCCTGAAGCCGCGCCGCAAGCTGCAGAGCCGTCAGCGGATGCGTCCAAGCCGCTGTCCGATACGACGCCCAAGTGACGCCACCTGCCATGGAAGTCGCCATGCACCCCGCCACAGACGAAGCAGTCCGAAGCCGCTGCGTCGGCCGACAGCTGCGTGAGTTCAATTGCGGCCACGTCGGCCGCTGAAACCCATCGATGAGCATGTCCTCTGATCCGGCCGCGTCGTCGCAGGGGCTGCACCCCGACGATTACGCCACCACCGGCCGCGCCGCACTCGATTCGGTCATGCCCGGCTCGGTCGCCAAACTCGCGCCACGCAGCTCCCGCGGCCGCCGCTGGGCGCTCGGTGTGGCCGCTGCGCTGTTCGCCGCACTCGGCCTCGTGCTGATGTTCATGCTGGCGCAGGCCACCAACAACAGAGAGCTCTACGAACGCAACTACGCGTGGTTGTTCGCGATCAATGTGCTGGTCGCGGTGCTGCTCAGCATGGTGATCATTTGGGCGGTGCTGCGGCTGTGGTTGCGCCTGCGACGCGGCAAGTTCGGCAGCCGGCTGCTCGTCAAGCTGGCGATGATTTTCGCGCTGGTCGGGCTGCTGCCGGGGTTGCTGATCTATGTGGTGTCCTACCAGTTCGTCACGCGCTCGATCGAGAGCTGGTTCGACGTCAAGGTCGAGGGCGCGCTCGAAGCGGGCTTGAACCTGGGCCGCGCCACGCTGGACACGCTCAGCAACGATCTGGCCAACAAGACGCGCGCCGCCGCCGATCAGTTGGCCGAGCTGCCCGACGCGCAAGCCGTGCTCGCGCTGGAGCGGCTGCGCGGCCAGTTGTCGACGGGTGACCTGCTGCTGTGGAACGGCAGCGGCCAGCTGCTGGCGAGCGCCGGTCAATCGCGCTACGAACTCAGCCCGGAAAAACCGAGCGCACAGCAGTTCCGCGTCGCGCGCGAGCAGCGCGTGATGGTCGTGATCGAAGGGCTCGACGACCCGGCCGCGCCCGCCGCCAGCCGTGCGCGCATCAACGCGCTCGCCCTCGCGCCCAGCGCCAACGTCGCGCTGAAGCCCGAGCCGCGTTTTCTGCAGGTGATCGAAGGCCTCTCGCCGACGTTGGTGGCCAACGCGATTGCGGTGCAGGAAGCCAACCGCGAGTATCAGGAGCGCGCCCTGGCCCGAGCCGGCCTGCGCCGCATGTACATCGGCACGCTGACGTTGAGCCTGTTCCTCTCGGTCTTCGGCGCGGTGCTGCTCGCGGTGCTGCTCGGCACCCAACTCGCGCGGCCGCTCTTGGTGCTGGCCGACGGCGTGCGCGAAGTCGCACGCGGTGACCTGTCGCCGAAAGCCGTGCTGCAAGGCCGCGATGAACTCGGCGGCCTCACGCGCGCGTTCGCCGACATGACGCAGCAGCTCGCCGATGCGCGCGCGGCCGTGGAACGCAGCATTGGCCAAGTGGACGCCGCGCGCGCGAATCTGCAAACGATCCTCGACAACCTGACCGCCGGCGTGATCGTGCTGGACGAACGCGGCGTGATCCGTTCCTCCAACCCCGGCGCCACGCGGATCCTGCGCACGCCACTGGCCGCGCACATCGGCCGCCCGCTGGCGGAAGTGCCGGGTCTCGAAGCCTTCGCGCAAAGCGTACAGGCGCATTTCGACGGTTTTTTCCTGCGCCAGGGCCAGCACGCGCTGGATCACTGGCAGCAATCCTTCGATCTCGGCGCCAGCGCGCAGGGCGTGGACATGAACACCATCAACCTGATCATGCGCGGCGCCGAGCTGCCCGGCAACGCGCGGCTGCTGGTGTTCGACGACGTGTCCGAGATGGTCTCCGCCCAGCGCGCGCAGGCTTGGGGCGAAGTCGCACGCCGGCTCGCGCATGAGATCAAGAACCCGCTCACGCCGATCCAGTTGTCTGCCGAGCGGCTCGAAATGAAGCTCGACGGCAAGCTCGGCACGCTGGAGCAGACGGTGCTGACCAAGTCCGTGCGCACCATCGTCGACCAGGTGGAGGCGCTGAAGCGCCTGGTCAACGAGTTTCGCGACTATGCGCGGCTGCCTGCCGTGGTGCTGCAGTCGCTTGACCTCAACGCGTTGGCCGGCGACGTGCTGCACCTGTATGCGAACGACGAATCCGCCGTCAAGCTGCAGGCCGAACTCGACCCGGCCTGCCCGCAAATTCAAGGCGACGCCCAGCAACTGCGCCAAGTGCTGCACAACCTGCTGCAAAACGCGCAGGACGCAAGCGAAGGCAAGCCCCAACGCGAAGTCACGCTGCGCACGAACTGGTCGGATACCAAGAGCCGCGTGCAGCTCACCGTCTGCGACAACGGCGGCGGTTTTCCGGAAGCGATCTTGAAGCGCGCGTTCGAACCTTATGTGACCACCAAGGCCAAAGGCACGGGCCTGGGCCTGGCCGTCGTCAAGAAGATCATCGACGAGCACGGCGCGCGCATCGAGTTGAGCAACCGCAGCGACGCCGACGGCCAACCGAGCGGCGCACAAGTGTCGTTATCATTCCCCGTAAGGTCGGCTGCGACTGCCGGTTGACGGGCCCAGCCGCTCGTCAGATCACAAGCCTCCAGCAACCGCGCGCAGCCCACCGGGAGAACACCGCTTTCACCATGGCAAATATTCTGGTTGTCGACGACGAACTCGGGATCCGCGACCTGCTGTCCGAAATCCTGAACGACGAAGGCCACGCCGTGGAGTTGGCCGAAAATGCCGCACAAGCCCGTGCCGCGCGCAACGCATCCCGGCCCGACCTGGTGCTGCTCGACATCTGGATGCCGGACACCGACGGCGTGTCCCTGCTGAAAGAGTGGGCCGCCACCAACCTGCTGACCATGCCCGTCATCATGATGAGCGGCCACGCCACCATCGACACCGCAGTCGAAGCCACCCGCATCGGCGCGCAGGCGTTTCTCGAGAAACCGATCACCATGCAGAAGCTGCTCAAGGCGGTCGAGCAGGGCCTGATGCGCAACCAGCCGGCCAAGGCAATGGTCGGCAATGCGCAGATGGGGATGGGCGGATCGTTCGGTGGCCTGGTCAGCGGCAACCATCTGATCGGCGGGGCGGCTGCGACGTCGTCCTCACTGCCCGATTTCCAGCACCGCATCGGCATGCCGTCGTCATCACTTTCTTCGGCTTCTTCCATGCAGCCGATGCTGCAGGCCGAAGCACCGACCGGCCCCCAGTCCCGCCAATCGTTCGACCTCGATCGCCCGCTGCGTGAAGCGCGCGACGGCTTCGAGCGCTGCTACTTCGAGTTCCATCTGATGCAAGAAGGCGGCTCCATGACCCGCGTGGCCGAGAAGACCGGCCTGGAGCGCACGCACCTGTATCGCAAGTTGAAGCAGCTCGGCGTCGACCTGAGCCGCGGCAAGCGGCTTTGACTGCCGGGCTGCCTCAGTCGCTGCGGCAGCCACCAGCAACTGTCCCACTGCTATACTTCGGCCCCTGTTGGCCCGGTAGCTCAGTTGGTAGAGCAGCGGATTGAAAATCCGCGTGTCGGTGGTTCGATTCCGCCCCAGGCCACCATGAATTTGTCTACGTGTATAGGCATCGTAGTCCAAAAGCCCTAGGCGAATCAACCGCTTAGGGCTTTTTTTATGGGCGAATCAGTCCGCAGCAGTCCATACAGTGCCGGTGTCGTCTACCCCACTGGCAGGGCGAATATGGGGGTAATAGGCTGATTTTTCGGGGCAATCCTGCAGCGTTACCCCAGGCTGGCGGATTGGACTTAGAACGACTGGACACGGCGCGTCGACACTTTTCGACACTCTGCCGAAATAATTATTGCCGCCATGCAAGTTAAGGCGGGTCACGACGCGGCGCTGCAGCCGTACTTCTTTTTCCCGTTCGGCGTGATGGTGTAGTGCCCGCCTTTCGGTCCGGTGTGGCAAGTGGGATCGCCAACAACCATAGGCGCAGCCGTCGAATTCTTCGCAGCCTTGCGCCACTCCCACGGTGGCACCGGCTGCGGATCGCGCCACAGCCCACGGCGCGCTCGTTGTGCATCCTGCTCGATCGGATACAGGCCGTCGTAGCCCTTGGCGTACTGCCGATACACCTAGGCCATGCCCGTGCGAACCATCTCGGTTCCAGCATCCTTTCCGCGGCATTCCACATCGGCCACGCTGCGCCGGTAGCGGTCGGTGGTGACGACCTTGACGCTGGCCTGCTGCTGGAAGCACAGATCGCTCAGGGCTGCTTTGAACGCTGGCCGAATGGCTGAGCTTCTCTGGCGCGTCGACGGCGCTTAGGCGCAGCGTCAACTGTTGATAGGTGCCCGGTGTGCCGCACCGCACCTTCAACGTATCGCCATCCGACACCCCGACGACCAGGCATAGCAAAGCAGCAGCAATCATGCTGGCGAGTCTAGATCGGCAGATTCGGCATCGGCATGCAAAAAGCCCGCACAGCGACGGGCTTCCCGGCGTTCCGCCGCGTCACGGCTAAACCAGCTGCAGCGGCGGCGGCCGGGCGGTCGCATACCGTCCCGTTGCAGCCCGCTTTGCGGCATCGGTTGCTTGTTCCTTCTTAGTCGCTACCGCGTAGCGCAGCAGCGCTTTCGCGGCGACGATCCTGAGCCGCAGGTCGAGCGTGTCGACTTGCATGCAGGCCTGCAGAAAGTCGAGTGGGTCGTCGTGCCGGCCCACATCAAGCAACACGGGCGGATTGCGCGGCCGGCCAGCGCCAGGACGTGCGCCACCGCTACTGGCTTTGATGCCTGCCATTTGATTTCCTCCAAAAAGGGGAAGATTTTTTCGCACGTGAGAGTACCCGGTGATTGCGTCGGGTCAATGGTCTGTGAGGATTGACCCCGCCCCCCTCCGGCCTCAGCATACACATTGACGGCCGCCTCGCGTGCGCACAACACCCCTGCAGAGCGCCGCGGCGAGTTGTGCGTAAGCGTTTCAGCGAGTGAAACCAGCCGGTTATCCGCTCGCTTTCCTCCGAACTTTGCATGCGCTCGATGTCGAGAGGCAGTGCCGACATTCACGCATCTTCCTTGCGTTGGTTGTGAACAAGTCCCGGTGGCCAGGCACAACTTCTCAAAGCGCTGAAGCGGTCTCAGCGACACTAGCCCACATGCCGATCGTCTCTGTCCAAGCTCTGCGTGCGATTGCAGCCTGGATGGTTGTTCTGCGCCACATAGAGCAGTTCTTGTTTGACTCCAAACCGACGACCTTCCTGAGTTGGCTTTTCTGGTCCAAAGGGGCGGCCGGCGTTGAGGTGTTCTTCGTTATTAGTGGGTTCATCATGGTCGTCTCAACGACCGGTCGGTCCATCACTGCCCAGCAGTTCTTAATGCGGCGCCTCACACGAGTGGCGCCCGTGTACTGGATCGCGACACTCATGATGATTCTGGTCGTTCCTTCAACGTTAGGTGTGGTGGCGCAATCGCGGAGCTTCACCCGGTCGCTGTTCTCCAACGAGTACCCTGCTTTGTACGTTGGCTGGACACTGGAATACGAATTCGTCTTTTATCTGCTGTTCGCATGGGTATTGGGCGGGTGTGGTTCCTGCCAGTTGCGCTCTTGGCATTACAGCTGTATCCCTGGTCATTTCCCGGCTCTGCCATGTTCCGCAGCAATCTCATGCTGCTCTTCCTGGCTGGCTATGGGCTTGGACACCTGCAGATTAGCGGGCATCTTCCCAAATCTCGTTGGCTGGGCTGGTTGCTGATGGCGGTCGGGGTTGCGCTTATCGCAAAGGGTGAAGATAGGAGAGCGTATTGGTGTGCGGGGGCGAATGCATCGTTTGGTCAGCACTCTGCTGCGAGATGAAAGACGAGGTTTGGGTTCGTCTGGGGGACCAGTCCTACGCTGTGTATCTGCTACATCCCATCATGATCGCAGCGGCTATGCGATGGCCGGCTACCGGAGCACTGGCGGCGTATGTATTGGCGTGCGTGGCCATCGGAGCATGGCTCGTTCCCACGTGGATCGAGCGCCCGACCACCCAGCTTCTGCAAAGAAGGTTCGCAAGATAAGTCTCTGTGCAGACTTGCGCTTGACCAAGGCGAACTGAGGATTGACGCCACGTCGTTGTCTAAAGTTCTGTCAGCGGATGAAGTCCCGCTGCCTGCGCAACACCTTCGTTCATTTCCTTGACGATCTGCCGGAACTCGGCGGCATGCCCGCCTGTGAACGCATTGCGCGCCACCACCACTTTGCCTTCAGCGCTGGTCGGGCCGGTCGACTTCAGCCAGGGCTTCCACCGCCTGATGGCATCGCGCTGGCGCTGCCTGCGCTCCGGTGTCCAGCCGGCTGCCGGGTTGCCCATGGTCTGCGTCCAATAGTTTGTTCTGCTCAGGTTTTGAATCTTCCGTGCGCGTGGCACTGTCGCTGGAAGGCGTTGCTGACCCATTGTTCAACTGTTGCGGCCCATGCGCGACATTGGTCTGCGCCACGAACGTGGCGTGCCGCGGGTACTTCAGTATCGACCAGCGCCGATATGGTGGCCCGGCTTTGGTTCTGCGCCTTTAATGCCAGCCCGGTGTATGCCTCGATGTGCCGGTCTGAGCGTTCCATCCACCTTGACCTCCCAAGGAGACGACCCTTGATCGAACACCACCTCGACCTGCCCACCGCCGACGGCGCGATGAACACCTTCGTGGTGTACCCCGACGAAGGCGGGCCGTTCCCGGTCGTGCTGTTCTACATGGACGCACCCGGCAAGCGCGAGGAACTGCACGACATGGCCCGTCGCCTGGCCGCGGTCGGGTACTGCGTGGTGCTTCCCAACCTCTACTACCGCGTCACCCGCGACTTCTGGCTCCAGGAGCGCACCGACGCTGCGATGGCCGAGATGTTCGGCTTCATGGCCACGCTGAACCGCCACACCGCCGAGGTCGACACCGCCGCCATGCTGGCTTATGTGGACCAGTTGCCGCAGGCCGATGCCACCCGCGTGGGCGCCGTCGGGTACTGCATGAGCGGGCCACTCGTCGTCTGGGCCGCCGCCGCCTTCCCGGACCGGCTGCGCTGCATCGCCTCGATCTACGGTGCCAACATGGCCACCGAGCAGCCGGATTCGCCGCACCGCGTGGCCGAACAGCTGCGCTGCGAGAGCTATTTCGCCTGCGCCGAGATCGACAAGTGGGCATCGCCCGCCCAGGTGGCGCAGCTGGAAGCCGGCCTGCAGGCGGGCGGCGTGCCGCACCGCGTCGAGTGGTATCCCGGCGCGCAGCACGGTTTCGCGTTTCCGCTGCGCGCTGGCATCTACGACAAGCCCTCCGCCGAGCGGCACTGGGTCCGGCTGTTCAGCCTGTTCGACCGTCAGCTGAAGCAGGCGGGTTGAGCGGCTTGCACCGCGCAGTGCAGCGAAAACCCCTTCCTCCCACGAAGCGACTGCTGTCCGCACACGTTAGAAAAGCTGCGCAGTTGTCCATTTGAGCCGTGCTGCACAGGGGCCGCCACTTTGCTGACACTCACCCATGTCGGCAGGTGGCCGAGAGCGGGTCTCTCGTGGGGTTGCGGCAAGCCGACTTTTGGCACGCCGGGCCGACGGATCGAGAGTCGGTTTTCTGGAGCAGCTTCGTACTCGCGCTGCTCGGCCAAGGACCCGGCGGTCTTGGCCATCGGCTTGCGGGAAGGCCATCCTTGCGGATGTGCCCCCCGGCTACTGGATGCGTCATTCGCCTTCGCATTCGCGTGACGGGCGAACCGACAAGTCTGTTCCCCCCCATCAAGAGGAGCTGGAAATTGACCAAGGTCCGCGTCGCCGGCTTCAGCGTCTCCCTGGACGGATACGCTGCAGGGACCGAGCAGAGCCTCTCACATCCGTTGGGCCAGAAGGGGCCTGAGCTGTTCCCGTGGTTCTTTCCGACCCGCACCTTCCGCGCCATGCTCGCACAGGACGGTGGCACGACGGGCGTCGACGATCGGTACGCGCAGCGCTCCATGGCCGGATTCGGTGCGTTCATCCTCGGCCGCAACATGTTCGCACCGCTCTGCGGGGCGCCTGGCCCGACGACGCGTGGCAAGGCTGGTGGGGCGACAACCCGCCGTATCACGCGCCCACCCACATCCTCACCCACCACGCGCGAGCGTCGATCGAGCTCGAGGGCGGCACCACCTTCCACTTCGTGACCGACGGCATCGAATCGGCGCTCCGGCAGGCGCGCGAGACCGCGGGCGGCCAGGACGTGAAGATCGGCGGCGGCGTGGACACGGTCCGGCCGTATCTGCGCGCCGGGCTGATCGACGACCTGCACCTGGCGCTGGCGCCGGTCGTGCTGGGCCAGAGGGGAAGCGCTCTTTGCCGGCCTCGACCTGCGCGCGTTGGGCTTTCGCGTCGTCGAGCGTGCCGCAACGGACGCGGCCACGCATCTGGTGCTCGCGCGCCAGGTGGTCGATCTGCTTTCCTGACGGCCGATGCGGGGTTGTTTGTCGATGTCGCCGAGCGCTTTGCCTGCGCCTCAGCCCCCTGTCTCGCTGGCCACCCGCTGGTGCTTCAAGCCGCGCTGCGGCGAAGGCCGGGTGCTTGAAATTCCCTGGCCCCGTTCCTAAATCAACCACCGGAGGCGCCGCGGCGCATGCCGGGGCGTTTGGTTCAACTTAGAGATAGGAGCGTCCTATGTACCGAGCTTTGTTTGCCCGAGACGTATTCGCCGAGTTGGATCGTCTGCAGCACGAGATGCACGAGGCGTTCGATCTATCCCCCAGCATCCGCGGCATGGGCCGCGGCGGCTTTCCCGCGCTGAACGTCGGCGGAACGCCGCAGTCGGTGGAGATCTACGCCTTTGCTCCTGGGCTCGATCCCGCTGCGATGGAAGTGAATCTGGACGGTGGCCTGCTGACCATTGCCGGCGAGCGGACCCTGGAGCTTCCCTCTGGCGACGACACCAAAGCCACCGTGCACATCCAGGAGCGTTTCGGCGGCCGGTTCCGGCGCGTGGTGAGCTTGCCCGACGATGTCGATCCGGATACCGCATCTGCCGACTATCGTGACGGCGTGCTGCACATCCACGTAAAGCGTCCGGAATCGGCCCAACCCCGACGCATCACTGTTCAATGATCTTGGAGGATTCATCATGAACGACACGACCGCAGTCACCCAGAAAGAACCGGCTTCGCGTACGGCGACACCGCGCAGCGACGCGACCTTGATGCCGCCGGTTGACGTCATCGAAGACAGCACCGGCATCACGCTGCGCGCCGATTTGCCGGGGGTGCCCAAAGACCAGCTCAAACTGCAGCTGGAAGCCGGCACGCTGACGATCGAGGGCGAGATCAGCATTCCGATGGGGGAGCGCATGGAGGCCACTTATGCCGAAATCGGCGTGCCCCGCTTCCGGCGCGTCTTCACGCTGTCCAAGGAGCTCGACACCGCCAAGGTGTCCGCCGACCTGAAGCAGGGTGTGCTGAGTCTGCGCATCCCGAAGGCCGAGCATGCCCAGCCGCGTCGGATCGACGTCAGGGTGAGCTGACACGGGCCGCCGCCCCTTGCGCGTGGGTGGGGGCGGCGGCCCCGGTGTCCGGAGCCACCAGGCGAGGCTGTAAAAAAACTGCGGGGGCCCGACCCAGGCGAACCCAGGATGGCGGGCCGCAGCGGCGTGGCGCACGGGTGCGATGCCTGCACCACCGTGGGCCGGGTGTGTGCATCACCGATCCTGGCGAACGGGCGCGGGGCTGCCTGCGATGTAGGCTTTCATCGCCTCGGCTTCTGCATTGATTTCGTCAAGGCGGTACTTGACCACGTCCAGCATGTTGATGATGCCGCACAGCGCCCCGTCCTGGGTAATGGGGACGTGGCGGATCTGGTGCAAGTCCATGAGTTCGTAGATCCTGCTCATCGGTTGACCGATGTCGCATGAGATCACATCGCGGGTCATCAGGTCGGCAAGCGGCCGGTCGATCGCGTCGCGGCCGAAGGTCTTCAGTCCGGCCACAATATCCCCGGCCGAGACGATCCCCAGGATATTCGCCCCATCGTCGGTAACCACCAGCGCGCTCGCATCATCGGCCTCGAGTTGATCGATGACGTTCTGCACCGTGACATTCGCCGGGATCACTGGGACGTTGCCGCGTTTGCCGGCCAACAGTTTTCGTACGGTCATGATCGTGTCCTCCGCAGATACCGACGAAACATAGCGATCGTCGCGTGGATTTCAAGTCGTCTCGGCCCATAGCAAGGGTTGTCAACGCAGGCCGTGTTCGGTCTCGATCGATCCGAATGCGGTGCTCCGCATGTCCTCATTTCTGCACCACCGGACCGCGCGGCGGCAGCGTGTCGGTCTTGGGCAGAATCACCGTCAGCACCCCGTTGCGACAGGAGATCTCGGCTTGGTCTGGATCCACGCCGCGGGGCAGAGGGATGCTGCGTTCAAAGCGCCCGTACGCCCGCTCCATGAGGTGGTAGTGCCGGCGCTCTTGCGCGCCGCCCGAGTGCTTCTCCCCGCGTATGCACAGGACGTGGCCGCGGATGTCGACGGTCAGATCGTCCTCCTCCGTACCGGGGATCTCCAGGCGAATCACGACCGAGAAGGCGGTCTCCCAAGTCTCCGCGGCAAGCCGACTCCAGTGGGGAAACGCCTGGGTCGATTCGTTGTCTTCCGTGTGCTCGGTGCCGAAGTGGGTCAGCGCGCCGCTGCCGCGCATCAGCAGCCCCCGCCAGCCCTTTTTCAATCGTTCCGCTGTGCGTTCTATGGATTTCTTGAGAGGTTCCATGGCGTTCGTCCCCGCGAACCGACCAAAACCCTTGATGGGGTGCGCCTGCCGATTTTCAAGTGGCCGGTGTTTCCTTCCCACCGGAGGCGCGGAGTTTCCAGCGCATGCGTTCCCGCTGCGCCGTCCTGACCCCGGCGCCATGGAGCATCCCATCGAAGCAAGCGGACCTGCCGAATGCGCGGGTTCAAGGTGACGCAACGCCCATTGCCCGTAGTTGTGCCGGTGCACCACCCGAGCGGGATGGAGCAGCCGCTGCCAGCCGCTGCCAGCCGATCCGGGGACGTACCGCCTCGGTTCTTGAGGCGGCTCCGATCTCTGAGCGGATGGAGCCATGAGGAAGTCAGTCAAGTTCTCATCCGAGGTGCAAGGAGCGTGCGGTGCGCATGGTCGTGGAGAGCCGAGGCCAGCACGATTCGCAGGGGGCGGCCATCGCATCGAGTCCATCGCCGCCAAGATCGGCTGCGCGGCCGAGACGCTGCGCTGCTGGGTCCGTCGGCTGGCCGATCGGCACGACCGCGGCCTGCCGTTCGGCGTGCAGGCCAACGGCGTGAAGTTTCTGGGTGCCGACCAGCCTGCCCGACGGCCGTGATGACGCACGGCAGCATGGTCTATGCGAAGGAATACCACGTTGAGCGCCACCTGCGCAAATCGTTGATTCCGCGCATCGCGCCGGTCGGCCCGCAACCGATCGTGTGCAACATTGCGGAGCGCGCGCTGGGGCCGCCGCAATCTTGTTGAGCCGTCGGGCGGCGCCGCGGCAGCCGGCCTTCACGCGGCCCGCATCGCTTGGCCGAACCGCCCGTGTGCAGTCGATAATCCACGTCCCGCGCCGACTCACGACATCGGCGCTCCCGCTGCAGGCCACCGCCCGCTTTCTTCAGCAGTCAGTCAGACGGCTCACCCAATTGATCGCCCGGCAGTTCGTTTTCTATTTTGCGTTCGGATGCACCCAGTTCGTCGTCGACACGCTGCTGCTGGTGGGGATGACGCACGCCGGCGTGTCGGTCGAAGTCGCCAATCCGCTGTCGCGCGCGATGGCCGCGGTGCTGGGTCTGTTGTTGAATTCGTCCATCACGTTCGGCCAGCGCGGGCGGCTGCGGCGGCTGCCGCCGACCGGGATGATCGTGCGCTATGTCGTGATGTGGGTGTCGATGACGCTGCTCAGCACCGCTTTGATCTTCTGGCTGCACGACTTTCGGCCCGGAGCCATCGCGCGCGCAAACTGGATCGCGATCAGCAAGATCGGCGTGGAGGCGCTGCTGTTTCTGCTGGGGTTTCTGGTCTCGCGCTACTGGGTCTACCGGGCACCGCGGCCATGACGGAAAGCAGTACGAAGGCCGACCAGGAAGCCAGTGTCCGCTTGGCCAGCACAGGCCCGTCGCACGACGATGCAGGCACGCAGCAGGTGGTCCGCATGTGTTGCCTGCCGCCAGCCACGCCGTTGCAACGTCGGCGTGGCAGCCCGGCTACCGCGTGGCCGTCGTGCTCCCGTGCTATCAGGTGCGCGCCCACATCCTCGACGTGCTCGAGCGCATCGGCAACGAAGTGCAGGGCATCTATGCGGTCGATGATGCGTGCCCCGAGCGGTCCGGCGATCTCATCGAGCAGCACTGCACCGATCCCCGCGTGCAGGTGCTGCGCCATGCCGTAAATCTTGGCGTCGGCGGCGCCGTCATGACCGGCTATCGTGCCGCCCTCGCCGACGGCTTCGACTGCGTCGTGAAGATCGACGGCGACGGCCAGATGGACCCGGCGCTGCTGCCGCTGTTCGTCGCGCCCATCGCCGCCGGCCGCGCCGATTACGCAAAAGGCAACCGTTTCTTCCACCCGGAAGACACGCTCGGCATGCCGTGGGCGCGGCTCGTCGGCAACATGGGGCTGTCGTTTTTGTCGAAGCTCTCGAGCGGCTACTGGAGCGTGTTCGATCCCACCAACGGCTACACGGCGATCGATGCGCGCGTGGTCGCGCAACTTCGCCTCGACAAGATCGCCACCCGCTACTTTTTCGAGTCCGATCTGCTGTTCCGGCTGAACCTGATCGACGCGGTGGTGGTCGATGTGCCGATGCGCGCGGTCTACGCAGATGAAGTGTCGAACCTCAAGATCACAAAGGTGCTGCCGCGCTTTGCGATCGGGCACCTGAAGAACATCGGCAAGCGCGTGTTCTACAACTACTACCTGCGCGGCTTCTCGGTCGCATCGGTGGAACTGGTGCTGGGCCTGGCGCTGTCGCTGTTCGGTGCGGTGTTCGGTGCGCTGCACTGGTTTGCGGCCGGGCCTGGCACCGCACCGGCGACGGCCGGCACCGTGATGGTGGCCGCGCTGCCGATCATCGTGGGCGTGCAGTTGCTGCTGTCGTTCATCAATTTCGACGTGCACCTGGAGCCTCGGCATCCCGTGGGGCCGATGCTGCGCGCCGCACAGGACCGCACCGGCAAGCCGCGACCGGCCGACGACACCCGCTGGAGCTGAAAAGAAGCGGCCATGCCCAAGCGCGACAACTGGCTGCTCGGCGCGTTTTTTTTGAGTCTGCTGCTGGGTGCGCTGTGGTCCACGCGCGGGCCGTCGTTTTCCCGGCCGGACGAAGCCGCGCATTACTTGCGTGCGGTCGAAGTCGCGCACGGCAAATGGCTGAATCGCACGGGCGATCTCGGCGTCGACATCCCCTGCAAAGACTATTTCACGATCGCCGCCAAGCACGCGCCGATGGCGTTCTACCGCGACGTGACCGGGCGTCTGGACTTCACGGAAGACAGCTGCCGCGTTCGCAGCGTGAACACCGCCGGCGTCTATCTGCCGGTGTCCTACCTGCTGCTGGCGCCGGCCGAGCGGATCGGGCGTGCGCTCGACTGGCCGGTCGAGCAGCGGCTGGTGCTGATGCGCTGTGTGAACTTCGCCGGCACCGCGCTGCTCTTCGCGCTCGCCGCCTGGCTGGTGCCGCACGGGCGTGCGCCGTTCCTGCTGCTCGCATTCAGTCCGGGCTTGATGCTGCTGCGGGCTTCGGTCTCCGCCGATGGCATGACGGCGGCGCTGGCGCTGTTGTTCATCGCCTGGGTGCTGCGCCTGTTGAGCCAGCCGCGGCCGCCAACGGGGGTGCAATGGGCCGGTCTGTTCGGCCTGGGGCTGCTGCTCGGTGGGTGCAAGCCGGTGTATGGCCTGATCGCGCTTTGTTCGCTGCTGCTCGCATGGCGACCCGACCCGGCGCGCGTGCGGCTGCGCATGGGTGGGATGGCGCTGCTCGCGGTCGCCATCGTGGTGGGGTGCTCCGCAGCGTTGCTGAAAGCAGCCGACCCGGCGTTGCTGCAGCTGGCCTATGGTGCCGATCCCACCACCCAGCTCGCGTGGATGCAACAGCATCCGCTGGCGTTCCCGCGCGCGGTGGTCAGCGGCCTCGGCTGGCGCACGTTCTACGAAATGTGGGTGCCGTATGGCGGTGCCGTCGATGTTCGGGGCATGACGATCGCCTGGGGCTTGTCGCTGCTGTTGACCGGGTTGTCCGCGCTCGGCCCGGCCGCGGTGCCTGCAGCCGGGCGCCTGTTCGCTGCGGTGCTGCTGGTGCTGCTCATGTTCGCGGTCGCGTTGCCCCTGTATCTGACCTACACACCGCCCGGCCACGCCAACGTGGTCGGTGTGCAAGGGCGCTATCTGATCCCGCTGGCCGGCCTGCTGATCGTCGCGCTCGGTGGCCTTGTGCGATCGGGCCAGCGGCCGACGGACGCCGCGGCCGAACGGCTGGCCGCACCACTGGCCGCATTCGTGCCACTGGCCATCGGTGGCTGGCTCGCGCTGCGCGGGATCTCCTGAACGTGCCGATGCGGCAGCCGGGCAGGTCCTAAAATTCGCGGCGTTTGTCGCTGCCTTTTTTGCCCATGTCCGACCGCCTCTCCGTTCTGCCGCAATACCTGATGCCCAAACGCGCGATGACCGTGTTCGCGGGCCATTGCGCGGGCTCGCGGACCGCCTGGTGGACGCGCAATGTGATCCCTTGGTTCATCCGGCGTTACGGCGTCGACATGAACGAAGCGGCCGATTCCAACCCGGCCAACTACCCGACGTTCAACGCCTTCTTCACGCGTGCATTGAAAGACGGTGTGCGGCCTCTGTCGGACGCTGCGATGGTCTGCCCGGTGGATGGTTCGATCAGCCAGTTCGGCGCCATCAGCCAGGGCCGCATCATCCAGGCCAAGGGCCACGACTACAGCGTGCGCACCTTGCTCGGCGGCACCGAAGACGAACTCGCGCGCCAGCTCGAAGGCGGCCAGTTCGCCACGCATCTACCTGAGCCCGCGCGACTACCACCGCATCCACATGCCGTGCGCGGGCCGCTTGCGCCAGATGATCTATGTGCCGGGCGAGTTGTTCTCGGTGAATCCGACCACCGCGCGCGGCGTGCCGGGCCTGTTCGCACGCAACGAGCGCGTGGTCTGCGTGTTCGACAGCGCGTTCGGCCCGTTCGTGCTGGCCCTCGTCGGCGCCACGATCGTCGGCAGCATGGCGACCGTCTGGCACGGTGTGGTGAACCCGCGCGGTGCGGCCGCGGGCACGGTCCGGCAGTGGCGTTACGACGATCAGACACGTGGCGTTGGACCAAGGTGCCGAGATGGGCCGCTTCCTGCTCGGCTCGACGGTCGTGATGCTGCTGCCGCCGGGCGACTTGCGCTTCAGCCCGGATTGGGCGCCCGAGCGCGCGGTGCGGCTGGGCGAGGCGATGGCAACGGTCGCTCGGCCGAGCGCATAGCGGCGGTGGTCTGACCCGATCGGGAGCAGCCCGCTTCGGTCCGGTGCCTGGCGGCCGCGGCCACCGGTTGCTGGCCTGTCGGGTGGCGGAATGAAAAATTCAAGCAAAAAGCGACTTGGGCGCAGGTCCAGCAATCGTTTCAAGCTACACATTGCATAGCGAGTCCATGCTTGACGGGTCGCTCAACGCAACGCGCTGGCGCTACTGAAATGCCACTTCCGCAAAGCTGCGCAGCTTGCGGCTGTGCAGCCGGCGGATGCCCTCGGCTGCGCAACGCTTCCGATGGCGCGCATGCCGATGCGCAGGTGCTGATCCACCCGCTCGCGGTAGAAATGATTGGCCATGCCCGGCAGCTTGATCTCGCCGTGCAGCGGCTTGTCGCGACACGCACAGCAACGTGCCGTAGGGCACCCGGAAGCGAAAGCCGTTGGCGGCGATGGTGGCGCTTTCCATGTCGAGCGCCACCGCGCGGCTCTGGCTGAAGCGGCGCTGCGGCTGGTTGCCGGGCAGCAGCTCCCAGTTGCGGTTGTCGGTGCTGGCCACGGTGCCGGTGCGCATGATGCGTTTCAGGTCCGCGCCGCGCATCTGCGTGACGTCGGCGACCGCTTGCTCCAGCGCCACCTGGATCTCGGCCAGCGCCGGGAATCGGCACCCACAGCGGCAGCTCTTCGTCGAGCACGTGGTCCTCGCGCACATAGGCGTGGGCCAGCACGTAGTCGCCCAGCTGCTGGCTGTTGCGCAGGCCCGCGCAGTGGCCCAGCATCATCCAGGCGTGCGGCCGCAGCACCGCGATGTGGTCGGTGATGGTCTTGGCGTTGGCCGGGCCGACGCCGATGTTGACCATCGTGATGCCGCCGTTGCCGGCGCGCACCAGGTGGTAGGCCGGCATCTGCGGCAGCCGCGCGGGCGCGGCGCCGTGCGCGTTGCGCAGCGGCTTCTTCTTGCGGCGCGATGCGCGCGGTCACCACGTTGCCGGGCTCGACGAAGGCGACGTAGTCGCCGCCCGCATCGTTCATCGCCTCGTGCCCGAGCCGCACGAACTCGTCGATGTAGAACTGGTAGTTGGTGAACAGCACGAAGTTCTGGAACCACTCGGGCGCCGTGCCGGTGTAGTGGCGCAGCCGGTGCAGCGAGTAGTCGACGCGCGGCGCGGTGAAGAGCGCCAGCGGCTGCGG
This sequence comes from uncultured beta proteobacterium, assembly GCA_963784295.1. Lineage (GTDB taxonomy): Bacteria > Pseudomonadota > Gammaproteobacteria > Burkholderiales > Burkholderiaceae_C > JBBPYC01. Next base: position 26,235 of record CAWAQL010000001.1, read on the forward strand.
CTGGCCGGCCGCGGCCTCATACGTGCCGTTGGCGATGCCGTCGTCCATCGCGGCCAGGTCGGGCAGGTCGAACACGTCGCGCATCAACTGCCGCCGCTCAGGGCTCAGGGTGCCTTCGATGATGGTCGTTCTCGGCGAAGCAGAAATGCACCGGGATCGGCTGCGCGCTGGTGCCGACTTCGAGCTCGACGCCGTGGTTGTCGATCAGCAGCCGGAACTGCTCGCGGTAGATAGCTCGCGAACAGGTCGGGCCGCGTCAGCGTGGTTTCGAAGCGGCCGGGCCCGGCCACGAAGCCGTAACGACAGCCGCGAGTCCTGCTCGCGCGACCGTGTCGGTGTGCATCGCGCACGAAGGGATAGAAGGCGCGAAAGCGCGCCGGCCCGCGGGTGCCGGCGCTTTGCGGCTCGGGCAGCGAATCGCCCGCGACGAAGCGCTGCATCGCGCTCGCGCAGATGCGCGATGCCGTCGTCGTAGATCGCGCGGACCTGGGCCAGTGCCGCGTCGGGGTCGGTGAAGCGTGCGGGGCGATGAAGGGGGGCAGTAGGGCATCGCCCGATTGTGCCGAGCGCCGTGCGACGGGCCGCAGCGCAAAGCCGGCCGAGCGGGTCAGTGCCGGCGTCGCTTCGCGCATCGTCACGAATTCTTCGGCCGCCGTCGGATGGATGCCGATGGTGCTGTCGAACACGGCCTTGGTCGCGCCCGCCTTGCATCGCCACCGCGAAGCCCTGCACGATCTCGCCCGCGTCGGCGCCGACCATGTGCAGGCCGACCACGCGGTCGCTCGCGTCGTCGACGATCAGCTTCATCAAGGTGCGCTCGCCGCTGCCGGACAAGCGTGTGGCGCAGCGGCTTGAAGTCGCTGCGGAAGACCGTGATCGCGCCGAACTTCTTGCGCGCGTCGGCTTCCGTGTAGCCGCACGGTGCCGATGTTCGGATGCGTGAACACGGCGGTCGGGATGAAGTCGTAGCTCATCTCGCGCTCGCCTTTGCCGAACAGATGGTCGACCAGCGCCATCGCTTCGCCCAGCGCCACCGGCGTGAGCTGCAGCCGGTCGATCACGTCGCCCAATGCGTGGATCGACGGCACGCTGGTGCGGTAGTCGCCGTCGACCACGATCGCGCCCGTCGTCGTCCTGCTCGACCCCCGGCTTCCTTCAGGTTGAGCGAGCCGACGTTGGGCACGCGGCCGGTCGCATACAGCACAGCGTCGACTTCGATGCGTTCGCCGTTTTTGAGCAGCACCTCGATGCAGTCGCCGCGCTTCGAGAGTTTCTCGACAGCGGTCTGCACGCGCAGGTCGACGCCGTTCTTGCGCATCTCGTCGGCGACGAAGTGGCGCACTTCGTCGTCGAAGCCGCGCAGGATCTGCTCGCCGCGATACAGCTGCGTGACCTTTGCGCCCAGGCCGTTGAAGATCGATGCGAATTCGCAGGCGATGTAGCCGCCGCCCACGACCAGCATGCGCTTCGGGAACGGCGCCAGGTCGAACACGTCGTCCGACACGATCGCAAGTTCGCGGCCGGGAAAATTCGGCACGCAGCGGCCTGCTGCCGCTGGCCACCAGGATATGTTTGGCGCGGTGCTGCGTGGTCGATCCGTCGTCCGCGCGCACCTCCACGGTGTGCGCGTCGATCAATCTGGCCCAGCCGCGCAGCAACCGCACGCCGGCGCCGTCCAGCATGCGTTCGTAGACGCCGTTCAGACGCGAGATTTCGGCCGCGCGGTTGGCCTTCAGCCGCTGCCAGTCGAAGCGTCGGCTGCGCGTGCAGGTCCCAGCCGAAGCCCTTCACGTCTTCGAACGATTCGCCGTAGTGGGCGGCGTAGCTGTAGAGCTTTTTCGGGATGCAGCCGACGTTGACGCAGGTGCCGCCGAGCACTTGCCATTCGGCCAGCGCCACGCGCACGCCGTCGTGCTGCGCCGCCATGCGCGCGGCGCGCACGCCGCCGGTGCCGCCGCCGATCACGAAAAAGTCGAAGTCGAAATCGGACATGGAATCCCTTTGCGTTTCAGTATGAAGGCCAGCGCAGGAGTGCGCGATCGAAGCAATCGCGCACTGGAGCCAGAAGGTGGTTCACGATTCAATCGCGATTCATGGAGGCTAAGGAGTATTCAGGTGACTGAGGAACGCAGGAAGGCCGTGCCCCAGCGACAGTTCGATGGCGCTCACCATATGCCGAAGCCGAACGGCATCGTCAGCGCGCATGTTGCACCTCGGCGCTTTTCAATATTTCATTGCGGAAACGACTCGACAGGTCACCGACGGTTCGCAGATCGACCCATTGCCCGCCGAACAGATCGGACAGCTCGGACGCGATACTCGACAGCCGAATCAGGCCGGGCATGTGCGCCGGCTCGAACTCAACGAGCCGATCGATGTCGCTGTCGGCGTGCGCAGTGCCTTTCGAGCGGGAGCCGAACAGGGCAAGCCGGGTGATGTGGTGATCTTCACAGAACTGGGCCAGGATGGGCGCTGCCGGTGTCAGGCTTGGGTGCATGGCGATGGGTTTCGCTGGCCGCATCCGGGCGGTCTTCGAGCACGGTCCGTGGCTGTGCCCGCCGGGCCGGTTGGCGTCGCATCGGCATCGCCGTCTTGTGCGCTGCTCAACGCAATGACACCGCCTCCGAGACATACCTCGCCGTCGTAGACGACCGCCGATTGTCCCGGCGTGACGGCCCACTGCGCTGCCCCGAAGCGCAGCGCAAAATTCTGCGAATCGCTGCCCCGCGTCAACACGCACGCGGCGTCGGCCTGCCGATAGCGCGTCTTTGCAGCCGATTGCGCCGTCGGTTGGCGCGTTGCCGGCAATCCAGCTCACGTCATCAGCGACCAACTCGTGCGACAGCAGCCACGGATGGTCATGGCCCTGCACGACCCACAGCGTGTTCGCTTGCATGTCCTTGCGCGCCACGAACCACGGCGCGTGTTCGCCTGCGCCGCGCAGGCCCTGCTGCCGCACCGCGGCCAATGCCGCGCCACGCGCCTTCACGCCGCCGATGCCGAGGCCCTGGCGCTGGCCGAGCGTGTAGAAACTCAAGCCTTGATGCTCGCCGAGCACGCGGCCGTCGTCGGCTTTGATCGGGCCGGGCGCCTTCGCGATGTAGCGGTTCAGAAATTCGCGGAATGGCCGTTCGCCGATGAAGCAGATGCCGGTCGAATCCTTCTTCTTCGCATTGGGCAAGCCGATTTCCGCTGCGATGCGGCGTACCTCGGTCTTGTGCAGCTCGCCGATCGGAAACAGCGTGTTCGCGAGTTGCGTCTGGTTCAGCCGGTGCAGAAAATAGCTTTGGTCCTTGGCCGGATCGAGCCCCTTGAGCAGTTCGACCCGGTCGCCGCGCTGGCGCACGCGTGCGTAATGGCCGGTTGCGATCTTCGTTGCGCCGAGCGCCATCGCATGATCCAGAAACGCCTTGAACTTGATCTCCGCATTGCACAGCACGTCCGGGTTCGGCGTGCGGCCGGCGCCGTATTCGCGCAGGAACTCGGCGAACACGCGGTCTTTGTAATCGGCCGCGAAGTTGACGTGCTCGAGCTCGATGCCGAGCACGTCGGCGACGGCCGCCGCATCGATGAAGTCCTGGCGCGACGCGCAGTATTCGTCGTCGTCGCCTTCCCAGTTCTTCATGAAGATGCCGACCACCTCATGGCCCGCGCGCTTCAACAGCCACGCGGTCACGGCCGAGTCGACCCCGCCGGACAGGCCCACCACGATGCGCTGCGGGCGGCCTTCGGTGCGGTGGTCCGCCTGGTGGCAATTGCTGGTGTTCGTCACAGCAACCGATTATCCCGGCGCGGGCTTGGCGCTTTCAGCCGTAGTGCCTTGCGCCGAAGATTGCGCTGCCCACGCGCACCATCGTGCTGCCGGCGGCCACCGCCGACTCCAGGTCGCCGCTCATGCCGAGCGAGAGGGTGTCGAATTCATCCAAACCCGGTAATTCCGCAGAACGAATTTGATCAAACAGCGTCCTGGCGCTGGTAAATGCTGCGGGTAATGCTACGGAATCGGTAGCATCCGGCACCGCCATCAGCCCGCGCAATCGCAACCGCGGCAACTGCGCAATCGCCCGGCACAGCGCCAACGCTTCCTCTGGCCGCACCCCCGACTTGGTCGGCGCCGCATCGACGTTCACCTGCACGCACACCTGCAGCGGTGGCAGGTGCTCGGGCCGCTGAGTCGACAGCCGCTCGGCGATCTTGAGACGGTCCACGCTCTGCACCCAGTCGAAGTGCTCGGCCACGTCGCGCGTCTTGTTGCTTTGCAGCGGGCCGATGCAGTGCCATTCCAGATCCAGGCCCGCATCGCGCAGCTCGATGATCTTGGCCACGCCTTCCTGAACATAGTTTTCGCCGAATGCGCGCTGGCCGGCCGCAGCGGCTGCGCGCACCGCATCGGCATCGAACGTTTTGGACACCGCCAGCAACGTCACGACGTCGGCCGCGCGCTCGGCGGAAGCACAAGCCGTGCGAATCCGCACGCGCACCGCTTCGAGGTTGTCGGCGACGGGGTTCATGGGCAGGGTTTGGTTGATAGAAACGAAGGATGGCACCGGCGCGTGCAGGACTTGCGTGGTCTTGGCCCCGCGCTGCAGCGAACAGCCCAGACCCCGAAATTCACTGCCGAGAATACCTTGGACATCACCCAACTGCTCGCCTTCGGCGTCAAGAACAAAGCGTCCGACCTGCACCTGTCGGCCGGCCTGCCGCCGATGATTCGCGTGCACGGCGACGTGCGCCGCATCAACGTCGAAGCGCTGGATCACAAGACGATCCACGCGATGGTCTACGACATCATGAACGACACGCAGCGAAAAGCCTACGAGGAGTTCCTCGAAGTCGACTTCTCGTTCGAGATCGAAGGCCTCGCGCGCTTTCGCGTCAACGCGTTCAACCACAACCGCGGCGCCGGCGCGGTGCTGCGCACCATCCCGTCGAAGATCCTGACGCTCGAGCAGTTGAACGCGCCGAAGATCTTCGGTGAGCTGGCCTTGAAGCCACGCGGCCTGGTGCTGGTCACGGGACCCACCGGCTCCGGCAAGTCGACCACGTTGGCCGCGATGGTCAACTACCTGAACGAAAACGAATACGGCCACGTGCTGACCGTGGAAGACCCGATCGAGTTCGTGCACGAATCCAAGAAGTGCCTGGTGAACCAGCGCGAAGTCGGCCCGCACACGTTGAGCTTCTCCGCCGCATTGCGCTCCGCGCTGCGCGAAGACCCGGACGCGATCCTGGTCGGCGAGATGCGCGATCTGGAAACCATCCGCCTCGCGATGACGGCGGCCGAGACCGGCCACCTCGTGTTCGGCACGCTGCACACCTCGAGCGCCGCCAAAACCATCGACCGAATCATCGACGTGTTTCCGGCCGATGAAAAAGAAATGGTGCGCGCGATGCTGTCCGAATCGCTGCAGGCCGTGATTTCACAAACCCTGTGCAAAACCAAAGACGGCCAAGGCCGCGTGGCGGCGCATGAAATCATGATTGCGAGCAGCGCAATTCGCAACTTGATCCGGGAAGCGAAGGTCGCGCAGATGTATTCGGCGATTCAGACTGGCTACAGCGCGGGGATGCAGACGCTGGATCAGAATTTGACGGACTTGGTGAAGCGGAATGTGATCAGTGCGGCGGAGGCTAGGGGCAAGGCGAAGATTCCGGACAATTTCCCTGGGTAGCAGTTATCAAAATAGGTTGCCATATCCTCAGTTTAAAAAATTCGCAACTTAAAGAGAATTCGATTGTAGCTAGACTGCTTTCATCTGTGTTCTTCTACCTTCTTCTTTTCGACAAAACGAGTCTTGTTTTCCGGTCTAACTGACTTTCGAACGCGTTGCCGCTTAAAAGAAGACAAAACCAGTCTTTGCAGCGTTGCATCAAAAGAATAAAAGGATGCAATGAAAAGATGCCTAAAGAAGATTGGCTGACAGCTTGGCACACAAGAGTTCTAAGATATTTTGCATTCGTTAGAATTTATTGCAAGTCTTAAAATATAAAATTGTTTTGCGTATTGAAATATAATTCTGGACAATTTTAGTTATCCGAATTACATAAAATAGTTTATCCAAATAACAATCATGGAACGCGATCAAGCCAGTAAATTCGTCACCGACCTGCTGCGGCTCATGCAAAGCAGGAACGGCAGCGACCTGTTTCTCACCGCCGACTTCCCGCCCGCCGTCAAGGTGGACGGCAAGGTGCAGAAGGTCTCGCCGCAGCCGCTGACCGGGAGCCACACGTTGTCGCTCGCGCGCGCGATCATGAACGACAAGCAAGCCGCGGACTTCGAGCGCACGAAGGAATGCAACTTCGCGATCTCGCCAGCCGGGGTGGGGCGGTTTCGCGTGAACGCGTTCATGCAGCAAGGCAAGGTGGGGCTGGTGCTGCGGGTGATTCCGTTGACGTTGCCAACCATTGACGGGTTGAAAATGCCCAAGGTGCTGAAAGAGGTTGCGATGAACAAGCGCGGCTTGTGCATTTTGGTGGGGGCAACGGGCTCGGGCAAGTCCACCACGCTGGCATCGATGGTCGACTGGCGCAACGAGAACTCGCACGGGCACATCATCACGATCGAGGACCCGGTGGAGTTCGTGCACCCGCACAAGAACTGCGTGGTCACGCAACGCGAGATCGGCATCGACACCGACAGTTGGGAAGCCGCGCTGAAGAACACGCTGCGCCAGGCCCCGGACGTGATCCTGATGGGCGAGATCCGAGACCGCGAGACGATGGAGCTCGCGGTGGCTTTCGCCGAAACCGGTCACCTGTGCTTGGCGACCTTGCACGCGAACAGCTCGAATCAGGCGCTTGACCGGATCATCAACTTCTTCCCCGAAGAGCGCCGCGCGCAACTGCTGATGGACTTGTCGCTGAACCTGCGCGCGTTGATCTCGCAGCGGCTCGTGTCAAAGCAAGACGGCAAAGGGCGCGCGGCCGCGGTGGAGGTGCTGCTGAACTCGCCGCTGATCGCCGACCTGATCTTCAAAGGCGAAGTCAGCGAGATCAAGGAAGTCATGAAGCGAAGCCGCAACCTCGGCATGCAGACGTTCGATCAGTCGCTGTTCGATCTGTTCGAGTCGAATGTCATCTCGTATGAAGATGCGTTGCGCAATGCCGATTCATTGAACGACCTGCGGCTGACGATCAAGTTGAACAGCCAGCGTGCCAAGACGGTCGATCTGGCAGCCGGCACGGAAGATTTCGCAATCGTTTGATGGTGCATGCCAGCGACTGCCGGCGCGTGTGTGGGGGAGTCGGCTTCCCGCGCGCTTCGTGGACTCCGTTGAGTCCGACTTGGCTCCGGTGTGACGGGATCAGCGCACCGGCATCGTCTGCACGGGCGCTGTCTGAGGCGGCAGCGGCGACGCGGCCGGCATGGGATGCGGCGCGGGTTGCGAGCCATTCAGGACCGGCGCCGGCGCTGCCGCACGCGGTCCGCCGGCCGCACCCACTTCCTGCGCGCGGGCAAGCTCGGCTTCCGTGACGATTTGGAACACACGCACCACCTTGTTCACGCCGGGCACGTTGCGCGTGACTTCGCTGGCCAGGTCGGCTTCGCGCTGCGTGACCAGGCCCATCAGGTAAGTCACACCCCCTTCGGTCACGACCTTGATCGCGCGCGACTGGATATTTCGCGTGTCCACCAGCGCGGCCTTTACTCGGCCGGTGGTGACGCTGTCGCCGGATCGCCGGGCGATCGACGAGGGCACGCCGACGGTCGTCTCGTTGGCGACCATCTTCACGTTGTCGATGCGGGAAACCACATCGGCGATGCGCGCGCGCATCTGCTCGTTCGGCACTTCGCCGGTCAGCAGCACGATGCGGTTGTAGCTGGTCACGCCGACATGGCCGTTGTCGCCGATCACCTCCTGGATCCGGTTGTTGGCGCGCAGCTCGATGCCTTCGTCTTCGAGCTGGGACCCCGAGGTGCGCCGGTCCGACACCATCATCGCGGTGCCGACGGCTGCCCCGCCCACCACCAGCGGCACGCAGCCGCCGATGAGCGACGCGGCGAGCAACGTCGCCAGCACGGCGCCGGTGCCGTGCTTGTGCAAATGGGGCGCGCGAAGCGAGGTTGCATTCATGACGGGGTTCCTTCTTGTTCGCCGAGCAGTTGGGTGTCCACGCCGTCGCACAGGCAGTGCAGCACCAGCAGATGCACCTCCTGGATGCGCGCGGTGCGGTCGTGCGGCACGCAGATGTGCACGTCGGTGTCGCGCAGCAGCGGCGCCGTCTTGCCGCCGCCGCGGCCGGTCAGCGCCAGCACGATCATCTCGCGCTGGTGCGCGGCCTCGATCGCGGCCAGCACATTGGGCGAGTTGCCGCTCGACGAGATCGCGAGCAGCACATCGCCGGGCTGGCCGAGCGCGCGCACCTGGCGCGCGAACACCTCGTTGAACTGGTAATCGTTCGCGACCGCGGTCAGGATCGACGTGTCGGTGGTCAGTGCGATCGCGCCGATCTCGGGGCGCTCGCGCTCGAAGCGGCCGACCAGCTCGGCTGCGAAGTGCTGCGCATCGGCGGCCGAGCCGCCGTTGCCGCAGGCCAGCACCTTGCCGCCGCTGGTGACGCATGCGAACAGCGCCTGAACAGCGTTCACGATCGGCCCGGACAGCACTTCGGCAGCCTGGTATTTGAGGTCCGCACTGTCGATGAAGTGCTGCTGGATGCGCTGTTCAAGCATGGGTCGACGATGATACCCGGGCGCTGCCGCCGCCCCGGGTGCTTGGGCGAGAATCGGGCGATGAATCCACCCAGCACGCTTTCTTCTGTCGCAGGACCCGCCGCGTTCGCCCTGTTGTTCACCGCAATCTGCAGCCTGCCCGCGGCGGCCGCGGAAGGCGAGCGCATCGGCGAAGTCGACACCGTGTTCAAGCTGATCGGCCCCGACCACAAGATCGTGGTGGATGCCTACGACGATCCGAAGGTCGGTGGCATCGCCTGCTACGTATCGCGCGCCAAGACCGGTGGCATCAAGGGTGCATTCGGATTGGCCGAAGACAAGGCCGAAGCGTCGATCGCGTGTCGTCAGGTCGGCCCGATCCGCATCGACAAGCCGCTTGCCGAGCAGGAAGAGGTGTTCAGCGAACGCATCTCGCTGGTATTCAAGAAGCTGCGCATCGTGCGCATGGTGGACAAGGCGCGCAACGCGCTGGTCTATCTGACGTACTCGGACCGGGTGATCGAAGGCTCACCGAAGAACAGCGTCACTGTGGTCGCGGTGGACCGCGCGATGCCGATCCCGGTGCGTTGAGCGTGCTTCGAGGGCGGTGCGAGGGCAGCCGTGTGTTAGGTGCTCGCGTCGAACGCGGCGCGCAGCCAAGTGAGCTGGTCGCCTTCGATCAGCACCACATCGAAGCGGCAGGCCGGCGGCGCCGCAAAACGCATCAGAAAGTGGCGCGCGGCGAACACGATGCGGCGCTGCTTCGGCGTCGTCACGCTGCCCGCGGCGCCCCCATGTCCAGCGCTGCGGCGCTGGCGCACTTCGACGAACACCAGCGTGCCGTCCGGTGCGCGCACGATCAGATCGATCTCACCGCCGCCGCGGCCCGGCGTCTTGAAGTTGCGCGCGACGAGCTTGCAGCCAGCGGCCTGCAGATGGCCGAGCGCCCGGTCTTCCGCAGCATCGCCGACGCGCTTGGTGGTGGGCCGGGCAGCGGGCGGTGCTGCAACGCCGGCTTTGCGCGGCGCCGTCGGTCGATCGAGGAATTTCATTGAGTGCGGGATTTGCCGCCGCGTTGCAGGCGGCGCAGGCGGCGGCGGGCGACCAGCATTATCCGCAGGGCGCGCTCTATCTGGTGGCCACGCCGATCGGCAATCTGGCGGATGTCACGCTGCGCGCGTTGCATGTGCTCGCGTTGGTCGATGCGATCGCGTGCGAGGACACGCGCCACACCGCCGCGCTGTTGCACGGCTGGGGCCTGGAGCGCGGGACCACGCCCTTGCTGCCGGTGCATCAGCACAACGAACTGCAGGCTGCCCAAGGCGTGCTGGGCCGTCTGGCCGCCGGCCAGCGCGTGGCTTACGTGAGCGATGCCGGCACGCCCGCGATCAGCGACCCTGGCGCGCGGCTGGTCGCGACCGCGCGAGCGGGCGGTTTTGCGGTGCTGCCGGTGCCCGGCGCAAGCAGCGTGACGGCGGCGCTCAGCGTGGCCGGCATCGACGAGCGCGATGGCAGCGGCTTCGTGTTCCAGGGCTTTTTGCCAACCCGCACGGGTGAGCGAGCCGCAGCCGTCCAGGCGCTTTCGCAGGAGCCGCGCGCGGTGGTGCTGTTCGAGGCGCCGCACCGCATCGCCGCGCTGGCCGCCGCACTTGTTGCACTGGGGCCGCGCCCACTCACCGTGCTGCGCGAGCTGACCAAGCGCTTCGAGCAGATCGAGACGCTGCGATCGGACGCGCTGCCCGACTGGTTGCGCGCCGATGCCCAGCGGCTGCGCGGCGAGTTCGTGCTGGTGCTGCACCCCACCCCCGCCGCCGAGACCGCCTGCGACGACGAGCGGGTGCTCAACATCTTGCTGGCCGAGGTGCCGGTGATGCTGGCCGTGAAGCTGGCCGTCGAGCTGACCGGCGGCAAGCGCAATGCTTTGTATCAAAAGGCGCTGAATCTCAAGCAGATCCAGGGAGATTGACCACTGGTGGTTTTTGGTGCCGCGCAGCTTGACCGAGTGCCAGGGGGGGCGCTTGCAAACGTCGATCGACGTTTGCTGTTGGGCCGACCGAGAGATGGCGACGGAAAAAGCTTGCCGATGCGCCTGCGGGCAAGCGTTTTTTAGGTTTCTGTCGCACCGTCGCCGGCCGCGCTGCGTGCCCGCTTTGTGCGCGTTGCTTTTTATGGGTTGCAGCGGATTCGGAAGGTGCCGAATGGCTTTCCGAATCGACGGGTCCGCCGGCCGCGTCGATGGCCAATCCGATGGTTCGCAACAGCGATCGCGGTGTGACGCTGTCGGGTATGTTCCGCACCTTCGACGGTTGTCTGCAGCGCCGCGCAGGTTCAGGTACAGCATGCCGAAGGCAGCACCAGCAGCACGTGGGATCGGACCTGTCGGGGCGGCGGCTGGAACTCGATCGGCAATTTCGGCTTCAACCGACCGGCTATGCGCTGAGCGGCGAACCCTTCTTGCCCAGCCACCACACCTGGGTTGCGTTCGGCGGCCACCCGCTGATGTACGTCCACAGCGATTCGTACGCGGTGCACACGCGCATCGCGATTCTTGCCTCGAGGGGTGGCCCGGTGCCCAACGGCGCGACGATCGAATCGGCCACGCCGGGGCTCTGCAAACACACCGACATGCGACAGGGTCTACCGGCTTCATCCGCTGTTCGGCGATTGACAGGAAAGCGCGGCGACCCGGACAGACCGCGACACAGGCGTTTCCTGGAACGTGCCCGGCGCAGGCGGGGCGGGCATCGATTGCGCGCCGGTGGCCGATGCGATCGGTCAGACCAACTTCGATCCGGGCTGGATGGATTTCAACGTCACCGCCGGCGTGCAGCGCAGCAGCGGATCGACACCGACGGCCAGTTTCAGTTGGAAGCTGGAGGGCGTCGGCGGTTGCCTCTATGGCAACAAGCGCTTTTGCACGAGCGGGTACGTCGACGACCCGGCGCTGCAGCCGAAAGTCGAGATCCGCCACCGCTGATCTACGAAAAAGCGGTGCCGCTCGGCTCGAGCCGGCGTCGAGAAGGACGGCAAGGCGGGCCGATCTCATTGCCCGGCGCCGGTTTCGTCCAGATGCGCCGCTGGTCGGCATCGGCCGGCGGTCGAAGTTTTTTTGGTGCGGCTGGCGGGGATCGAACCCACGACCCTTGGCTTCGGAGGCCAATACTCTATCCACTGAGCTACAGCCGCGCAGCCACGGATGTGGCCGAACTGCCGATTATCGTCGATCGATGCGGTCGCAGTTGTACCGGGATCGGGTCGGCATGATCGCGCTTGGGTGTGTCCGTGCGGTTTTGTCAACCCAAGGTCTGAGCGGCGGGCAGGCCGCGGAACGGCCTTGCGGACGGCTGGGCAGAAAAGTGGGGCCGCGAGCGGCCACGCCGCCTCATGCGGGGATCGCCAACAAACAACAGCCTTGTCGCAGCAACGGCACACATGGACATTTAGAGTGCATCATTTCCGCCAAGACCATTTGTGCCGATGGGTTGCTTGGCGCGCGGGCGGCGAGCCGGCGATCGCCACGCATTGCCGCTCGAAGCGCAGGCGAGCCGCCGCAGCCCCACCACCACGGGGCGTGTGGCCCACGTCACTTCCGAATAAGCATTTCCATGATTGATCACCGAATGTTTCGCCGACCCGCCGTCGATGGGGCGGCCACTTCCCGGGCGATGCCGGAGTCGGTGGCCCGATGGGCGCCGGTGCTGCTCGCCGTCGTCTTGTGTGCGGGGGCGTTGTCGGGTTGTGGCAAGGAAAACACGCAGGCCGCCGCAGTGCCCGGGGCGGCCAAGCCAGCGGACGGACCGCCCGCCGGGGGTCCCCCGAACAAGCCGGGCGCAGGCCCCGCAGCGCCGGGCGGACCGGGCGGGGCCGGAGGTCCGGGCGGCGGCAGGCAGCTGCCGGAAGTCGGCGTGGTCACCGCCCAACCCGGCGAAGTCGGCTTGGTGACCGAACTGCCCGGCCGGCTCGAAGCGTCGCGCGTGGCCCAGGTGCGCGCCCGCGCCGCCGGCATCGTGCTGAAGCGCTTGTTCAAGGAAGGCAGCACCGTGAAAGCCGGGCAGGCCTTGTTCACGATCGATTCGACGCCTTATCAGGCCGCGCTGTCCAGCGCGAAAGCGCAACAGATCCGCGCCGAGGCGAACGCCGCGCAAGCCGCCTCGTTGGTCAAGCGCTACCGCCCACTGGTGCAGGCCAATGCGATCAGCAAACAGGAATACGCGAACGCGGTGGCTGCGCAAAAGACGACGGAAGCGGACGTCTCGGTGGCGCGCGCCGCCGTGCAGACCGCACAGATCAACGTCGGCTACGCGTCCGTCACGTCGCCGATCTCGGGGCGCATCGGCCGCGCATTGGTCACCGAAGGCGCGCTCGTCGGCCAGGGAGAGGCGACACCGCTCGCGCTGGTGCAGCAGATCGATCCGCTCTATGTCAACTTCACCCAGTCCTCGGGCGACGTGCTGCGGCTGCGCCGCGCGTTCGCCGACGGCAAGATGCAACGCGCCAGCGACGGCAACGCCGCGCAGGTGCAGGTGGTGCTCGAAGACGGCAGCGTCTACTCCCAGCCAGGCAAGCTGCTCTTCTCCGACCTGACGGTGGATGCGTCCACTGGTCAGATCACGCTGCGCGCCGAGATTCCGAACCCGAAACAATTGCTGCTGCCCGGCATGTACGTGCGGGTGCGGCTCGAGCAGGCCCAGCTCGACAACGCGATCACGCTGCCGCAGCAGGCCGTCACACGCACCCAGCAAGGCGACACCGTGATGGTGGTGGCGCCCGACGGCAAGCTCTCCAAGCGCGACGTGAAGATCGGTGCTGCGCGCAACAACCAGTGGGTGGTGCTCGACGGCCTGACGGCCGGCGAGCAGGTGATGGTCGACGGTTTTCAGAAGCTGCAGATGCTGCCGCCGGGCACGCCCGTGAAGGCGGTGCCGTGGCAGCCGCCGGGTGCGGCTTCAACCGCCGCTGCAGCGCCCGCACGCGGTGCGATGGCGGCCGCTTCGGGTGCACCCGGCGCCGGTGGCGCGGGCAAAGCGATAAACAACGGCGCTGCCACTGGCCCGGCCAAGCCCTGACGCGTCCGTCCGCTCACCTCACCATTTCGCGCTTCACTCATGGCCAAGTTTTTCATCGATCGCCCGATCTTCGCGTGGGTGATCGCGCTGTTCATCCTGGTGGCCGGCGGCATTGCGATCACGCAGCTGCCGATTGCCCAATACCCGCCGGTCGCGCCGCCGTCGATCGTGGTCAGCGTGGTTTATCCGGGCGCCTCGGCCCAGACGCTGGAAGACAGCGTGCTGGCCGTGGTCGAGCGCGAGATGAACGGCACGCCGGGCCTGATCTACTACGAATCGGTCGCGCAGGCCAACGGCACCGGCACCATCACGCTGAGCTTCGAGACCGGCACCAACCCCGATCTGGCGCAAGTCGATGTGCAGAACCGGCTTGCACGCGCCACACCGCGGCTGCCCGCATCGGTCACCCAGCAGGGCGTGCGCGTCGACAAGGCACGCTCCAACTTCCTGCTGTTCACGATGCTGTCGTCGACCAATCCGGCCTTCGACCCGATCGCGCTGGGCGACTACGCATCGCGCAATGTGCTGCCCGAGTTGCAGCGGCTCGCCGGCATCGGCCAGGTGCAGTTGTTCGGCACCGAGCGCGCGATGCGCATCTGGATCGATCCGGACAAGCTTCAGGGCTTCCGACTGTCCACCGCCGATGTGACGAACGCGATCCGCGCGCAGAACGCACAGGTGGCGGCCGGCTCGATCGGTGCGTTGCCGAACGTGGCCGCCCAGGCGATCGAAGCCACCGTGGTCGTGAACGGCCAGCTCGACAACGTCGAGGAGTTCAAGCAAATCGTGCTGCGCGCCAACCCGGACGGCTCCACCGTGCGCTTGTCGGACGTGGCGCGGGTCGAGATCGGCGGCCAGGCTTATGCAACTTCGGCCCGGCTGAACGGCGTGCCGGCGGTCGGCATGGGCGTGCAGTTGTCGCCGAGCGGCAACGCGCTGGGCGCGGCCAAGGCGATCCGCGAACGGCTGACCGAACTGCAAAAGCTGTTTCCCGAAGGGGTGAGCTGGACCATTCCGTACGACGCATCGCGCTTCGTGCAGATTTCGATCAAGCAGGTGGCCGAGACGCTGTTCGAAGCGGTGGGCCTGGTGTTCCTCGTGATGTTCCTGTTCCTGCAGAACTGGCGCTACACGATCATCCCGACCATCGTGGTGCCGATCGCGCTGCTCGGCACGTTCGGCGTGCTGCTCACCCTCGGTTTTTCGATCAACGTGCTGACCATGTTCGGCATGGTGCTCGTGATCGGCATCGTGGTCGACGACGCGATCGTCGTGGTGGAGAACGTCGAGCGCATCATGAGCGAGGAAGGCCTGTCGCCGGTGGATGCCACCAAAAAGGCGATGCAGCAGATCTCGGGCGCGATCATCGGCATCACGCTGGTGTTGATCTCGGTGTTCGTGCCGCTGGCGTTCTTTGCGGGCGCCACCGGCAACATCTATCGGCAGTTCTCGGCCGTGATGGTGTCGTCGATCGCGTTCTCGGCCTTCATGGCGCTGTCGCTCACGCCGTCTTTGTGCGCAACCTTGCTGAAACCCGTGGAGGCCGGCCACCATCATGAGAAGCGCGGCTTCTTCGGCTGGTTCAACCGCGGCTTCAGCCGCACCGCGAAGGGCTATGAAAGTCTGGTCGCGCGCATGTTGAAGCGCGCCGCCTGGTACCTGATCCTGTACGCGGTGATCATCGGCGCGGTCGCGTTGGTCTACCAGCGCCTGCCGACTTCATTTCTGCCCGAAGAAGACCAGGGCTATCTGGTCGCCAACGTGCAGTTGCCGCCGGGCGCCACGCAGGAGCGCACGCTGGCCGTAATGCAGAACGTCGAAGGCTTCATCCTGAAGCAGCCCGAAGTGCAGAGCATGGTCAGCGTGATGGGTTTCAGCTTCTCGGGCCAGGGCCAGAACGCGGGCCTCGCGTTCATCACATTGAAGCCGTGGGACGAACGCACCGGGCCGAACAACTCGGCCAAGGCAATCGCGGGCCGGGCATTCGGTGCGCTGTCGCAGATTCGCGATGCGTTCATCTTCGTGGTCAGTCCGCCGCCGATTGCCGAACTGGGCAACGCGACGGGCTTTACGTTCCGGCTGCAGGACCGTGCAGGCCTGGGCCACGACGCGCTGGTCGGCGCACGCAACCAGATGCTCGGCATGGCGTCGCAGAGCAAGCTGCTCGCGGGCGTGCGACCGGACGGCCTGGAGGACGCGCCGCAACTGTTCCTGGACGTCGACCGCGACAAGGCGGCCGCGCTCGGCATCTCGTTCGATGCGATCAACGCGGCGTTGTCGACCGCGCTCGGCTCATCGTTCGTGAACGACTATCCGAACGCGGGGCGGCTGCAGCGCGTGATCGTGCAGGCCGATGCGCCCGCGCGCATGCAGCCCGACGATCTGCTGCAGCTCACGGCCAACAACGTGCAGGGCCAGCCGGTGCCGTTTGCGACGTTTGCGAGCACTCGCTGGGTCAAGGGCGCGATGCAGACCGTGCGCTACAACGGCTACCCCGCGATGCGCATCAGTGGCAGCGCAGCGCCGGGCTACAGCTCGGGCGTGGCGATCGAGGAGATGGAAAAGCTGGCCAGCCGGCTGCCGCCGGGCTTCAGCTACGAGTGGACCGGCCAGTCCCGCGAGGAAAAGCTGGCCGGCTCACAGGCGCTGATCCTGTACGGCTTCGCGATCCTGGCGGTGTTCCTGTGCCTGGCCGCGCTGTACGAGAGCTGGACGATTCCGCTGTCGGTCATTCTGGTGGTGCCGCTTGGCGTGCTCGGCGTGCTGCTCGGCACCTTGCTGCGCGGGTATGCGAATGACGTGTACTTCCAGGTCGGTCTCATCACGATCATTGGCATCGCGGCGAAAAATGCGATCTTGATCATCGAGTTCGCCAAGGACCTGCAAGCGTCGGGCAAAGGCGTGGTCGAGTCCGCGATCGAAGCCGCGCATCTGCGGTTTCGGCCGATCATCATGACTTCGCTCGCGTTCGGCCTGGGCGTGGTGCCGCTGGTGATTTCCTCCGGCGCGGGCTCGGCCAGTCAGCGCGCGATCGGCACCGCGGTGATCGGCGGCATGCTGACCGGCACCGTGCTCGCGGTGATCTTCGTGCCGGTGTTCTTCGTCGTGGTGCGTACCTTGTTCAAAGGCAGCGCGCGCCAGCACGAAGCCGATCGACGCCATGCCCAAGCCGCCGGTGTCGGTGGCGGCACGACCCCTTCACCCAGCGAGACCCCGACATGACCTTGAGCCAACGCTCGGCCCCATCTGCTTCGCTGCGGCCCGTCGGCACGATGCCCGACCCGCAGCTGGGGCCGATTCATCCGACCCGATTGAAGCGCTGCGCCAACCAAAGCGCTCGAGGCCCCCGGCTGTGGCGCCTGTCGGCACTCGCGCTCAGCCTGCTGGCCGCCGGCTGTTCGTTCATTCCCGCGTACCAGCGGCCGCAGGCCCCGATCGCAACCGAGTGGCCAAGCGGCATCAACGAACCGACCGGCGCCGCGCCGGTGGCCGAGCTGCCCTGGCAGTCGTTTTTCACCGATCCGCGGCTGTCTGCGGTGATCGAGATTGCGCTGTTCAACAACCGCGACCTGCGCGTGGCCGCGCTCTCGGTCGAGCAGGCGCGCGCGCTCTACGACATCCGGCGCGCCGATCTGTTGCCGACCGTGAACGCCGCGGCCACCGCGTCGCGCGCGCCGGCCGTGGTCGCCGGCAAGCGCACCACGGTCACAACGTACAACGTCGGCCTGCTGGTCAGCGCCTGGGAGATCGATTTTTTTGGCCGCATCGACAGCCTGAGGCAAGCCGCGCTCGCGCAGTATCTGGCCAGCGAACAGGGCGCGCGGGCCGCGCAGATCAGCCTGGTGGCGGCGGTTGCCAATACCTGGTTTGCGTTGCAGGCCGACCAGCAGCTGATCGAGATCACGCGGCAGACGCTGCAGACCCGGCAGCAGTCGCAAAAGCTCGCGCAATTGCGCTTCGACAACGGCGTCACGTCCGAGCTCGACGTGCGCCAAGCCGATTCGTTGACCGAATCCGCCAACGCGTCGCTGGCTTCACTGCAACGCCAACGCGCGCTGGACGAAAACGCATTGACCGTGTTGGTCGGCCAGCCGATCGACATGCGGCTGACCGACGCCACGCTGTTCGGTGAACGCGCGCCCGAAGCGCTCGGCGTGGCCGACGTGCCGGCCGGGTTGCCGTCCGATCTGCTGCAGCGCCGCCCGGACATCCTGCAGGCCGAGCAGCAGCTGATCGCAGCGAATGCGAATATCGGCGCCGCGCGCGCCGCGTTTTTCCCGCGCATCACGCTGACGGCGGGCCTCGGGCTGGTCAGCAACCAGCTGTCGGGCCTGTTCAAAAGCGGCGCGCTGGGCTTCACCGCCAGCCCGCAGGCGCTGCTGCCGATTTTCGATTACGGCCGCAACGAGGCGAATCTCGAAGCCACGCGCATTGGGCGCAGCATTGCGGTGGCGCAGTACGAAAGATCGATTCAGGCGGCGTTCCGCGAAGTGGCCGACGCGCTGGCCGGCCGTGCCACGCTGGGCGAGCAGCTGCGCGCGACCCGCGCCCAGGCGCGCGCCGAGAGCGTGCGCTTCAAACTGGCCGACATGCGTTACCAGAACGGCATTGCGAGCTATCTCGAACTGCTCGATGCGCAGCGCGCACTGTTCGGCACGCAGCAGGCGGTGGTGCAGACGCGGCTCGCGCAGCTGCAAAGTCGCGTGCAACTCTACAAAGCGCTGGGCGGCGGCTGGAGCGAGCCGGCCCGCCTGGCGACGCAGCCGACAACGGTCAATGGAAAACCGCTGCCCGAGATGCCCGCCCAAGCCATTGAGCCGGCCTTTGTCAGCGTGCCCGCGATGGCCCCCGCGGAGGCCTCGAAACCCGCGCCGGCACTGGTGTCGCGGCCGATCGGACCCAAGTCCGGAAAGAAGCCCGCGTCTATAATTAAACGCTGAACGGGCTGGTTTTTCGGCCCCGTCTGCATCTGCTTGTCCCCGCTTCCTGTTCCCTTTTTCGCGCACCAGCAAAAGAGCCCACTGCCTCATGAGCACCCCCATCAGCCACGCCGAAGACTCGGCCCATGCCGGGCCGATCAAGAACCCGCGCCAGTTCGTCTTCACGGTGCTGGCGTCGTTCGTCTTGCCGATCTTCATCATCATCGGGCTGGTGCTGTTCGTCACCTACAGGTTCAAGCCGTCCGGCGTGAACTCGGGTGAAAAAACCATGGAGCTCAGTGGTGTGACCGAGCAGTCGGCCGAGCAATCGATGATGGCGCGGCTGCAGAAGATTGGCATGGTCGAGATTCGCGATGCGAATCGCCCGCTCAAAGCCGGTGAGGAAGTCTTCAAGGCGCAGTGTTCGGCCTGCCACGCAGCCGGTGTGGCCGGCGCGCCGAAGTTCGGCGATGCCGCTGCCTGGGCACCGCGCATTCCGCATGGCTACGAAGCGCTGCTGACGTCGGCCCTCAAAGGCAAGGGCGCGATGGGCCCGCAAGGCGGTGGCGATTTTGAAGACGTCGAGATCGGCCGCGGCGTGGTCTACATGGTGAACGCAGCCGGCGGCAATCTGCCCGTGCCGCAAAAAGCCGGCGCAGCGGCCGCGGAAGCCCCGGCCGCCGCTGGCGCGCCTGCTGTGCAGGCGGCGGTGCCGGCCACGCCGGTGTCTGCGGTGCTGGCCGCGGCGGCACCAGCAAACCCAGCGCCGATGGTTGCGGCGTCCTCACCGGCGGCGGTGGCGAACGTGGCGGCAACGACCGCCGCCACCGCGATTGCCAACGCAGCGCCTGCGACGGGCAATGCACCCAGCAAGGACACCACGTCACCGACCACCGCTCTGGCCGCCACCGTGCCGACAGCGGCCACGCCGCCGGCCACACCGACCTCGGCAGCAGCGCCTGCTGCCGCTGCTGCGGTGGCCGCCGTGGCGCCCGTGCCGGCCGCCACCCCCGTGAATGCGGCAGCCGGTGCTGCCCTCTACAAATCGGTTTGTTTTGCCTGCCATGCAGCCGGTGTGGCCGGCGCGCCGAAGTTCGGTGACAAGGCCGCCTGGGCGCCCCACATCGCCAAAGGCATGCCCACGTTGATGATGTCGGTCAAGAACGGCATCGGCGCAATGCCCCCGCGCGGCGGCAGTTCGGCAAGCGACGCTGACCTGATGGCGGCGGTCGAGTACATGGTGAGCGCTGCCAAGTAGTCGCTCGTCCGATTGACAAGCGGCTAGCTCGGCGCGACGGGCGGCGGCCCCAATGCAGCAAAGCCGGCCCTCTTGCCGGCTTTGCTGCGTCTGGTGGGCATCTTCGGGCCCACGGCGGTTTGGTCGGGGCCACAACCTCGTGATGCGACCCGGATGGATCTGCCGCCATCGCTCCGGCCCTCCGGCCGTTGCATGGAGCGCGCATCTCAACAGCCGTTCGACCCGCCACGCTCAGGGCGATCTGCGCAGGGGCCGACCACTGCGCAACCCGTCTGCTCAGCAGCTGCGCTCTCCTTATTTTTCCGAAGCCGCTGGCCGACGCGCCGCCGGGCTGCGCACGTAGCCGAATCGCTCGGGCAAGCTTGCGGTCCGAACCGCTTGCGGCTGCCAATGACCCCGCTCGATCAATTCGGCGAGCTGCGCCACCTCCAATGAATGCAGCAGTCCGAAGCCGACATCGCTGTCGAAGTACAACCGGCCCTCCTCGTCCACGAAACAGGCTTGCGCCGTGGCTTCTGCACCGGTGTGCGTGGTCAGTCGACCGGCGTCTTCGGCGTGGTCGCTTGACTCGGTCCGAAAGCGAAACACGTGCGGGGCGAGCTCCAGCTCGACATACGCCCGCTGCGGGCCGTTCTGGAAAAACCACTGGCCCGTCTCGTCGGCCTGGTAGTTGCGGCCGATGAACGCGAGCAGCTTCGTGTGCTCGATCAACGAACCTTTGGCGCCCGGTGCGCCGCTTGCAAACCCGCCTGCGGCTTGTGCGTCGACATCGCGCAGAAACCAACCGCCGCGTGCATCGAGCCCGAGCCAACCGTAAGCAAACGGCACGTTCGGCCATTTGGCCATCGCCTGTCTGACAATATCGTCCATCGTGCGGTCATTATGGGCCGCGCAAATCGTCTGGCGAATTTCGGGCGATGCAAGCCCGCTTCAGCCAAGGAACATGTCCATGACGATCGCCACCCCTCCGCAGCCGCCTCCCACCACTTCGAAGCGGCGTCCAATGCGCACACGCAACCGGCTGTGGGCCGGGGCCTTGCAAGCCGTGGCGCTTGGCGCCTGCGGTGTGGCGCCGATCGGTGCTGTGGCCGACGATGGTGCCAGCACCTTGGGCACGCGGCCGCTTTGGGAACTGGGTCTGGGTGTCGGCGCGGTCAGCTTTCCCGATTACCGCGGCTCCCGAAACCAGGGCACCTACGTGCTGCCCACGCCGTACTTCGTCTACCGAGGCGAATTGTTTCGGGCCGACCGCAACGGCGTGCGCGGCATTCTGTTCGACACCGACCGCGTGAAGCTGAACCTGAGCCTGGCCGCGTCGCTGCCGATCAAAAGCGACGACAGCGGCGCGCGGCGCGGCATGCCGAACCTGAAATCGACGGTCGAATTCGGCCCGTCGCTCGAGTTCGCGTTGTGGAAATCGCAGAACGAACGCACCCGGCTCGATCTGCGGCTGCCGGTGCGCGCCGCGTTCACGGTGGAGCGCTCGCCGCGCTACGTGGGCCTGATCGCGTCGCCGAACCTGAACCTCGACGTGCTCGATCCGTTCGGCGCGCGCGGCTGGAACCTGGGGCTCCTGGCCGGGCCGCTGTTTGCCAACGCGCGCCAGCACAGCTACTTCTACGGCGTCGAGTCGCAGTACGCGAACGCGGCACGGCCCGAATACCGCACCAGCGGCGGCTACAGCGGCGCGCACTTCGTCACCGCGGTGTCCAAGCGCTTCGACCGCTATTGGGTCGGCGGCTTCGTGCGCTACGACAGCCTGCGCGGCGCGGCGTTCGCCGACAGCCCGCTCGTGCAGCAGCGGCACTCGTGGGCGGGCGGCATCGCGGTGAGCTGGGTGTTTGCACAATCCGGCCAGCGCGTGGCCAGCGACGAGCGGTGACCGTCCCATGAACGTTCATCTGACCTTCGACACCGAAATCTGGTGCAACGGCTGGGACCGGCTCGACGCGGCGTTTCCGGCAAGCTTCGAGCGCTATGTGTACGGCCACAGCGCGGCCGGCGACTTCGCGCTGCCGAAAACGCTGGAGATCCTGAATCGGCACGGCCTGACCGGCGTGTTCTTCGTCGAGCCGCTGTTTTCGGCGCGCTTCGGCGCCCAGCACCTGGCGACCATCGTCGGGCTGCTGCACGACGCCGGCCAGCAAGTGCAGTTGCATCTGCACCCCGAGTGGAGCGACGAGATCGCGCCGCCGATCATTCCGAACCACCACAGCAAGCGCCAGCACCTGACCTACTACACGCTGGACGAGCAGACCGCGCTGATCGGCCGCGCGCGCGAATTGCTCGAAGCAGCCGGCGCCGACGAGATCGACACGTTCCGCTCGGGCAGCTTCGCGGTGAATCACGACACCTACGAAGCGCTGGCGACGCAACGGCTTGTGGCTGGACAGCAGCGTCAATCGCTGCCATGCGATCAGCGCAGCCGACCTGCCGCAGCAGCGGCAGCTCGACGTGCCGTTCACGAGTGAACGGCGTGCAGAGCTTTCCGGTCGCGGTGTTTCGTGACGGGTTCGGCAAGGATCGGCCTGCGCAGGTCGGGGCCTGCAGCGTTTCGGAAATGCGCGATGCGCTGCAGAGCGCAGATGCTGCCGGCTTGTCCGATTTTGTGATCGTCTCGCACAACTTCGAGATGCTGAAGCCTGGCACCTCGCAGCCGGATTCGATCGTCGTGCGGCGCTTTGAGCATTTGTGCGCGCTGCTGGCAGAGCACCGCGCCGAGTGGCCGGTGACGGCGTATCGTGCGACAGAAAATGAGCCGCTCGCACTGGGCCTGACCCCTGCCAAAGAAGCCGCTGGACCGCGCGCCTGGTCTGTTGTCCACGCTGACCCGCTACGCAGAGCAAATCGCGCGGCGCGTTTCCTAAAGCGCGCGGAGCGCAGACAAACCCAATGAACAAGCCGTTTTCGATCTACCTGGATCTGGTGCGCTTTGCCGCTGCGTGTCTGGTCTATCTGTGGCATTCGAACCAGCGCATGTTGGTGGCCGACTCGATACCGTTGAGCCAATACGGGCACAGCGCAGTGATCGTGTTTTTTGTGCTGTCCGGCTTCGTGATCGCCTACATCACCGACACCAAGGAAAACACGCTGCCAAGCTACGCGGCAAGCCGCATCTCGCGCATCTATTCGGTCGCGGTGCCGACCGTTGTTCCTGACGCTCGCGCTCGACGCGGTGGGGCGCCGCCTGTATCCCGACGATCGTATGGCTATCCGTTCGACCAATTCGTGGTGCGCGATCGGCGTCCAGTCTGCTGATGCTCAACGAGGTCTGGTTCATCTCGATCACGAGCTTCTCGAACGTGCCGTACTGGTCGATCTGCTACGAGATGTGGTACTACGTCGGCTTCGCGCTGATCGTGTTTTTGCCCGGGCGATAGGGAGTTGCGCGCAGCCGCGCTGCTGGGCGTTGGTACTTGGGCCGAAGCTGCTGCTGCTGGCGCCGATCTGGGGCGCCGGAGTGCTGCTGTACCGCTGGAAGGCGCTTGAGCGGCTGTCCGAACCGGTTGCCTGGCTGCTCGCAATCGGTTCCATTGCTGGGCATCGTGCTGTTTCATCAAGCCAACGTCACTCGAGCAAATGGGCAGAGTTGCGTCAAGGCGCTGATCGGGCCGCAATGGTATAACCAGTTGACGTTATTCCAAATACTTCTTCGAGCGACTGGCTGCTGGGGTGCTGGTGTTCCTGAACTTTGCCGCCATGCGTGTGGTCGTACTGCAGGCTGGCACCGGTTCTGTGGCGCATTGAACGGCCGGTCCGATGGTCAGCTGGCTACACGTTCACGCTGTATCTGCTGCACCAGCCATTGTTCCTGTTCTGGGCAGCGGTGCTGCGCGGCGACCCGAATGGGTACGGCTACTGGTGGGCCGTCACTGCGCTCGTGGCGCTGTCGGTCGCGCTGGTCGGACTGACCGAGCATCGCGCGTCACGTCGCAGCGCGCGCTGAACATCGGCACTGGTGAAATTCCCATTCTGCAAGTGCCGGGCTCATGATGTGCTGCAGCTTCCAGATGTTGAAGCGACCTTCGGGAATGCGACCCGGCTTCAGCTCGAACGCTCTCTTCCTTGCCATCGACCAGCGTCATCGGCAGCGCTGGCCCCAATGGCCCGGCACCGGAAAGTCGTCGCCCATCAGCTGCTCGACATGATGGCCTGCGTCATCACCTGAATCGGCTTGCCGATGCCGATGATCCAGGTGTTGCGGGCGGCCATGAACTCGAACGGCGAGCCGCGCCCGGCCGGACTCTCCGCACGTCGTGTCCGGCCGTCAGCTCGGCCGCAAGCGGCCCGAGCGCAGAAATCCGGTACACCGGATGCCGGCTTTGCAGCACGCCCGGCATGCGGCGAAACAGCTCGGTTGCCAGCCCCATCTGCGACGGCGTGCGCTTCAGATCGAAACGCGGGCGCTGCTGAAACGTCTTGAACGCGCCGCCGATCGCGGGGTCGCCGAAGTAGAAGCCCGGCATCGCCAACGTGCGCTCCGGCCCGCAGAAGTCGATCAGCATGCGCACCAAATCGAGCGGGCCATCGGTGAACATCGGCTTCATGTGATTGACCGAGCTGTGCACCATCAACACGTCGAAGTCGTGCCCGATGCGCTCCTCCAGATGGGCGCGCAGCGCGGCGGCATCGAACGTGCCGTAGACCTTGCGCATCACCGGATGCAGCTTCTTGCGCAGGTCGAAGTAGGTCGCGCGCAAGGCTTCCACCTGGCTCTGGCTCAGATGCTTGAGCGCAAGGCCCGAAGCGGTTTCGAGCAGGTTCACGGGCGTGTTTTGCATGCCGTGCTTCAGGCCACGCCCTGCTGTTCCAGGTATTTGAGGATCGCGGGCACCGAGTTGAGCTTTTGAAACTCTTCCACGTCCAGGTACACGTCGAAGGTCTGCTCGAGCGCCATCATCAGATTCACCTGCCCGAGCGAATCCCAGGCCGCAATGTCTTCGTCTCGTGTGTCGGGCGTGATGCGCTCGGCCGGCACGTTCAAGGTGGCGGCGATTGCTTGTTGTACTTTGTTGAACAGGGGCATGTTGGGAAGCGAAAAGAAGACAGGGATCCGAGCAAGCGGAACGAGGAACGGAGATAGAGGTGCCGAGCCACCTGTCGGGGGCTGTCAGCAGGTCGTGACCGCGATCGGAAACGCCGATTCGGCCAACGGTGGATTATCCCGCAGGTCTATTTCGAGCCGGCCGTCGGACCGACGCTGCGAAGCCTTGTTCTGCCGAGAAAATCCTTGGCCAATGCGTTCTTCGGCGTCGGCAGAAATTCGGCCGTCACGCGCTGCACGCCGCGCTCGGCCAAGTGCCGCAGCAGCGTATGCAAAAAGGCCGCTTCGGCACGCCGCCCGATCACGCGGCACGACATCAGGAACGTGTCGAGTTCGGCGCAGTCCGCGCTCGGCAGCCGAAACATCGCCAGCCCCACCACGCCGCTGTCGCCGAACGTGTCGGCCAGGGAGAACTCGCGACCAGCCAATCCGGCGCATCCAGCATGGCGCGCATCTGCTGCTCGTCGTAGCGGCGCGTGGTCAGGTTGAACTGGTTGGTCTTTTGCGTGAGCTGCGCAAGCCGCGTGAGTTGTGCGGTGGGGCGCAATGCAACCCGCATCTTCATCTGCAGCGACGCGAGGTAGTCGGTCAGGTCCCCGCCCGCCGGTGCACTGGCGCTCGCTTCGCGGCGCAGGCGTTCCTGCGCATAGAGCGCGGTCTTGGCGCGGTCTTCATTCGTCAGCGAAAGCACCTCGAGCCGTGCGACGCGCTCCAGACAACCCGGCACGTCGACCGCGCGCCCTGGCGTCTGCACCACTTCGATCTGCGGCCACTGGCGGCGCACGGCTTCACATTCGTAGTCGCTGTCGTCGACAAAGACAAAGCTGTCGAGCCCCAGGTTGAGTTCGGAGGCCAGCGCGGCGAGGTTGTCCGGCTTCGGCTCCCAATTCACGCGCTTGGCCGCGAAGTGTTGCTGCCGCAGCAGCTGATGCGGGTGCTTGTCGAGCACTTCGTCGACATCGGCTGCGTTGTTCTTGCTGCACAGCACCAGGATGAACCCGCGCTGCTGCAGCGCGAGCAGTCGCCGCTGAAAGTCGACATACGCATTGCCCGGATAGTCCGGTCCGAGCGCGATGCCGTCGATGCCGTCTTCGCCGATCACCCCGCCCCACAGCGTGTTGTCCGCATCCAGCGCGATCACCTTGGCACGCGGAAATTTCAACACCGTGCCGATCGCCATCACGCGCCGCGCCACCTCGCGCGCGGCCACCGGCGTGAACGGAAACTGCGCGGAATACCAATAACGCCGATCGAAGAACTGGTCGCGCCCGACCTGCTGCACCACCTCGTCCAGATCGAGCAGGTTCGTGGCCGGCACCGATGTCCGCAGCCAAGCGCCGATGTCGGCTTTCAGCGCCGCCCACCAGGCCTGCTCGGACGATTCGGACTGCACGTCGTAGCTGCCCAGGCCGGGGGCGAACAGGCGCGGCAGCAGCGTGAGCACGAGTTGGCCGATCGGCTGCGCGCGAAATTGCTCGATCGGCTGCGCCAGCCGGCTCAGCACGTCGGTGCGCAATTGCTGCTGCGCGTCTGCATCCAGCGCAGCCAGTGGTGTGCCGGCCGCCAGCTCGGGGTGCAGATCGCGCGGCTGCAACAGCAGCAGGGTCAAGTCCGGCCGATGCGCAAGCAGCCCCGAGCCGGCCTGCGCCTCCTGCACGGTGACGCCGTGCGGCGCGTGATAAACAGCGGCGTCGAGCCCGGCCAATGTCGCCTCCAACGCGAGCCAGGGGTTCAGCAGATCGCTCGTGTAGGTGTGCACGATCGCCACGCGCAGGCCGTGCGCGGCCGCCTCCAATGTGTTGGCATGCGCGACCAGCCGCTGTGCCTGCGGCAGCGACAGCGTGCCGCCGAGCCGTTGCGTGCGCCGCGTCAGCTCAGCCCGCGTCGTGCTGGCGAAAAGGTCGTCAAAGGTCGGTCTGTTTTGATCCATGAGCGGTGCCGGTCGACGGCAGCCGGGGCGTTTTGCCACCAAGTGCCGGCTTGACCGAAATAGAAGAAGCGCACGACGTCCATCCGCTGCGGGCGAAACGTTCGCCCGTGCGGCGAGTCGGCCCATTATTTACGACGCCATTGGTGCTTCCCGCAACGGCATGGCGATGTCGACTGGCCGAAGCCGGTTGTTTTGCCGCGATCCGGCGGGTTGGTTTGTCCCATTGGTTGCCGCCTGAGGCGATGCGGCAGCTCACCCACAAACCGCTCTCGTCCCGAGCCGACGAGCCACCGCAGGCCGGCTCGCGCTGCGTCTGCTCGGCGGTCGACCTGAACGTTGCCACAGGGACGCGGCAAACCCGGCGCGTGAGCGCAGCCGATGGCGCGGTGGGCCTTTTGTGTCGGACCCATTGGTTCGGGGCTGCTGCGGGCGGCTCGTCGTTCGCATTGAGCTGCCCTATACCGCTGCCAGATCACGACGCATGCGCATTGAGCGCCAAGTCCGGCCCTGGGGCAGGCACTCTTGGGCCGGGTCCGCAGCGCAGCAATGTCGCGGTGACAACAGGCTGCTGCCACGTGCTGGGGGTGGGGCCGCTCCCCTACAGAGCCCGGGTGCCTTCGCGTCGAGCGCGCTGGTCAGCGCGCTCGCAAGCGAAGGGGGCAAGCCAGCCGTTCACCGATTGCGGCAGCGCGCCGAGTCCGAGGCCCAGGCGGCCTTCCGCAAAGCCGACGTGGCCGCCTTCGCGCGGCTGCCACAGCGTGACGTGGCCGCCAACGTCATCGGGCCCGGGCAACGACGCAGCCGGCACGAACGGATCGTTCAAAGAATTCACCAGCAGCGTTGGCAACGCGATCTTCGCAAGGTGCGGCTTGGCCGATGCGCGCGCCCAGTAGTCATCGGCACTGTCGAAGCCGTGCAGCGGCGCGGTGAACACATCGTCGAACTGGTGCAGCGTGCGCGCTGCCGCGAGCACTTTCGCGTCGAACAGACCGGGAAACTGCTTGAGCTTCGCCGTCGCTTTGCGCTTCATCGTCTTCAGGAACATCGGCGTGTAGCTGCGCCGCCCGAAGCCGCGCCCGATCGCGTGGCCGGCCGCCGCCAGGTCGAGCGGCGCGCAGATCGCCGCTGCCGCGCTCACCACCTGCGTGGCCGCGGCACCCTGCAGCCCGGCCCACAGCATCAACGCGTTGCCGCCGAGCGAAACCCCGACGGCCAGCAGCGGCCCGGCATGCTGCGCCGAGAAGCGCCGCAGCACCCAGTCGATCTCCGCATGGTCGCCCGAGTGATAGGCGCGCGGCAGCCGGTTCAGCTCCCCGCTGCAGCCGCGAAAGTGCGGCAGTGCGAACGCCCAGCCGCGCTGTGCCGCGTCGCGCGCGAACGCACGTGCGTAGTGGCTGGTGGACGAGCCCTCCAGGCCGTGGAACATGACCAGCAGTGGACGCTTGGACGCATCGGCAGGGGCGTCTGCATCGGGATCGGCATCGGCATCGGCGATGACGCCACCGGCCGGACCGGCCGCGCGCGGTGGCTGCGCGAGCCAGTCGACGTCGATGAAGTCGCCGTCCGGCGCGTCCCAGCGTTCGCGCCGCAGCGCGGGTTGCGTGCCGAGCGGGCGGTGCCGCAAGTACACCGCCGGCCAGATCGTCTGCAGATGGCCGCCGGCGAGCCAGCGGGGCGCTTCGTAGTTCATCGGTTCAAGTCGAAAGCAGGGCGACAACGGAGCCCCCAGCAAAGCGGGCGAGTCAGCGCAGCCCGGCCAGCCGTTCGCGCTGGATTGCCCGCTCGATCTGCCGGTCGTGCAACCGTGAGAACAGCAGCAGCGCCAGCGACGCGCCGATCAGCGCGAAGAAGATGTCCGACTGCGTATCGAACGGATCGCCCTGTGTGCCGAGAAACTCGTCTGCGCCCTGTCCCAGCGCGAGCGCCGCGCCCCATTCGATCAGCTCGTAGACCGCGCTGACGGCCAGCGCGATGCACAGCACCAGAAAGGTCAGCATCTTGCGGCCCCGCACATAGCCGCCGCGGATCAGGATTTCGCGCGCGAGCAGCGCGGGCACGAAGCCTTGCGCGAGATGTCCGATCTTGTCGTACGGGTTGCGCGAGAGTTGCAGCGCATCGGCGATCCAGAAACCCAGCGGCACGCGCGCATAGCTGTAGGCACCGCCCAGAATCAGGATCAGCGCGTGCACGCACAGACAGACGCAGACCAGCGTCGTGAGCGGCCAATGGTTGCGGCCGAGCACGAGCACCGGCAGCACGATCAGGACCGGCATGATCTCCATCCACCAGGTGCCGCGGTCGAACGGATGCAGGCCGGACCAGACCAGCGCCGCCAGCACCAGCAGGATGCCGAGCACGACCGACCGGCGCCGCCCGCCCGATGCGACGGCGGCGGATGCAGCGGTGGGAGCGGATTCGGGCGTGGGTGGCATCGGGGCAAAACAAGATCGGACAGACGGGCCGGAGCGAGGATCGCGCATTTCGCACAGGCTCGGCACACAGGCAACGCGCAGCGCGCAGGGGCTTGCATGGTAACCAGCGCATCTGCCAAGCCAGGCCGGCGGTCTGCGCGGACGCGACGACAGCGCACGCGGCTCAGCGCAACGCGTTCGGGTGCACCGTTCTTCCGCCCGAAGCGCGCTTGTCCTACACACGACTGTGCTAACTTGCACGCCCCCATCCAGAAGCCCAGACAACTGGCTGCGGCGCATCACCGCAAACATCCAAAGGAACACAACGCATGAAACGCTGGCTACTGACCTTGTGGGTCGCTTTGTCGGTCGGTGGCTTGAGCGGCTGCGGCTACAACGATTTTCAGCAGCTCGACGAGCAGACCAAATCCGCCTGGAGCGAGGTGCTGAACCAATACCAGCGCCGCGCCGACCTGGTGCCCAACATCGTCGCAACCGTGAAAGGCGAAGCCAAGTTCGAGCAGGACACGTTGACCAACGTGATCAACGCCCGCGCCAGAGCCACGTCGATTCAGGTCACGCCCGAGATGCTGAACGACCCGGCGGCGATGCAGAAATTTCAGGCCGCACAAGGGGAGCTCGGCGGTGCGTTGAGCCGGCTGATGGCGGTCAGCGAACGCTATCCGGACCTGAAGGCCAACAAGGCGTTCAGCGACCTGCGCGTGCAGCTCGAAGGCACGGAAAACCGCATCACCGTGGCGCGCAACCGCTACATCAAGGACGTACAGCAGTACAACGTGCTCGCGCGCAGCTTCCCGACGAACCTGACGGCGATGATCTTCAGCTACAAGCCGAAGGCCGGCTTCACGGTGGAGAACGAAGGGCAGATTTCGCGCCCGCCGACGGTGGACTTCAGCACCGGCCCCGGTCCGGCGCCGGCGGCAACGAAATAGTCGCCCGCACGGTCCCTTAGGCCCCCGTCAACCGAGGCGGCTGACCCAGCCGATGGGTATGAACATTTTGAAGCGAAAAGCGCCTGGGGCCCTGATGAGGCCATCGTTTGCAGCTACGTTTTGGATAGCTGCCCGCGGGTTCGCCTCCGCGCTGCTGTTGGGCAGCGCGGTGCTGCCCGTCGGTGGGTTCGCGCAGGACGTGCTGCCGGTGCCCGCGCTGACCGCGCGCGTGATCGACCAGACCGGCACGTTGAACGCCGCGATGCGCCAGGCGCTGGAATCCCGGCTGGCCACGCTTGAGCAAACCAAAGGCGCGCAGATCGTCGTGCTGATGGTTCCCACCACCACGCCGGAAGACATCTTCGGCTACGCGCAGCGCGTGGCCAACACCTGGAAGATCGGCCGCAAGGACGTGGGCGACGGCGTGCTGCTGCTGGTCGCCAAAAACGACCGGCGCGTGCGCATTTCGGTCGCCAAGACGCTCGAAGGTGCGATTCCCGATCTGGCCGCGAGCCGCATCATCGAAGAAGCGATCACGCCGCGCTTTCGTCAAGGCGATTTCTCGGGCGGCGTTTCGGCCGGGGTGGACCGTCTGATCGGCCTGGTCAACGGTGAGCCGCTGCCGCCGCCGAAGCAGGCCCAGCGCGACACACGCGCCCCGAGCCCGGGCGGCTTCCAATGGTTCGACGTCGCCGTGTTTTTGTTCTTTGCAGTGCCGATCGGCGGCGCGGTGCTGCGCCGCATCCTCGGCCGCAAGCTGGGCTCGGTGGCGACCGGCGGCGCGGTCGGCGTGCTCGCGTGGCTGTTCACCGCGAGCCTCGTGATCGGCGTGCTGGCGGCGCTGGCTGGGGCCGTGTTCGCATTGGTCTCGGGCTT
Source organism: uncultured beta proteobacterium (assembly GCA_963784295.1). Lineage (GTDB taxonomy): Bacteria > Pseudomonadota > Gammaproteobacteria > Burkholderiales > Burkholderiaceae_C > JBBPYC01. The sequence goes on from CAWAQL010000001.1 coordinate 57,348, forward strand.
TTCGTCCACAGGACCCACGCGCGGCGGGCGTGGCGGCGGTGGGTTGGGCGGCGGCTTGGGCGGACTCGGTGGTCTCGGCGGAGGCCTGGGCGGTGGCTTCGGGCGCGGCGGTGGGGGTTTTGGCGGCGGTGGCTTCGGCGGCGGCGGCGGTGGCTTCAGCTCCGGCGGCGGTGGCGACTTCGGCGGTGGCGGCGCATCGGGCAGTTGGTAGGTGCTGTTGAGCAAGACCATGAACACGACGACCATCACCAAGCCCACCCAATCCCGCTGGCTGCGCCTGCTCAAGCACCGCTGGCTCGACGAATCCGACAGCCGGCGTGCGGTGCCACCCGAGGTGCTGGAGCGCCTGACCGGTCGCGTGGCGGCCAGCGAACAACGCCACAGCGGCGAGATCCGCATCTGCGTCGAGGCGGGACTGCCCGCGAGCTACATCTGGCAGAACCTGAGCGCGCGCGACCGCGCCGTGATGATGTTCTCCAAGCTGCGCGTTTGGGATACCGAGCAGAAGAACGGCGTGCTGATCTATCTGCTGCTGGCCGAGCACCGGATCGAGCTGGTGCCGGATCGGGGGATTGCGCGCAAAGTCGGCACCGAAGAATGGGCCGAAATGGTCGCGCATTTGTCGGACGCGCTGAAAGCGGGGAAGTACGAGGACGGGCTGACGACGGCGCTGGCGGAAGTGTCGGCGGTGCTGGTGCGGGAATTTCCGCTTGCAGGTGACCAGGCGGACAGCAATGAGCTGCCGGACGTGCCGGTGTTGCTGTAGAGGCCGGAGCGCTTCACGTCGAGCCCGCACGCCGCGCGATGCAACGAAGCAGCCCACTCAATTTCCGCGCCGCATCAACGTGCTCTTGCCGAACAGGCTCTCCACCAGCTCCACCGCGATCTCGGCGGTGCGGTTCCGCACATCCAGCGCGGGGTTCAGTTCCATGATGTCGAGCGAGCCCAGGTGGCCGCTGTCGGCGATCGTCTCCATGCAGAGCTGCGCCTCGCGATAAGTCGGCCCGCCGCGCACCGTGGTGCCCACGCCCGGCGCGATGTCGGCATCCAGAAAATCGACGTCGAAGCTCACGTGCAGGTGGGTGCCTGCATCCATGTCGGCCAACGCCTGCGCCATGGTCAGCCGCATGCCGTTCTCATCGATGTAACGCATGTCGTAGACGTCGATGCCGGTCGCGTGCACCAGCGCTTTCTCGCCCGGATCCACGCTGCGGATGCCGAGCTGGCGGATCTGCTTGGCGTGCAGCGCGGGCTGTGCAGCCGAATGACCGCCGATGCCGACGAGCTCCGGCGGGCCGTTGCCGCACAGGCAAGCCAGCGGCATGCCGTGCGTGTTGCCGGTGGGGGTCAGCGCGGCGGTGTTGAAGTCGGCGTGCGCGTCGAGCCAGAGCACGCGCAAGCTGCGACCGTTCGCGCGGCAGTGTTCGGCGATGGCGCCGATCGAGCCGATCGCGAGGCTGTGGTCGCCGCCGAGCAGCACGGGCAATCCGCCCTGTGTCAACTCGGCGCGGGTGGCGTCGTAGACCAGTTGACACCAGGCGGCCACTTCGGGCAGATGCCGATGGCCGTCCTGCGCGGGCTGCCAGGGGTTGTCCGGGCCGCGCAGGTTGCCGGTGTCGCGCACGTCCAATCCCAGCGCCGCCAGCCGTTCGGCAATGCCGGCCACGCGCAGCGCTTCCGGCCCCATGCTGGCGCCGCGGCTGCCGGCGCCGATGTCGGTTGGCGCACCGATCAGGGCGACGCGGGTGGTGGGCGACGCGGCGTTGGAACGGGTGGAAGGGCTCATGGGATCGATGATGGCATGGGGTGCTGCAGGATGGCTCTGAGCCAGTCGTCGCAGACAGGTGCAGGGGTAAACTGCCCGCACTTTTCCCGTGCGCCGAGCGGGCCTGTCCGCAAGTTGCAGAACTGCATGCTGCGCGGTGCATCGGACGCTCGGAGGTCGGCTTCCGGTCGATCCAGAAATTTCCCTGCAAAAGCAACCAGCAAAAGCCCGTGGTCTTGTTGATCTTTGTCGGCTTCATGCTGTCGTTCGTCATCTCGCTGGCGATGCTGCGTTATGCGCGTCGGCACGCGCGGCACTATCCGCAGGAAGCGCCGCAGCGCTTTCACCTCGGGCACGTGCCGCGGTTGGGCGGGGTGGCGATGCTGGCCGGGTTGGTCGTCAGCCTGGCGATCTCGCTGCTCTCGCGCGTGGCCGGAGTGGATGCGAACTTCGAACTCGGCACGCGCATCTTCGGCTCGTTTTTGCTGATGCTGCTGCCGACCGTGCTGGGCGGGTTCTACGAGGACCTGACGCAGCGGCTGCGCGTGAAGTGGCGGCTGCTGCTGACGCTGGTCTCTGGGCTGGCCGCGTGGTGGCTGTTCGATCTGGAGATCTCGCGGCTGGGCTTCGACGCAGTCGACCGGGTCTGGGTGTCGATGCCGCTGCTGCCGCCGCTGCTGGCCGTGCTCGCGCTCACGGGCCTGCCGCACGCGTTCAACATCATCGACGGCTACAACGGGCTGGCCGGCACGGTCGCGATGATCGTGTGTCTGGCGCTCGCACATGTCGCGCTGCAGGTGGGGGACCGGCAACTGGCTGCGCTGGTGCTGTGTCTGGCGGGCGCGACCGGCGGCTTTCTGGTCTGGAACTACCCGCGTGGGCTGATCTTTGCGGGCGATGGCGGCGCGTACCTGTGGGGCGTGACGATCGCGTTGGCGAGCATCGTGCTGGTGCAGCGGCACTATGAGGTGTCGCCGTGGTTTCCGGTGCTGCTGCTGATCTACCCGGTCTGGGAGACGCTGTTTTCCATCTACCGCAAGGTGGCGCGCGGCGTATCGCCCGGCGTGGCCGATGCGCTGCATTTCCACCAGCTGATCTTCCGGCGCATCGTGCGCGGTGTGCTCGACGACGACGAGGTGCGCATGCTCCTGGTGCGCAACAACCGCACGTCGCCGTACCTGTGGGGCTTCACGCTGCTGACGGTGGCGCCGGCGGTGCTGTTCTGGCGCAACACCGAGGTGCTGATTGGCTTCACGACGTTGTTCGTCGTGACCTACATCTGGATCTATGTGGCGATCGTGCGCTTTCGGGTGCCGCGCTGGTTGTCGCGGCGGCAACGGGCCAAGGCGCAGCGGGCGAGGGAAGACGCCCTCTGAAGCAGCGCGTGATCGATTGCGGGTGATGCGCGGTGGGTTGCCGATCGGTCCGCATGATGCCGGTGGAGGTCCCTCGCCCGCAGGCGGCCGACCTCGAGTCGCGGATTCGGCTGCAGCGGCCGGTTGTGTTTCAGCGGCCCGTGCAGGGCAGGCAACCTGCGGCATGAGACCGCACGCATGCACCGAGCAACCGCCGCAAATGGCACGGCAAGCCGTCCAAACCCGATCCCGCCGATCGATCGATGGGGTCGCGATCCATCACCGCCTGCGGCAGAATCCCCGGTCCCGCGATGTCTGCCGCAGCGAGCAGAGCACGTCCCCTGTTTTCCCCTTCTTCAAACCATCCGCAACATGACCACTCCGCTGCAAATCGCCCCGCGCGACCGCGCCGAAATCCTGGCTCAGGCGCTGCCCTACATCCGGCGCTTTCACGGCAAAACGATCGTCATCAAGTACGGCGGCAACGCGATGACGGACCCGGCCCTGCAGGCCGACTTCGCTGAAGACGTGGTGCTGCTCAAGCTCGTCGGCATGAATCCGGTGGTGGTGCACGGCGGCGGCCCGCAGATCGAAGCGGCGTTGAAACGCCTGGGCAAGAAAGGCGAATTCGTCCAGGGCATGCGCGTGACCGACACCGAGACGATGGAAGTCGTCGAATGGGTGCTGGCCGGCGAAGTCCAGCAGGACATCGTCGGCCTGATCAACCAGGCCGGCGGCAAGGCGGTCGGCCTGACCGGGCGCGACGGCGGGCTGATGCGTGCGAAGAAGCTGCGCCTGGTCGACTCAGCCGATCCGAGCAAGGCGCACGACGTCGGCTGGGTCGGCGACATCGAAGCGATCGACCCGGGCGTGGTCAAGGCGCTGCAGGACGACGCGTTCATCCCCGTCATCAGCCCGATCGGCTTCGGCGAAGAAAACGAAAGCTACAACATCAACGCCGATGTGGTGGCCGGCAAGCTCGCCACCGTGCTGCGCGCCGAAAAACTCGTGCTGCTGACCAACACGCCGGGCGTGCTCGACAAGCAGGGCAACCTGCTGACCGACCTGTCCGCGCAGCGCATCGACGAGTTGTTCGCCGACGGCACGCTGTCCGGCGGCATGCTGCCGAAGATCGCCGGTGCGCTGGATGCCGCCAAAAACGGTGTCAACTCGGTCCACATCATCGATGGCCGCGTGCCGCACGCGCTGCTGCTCGAGATCCTCGGCGATCAGGCGTTCGGCACGATGATCCGGTCGAGCTGAGGTGCGCCGTGCAGGCGCGGTGTGGGCCGCTCGGGCGCTGTGGCCGGAGCAATGATCGGTGGCACGGCGCGCCCGACCCTCATACGCCGAGCCATTTGCCGATCGGCAGCAACGCGTCTTCGTCGGCTTCGACGAAGCCAGGCACATTCAACGCCTTGAGTCGACGCCGGCCCACCTCGTTTTGATCGAGCCCAGCGAAATATTTCGTCAGCGCCGTTCGTTGCTCGGCCCCGACGTTGCCGCTGACCAGCAGCTGTTTGATCGGCACCGGCTGGCTGGTGAACAGCACCCGCCCGCCCTTGTCCTGCCAGGCCTTCACGACCGACTTGGACGCCGACACGCCGGTCGAACACAGGTTGTTTTCGATCATGAACGGCACCGCGTCCTGATAGCGCACGTACACCATCGTCGGCAACTTGCCGCCGAGCGCTTCGCGCAACGTGGCGCGTGCCATCACCGAAGTGATTGAGTCCTCCGATGGACCGCCGACCTTGTGGCGTTTCTGACCGAGATCGGCCAACGTCTGCAACGGTGAATTTGCCATCACCATGAACGACGCACGATATTCGGTGTAGCCCTTGGTCAGTGCGACCAGACGATAACTGTCCTTTTTGATCGCGCGGATCGCGTGATGCGCGGGATGCACGTAGGCCAGGTCGTAACGACCCTGTTGCAGCCCTTCGACCAGTTCCGGATAGTTCCGGATCAATTCGAAGCGGACTGGCCGCTTCAGCAGTTTTTCCAGATCCGCCGACAGCTCGTCGAAGCGATCGCCCGCGCTGCCGCTTGGGTCGCGGTACGTGACGCCCTCGTTGATCGCGACCACGAACGGGTTGGTCGAGGCGGGCGCTGCGGCCTGCATCGTGGCAGCGTTGGTGGGCGGGTCGGTGGCCGTCGCCGACGTTGCCGAGGGGGTCCGCTCGCGCGACTGCGCCCATTCGTGTGCCGATGCGGCGCCCGCTGCGACGAGGCCCAAAAATTTGCGTTTGTCCATTGCTTGGAGATCCTGAGTTCGACCTTTTCGGCTGTGGCCGTTGCTGCGGTTGCAGTGCCGTCACGAGAAAAGGGAAGGTTCGCCAAGTGTTCTGCAGGGGCCGTTTCGGCGCAACCAACAATGTCACGGTTTCTTGCGCGCACGGGTAGAAAACGGCGCGAGGGCTGCCGCCGCCGCTCGAGCCTTCGACGGGGGCCCGGCGTCTTGCCGCAGGTGCCACTGCATGGGGTGAAATCTCCAGGGGCGCCACCGCACAAGGGCGCCACCGCATGCGGTTGACCCACCCAACCTCCTCCTCATTTGCGCGAGCTGCGAAAGACACACGCCATTCGCAGCCGGCCTGCCAAGCCGCTCAGCTCGTGATCGGCGCACCCACCCGTTCGGCCGACTGCACGATTTCGGCCCAGGTCGCGTCGTCGACTTCGATGCCGGACACGGTGCGCTGCTTGCGTGCTTCGCGCTCGGGCTCGCCGGCGATGCGCACGCGGTCGAAGCCGGTGCCGGCGGGTGCTTGCTGCAGCCAGTCGATGAACGCAGCGGTCTCCTGCTCGAATTTTTCCTGCGTGCCGAGCTTGGAAGGGTCGATCAGAACGCACAGCATGCCGTTGAGCACCGCGCGCCGCGCATCGGCCGGCTGGTGCCAGGTGCCGCCGCCGGTGAGCGCTCCGCCGAGCAGTTCGCACGCGACCGCGAGCCCATAGCCTTTGTGCTCGCCGAACGTCATCAGTGCGCCGTACAAGCCATTGCTTTGCGGCACCACGACGACGCCGGGCACGGTCGTCGGCGCGCCATGCTCGTCGATCAGATGCCCGGGCGGCACCTGCACGCCCTTGTTGTGCGCAACGCGCATCTTGCCCTGCGCGACGCGGCTGGTCGCGAAGTCGAGCACGAACGGTTCTTCGCCCGCGATCGGGATGCCGATGCAGCACGGGTTCGTACCGAAGCGCCCGTCGCCGCCGCCCCACGGCGCCACCACCGGGCGCGACAGCACGTTGACGAAATGCAAAGCGACCAAGCCCTGCGCCGCCGCCATCTCGGCGAAGTGGCCGATGCGCCCCAGATGGTGCGCATTGCCCAACGTCATGATGCAACTGCCGTGCTGCCTGGCCCGCTCAATCGCGAGCTCCATCGCCTGTACGCCCACGACCTGGCCAAAGCCGCGGTCGCCATCGAGTGCGAGCATGGTGCCGATGTCGACCTTGACCTGCGCCGCTGCCTGCGGCTTCAGCCCGCCTTCGCGGATCGCATCGACATAGCGCGGCAACATGCCGACGCCGTGCGAATCGTGGCCCGACAGGTTCGCCATCACGAGGTTGCCGGCGACCTGATCGGCTTCGTCGGGTCTCGCGCCAGCCGCTACCAAAATGGAAGCGACCTGTGCTTGCAGTTGCTGCGCGGGGATCAGTTTGGACATTGAAAAGTTTCCTAGTTATGCGGTGGAACTTGCGGTGTCATCAGCCCGCCACCGCTCGCCAAAATCCGAACTGCCTTCACCAACAGGGCCGCGGAGCCGGCTTTGCCGGGCTGCAGGAGCCGCCCCCGGTGAGGGGGAAGCCGGGAGCCGAGCGAAGGGAGCGAAGGCTGGGGATGTCACATGACCGCCCCAAGTTGCCAAGGCACGAACTCGTTCTGCCCGTAGCCGTGCCGCTCGCTCTTGCTCTGTTCGCCCGATGCGGTCGCCAGCACCAGCTCGAAAATGCGCTGCCCCATCTGCTGGATCGACGCGGCGCCGTCGACGATCTCGCCGCAGTTGATGTCCATGTCTTCTTCCTGCTTCTTCCACAACGCGGTGTTGGTGGCGAGCTTCAGCGACGGCGCGGGCGCGCAGCCGTAGGCCGAGCCCCGGCCGGTCGTGAAGCAGATGACGTTGGCGCCGCCGGCCACCTGGCCGGTCGCGCTGACCGGGTCGTAGCCCGGCGTGTCCATGAACACGAAGCCGTGCGCGGTGACCGGCTCCGCGTACTCGTAGACCGCCTGCAGGTTCGTCGTGCCGCCCTTGGCCACCGCGCCGAGCGACTTCTCGAGGATCGTCGTCAGGCCGCCCGCCTTGTTGCCGGGCGACGGGTTGTTGTTCATCTCGCCGTGGTTGATGCGCGTGTAGTCCTCCCACCACTTGATGCGATCGATCAGCTTCTGGCCGATCTCGGGCGCAACCGCGCGGCGCGTCAGCAGGTGTTCGGCGCCGTACACCTCGGGCGTCTCCGACAGGATCGCGCTGCCGCCGTGCGCGACCAGCAGGTCCACGGCAGCGCCCAGCGCCGGGTTCGCGCTGATGCCCGAATAACCGTCCGAGCCGCCGCACTGCAGGCCGATCGTGATGTGCGCGGCGCTGCACGGCGTGCGCTGCGCGCGGTTCGCGGCCGGCAGCATTTCGTTGATCAGCGCGATGCCCTTGTCCACCGTCTTCCTCGTACCGCCGGTGTCCTGGATGCTGAAGACTTTGAGCGATTCGCCCTCGCGCAGGCTGCTGTGCGCGAGCCACGCATTCAGCTGGTTCGCTTCGCAGCCCAGGCCGATCACGAGCACACCGGCGAAGTTCGGATGCGTGGCATACCCCGCAAGAACCCGCTGCAGCACCTGCATGCCGAGGCCTTCGGTGTCCATGCCGCAGCCGGTGCCGTGCGTGAGCGCGACCACGCCGTCGACATTCGGAAACGCTTCGAGCGCGGACGGATTGGTCTGGCGCGAGAAATGGTCGGCGATCGCGCGTGCGGCCGTGGCCGAGCAGTTCACGCTTGACAGGATGCCGAGGTAGTTGCGCGTAGCAACCCGGCCGTCCTCGCGCTGGATAGCCCATGAAGGTCGCTTCGCGCCGCGGTGCGTCGGGCTTCACGTCGGCACCGATCGCGTAGTCGCGCGCAAAGTCGCCCTTGTTCTCACCCATCCCGAGGTTGTGCGTGTGGACGTGTTCGCCGGCGGCAATCGGCTGCTTGGCGAATCCGATGATCTGGTTGTAGCGGCGGACTGGATCGCCGGCTTCGATGTCGTGCGCAGCCACCTTGTGGCCCGCCGGGATCAGCCCGCGCACCTTGAAGTCTTCGATGGCGGCGCCGCCGACCAACTGGCTGCGTGCGATCACCACGTCGTCGGCGGCGTGCAGGCGGATGAAGGGGGTGATCGCGATGGGGGTGATGGTTTCGGTCAACATGGTGGGTCGATTCGTCAGTGCATCAAGAGTTTCGGAAGCCACAGCACGAGCGCGGGCACATAGGTGATCACGACCAGCGCCAGCAGCAGCGGCACAAGCCACGGCAGGATCGCCATTGTCGTGCGTTCGAAGCTCAGGTTGGCGATGCGCGCGAGCACGAACAGCACCATGCCCATCGGCGGGTGCAGCAGGCCGATCATCAGGTTCAGCACCATCACCAGACCGAAGTGCACCGGGTCGATGCCCAGGTGCACCGCGATCGGCAGCAGGATCGGCACGAGGATGGTGATGGCGGCCGTGGGCTCCAGAAAGCAGCCGACGAACAGCATCAGCAGATTCGCCAGCAGCAGAAACACCCAGGCCTGATCGGTGAAGCCGAGCACCCAGGCGGCAATCTCAGTGGTGACGCCAGTAGCGGTCAGCATCCAGCCGAAGATCGACGCAGCCGCCACGATGAACAGCACCGTGCTGGTGGTCTCGACCGTGTCCAGACAGACCTTGACGAACATCTTCCAGGTCAGCGTGCGGTACCAGGCCAGCCCGAGGATCATCGCCCACACGCAGGCCGCGATCGCGCCTTCGGTGGGGGTGAACAGGCCGGTCGTCATGCCGCCGATCAGCAGCACCGGCGTCATGATCGGCAGCAGCGCCTGGAAGCGGAAGATGCGGTCGACCAAGAACAGCGCCGCAAAGCCGCCGAACACCGTCCAGCGCGGCGGGCTGCCGAGCTTGACCACCAGCACCCACAGCAGCAGCGGCCACGCAATGACCACCATCAACTCGACCATCGCCTTGAAAAACTTGGTGCTGGAGAACTTGACGTCGCCGCCCCACTGATTCTTGTAGGCGTAGTAGCTCACGGTGAGCATCATCAGAATCGTCAGCAGCACGCCGGGCAGGATGCCGGCCAGAAACAGCGCGCCGACCGAGGCGTTGGCCATCATCCCGTAGATCACGAACGGCAGGCTCGGCGGAATGATCGGGCCGAGCGTGGCCGAAGCCGCAGTCACGCCGACCGCGAACTCGACCGGGTAGCCGTGCTCCTTCATCGCCTTGATCTCGATCGTGCCCAAGCCCGCGGCGTCGGCGATCGCGGTGCCGCTCATGCCCGCAAAGATCACCGAAGCCAGCACGTTGACGTGCCCGAGCCCGCCGCGCAGCCAGCCGACCAGCGCCATCGCGAAGTTGAAGATGCGCGTCGGTGATGCCCGCGTTGTTCATCAGGTTGCCAGCCAGGATGAAAAACGGCACCGCGAGCAGCGGAAAGCTGTCGATGCCGCTGACCATGCGGTGGATCACCACGAACGGCGGCAGGTCGCCCGACCACAGGATGTAGGCGAGCGAAGCACCCGCCATCGCGACCGCGACCGGGATGCCGCCGGCCATGAAGACCAGGAAAAAGATTTTCAGCATGAAGGCTCAGTGCTTGTGGCGTCAGTCGGTGGCGAGCGTGGTCTCGGGCCGCTCGAGCACGCTGTAGCCACGCGCCCAGTGCCGGCGCAGCACTTGAATCGAGCGCCAGGTCATGCAGACGAAGCCGAACAGGCACATGCCGTAGACGATGTTCATCGGCGCGTCCACGATCGTCATGCGCGTGTTGCCGCCGATCTTCCACATCATCTGCGCGGTCATCACGACCGCGCCGCGAAGAACGCGGTGCGCAGCACATCGACCGCGCGCGACAGCCAGCGACCCATCGGGCCGGCATGTGGCGATAGAAGAAATCGACCTGAATCTGGTTGTTCTTGGCGCACACCGACCGACACGCCGATGAACACCACGCCGATCAGCATGTAGCGCGCGACCTCTTCGGTCCACGCGGCCGAATCGTTGAGCACATAGCGCGTGATGAACTGATAGAACACGGTGAGCCCGAGCACCCAGAAGATCACGAGCGAAATCCACCCTTCGGCGATCACGTCCGACAGGTCGACCACCTCGTCCTCCATCAGCAGGTTGCCGTGCTCGTCGAGCACTTTGGATTCGGCGAAGTATCGTTGGGTTGTCGCGAGGGGCATGGCGTTGATCGAAAACTCGGCGCAGGAGGCTTTCCGATGGACACCGCGGAGTTGGCTCTGCCAGTCCGCTGGTGTCGCTCCCAGATAAGGGGGTGGCGAAGCGGCACGCAGTGCCGCGCAGCCTGGGCCTAGCGAATGTTCACAATCCGGTCGTAGTCGCCCTTGCGGTAGCCCTGCGCTTCCGGCGTGGTGTTTTTCAGCACCGCTTCAGCAAACGCTTTCTTGTCGACCGTGATCACGTCGTTGCCTTTTTTCTTGAATTCTTCGACCAGCCGTTCTTCCGACGCGATGATCTCGCGGCCGGTCTTCTCGGCGGCTTCCTGCATCACGTCCTCGAACACTTTTTTGTCTTCGGCCGAGAGCTTCTTCCAGACCGTCGGCGAGACGATCGTGAGCAGCGAATCGATGATGTGGCCGGTCAGCGAAATGTTCTTCTGCACTTCGTAGAACTTCTTCGCCTCGATCGTCGGCAGCGGGTTCTCCTGCGCATCGACGGTGCCGTTTTGCAGCGCGAGATACACCTCGGCGAACGCGATCGGCGTCGGGTTCGCGCCGAGCGCTTTGGGGAACGCGAGGTAGGCGGGCGCATCGGGCACGCGGATCTTCAGGTCCTTCATGTCGGCGGGCGTGCGCACCGGCTTCTTCTCGGTCGACGTCACGTCGCGCGCGCCGTAATAGTTCAGCGCCGTGATGTGGTTGCCGGTCTTGTCCTCGTAGCCCTTCGACAGTTCCTTGAACACGTCGCTCTTCGCGTACTTGAGCAAGTGCTCCGAGTCGCGGAAGATGAACGGGAAGTACGTGACCGACAGC
>CAWAQL010000002.1:0-250123 GCA_963784295.1 uncultured beta proteobacterium
TCTCGATCAAGCCGACGATGCGTGGGTGCGCGACGTCCTGCCGCTGCAGTTCATGGATCGCAGTGATCGCCGCATACACCGCATAGCCATCGTCGGCGCCGCCGCGGCCGTAGAGCTTGCCGTTCTCATACTCGGGCGTCCACGGGCCGAGGTCGCTGCGCCAGCCGTTGAATTCGGGCTGCTTGTCGAGGTGACCGTACATCAACACGGTCGCATCGCTCGCTGCGCCGCGTTTCGGCACTTCGAAGAACAGCACCGGCGTGCGGCCTTCGAGCCGGATCACTTCGAGCTTCAGGCCTTCGATGCGTTGCGCCTCGACCCACGCGGCGGCTCTGTGCATCACTGCGTCGATGTGGCCATGCGCGGCCCAGTCGGTGTCGAACGACGGCGACTTGGCGGGAATCTCGATGTAGTCGGACAGCTGCCGGACGAGGTCGTCGTCCCAGGCGCGGTCGATTCGTGTCTGGGCAGCAACCGGGTCGAGCAGTGCGGTGTCGCCGGCAGCGTCGTCGTGGTCGTCTTGGATTGAAATGGTGTTCATGGCTTGCATCTTGCCAAAAAACGAATGGCCGGGCGCTGCGAAGCACCCGGCCACTGGGTCCGAGCCGGCGCGAGGATTCGCCGGCTCGCTCGGAGGTCGCTCGTTAAAGCACCAGCGCCCCGCCCATCAATGCCAGCACCAGGAAGATGATGAAGATGACGATCGCGATGTAGAACAGGATCTTGGCGATGCCGGCCGTGGCGGCCGATACGCCGGAGAAGCCGAAAAAGCCGGCGATCAGTGACACGACAAAAAAGATGATGGCCCAGGTCAGCATGATTTCACTCCCGAAGTTGCTGTGTTGTTGTGCAGGGGTCTGACGGGCTTGATCTTCTGCGCAGCGCCAGGCTGGCGGGACTGGCAAACCGGCTGAACCCCTGTAGGACGGACCCGCGCAGGGCGGGTCGTCCTGCTGGCTAGAGCGACCCCATCTGGCTGCTGCCCGCGATGTAGTGCTCGAGCTGCTCGATCAGAAACTGCTGTTCGGAGATGATGTCGGCCACCAAGTCGCCGATCGACACCACACCCAGCAGTTCGTCGCCGTCCTGCACCGGCAGATGGCGCAGCCGGTGCTCGGTCATCAGCGCCATGCATTCTTCGTTCTTGGTCTGCGGCGGCACACAGCGCACAGGCGAACTCATGATCTCGCGCACCTTCGCTTCCTTCGACGAGCGGCCGGCCAGGATCACCTTGCGCGCATAGTCGCGCTCGGTCACGATGCCAAGCACTTTTTTGCTCGCTTCCTGCATCACCAGGAGCGCGCCGACGTTCTTCTCCGACATCAGCTTGATCGCATCGAACACGGTGGCGTCCGGCGCCACCGACAGCACCTGCTGGCTCGCTTTGGCCTTCAAGATTTGCAGCACGGTCTTCATGATGACTTTCCTTTCAGGGCTTCAAGCAGCGGGCCGACGATGTCCAGCGGCATCGGGAACACGATGGTCGAGTTCTTGTCCGCACCGATCGCGTGCAGTGTTTCCAGGTAGCGCAACTGTATCGCCTGCGGTTCCCGCGCAAGGATGGCGGCGGCCTCGGCCAATTTATACGACGCCTGCAACTCGCCCTCGGCGTGAATGACCTTGGCGCGCCGTTCGCGCTCGGCCTCGGCCTGCCGCGCGATCGCACGCACCATGTTTTCGGCCAGGTCGACGTGCTTGATCTCGACGTTCGTGACCTTGATGCCCCAGTCCTGGGTCTGCGCTTCGAGAATTTTCTGAATGTCGAGGTTCATCTTCTCGCGCTCGGACAGCATCTCGTCCAGATCGTGTTTGCCGAGCACCGCGCGCAAGGTGGTCTGCGCGAGCTGGCTGGTCGCGGCCAGATAGTTCTCGACTTCGATCACGGCCTTCTCGGCATCGACCACGCGAAAATAGAGCACCGCGTTGACTTTCACCGACACGTTGTCGCGCGAGATCACGTCCTGGCTCGGCACATCGAGCACCACCACGCGCAGGCCCACCTTCACCATTTGCTGGATGCCCGGAATCAGCAGCACCAGGCCCGGGCCTTTGACTTTCCAGAAGCGGCCGAGTTGAAATACCACCCCGCGCTCGTACTCGCGCAGGATGCGCAGCGACGACGCGAAGAAGACGATGACCAGCAGCACCACCGCGCCAAGACCGAATTGGGTGAAAAACATGGGGTGGGTGGCTCCTGTGGGTGAATGGACGAGCGCTCGGGGAAAAAGGTGGGTTGATCGCCGAGCCGTTGCGTCGTTGGAAATCGGTCGTCGGGGAACAATGCGTTCAGCTGCGCACGGCCGCGGGCAGCCCGTTTGCGTCGGGCGCAAGCGGCAACGCGGCCGGCGGCGGCTGCGCCGCTTCGGCCACGTCCAGCGTGTTGCCGTGCACCGCACGCACCGACACCCAATCGCCAGCTTGCCAATTCGCTTTCGAGCGATCGGGCGCACTCCCCGCATCGGCCACCGCGTGCACGCGCCAGTTCACGCCGGCCAGCAGCGCCCAGCCCACGCCGCCCACCGCATCGAACTCGACGAGTTGCGCGCGCTGGCCGAGCAACGCGGGGGCCCCGCTGACCACCGGACGCTGGCGGGCCTTGGCCGCCATGCCGACCACCAGCAGCACGAACGCGGCCGACAGCAACGTCAGCAGCGCGATCAACGCATACGAGATGGCGGTCACGCCGGGCACGTCGCGGTCCACCAGCATCACCGCACCGATCGCAAACGCTGCCACCCCGCCGACGCCCAATGCCCCGAAGCTCGGCACGAACGCTTCCGCGATCAGAAAACCGATGCCGAGCGCGAGCAGCGCCAGTCCCGCATAGTTGAGCGGCAAGGTCTGCAACGCGAACAGGCCGAGCAGCAGGCTGATCGCACCCACCACGCCCGGCAGCAGAAAGCCGGGGTTCGAGAACTCGAAGATCAGCCCGTAGATGCCGATCGTCAGGAGGATCAGCGCGAGGCTCGGGTTGGCGATCGCCGACAACAGCTTGCTGCGCCAGCCGGCTTCGAACACGACGACCGATGCGCCCGCGGTGTCGAGCTGCACCGATCCGCCCGACACCAACACCGTGCGCCCGTCGAGCTGCCTCAACAAGTCGGGCAGGTCGACTGCGATCCGGTCGATCACGCGTTGACCGAGCGCCTCCTGAGCGGACAAACTCACCGAGTCGCGCACCGCGCGCTCGGCCCATTCGGCGTTGCGGCCTCTGAGCTGGGCCAGGCTGCGGATGTAGGCCGACGCATCGGACAGCCGCTTGGCGGTCATCGGGTCGCTGGCGTAAGGCACAGCCGCGGCGTCGGGCGGTGCAACGCCCATGGGCGAAGACGCCGTGCTGCCTGCGCCCGATGGGCCGACCGGCGCCGGCTTCGGCATTGAAGGCAACCCCGGCATGCCCCCCACCAAAACCGGCGTGGCGGCGCCCAGATTGGTGGCCGGTGCCATGGCGGCGACATGGCTTGCATAGAGCAGGTAACTGCCTGCGCTGGCCGCACGCGCACCGCTGGGCGCCACGTAGGTCGCCACCGGAATCGGGGAGGCAAGAATCTGCTTGATGATTGCGCGCATCGAGCGGTCGAGCCCGCCCGGTGTGTCCAGCTGAAGCACGAGCAATTGCGCGCCTTGCTGCGTGGCGGCGGCGAGCGCCTGCTCGAAATGCGCGGCCGAGGCGGGTTCGATCGCGCCGTCGATGGTCAGCACGACGACCGGTGCTTTGGTCGTGCCCGCGCCGGCTTCTGTGGCGCCGGACGCAGCCTGGGCCACGGTCGCGCACCCCAGGCACACCGCCCAGCAGAACCAGATCAACGCATGTCGCATGCAAATCATTCTAGAAACAGGTTGTGGTGCGACCGAGCAGGCTACAGCCAAACCCACGACACGGCCTTCTGTCAACGGCCCCGCTTTTCAGCCGTGTAGCACATAATTGCCAAGCGTGCGTGTTTGGAATGGGATTTGTTTTTTCAAATGCTTTCAGGAGTTCCTGCGAGATGGGCAACAAACTTTATGTCGGCAACCTGCCTTACTCGGTGCGCGACAGCGACCTCGAGCAAGCGTTCGGCGCGTTCGGCGCGGTCACCAGCGCGAAGGTGATGATGGAGCGGGAAACGGGGCGCTCGAAAGGGTTCGGTTTCGTCGAGATGGGCAGCGACGCGGAAGCGCAGGCGGCCATCGGCGGCATGAACGGCCAGTCGCTCGGCGGCCGCAGCTGTGTGGTGAATGAAGCGCGGCCAATGGAGCCACGCGGGCCGCGTCAGGGTGGGTACGGTGGTGGCCCCGGCGGCGGTGGGGGTGGTGGCTACGGCGGGCCCGGCAGCGGCCGCAGCGAAGGCGGTGGCGCCGGCGGGAGCGGCTACGGTGGGTACGGCGGAGGCAACCGCGGTGAAGGCGGCGGCTATGGTGGCGGTGGACGGGGAGACAACGGCGGCGGTGGTGGTCGCAACGACGGCGGCTTTCGCAGCCCGTACGGCTCGGGGCCGCGGGGGGGTGGCGGGCGCGACGGGGGTGGTCGCGATGGTGGCGGCGGTGGTCGCGACCGCGGCGGTTATTGAGTCTGCGACGTCGCGCAGTCAGGCCGTGCTGCCAGGACCCGCCGAGGAAACGCCTTAATCCACGTCCTCACGCTGCTTGCGCGGCCGACCACGCAAGGCCCGGTCCAACACCGGGTCGGGCAGCAGCCGCAGCAGCTTGGTTACCCAGCCCATTTGCCAGGGCAGCACGCGGCAGCTGCTGCCCGCTTCGATCGCCGCCAGCGCTTTGACGGCGAACGCATTGGCCGGCATCAAAAACGGCATCGGGTAACGGTTTTTTCGCGTGAGCGGTGTGTCGATGTAGCCGGGCACGACTGTCACCACGCGCACGCCGACTGCACTCAGTTCGCCGCGCAGGCTCTCGCAATAAGCGATCACCGCAGCCTTGCTCGCGCAGTAGGCCGCATGGCCCGGCAGGCCGCGAATGCCGGCCACGCTCGCGACGCCGACCAGACGGCCGTTGCCTCGCGCACGCATTGGTGCAACGAACGGATGGAACGTGGCGGCCAGCCCCGTCACGTTGGTGGCCAAGGTGCGCGCCACCGCGTCGATGTCGGCGCGCCGTGCGGTGTCGACCGCGACGCTGATGCCTGCGTTGGCGACCACGATGTCCGGCAGGCCTTGCGCTGCGATGCACTCGGTGCCGGCCCGCACGATCTGATCGATTTCGGCGACATCGGCTGGGTAGACGGCAAAGCGGCTGCGCAAGAGTCCGGCGGCCTGCGTCCAGCGTTCGATCTCATCGACGCGGCGTGCCGACAGCGCGAGGTTGTAGCCTTGTTCGTAGCAGCGCAGCGCCAGCGCCTGGCCGATGCCGCTGGAGGCGCCCGTGATGAACGCAAGACGCGTCATCGGGACTTTGCGCTGTTGCCGGCGCTGCTTGCCGTGCGCTGGTTGGGGACCAGAAACCCCGTGATCGAGCCGGTCAGGTTCAGCACGCGCTCCAGGTTGTCGTATTCCATCGCCTCGCCGGTGAAGCGGTCCGCACCGCGCGTCATCACCACCGGCAGGTGCGAGCGCACCCGCTCGACGTTGACGAACGTGTGCAGAAATTCGCTTTTGAATTCCATGCGGTCCTGCGCGCGGCCGGCCGTCCCGGCCACCGCATCGCGCACCACCACCGCGTTGCCGAACAGCTGCACCTCCGAAGCGTCCGCGTTGGAGACCGCGCGGTTGGCCGTCGCGCGCATCTCGGTGCCTTCCGCGTTGATCGAGCGCATGCGTGCAGCGTCGACTTCGAGCGTGTCGGTGTCCGGATAGTGGCGCGCATCGGTGCCGATGATCTCGCTTTGCAGCTTGCCATCGGCGTCGAACGAGCGCACCGAAAAACCGCGCATGAAGTAATCCGGCTCGTGCGTGGCTGCGCGCTCCGGCCGCTCGGCATCGGGCAGCGCGCTGTTGCGCACGAGCTGCCAGGTGCCCAACGCCGCCAGCGCCATCAAGATGATCGGCAAATAGATCGACAGCCGATGCCAGCCGCGACGCAGCAGCCCGGTCATTGCGCGTGCTCCGCCAGCAACCGTGCGTAGTGGCCGGATGCCACGAGCAGCAGATCGCAGAACTCGCGCGCGGCGCCGTGGCCTGCGGCGGCCTGCGTCACGTGGTGCGCGGCAGCACGGACTTCGACATGCGCGCCCGGTGGCGCACACGCGAATGCGCAGCGGCGCAGCACCGGCAGGTCGGGCCAGTCGTCGCCGATGGCGGCGGCGTGTCGCCAGTCGAGCGCCAGCGCGGCCAGCACGCCTTCGGCCGCCACGCGCTTGTCACTCACGTTGAAACAGGCATGGGCGTCGATGCCGAGTTGCGCAAGCCGCGCGCGCAGCGGCTTCGCGTCCCGCCCGGTCACGATCACCGGCGCGATGCCGACCCGTTGCAGCAGCTTCAGGCCCAAGCCGTCCAGGATGTGAAAGCGCTTGATCGATTCGCGCACCGCCGCATCGGTGCTGGTCTCGGCCAGATAAAGGCCGCCATCGGTGAGCACGCCGTCCACGTCGAAGAAAGCAACCTTCACGCCCTGCGCCCGCAACAGCAATTCGGGTGCAAACGCGATCGCGGGGCCAACGCGCTCGGGCGCCTGCACGTCGCTCATATCACCTTCGACCGCATCAGGTCGTTGCTGTTGAGCGCGCCGACCAGCCGGCCAGCCGCATCCACCACCAGCACACAGGTGATGCTGCCTTGCTCCATCGAGCCGGCCGCTTCGACCGCCAGTGCGGTGGCGACCACCGTGCGCGGATTCGCGTGCATCACCTGCTCGGCGGTCAACGTGCGCAGGTCGCCACCGCCCTCCACGAGCCGACGCAAATCGCCATCGGTGAAGATGCCGAGCAGCCGGTCTTGCCCATCGACAACGGCCGTGGCGCCCAGGCCCTTGCGGCTCATCTCGTGCATCAACTCGCTGAAGCTGGCGTTCGGCGGCACGCGCGGCACCGCGGCGCCGGCGCGCATCACGTCGCCCACGTGCGTGAGCAGCTTGCGCCCCAACGCGCCGCCTGGATGCGAGCGCGCAAAGTCTTCGGCGCGAAAGCCGCGCGCGTCGAGCAGTGCAACCGCCAGCGCGTCGCCGAGCGCGAGCTGTGCGGTGGTGCTGGCCGTGGGTGCGAGGTTCAACGGGCAGGCTTCTTTCTCGACGCCGGTGTGCAGTGTGATGTCCGCGTGGCGCGCCAGCGTCGAACCGGGGCGGCCAGTCATCGCGATCAACGGCGTGCCGAGCCGTTTGATCAACGGCAGCAGCGCGCTCAACTCTTCGACCTCGCCGCTGTTGGAAATGGCCAGCACGATGTCGGTCGGCTGGATCGTGCCCAAGTCGCCGTGGCTGGCTTCGGCCGGGTGCACGAACATCGCCGGCGTGCCGGTGGACGACAACGTGGCCGCGATCTTGCGGCCGATGTGGCCGCTTTTGCCCATGCCCATCACGACCACGCGGCCGCGCACCCGCAGCAGCCGCTCGACCGCCTTCGCGAAAGATTCGCCGAGACGGCCTTTGAGCCCGAGCACGGCAGCGGCCTCGATGTCGAGCGTGTCGCGCGCGAGTTCGAGCGCCCGCAAAGCATCGAAAGTCATGGGTCGCGATTCTATCGAGCGAGCACTCCAGGGACCGGTCGGCAAGCGGTCGCCACGGTGCGCGGCCACGACCGCGCAAGCTAGCATCGACCCTCATGGACTCGCTCGAACTCACGCTGATGTATCTGCTGGCCGCAGTCATCGGTGTGGTGGTCTGCCGCAGCATGAAGCTGCCGCCGATGCTGGGTTATCTGGTGGTGGGCGTGCTGATCGGGCCGAACGCGCTGGCGCTGGCCGAGAACGTCGAAGGCGTCAAACACTTGGGCGAGTTCGGCGTGGTGTTTCTGATGTTCGTGATCGGGCTCGAGTTCAACCTGAGCAAACTGCGCGCGATGCGCAGCTTCGTGTTCGGGCTCGGGCTGTCGCAAGTCGGCGTGACGATGTTGACGGCCACCGCCGTGTCGCTGCTGGTGGCTTATTTGGCGCCCGCTTTGTGGAACATGACCTGGCAGTCGGCGTTGATGCTGTCCGGTGCGCTCGCGATGAGCAGCACCGCGATCGTCGTCAAGCTGATGGCCGAACGGCTCGAGCTCGACAGCGAGCACGGCAAGCGCGTGATGGGCGTGCTGCTGTTCCAGGATCTGGCGGTGGTGCCGCTGCTGGTGCTGATCCCGGCGCTCGGCTCGCCACCGGAAGAGCTGCTGCTGGCGGTCGGCCTGGCTGCGGCAAAAGCGGCGGTGGTGATCATTTTGTTGTTCGTCGGCGGCCGGCAGTTGATGCGCCGCTGGCTCACCGTGGTGGCGCGTCGGCGCAGCGAAGAGCTGTTCGTCCTGAACCTGCTGCTGATCACGCTGGGGCTGGCGTGGCTGACCGAGCTTGCGGGCCTGAGCCTCGCACTCGGCGCGTTCATCGCGGGCATGCTGATCTCGGAGACCGAGTTCAAGCACCAGGTGGAAGCCGACATCCGGCCGTTTCACGACGTGCTGCTCGGCCTCTTTTTCATCTCGATCGGGATGCTGCTGGACTGGCGCATCGCACTCGACCGTTGGCCGCTGGTGCTGCTGCTGCTGACCGTGCCGGTGGTCTACAAGCTGGTGGTGGTGACCGTGCTGTCGCGCTGGTTCGGCGCAAGCGAAGGGGTTTCGCTGCGCACCGGGCTGTATCTGGCACAGGCCGGCGAATTCGGTTTCGTGCTGCTGACCCTGGGCAGTCAGAACGGGCTGATCACCACCGACCAGATGAGCCCGATCCTGGCCAGCATGGTGCTGTCGATGCTGGCCACGCCGTTCATCATCATGCACAGCAACCGAGTCGTGCTGAAACTGGTCGCGAGCGAATGGTTGCAACAGTCTTTGCAGATGACGTCGATCGCGCGCAAGTCGATCAATGCGGACAAGCACGTGATCATCTGCGGCTACGGCCGCTGCGGCCAGAACCTGGCGCGTATGCTGGAACAGGAGAAGATTCCCTACCTCGCGCTCGACCTCGACCCGGACCGGGTGCGCAACGCGGCCGCGGCCGGTGATTCGGTGGTGTACGGCGATGCAGCTCGGCTGCAGGCGCTGATGGCGGCTGGGTTGAGTCGGGCCAGTGCGGTGGTGGTCACCTATCTGGAGACACCGGGTGCGCTCAAAGTGCTGGACCACGTGCGCTCGCACGCGCCGCAGGTGCCGGTAATCGTGCGCACGCAGGACGACCGCGATCTGGAAAAACTGCGGGTTGCGGGCGCGACGGAAGTGGTGCCCGAACTGATCGAAGGCTCGTTGATGCTGGCCAGTCACGCGCTCGCCTTGGTCGGGGTGCCGATGCGCCGCGTGATCCGCATCGTGCAGGACCAGCGCGACGGCCGCTATGACCTGCTGCGCGGCTACTTCCACGGCGCCGACGACGACGGTGCCGACGAGATCGACAACGAGCGGCTCGGCAGCATCACGCTGCCCGAGGAAGCTCGCGCGATCGGGCAGTCGCTCGCACAGCTCGAGCTGCAGACCGCCGGGGTGCGGGTGATCAGCCTGCGGCGCAGCGACGGCAAGTCGGTCGCGCTGGCCGACGCCTCGGTGCTGGCCAGCGGCGATACATTGGTGCTGTCCGGTAAAGCCGAGACGATGGCGCGCGCCGAAGAACGCTTGCTGCAGGGCTGATCGCACGGCCCCGGGGGACAGACTGCAAAGTCAATGCGTTGTGTATGCTCGGCGGAGACGGCAAAAAAAGATCGTGCCGACGACGGGGGATGAGGGTCATCCCCAACACGGGATTGCTGCAAAATTGACCGCGGTCAAGTGCCTTCGACCCCAGAAACGCGCACCATGGGTCACGGATCGTGGCCCGCATGCAAGGGGTCCGCTTGCGACGCCAGCAGGCCGTCTGCCCACACGAACGATTTCAAGTTAAAAGGAGACAACCCCATGTTCGGTAAATACCTCGCCCGCGTCCCCGCGGCTGCGTTTGCTCTGGCGGCACTGACCGCCGCCACGGGCGTGCAAGCCGCCTGGGAGCCGTCCAAGCCCGTCGAACTGGTGGTGCCATCCGGCACCGGCGGTGGCGCCGACCAGATGGCGCGGCTGATCCAGGGCATCGTCGTCAAGCACAAGCTGATGAACGAATCGATGATCGTCGTCAACAAGGCCGGCGGCGCTGGCGCCGAGGGCTTTCTCGACGTGGCACAGGCCAAGGGCGACGCCAACAAGATCATCATCACGCTGTCCAATCTGTTCACCACGCCGATGGCCACTGGCGTGCCGTTCAAGTGGCAGGACATGACGCCGGTCGCGATGATGGGGCTCGATCAGTTCGTGCTGTGGGTGAATGCCGACAAGCCCTACAAGACCGCGAGCGACTACATCAACGCGGTGAAAGCAGCCGGACCGAGCAAGATGAAGATGGGCGGCACCGGCAGCAAGCAGGAAGACCAGATCATCACGGTCGGCTTGCAGAAAGCGACCGACACCAAATTCATCTACATCCCGTACAAAGGCGGCGGCGAGGTTGCGGTGCAACTCGTGGGCAACCACATCGACTCGTCGGTGAACAACCCGATCGAAGCCGTGTCGCAATGGCGGGCCGGCAAGCTCCGGCCGCTCTGCGTGTTCGACGACGTGCGCATGCCGTACAAGGAAAAGATCACCGATACCATGGCGTGGTCTGACATTCCGACCTGCAAAGAGTCCGGTGTGCCGACCGACTACCTGATGCTGCGCGGCATCTTCATGCCGGGCGGCGTCACGTCGGACCAGCTGGCCTTCTACGTCGACCTGATGAAGAAGGTGCGCGAGACGCCCGACTGGAAGGACTACATGGAAAAAGGTGCGTTCAACACCACCACCATGGTCGGTGACGAGTTCAAGAAGTGGCTGGAGAAGACCGAGGCCCAGCACAAGACGCTGATGACCGAAGCCGGCTTCCTTGCCAAAAAATGATGTGGGCATAAGGCCCGGACGGGCGTGTCGGCTCCGCTTTGGGCCGACACGCCCGTCTCCGTTGCGAGCGGCATCGCGCGCCAGGTGCGCGGCCGAGACAGCCACAGCGTGTTTCCTTTCGGTTCAATCACACCCCTTACGGCTGGAGCATTTCGCATGGCGGATGGACATGAGCATGGCGCGGTGGACGACGGTCCCGTGCTGGCAAAAAACTGCACCGTCGACGCCGTCGTCGCGGTCTGCCTGCTGATCTTCGGTGGCGTCGAGATTTACGAATCGCTGCGGCTCGGTGCGGGCTGGACCAGCGACGGCCCCGGTGCCGGCTACTTCCCGTTCTACATCGGGCTGATCATCTGCATCGCCGCGATCGGCATCTTCTGGCAGGCGGTATTCAGCCGTGCCAAGGACACCGGCGCGTTCATTGACCGCGGCCAGTTGAAGCGGGTGCTGTCGGTGTTGCTGCCGGCGGCGGTCTATGTGCTGGCGGTGGTCTTTCTCGGGCTGTATATCGCTTCTGCGATCTACATCACGCTGTTCATGATCGTGCTCGGCCACTACTCGGTGCTCAAAAGCGTGCTGGTCGGGGTGCTGACCAACACATTGTTCTTTTTGATGTTCGAAGTCTGGTTCAAGGTGCCGCTGTACAAGGGCATGCTCGATCCGTTGGCATTCCTGGGTTACTGAAATGGAAGAGATCGGTTCCCTGCTCGGCGGATTTGCCGTCATCCTGACGCCGACCAACATCGGCTTGATGTTCATCGGCATCGTGCTCGGCGTGCTGATCGGCGTGCTGCCAGGCCTGGGCGGTGCCAACGGCGTCGCGATCTTGTTGCCGCTGACGTTCTCGATGGAGCCGACATCGGCCATCGTGATGCTGTCGTGCATCTACTGGGGCGCGCTGTTCGGCGGCGCGATCACCTCGGTGCTGTTCAACATTCCCGGCGAGCCGTGGTCGGTTGCGACGACCTTCGACGGCTATCCGCTTGCGCAAAAAGGAAGGGCTGGCGCCGCGCTGACGGCAGCGTTCACCTCGTCGTTTGTCGGCGCGTTCATCGCGGTCGTGATGATCACGTTTCTCGCGCCGCTGGTGGCCAAGTTCGCATTGCAGTTCGGCGCGCCGGAATTTTTTGCGGTCTATCTGCTGACCTTTTGCAGCTTCGTCGGCATGGGCAAAGGTTCGCCGTTCAAGATTTTGATCGCGATGGGATTGGGCTTTTCGCTTGCAGCGGTTGGCATGGACACGGTGACCGGTCAACTGCGCATGACGTTCGGCCAGACCGAGCTGATGCGCGGCTTCGACTTCCTGATCGCGGTGATCGGCCTGTTCGGCATCGGGGAGATCCTGATCTCGATGGAAGAGGGCCTGAGCTTTTCCGGCAAGTCGGCCAAGATCAACCCGAAGGTTGTCTGGGAGACCTGGAAGGAACTGCCGCGCTACTGGGTCACGTCGCTGCGCAGCGCGCTGGTCGGCATCTGGATGGGCATTACGCCGGGTGGCGCCACGCCGGCGTCGTTCATGGCTTATGGCCTGGCCAAGAAAATGTCCAAAAATGGCCCTCGATTCGGCACCGGCGAGGTAGAAGGCGTGGTGGCGCCCGAAACCGCGGCGCACGCGGCCGGCACCGCGGCGCTGCTTCCCATGCTTGCACTCGGCATCCCAGGCTCGCCCACGGCGGCGGTGCTGCTCGGTGGTCTGCTGATCTGGGGCTTGCAGCCGGGGCCGCTGCTGTTCGTCGAGCAAAAGGACTTCGTCTGGGGCCTGATCGCGAGCATGTACCTCGGCAACGTGGTTGGGCTCGTGGTCGTGCTGTCGACCGTGCCGCTGTTCGCATCGATCCTGCGCATTCCGTTTTCGATCATTGCGCCGGTCATCGTCGTGATCTGTGCGATCGGCGCTTATACAGTGCACAACGCAATGCTCGACATCTGGTTCATGCTCGGCTTTGGCGTGATCGGTTACGTGTTCAAGAAGCTCGACTATCCGCTGGCGCCGCTGGTGCTGGCGCTGGTGCTCGGCGACAAGGCGGAGGATTCGTTCCGGCAAGCCATGCTCGTGTCGCAGGGCGAGGTGTCGATCATGTTCTCCAACTGGCTGGTCGGCGGCATCACGACGCTCGCGCTGCTGATGTTGTTCTGGCCGCTGATATCCAAGGTGATTGCGAAGGTCCGCCCGCCCAAAGTCGACGAATTCGCCGAGCAGCGCGGGGTCGACTGATCGCCTGAGGAGAAGCCGTTTTCTCTCAACCGGACCCGAAAAGGCCGGCTGCGCGAAACCTCGCGCAGCCGGCCTTTTCGTTTGGCGAGCCTTCGTGGCCGGACCAACGCTGGAAGCTTGCCGCGGGCAATGCCTGCAGGCATTTATAGGGTTTACCCGAGTGAATGACGAAGGTCAATAAAACGGCTGAAACCCGGCCGAATCGATGACCTGGGTCAACGCGCGCGGCGTGGGTCGGCCCATACAGTGCGGTCCGGTCCCGTGAAGAGCTTTCTTGCCGGGACACACGCCGAGCTCAGCTTTCCAGATCCGGTCCGACGCATGGCCGCTTCGGTCGAGATCGCAGCATGGCGCGGCGCGGCATTCCATGTTGCCTGCAATCGAGCAGGCATCCCGGGACCATTCGAGACCGAATGGATTCAACAGAAAAATCGTCTGCGAGAACTGGCGATGGCAGCCACAAGTCAGGCAGACGGCGTCAAGGAGATTCGATTAATGTCAGGCTCCCTAACCTCTACCACCACCATGCCGATGCCGGAGAAAGCGCAGGTGGGGCACCATCCTTACTACCGCTGGGGCCAGCTGCTGCTGGGCATCGTCTGCATGGCGATGATCGCGAACCTGCAGTACGGCTGGACGTTGTTCGTCAATCCGATCACGGAAAAGCACGGCTGGAGCCGCGCTGCGGTGCAGGTCGCATTCACGATTTTCATCCTGACCGAGACTTGGCTGGTGCCGATCGAAGGCTATCTGGTAGACCGCTTCGGCCCACGCCCGGTGGTGCTGGTCGGCGGCATCCTGTGCGGGCTGGGCTGGGTCATGAACTCGTTTGCCGATTCGCTGGCGATGCTGTATGTCGCAGCGGCGGTCGGCGGCGTCGGCGCCGGTGCGGTCTATGGCACTTGTGTGGGCAATGCGCTCAAGTGGTTCCCCGATCGTCGCGGCCTCGCAGCCGGCCTGACGGCGGCTGGCTTCGGTGCGGGTTCCGCGCTCACGATCATCCCGATCTCGATGTTCATCCAGTCGCGTGGCTACGAAGCGGCATTCCTTTACTTCGGTATCGGCCAGGGGCTGATCGTGCTCGTGATTTCGTTTTTCTTGAGCCGTGCGCCCGAGCAGGCAAAGATGACCGGCATTTCCTCGATCAACGTGCAGCAGTCCAAACGCGACTACAGCCCGTCTCAAGTGCTGCGCAGTCCGGTGTTCTGGGTGATGTATGCAATGTTCGTAATGGTCGCCGCTGGCGGCTTGATGGCGACCGCGCAGCTGGGGCCGATTGCGCAAGACTTCAAGATCGGCAACATACCGGTCAGCATCTTGGGCCTGACGTTGCCCGCACTGACGTTCGCGCTCGCAATCGACCGCGTATTGAACGGATTGACGCGACCGTTCTTCGGCTGGGTGTCCGACCAGATCGGCCGCGAGCCGACCATGTTCATTGCATTTGCGATCGAGGCGATCGGCATTCTTGCGCTCTACACCTACGGTCAGCACCCGGTTGCGTTCGTCGTGCTGACCGGCATCGTGTTCTTTGCCTGGGGTGAGATCTACAGCCTGTTTCCTTCGACCTGCGCCGACACGTTCGGCAGCAAGTACGCAGCGGCGAATGCCGGCTTGCTGTACACGGCAAAAGGCACGGCGTCGCTCCTGGTGCCGCTCTCGAGCGTACTGGCGACCTCCACCGGCAGCTGGCACGCGGTGTTCATTGTGGCCAGCATCTTCAACGCGGTCGCCGCGCTGATGGCCTGGTTCGTGCTGAAGCCGATGCGACGCCGGCACATGGCGCGCATCGATTGATGCGGGTTATTGACCATTGCTGCGCGGGATGACTGATCCGGCAGCGCAAGGCCGGTTTTCCTCTCAGGGAGCCGGCCTTTTTCCCATGGAGGTTGTCTCGACTCAATGGCTTCAAGTCGCTCGACACCCGAAGCATTCGCCTGCGTGGCGCAGCCTCGACTCAAGCCTTCGCGCGCCGCCGCAACCGGCTCAACGTCTCAGGCGACAGGTTCAGGTGCGACGCGAGTTGCTTCTGCGGAATCAACTCCAGCAACTCGGGATTTTTTCGCTCGAAGCGCTGCACCCGGCCCGGCGCATCCAGCAAGTGAAGCGTGATCGTGTGCGCCATGATCTCGCTCATCAAGTTCATCACTTCGTATTCGAACGCCGCTTTGAACTTCGGATGCTCGTCCATGAACGACACCCACAGCGGCATCGGCAACTTCGCCACACGCGATCGCGTGACGCAGACGATGCTGTAGGGCGTCGCCTGGTTCAATCGCCAGGCCGCGTAGCTGGTTTCGATGTCGCGCTCGGGTGCGAAGCGCAGGATCATCTCCTTGGCTTCCGAATTGGTCACCACGCGCTTCAACATGCCTTCGAGCACGAAGTACTGCTCCATGTCGCGCACGCCCTGGTGGAGCAGGTGCTCGCCTTTGCGCGCATCGACCACCACCAGATGCCGCTCGAGCTCGTCGCGCTCGGCATCCGTCATCTGCTTCAGGACCACGTTCTGGCGCAACTGCACGCGAATGATCGTGCGCTCCGGATGGTTGGAAACCGGTATCAAGCGGGGACCTTGCGCGGACGCGTGCGATCCGAGATTTCGGAATTGTTGACGAAGGTCATTGGTGACAATGAAGCGAGTGATCGATAGTTGACGGACGATCCGCACAAGGATCGATCGCACGCGAGGCCGGACGGCTTCGGAGCAAGGAACTGCCACGGTTGCTGGCGTTCGAGGTGGCGAGACAAACCTTCAACAATTACCCATTATGACGAACGACTCTTCCGCGCCCGCGCAGACCGACGGCTTCCACCTCGTGATCGATGCGCTGAAGCTCAACGACATCGACACGATCTACGGCCTGCCGGGCATTCCGATCACCGACTTGACGCGCATGGCGCAGGCCGAAGGCATGCGGGTGATCTCGTTTCGGCACGAACAGCACGCGGGCAACGCGGCCGCCGCCGCCGGATTTCTGACCGGCAAACCCGGCATTTGCCTGACGGTGTCGGCACCGGGTTTTCTGAACGGCCTGACGGCGTTGGCCAACGCCACCACCAACTGCTTTCCGATGATCCTGATCAGCGGATCGAGCGAGCGCGAAGTGGTCGACCTGATGCAGGGCGACTACGAAGAGATGGATCAGCTCGCGATCGCCAAACCGCTGTGCAAGGCCGCGTTTCGCGTGCTGCACGCCGAAGACATCGGCGTCGGCATCGCGCGGGCGATCCGTTCGGCACTGTCGGGGCGGCCCGGTGGCGTGTATCTGGACCTGCCAGCCAAGCTGTTCTCGCAGACGATGGACGCGGAAGCTGGCAAGAAGTCGATCTTTAAGGTGATCGATCCGGCGCCGCGCCAGTTGCCTGCGCCCGACACGGTGCAGCGCGCACTCGACCTGCTGAAAGGCGCCAAGCGCCCGCTGATCCTGCTGGGCAAGGGCGCGGCGTACGCACGCGCCGACGAAGCGGTGCGCAAGCTGGTCGAGACCTCCGGCATCCCATATCTGCCGATGTCGATGGCCAAAGGCCTGCTGCCCGACAACCACGCGCTGTCGGCGTCGGCCGCGCGCTCGCATGTGCTGGCCGAAGCCGACGTGGTGCTGTTGGTCGGCGCGCGGCTGAACTGGCTGCTGTCGCATGGCAAGGGCAAAACCTGGGGCGGCGCCGAGAAAGCCGCGAGCCGCCAGTTCATCCAGATCGACATCGCACCGACCGAAATCGACAGCAACGTACAGATCGCCGCCCCGTTGATCGGCGACATCGGCTCCTGCGTGCAGGCGCTGGTCGACGGCATGGGCGCCAACTGGGCGAAGCCGCCGTCGGAATGGACGAGCGGCGTGATGGACCGCAAGGACAAGAATTTGTCCAAGATGGCCGAAACGCTGGCCAAGAACCCGTCGCCGATGAACTTCCAGAGCGCTCTGTCCGTGGTGCGCGAGATCGTCAAAAGCCGGCCCGATGCGATCCTCGTCAACGAAGGCGCCAACACGCTCGACTTCGCACGCAGCATCGTCGACATGTACGAGCCTAGGAAGCGCCTGGACGTGGGCACCTGGGGCATCATGGGCATTGGCATGGGGTTTGCCGTGGCTGCCGCCGTGACGACCGGCAAGCCGGTGATCGCGATCGAAGGCGACAGCGCGTTTGGCTTTTCCGGCATGGAAGTCGAGACCATCTGCCGCTACAACCTGCCGGTCTGCGTGGTCGTGTTCAACAACAACGGCATCTACCGGGGAACCGACGTGAACCGCTCGGGCGGCACCGATGTGGCGCCGACGGTGTTTGTGAAAAACGCGCAGTACGAGATGATGATGCAGGCGTTCGGCGGCGTGGGCGTCGTCGCGAACACGCCTGCCGAGCTCGACAAGGCGATGAAGGAGGCGATCGCATCGGGCAAACCGACCTTGATCAATGCGATCATCGACGAAACCGCGGGCACCGAGAGCGGCCGCATCACGAGCCTGAATCCGCAGACCGCAGCCAAAAAAGTTTAAGTTCCCTCGCAAGCTAAATTTCCAAGGAGAGAAAACCCATGAGCAATCAAGATCTGCCCCTGGCCGGCGTCAAGATCATCGACTTCACGCACGTGCAGGCGGGCCCCGCGTGCACCCAGATGCTGGCCTGGTTCGGCGCCGACGTGATCAAGGTCGAACGCCCGGGCGCCGGCGATGTGACGCGCTCGCAATTGCGCGACATCCCGGACGTCGACGCGCTGTACTTCACCATGCTCAACAGCAACAAGCGGTCGCTGTCGCTGGACACGAAGAAGCCCGAAGGCAAGCTGATCCTTGAGAAGTTGATCAAGGAAAGCGACGTGCTGGTCGAGAACTTCGGCCCCGGCGCGCTGGACCGCATGGGCTTCACCTGGGAGCGCATTCAGGAACTGAACCCGAAGCTGATCCTCGCGTCCGTCAAGGGCTTCAGCGATGGCCACCACTATGAGGACTTGAAGGTCTACGAAAACGTCGCGCAATGTGCGGGCGGTGCCGCATCGACCACCGGCTGGTGGGACGGCCCGCCAACGATCAGTGCGGCCGCTTTGGGCGACAGCAACACCGGCATGCACCTGGCCATTGGCATTCTGACCGCCTACATCGGCCGCCAGAAAACCGGCAAGGGCCAGAAAGTCGCGGTCGCGATGCAGGACGCCGTGCTGAATCTCTGCCGCGTCAAGATGCGCGATCAGTTGCGCCTGGACAAGGTCGGCTACCTCGAAGAGTACCCGCAGTACCCGCACGGCACGTTCAGCGACGTGGTGCCGCGCGGCGGCAATGCGGGCGGTGGCGGCCAGCCGGGCTGGATCCTGAAGTGCAAGGGTTGGGAGACCGACCCGAACGCCTACATCTATTTCACGGTGCAAGGCCACGCGTGGGCCCCCATTTGCGATGCGATCGGCAAACCCGAGTGGAAAACCGATCCGGCCTACATGACGGCCTCAGCGCGCCAGCCGCACATCATGGAGATTTTCGGCACGATCGAAGAATGGCTGAAGGACAAGACCAAGTTCGAAGCGGTCGACATCCTGCGCAAGTTCGACATTCCGTGTGCACCGGTGCACACGATGAAAGAGCTGCTGCAACGACAAGTCGCTGCGGGAAAGCGGCTCGATCGTGGAAGTGCCGCACAAAGAGCGCGGCAGCTACTTCACGGTCGGCAGCCCGATCAAGTTCTCGGACATGAAGCCCGAGATCACCGGCTCGCCGTTGCTGGGCGAGCACACCGACGAAGTGCTGGCCGAACTCGGCTATTCGGCTTCGCAGATCAAGGAACTGCACGCGCGAAGGCCGTTTGATGCCGTCGCCCTCGGCGCTAAGCCACCGAGGCGCCTAGGCGCTCAAGGTCGAACGGCACCCCGGGGTGCCGTTTTCTTTGGTGAAATACGAGACGACAAGGAGACACGCAATATGAACACGATCATCGATTGCCAGCGAACTCGTGGCCGCCGTCGGCGACGCCGTCATGGCGGCCAACGCCAAAGGCGAGATCGTGCTGTGGAATCCGGCGCGGAGCGCCTGTTCGGCCACACCGAAGCCGAGGCGCTGGGCCAGATCGCTCGACCTCATCACGCCCGAGCGGCTGCGCCAGCGGCACTGGAGCGGCTACGACCAGATCGATGGCCACCGGCACCACCAAGTACGGCAACGATCTGCTGCGCGTGCCGGCGATCAAAAAAGACGGCAGCGCGATCTCGATCGCGTTCACGGTCGCCATGCTGTTTGATGCCGACAAGAAGGTCGACGCCATCGTCGCGTTGATCCGGGACGACACGCAGCGTTTCAACGACGAGCGAGCGCTGAAAAAGCGCGCTGGCTGAAGCGGAAGCCAAGGTCGCTGCGAGCCCTGCATGAAAATCTGCGTTTCGACAGAAAACGTAGCGAGAATTGCCATGAGCCAAGCGCTGAAGGGCTATCGAATCCTGGACTTCACGCATGTGCAGTCGGGTCCCACCTGCACGCAGTTGCTGGCCTGGTTCGGCGCCGACGTGATCAAGGTCGAGCGTGCGGGCGAGGGCGATGCGACGCGCGGTCAGCTGCGCGACATCCCGGAAGCCGACAGCCTCTACTTCACGATGCTGAACCACAACAAGCGCTCGGTCACGATCGACACCAAGAAGCCGAAAGGCAAGGAGGTGCTGGAAACGTTGATCAAGCAGTGCGACGTGCTGGTCGAGAACTTCGCACCGGGCGCGCTGGACCGCATGGGCTTCAGTTGGGAGCGCATCCACGAGTTGAACCCGAAGATGGTCGTCGCGTCCGTCAAAGGCTTCGGCCCGGGCAAGTACGAAGACTGCAAGGTGTATGAGAACGTCGCGCAGTGCGCAGGCGGCTCGGCCTCCACCACCGGCTTCGACGACGGCCCGCCGATGGTCACCGGCGCGCAGATCGGTGACAGCGGCACGGGGTTGCACCTGGCGCTTGGCATCCTGGCTGCGCTGCTGCAGCGGCACGACCAGCGGCCGCGGCCAGAAGGTGCTGGCGCCGATGCAGGACGCAGTGCTGAACCTGTGCCGCGTGAAGCTGCGCGATCAGCAGCGGCTCGAGCGCACCGGCACGATGCACGAGTACCCGCAGTACCCGGACGGCAAGTTCGGCGAGGCGGTGCCGCGAGCCGGCAACGCATCCGGTGGCGGCCAGCCCGGCTCGATCCTGCGCTGCAAGGGCTGGGAAACCGATCCAAACGCCTACATCTACTTCATCACGCAGGGGCCGTGTGGCCTGCCGTCTGCAAGGTGATCGGCGAGGAAGAGCTGGATCACCGACGACGCGTTCGCGACGCCGGCCGCGCGTTTGCTGCACCTGAAGCCCATCTTCACGCGCATCGAGCAGTGGACGATGACCAAGGACCAAGTTCGAGGCGATGGACATCCTGAACGCCTACGACATTCCGTGCGGCCCGATTCTGTCGATGAAGGAAATCGCCGAAGACGAATCGCTGCGCACGAGCGGCACCGTGGTCGAGGTCGACCATCCGGTGCGCGGCAAATACCTGACGGTCGGCAATCCGATCAAGATGAGCGACAGCCCGACGATGGTGACGCGCTCGCCGCTGCTCGGCGAACACACCGATCGAAGTGCTCGAACAACTCGGCTACAACGCACGAGCAGATCGCCGCGCTGCGCGAAGAACGCGTGATCTGAACCCGACGACGCAACCCGGACGAAACCAGAGACGCCACGATGAACCATCCCGTGATCCCGATCGCCGTGCTGGAAGGTGCGACGCAAGCAGCGCAAGCGCCAGGCACCCAAAGGCCGGCGGGTCGACCCGGCGCGCTTGCTCGAGGTGCAGCAGCTGCTGGGCACGAATCGCGCCAGCGCGACCTGCTGATCGAACATCTGCACAAGATCCAGGACCGCTTCGGCCACCTGTCGGCCGCGCACCTGGCCGCGCTGGCGCAGGAGATGCGCCTGGCGCAGACCGAGGTGTACGAGGTCGCGACCTTCTATCACCACTTCGACGTGGTCAAGGAAGGCGACGACGCGCCGCCGGCGCTGACCGTGCGCGTGTGCGACGGCCTGTCGTGCGAGATGGCCGGCGCGCGCGACTTGCTCGACAAGCTGCCCGCGATCCTCGGCCGCGACGTGCGCGTGCTCGCCGCGCCGTGCATCGGCCGCTGCGAACAGGCGCCGGCTGCCGTGGTGGGCCAGAACCCGGTGCCGCACGCCACCGTCGAGGAGATCGTCGACGCAAGGTGCAGGCCGGCCAGTACGCGGCACGAGCCCGAGCGGCTTCATCGACTGGCCGCGTACCGCGCGCAAGGCGGCTACGAGTTGCTGCAAGCACTGCGTCGGCGGCCAGCGCGATGTCGAGTCGATCATCAAGACGCTCGAAGACTCGGGCCTGCGCGGCCTGGGCGGCGCGGGCTTTCCGGCCGGCCGCAAATGGCGCATCGTGCGCGCCGAAGCGGGCCCGCGCCTGATGGCGGTCAACATCGACGAAGGCGAGCCCGGCACCTTCAAGGACCGCATGCTGCTCGAGCGCGATCCGCACCGCTTCATCGAAGGCATGCTGATCGCCGCCTGGGCGGTCGGCATCGACGCAGTGCTACATCTATCTGCGCGACGAATACCACGGCTGCCGCGCGATGCTCGAAGCCGAACTGGACAAGCTGCGCGCCGACCCGCCGATGCCCGACATGCCGCAGATCATCCTGCGCCGCGGCGCCGGCGCCTACATCTGCGGCGAAGAGTCGGCGATGATCGAATCGATCGAGGGCAAGCGCGGCATGCCGCGGCTGCGCCCGCCGTATGTCGCGCAGGTCGGCCTGTTCGGCCGGCCGACGCTGGAGCACAACTTCGAGACGCTGTACTGGGTGCGCGAGCTGGTGGAAAAGGGCGGCGACTGGTTCGCGTCGCAGGGCGCGCAACGGCCGCAAGGGCCTGCGCTCGTTCTCGGTCTCGGGCCGCGTGAAGAACCCGGGCGTCAAGCTGGCGCCGGCCGGCATCACGATCCAGGAGCTGATCGACGAGCACTGCGGCGGCATGCTGGACGGCCACGACGTTCTATGGCTACCTGCCGGGCGGCGCCTCGGGCGGCATCCTGCCGGCGTCGATGAACGACATTCCGCTCGACTTCGACACGCTGCAGCCGTACGGCTGCTTCATCGGCTCGGCGGCGGTCGATCGTGCTGTCGGACCAGGACACGCGCGACCGACGCGGCGCGCAACATGATGCGCTTCTTCAAGGACGAGTCCTGCGGCCAGTGCACGCCGTGCCGCAACGGCACCGCCAAGGCGCTCGGCGTTGATCGAGCAGCCGAAGTGGGATCTCGACCTGCTGGCGGATCTGTCGCTCGTGATGCGCGACGCGTCGATCTGCGGCCTCGGCCAGGCCGCGCCGAACCCGATCGACTGCGTCGTCAAGTATTTCCCCGAGGAGCTGAAACACATCATGAACGCGATCACCCGAAGCGAAGCTCGCGATGCTCGACGCGCCGACCGTGCGCTCGAACTCAACGGCCGGCCGTCGAGGCCGCGCCGACGAGACGATCCTGATCGAGATCGCCGAAGCGCAAGGCATCGAGATTCCGCACCTTTGCTACAAGGACGGCCTGGACACGGCCGGCAACTGCCGCGCGTGCATGGTCGAGATCGACGGCGAACGCGTGCTGGCGCCGTCGTGCTGCCGTTATCCGACCGCGGGCATGAAGGTCACGACCGACAGCGAGCGCGCCGTGAAGTCGCAGCAAGCTGGTGCTCGAACTGCTGCAGTCCGACATGCCCGAGGCGCGACTACACGCGCCACAACGAAGTCGACGAATGGGCGGCCAAGCTCGACGTCGGCAAGCCGCGCTTCGCCGCGCGTGCCGAGCCGGCCGCGCGATCTGTCGCACCCCGCCATCGCCGTGCAACCTCGACGCCTGCATCCAGTGCACGCGCTGCCTGCGCGCCTGCCGCGACGAACAGGTCAACGACGTGATCGGCCTGGCGTTCCGCGGCGAACACGCCAAGATCGTGTTCGACATGGACGACCCGATGGGCGCGTCCACCTGCGTGGCCTGCGGCGAATGCGTGCAGGCCTGCCCGACCGGCGCGCTGATGCCCGCGCGCGACGTGGCGCTGACCGTGCCCGACAAGCAGGTCGAATCGGTGTGCCCGTACTGCGGCGTCGGCTGCCAGCTCACCTACAACGTCAAGGACGACAAGATCCTGTTCGTCGAACGGCCGCGACGGCCCGGCCAACCACGGCCGGCTGTGCGTCAAGGGCCGCTACGGCTTCGACTACGCGCACCATCCGCAGCGCCTGACGAAGCCGCTGATCCGGCGCGAAGGCGCGCCGAAGACGCGGCGACTTCGTGATGGACCCGGACCGCGTGATGGACGTGTTCCGCGAAGCGAGCTGGGAAGAAGCGCTCGAATTCGCCGGCGGCAAGCTCGCGCAGATCCGCGACACGCACGGCAAGAAGTCGCTGGCCGGCTTCGGCTCGGCCAAGGGCAGCAACGAGGAGGCCTACCTGTTCCAGAAGCTCGTGCGCACCGGCTTCGGCAGCAACAACGTCGACCACTGCACGCGGCTGTGCCATGCGTCGTCGGTCGTCGCGCTGCTCGAAGGCATCGGCTCGGGCGCGGTCAGCAACCCGGTGATGGACGTGGCGCAAGGCCGAGGTCGTGATCATCATCGGCGCGAACCCGACCGTGAACCACCCGGTGGCCGCGACCTGGATCAAGAACGCGGTCGACGCAACGGCACCAAGCTGATCGTCTGCGATCCGCGCCGGCTCGGACCTGGCGCGCCACGCGCACCGCCACCTGCAGTTCAAGCCCGACACCGACGTGGCGATGCTCAACGCGATGATGAACGTCATCGTCGACCGAGGGCCTGGTCGACGCGGACTTCATCGCCAGCCGCACGATCGGCTACGAGGAACTGCGCAAGAACGTCGAGGGCTACACGCCCGAGGCGATGGCGCCGATCTGCGGCATCGACGCCGAGACGATCCGCTATGTCGCGCGCCTGTATGCGACGCTCGAAGGCCTCGATGATCCTGTGGGGCATGGGCGTGTCGCAGCATGTGCATGGCACCGACAACGCGCGCTGCCTGATCGCGCTGTCGCTGATGACCGGCCAGATCGGCCGCCCCGGCACCGGCCTGCATCCGCTGCGCGGCCAGAACAACGTGCAGGGCGCGTCCGACGCGGGCCTGATCCCGATGATGTTCCCGGACTACCAGCACGTGTCCGATGCCGCAGATGCGCGCGCGCTTCGAGAAGGCGTGGAAGCTGCCGGCCGGCACGCTCGACGACCAGGTCGGCCTGACCGTCGTCGAAGTGATGCACGCGATCAAGAAGGGCGGCATCCGCGGCATGTACGTGCAGGGCGAGAACCCGGCGATGTCGGACCCCGACGCCAACCATGCGCGCGAGGCGCTGGCCGCGCTCGACCACCTGGTCGTGCAGGACATCTTCCTGACCGAGACCGCCTACCTGGCCGACGTGATCCTGCCGGCCAGCGCGTTCCCCGAGAAGACCGGCAGCTTCACCAACACCGACCGGCTGGTGCAGATGGGCCGCCAGGCCATCAACCCGCCGGGCGACGCGCGGCAGGACCTGTGGATCATCGAGCAGATCGCCAAGCGCCTGGGCCTCGACTGGAACTACAGCCACGTCAGCGAAGTGTTCGACGAGATGCGCCGCAACATGCCGAGCATCGGCGGCATCACCTGGGACCGGCTCGAGCGCGAGCACGCGGTGACCTATCCGTGCGAGAAGGAAGGCGACCCGGGCCAGCCGGTGGTGTTCGTCGAATCGTTCCTGCGCGCCGACGGCAAAGCCAAGTTCGTGCCGGCCGACATCATCCCGGCCGACGAGCGGCCGGATGCCGAGTACCCGATGGTGCTGATCACCGGGCGCCAGCTCGAACACTGGCACACCGGCAGCATGACGCGCCGCGCCAGCGATGCTCGACGCGCTGGAGCCCGATCCGGTCGCGCTGGTGCATCCGCTCGACCTGGCCGCGATGGGCGTGCAGCCCGGCGACGTGGTCACGATCGAGTCGCGCCGCGGCGAGGTCGTCGCTGTACGCGCGCGCCGACGAGAGCTCGCCGCGCGGCGCGGTGTTCGTGCCGTTCTGCTACTACGAGGCGGCGATCAACAAGCTGACCAACGCCGCGCTCGACCCGTTCGCGAAGATCCCGGAGTTCAAGTACTGCGCGGTCCGCGTCACGCCGGGCGGCGCGCCCGCCGAGCAGTCGAGCTATGGTGGCGGGCAGCTGCTGACGCGCGAGCCCGCGGCGGCTTAAGCACAGCGGCAAACGGCGTTTCGATGGCCTGCGGGTCACTTCGGAATGCCGTCTTGAACATAAGCAACTGATAATGGTTCGAGCGAAAACCTTTAACTGTTATTTATGGCTGGATGCCTCAACAATGCGACTCGATTCAACCCACCGATCGGCCGTCGCACCATGAGCATCCTCACCACTTCACAACCACTGCTCGATGCCGAACGCGAGCGCAACGGCTACAACGCCGCGTTCGGTGAACTGGGGCTCGAATGGTTCTGGGACGCCGAAACCTACGGTGCTTTGTCGGCCATCCGTGAGCCCAAACGTCGGGTGGGTGTCTACATCCAGTCGAACCACCCGCATCTGTTGCGCGCCTATCCGGTCGATTTCCTCGCCCGTGCGGTCGAGGCCACGCGTGCGCGTTTCGCATCCGGCGCAACCCGCCATTGAGCCAGCCATAGGCGTTCATCGATCGGGCAGCGAACGCTTGAGACGGCGCTGCTTGCCGACAACCATTTTCCACTGTGAACATGCCAATGATTCAACACTGGGCGCGCTTCGTCGATGCGGCCGGCATGACCGGCTTCGGCACGCTGCAGGACGGCCGGATCGCGCTCCACACCGGCGACCTGTTTGACCAGCCGGAGCCGACCGGGCGCACCGTTGAGGCCGCCAGCGTGCGGCTGCTGATGCCGACCGTGCCGACCAAGGTGATCGCGCTGTGGAACAACTTCGGCGAGCTGCGCACCAAGCTCGACTCTGGCCGCGCCGCGCCGAGCCGCTGTACCTGCTCAAGGCGCCGAACTCGTTCGCCAATCCCGGCGACGTGATCCGGCAGCCGCGCTGCGAAGGCAAGGTGGTGTTCGAAGGCGAACTCGGCATCGTGATCGGCAAGACCGCAAGCGGTGTGGCCGAAGCCGATGCGCTGCGACCACGTGTTCGGCTACACCTGCGCCAACGACGTCACGCAGGCCGACATCCTGAACCGCGACCCATCGTTCGCGCAGTGGGTGCGTGCCAAGGGCTTCGACACGTTCTGCCCGCTCGGGCCCGGTGGTCGCGACCGGGCTGGACCCGCGCGACGCTGGTCGTGCGCACGATCCTCGAACGGCACCGTGCGCCAGGACTACCCGATCAGCGACATGCGCTTTTCGGTTGCGCAGCTGGTCAGCCTGATCTCCGCCGACATGACGCTGCACCCCGGCGACGTGATCCTGTGCGGCACCTCGGTCGGCGTCGGCTCGATGAAGCCGGGCAGCGACGTCGCGGTCGAGATCGACGGCATCGGCCGGCTCGACAACCGGCTTCAGTGACGCGCAACGCCTGAAGCACCGCTCGAACAGCGCCTAATGCGAACAACTCAAGGAGAACGACCATGAAAATGGCAATCATCGGCGCCGGCGCGATCGGCGGCTACGTCGGCGTCAAGCTCGCGCTGGCCGGCGAGGACGTGACCTTCATCGTGCGCGGCGCCAACCTCGCGGCGATCCGCGCGACGGCATGAGGCTCATCATGGCCGACGGCATCGAGCACGTCGCACGCAACGTGCGCGCCACCAACGACTACGCCGCAGGCCGGCCCGCAGGACCTCGTGATCCTGGCGATGAAGGCGCACCAGGTCGAGGCCGTCGCGCGCGACGTGCCGAAGCTGTTCGGCCCCGACACCGTGGTCGTGACGATGCAGAACGGCATCCCGTACTGGTACTTCCACAAGCACGGCGGCGCCCTCGAAGGCACGCGCGTGCAAAGCGTCGATCCGACCGGCATCGTCGGCGAATGCATTCCGGCCGGCCGCGTGATCGGCTGCGTGGTCTACCCGGCGTCCGAGCTGATCGCGCCGGGCGTCGTCAGGCACATCGAAGGCGACCGCTTCCCGCTCGGCGAGCTCGACGGCTCGTCGAGCGAGCGCGTGCAGCGCATCTCGGCGTGCTTCGAGCCAGGCCGGGCTTCAAGGCGCCGGTGCTCGACGACATCCGCGCCGAGATCTGGCTCAAGCTCTGGGGCAACCTGACCTTCAATCCGATCAGCAGCCTGAGCCACTCACGCTGGTCGACATCTGCCAGTTCCCGCTGACGCGCGAACTCGCCGCGTCGATGATGACGCGAGGCGCAGGCGGTCGCGCACAAGCTCGGCATCGCGTTCCGCGTGACGCTCGACAAGCGCATCGCCGGCGCCGAGAAGGTCGGCAAGCACAAGACCTCGATGCTGCAGGACATCGAAGCCGGCCGCGCGCCCGAGATCGACGCGCTGGTCGGCACCGTGGTCGAGCTCGGCCGGCTGACCGACACGCCGACGCCGCACATCGACACCGTGTATGCGCTCGTCAAGCTGCTCGGCAAGAGCATGGACGAGCAGCGCGGGCACGTGCGCCTGCAAGCGCTTGCGCTCGCAGCCTGGCATGACGGGAGCATCGATCCATGAGACGCACGCGCAGCGCCCGCATCGTCGCCACGCTCGGCCCCGCATCGTCGGATGAGGCGACGATCCGCGCGTTGTTCGAAGCCGGCGCCGATGTGTTCCGGCTGAACCTGAGCTTGGGGCTCCGAGACAACCACGCGAAGCGCGTGAAGATCGTCCGCGCGCTCGAAGCCGAGTTCGATCGGCCGATCGGGCGTGCTGATCGATCTGCAAGGCCCGAAGCCGCGCCTGGGGCTGTTCGCCGGTGGCGGTGCGTTGTTGAAGGACGGGGCTGTATTCCGGCTCGATACCGACGCAGCCGAAGGCGATGCGACGCGTGCCGGCCTGCCGCACCCGGAGGTATTCGCGGTGCTCAAAGCGGGCACCGAGCTGCTGCTCGACGACGGCAGCGTGCGGCTCGAAGTCGACGGCGCGCGGTCGCCGACTTTGCCGACACCCGGGTGCTGCAGGGCGGCCCGATCTCGGACAAGAAGGGCGTCAACGTGCCCGGCGTGCTGCTGCCGGTCTCGCCGCTGACGACCAAGGACCGCGACGATCTCGAATTCGGCCTCGGGCTGGGCGCCGACTGGGTCGCGCTGTCGTTCGTGCAGCGCGCCCAGGACATCGCCGACTTGCGCGCGGTGGTCGGCAACCGTGCCTGGGTCATGGCCAAGCTCGAGCAGCCGGCGGCTGTGGCCGAACTCGACGCGATCGTCGCGGCATCCGACGCCGTCATGGTCGCACGTGGGGACTTGGGGGTCGAGTTGCCGCCCGAGGATGTGCCCGAGTTGCAGCGCCGCATCGTGCGCGTCTGCCGCGCAGCCGGCAAGCCGGTGGTCGTGGCCACGCAGATGCTCGAGTCGATGACTCAATCGACCACGCCCACGCGCGCCGAGGTGTCCGACGTGGCCACCGCGATCTACGACGGGGTGGATGCGGTGATGCTCGCGGCCGAGACCGCATCGGGCCTGCACCCGGCGGCGGCTGTCGGCATGATGAACCGCATCATCGCCAAAGTGGAGGCGTCGCCGTCGTACCGCGAAGGCATCGACGCGTCGCAGGCGTCGGGCAGCGCCGGCACGGCCGATGCGGTGTCCGGCTCGCTGCGCCAGATCGCGGCGGCCATCAAGCCGGCCGCGTTGATCACCTACACCGCATCCGGCTTCACGAGCTTGCGCACCGCGCGCCAGCGCCCGGCCGCGCCGATCCTGAGCCTGACGCCTTTGCTTGCGACCGCGCGGCGCCTGGCGCTGGTCTGGGGCGCACATGCGGTCGCGATCGATGAGGTGCACGATGTGGCCGACATGATCAAGTGGGCCACGCGCATCGCCGTGATCGAAGGCTTTGCGGGGCGCGGGCACGACGTGGTGATCGCCGCCGGCCTGCCGTTCGGCGAGCCCGGCACGACGAATCTGCTGCATGTCGCCAAGATCGGCTGAGTTCGGCGTGCGGCGGCCTGCGATCTCGTGGGTGCGTGCTGGCCGCCGACCGAAGCGGTGGCCGGGGCGCCGGTTTGCGCCGGGTTCGGCGCAGGACGTGAACGACCTGTCCTTTGCACCGCCTGCATCGCGGCCGGTCGACCACCGCTTCCACCCGGGCGAACACGCCGCTTGAAGCACGCCACGCTGCGCCAGTTGAAAGTGTTCGAGTCGGTCGCGCGGCACCTGAGCTTTTCGCGCGCCGCAGAAGAGCTGCATCTGACGCAGCCGGCGGTCTCGATCCAGGTCGGCAAGCTCGAAGACCACGCGGGTCTCCCGCTGTTCGAGCAGTTCGGCAAAAAGATGTTCCTGACGCCCGCCGGCACCGGCTGCTCGGCATCAGCCGCCGCATCATCGCGCAGTTCGAGGAGGCCGAAGTCGCGATGACGCAGTTCAAGGGCGTCGCCGGCGGCAAGCTGAACGTGGCGGCAATCAGCGCGGGCGACTACTTCTTTCCGCGCCTGCTGGTCGAGTTCATCGGTCGCCACCCGGGCGTGACGTTGAACTTCACCGTGCACAACCGCGAAGGGCTGCTGCTGCAGATGGCGGCCAATCTGACCGATCTGGCGTGCATGGTGCGGCCGCCGCCCGAACCGGAGATGGAGAGCGATCGCGTTCGCGCCGCACCCGTATGTGATCGTCGCTGCTCGCCGGACATGCGCTGGTCGATGCGCCGCACATGCCGCTGGCGCGCGTGCTGCGCGAGCCGTTCGTGCTGCGCGAGAAGGGCTCGGACACGCTGCATGCGATGCAGGAAGCGTTCGGCGCGCAATTCGCACAGCGTCAAGGTCGCGATGGAAATCCGCAGCACCGAGACGATCAAGCAGGCGGTGATGGCCGGGCATCGGCGTTGGTTTTTTGTCGATCCACACGATCGGCCAGCGAGCTGAAAGGCCGGCAGCCTGGAGTTGCTCGACGTGAAGGGCTTCCCGGTCATGCTGCAACTGGTACGTCGTGCACCGGCGCGACAAGCGACTGCCGCCGGTGGCGCAGGCGTTCAAGGAGTTTTTGCTAAGCGAGGGCGCGGCGCTGATCGCACGCAGCACGGATGGTTCGGTCGAGTGAGCGGTTCGAGGAGCCCTGACTGCACCGCAGCACGATCGGCGGTGCCGGGAACGCCCGGCAGCGTCGCTATACTGAAATCCGCCTTCCAGCGGGCCGCATCGCGGTCTGAAAGTCGTCTGGGGGCTTCCCCTTTTTCTCCGACCTTTTGCCGCGTAGCAGCCTGAGTTGCGCGCGCCGGCGCGGCGCCCGAATCGACCCTTGCCTTGACCTTGCTCACCGTCCCGCAAACGATGCACTTCACCGCGCCGCTGCCGCTCCAAAGCGGTGGCTCGCTGCCGACTATGCGCTGAGCTACGAGACCTACGGCACGCTCGAACGCCGCGCGCTCCAACGCCGTGCTGATCTGTCATGCGCTGAACGCATCGCACCATGTCGCCGGCGTCTATGCGACGGGCAGCCAGGCCCGACGGGCTGGTGGGACAACATGATCGGCCCGGGCAAGCCGGTCGACACCGACCGGTTCTTCGTGATCGGCGTCAACAACCTCGGCTCTTGCTTCGGCTCGACCGGCCCGATGCACGTCGACCCGGACACCGGCCGCGTCTACGGCGCGCGATTTTCCGGTGGTCACGGTCGAAGACTGGGTCGATGCGCAGGCGCGGCTGCTCGACGGGCTCGGCATCGACAGTTTGCGGCGGTGATGGGCGGCAGCCTGGGCGGCATGCAGGCGCTGTGCTGGTCGCTGCAGTATCCGGAGCGCGTCGCGGCATGCCGTAGTGATCGCGAGCGCGCCGAACCTGTCTGCGGAGAACATCGCGTTCAACGAAGTCGCGCGGCGGGCGATCGTGACCGACCCGGACTTCCACGGCGGCCACTACTACGCGCACGGCGTGGTGCCGCGGCGCGGTCTGCGCATCGCGCGCATGATCGGCCACATCACGTACCTGAGCGACGACGTGATGGCCGAGCGTTCGGTCGGCGAGCTGTTGCGAGGCCGACGGAGCTATGTCTACACGACGCAGGGCATCGATTTCCAGATCGAGAGCTACCTGCGCTATCAGGGCGACAAGTTCAGCGATTACTTCGACGCCAACACCTACTTGCTGATCACGCGCGCGCTCGACTATTTCGACCCGGCGCGGCGTACGGCGGCGACCTGGCGCCGCGCTGGCGCGTGCGACCGCGCGCTTTCTGCTGGTCAGGTTCACGACCGACTGGCGCTTTGCGCCCGCGCGCAGCCGCGAGATCGTCCGGGCGCTGCTCGACAACCGCCGTCGGTCAGCTACGCCGAAATCGATGCGCCGCACGGCCACGATGCGTTCTTGCTGGAGGACGCGCGCTACTCGATCTGGTGCGCAGCTACTTCGCAATCGCCGCGGTCTTTCACGAGCAGGCGGCCGCTGCATGAGCGATGTGCAAACGCATCGCATTTGATCGCGCGGCTGGTGCCGAATGCGTCGCGCGTGCTCGATCTGGGCTGCGGCGACGGCGCATTGCTCGAGCTGCTGCAGCGCGAGCAAGGCTGCAGTGGCTACGGCGTCGAGATCGACGACGCAAAAGTGCTGGCCGTGCGTGCGGCGCGGCGTCGACGTGATTCAGTTGAACCTCGACGAAGGCCTGGCGATGTTCGACGACGCGAGTTTCGACGTGGTGCTGCAGATCGACACCTTGCAGAACCTGCGCAACGCCGAAGTGATGCTGCGCGAAACCGCGCGGGTCGGGCGCATCGGCATCGTCGCGTTCCCGAACTTCGCGCATTGGCCGAACCGGCTTTCGGTATTGAGGGGCCGCATGCCGGTCACGCGCCGGCTGCCGTACCAGTGGTACGACACACCGAACATCCGCGTCGGCACGTTCAAGGACTTCGAGTCGCTGGCGCGCGCCAACGACCTGCGCATCCTGGACGCGTTCGGGCTGCAGGACGGCCAGGAAGTGCGCTGGCTGCCGAACGCGCGCGCAGGCACCGCGGTGTTCATGTTCGAGCGGGCGGCTTGAACCCGCCGAAAAAGGCGCTCGGCCGAAGCCCGCAGCGGATCGGCTCGACGATTGCCCACGCGCAGGCGCGGGTCCGCCCTACAGCCGGGCGCACCGGGTGGGCCAGTGGTTTTGCCCTGCGCCGTCGCAGATTTGACACAATCGACTGTTCTTCGCACCCGCCGGGTCCACAGGCGGGTCTGTCTGCAGCAACGGAGCTTTTATTCCAATGAGTTCATCCACCGCGCAAGCCAAAGACCTGGCTGCCCCCGCCCATGTCAAGCACGCCGCGCTGCGGTCCTGGGTCGACGAGATGGTCGCGCTGTGCAAGCCGCAGGCCGTTCATTGGTGCGACGGCAGCGATGCCGAATACCAGCGGCTGTGCCAGATGCTGGTCGACGCGGGCACGTTCAAGAAGCTGAATCCCGAAAAGCGCCCGAACTCCTATCTGGCGTTGTCGAGCCCGAGCGACGTCGCGCGTGTGGAAGACCGCACGTTCATCTGTTCGGCAACCAAGGAAGAGGCGGGCCCGACGAATCACTGGATGGCGCCGGCCGAGATGCGCGCGATCCTGCAGACTGGCGCGGGCGATGCCAAATCCGGCCTGTTCGACGGCTGCATGCGCGGCCGAACCATGTACGTGGTGCCGTTTTCGATGGGTCCGCTCGGCAGCCCGATCGCGCACATCGGTGTCGAGCTCTCCGACAGCCCGTACGTCGCGGTCAACATGAAGATCATGACGCGCATGGGCAAAGGCGCGCTCGACGTGCTCGGCACCGACGGCGAATTCGTGCCCTGCGTGCACACGGTCGGCACGCCGCTCGACGAGGACGAAGCCGACGTCGCCTGGCCGTGCAACGACACCAAATACATCGTCCACTACCCGGAAACGCGCGAGATCTGGAGCTACGGCTCCGGCTACGGCGGCAATGCGCTGCTCGGCAAGAAGTGCTTCGCGCTGCGCATCGCGTCCACCATGGGCCGCGACGAGGGGTGGCTGGCCGAACACATGCTCGTGCTCGGCGTGGCCAAGCCGGACGGCAAGAAGTACCACGTCGCGGCCGCATTCCCGAGCGCGTGCGGCAAGACGAATTTCTCGATGCTGGTGCCGCCCGAAGGCTTCGAAGGGTGGAAGGTCACGACCGTTGGCGACGACATCGCCTGGATCAAGCCGCAAGCCGACGGCACCCTGCGCGCGATCAACCC
Organism: uncultured beta proteobacterium; assembly: GCA_963784295.1. Lineage (GTDB taxonomy): Bacteria > Pseudomonadota > Gammaproteobacteria > Burkholderiales > Burkholderiaceae_C > JBBPYC01. Next base: position 33,447 of record CAWAQL010000002.1, read on the forward strand.
GGAAGCCGGTTACTTCGGCGTCGCGCCCGGCACCAACTACACAACGAACCCGAACTGCATGGACAGCCTCGGCCACGACGTGATCTTCACGAACGTCGCGTTGACCGACGACGGCGACGTCTGGTGGGAAGGCATGGAAGCCGATCACGGCGGCAAACTGCCCGAGCACCTGATCGACTGGAAGGGCAATGACTGGACGCCAGAAATAGCGAAGGAAACCGGCGCCAAGGCCGCGCACCCGAACTCGCGCTTCACAGTCGCCGCGACGAACAATCCGGCGCTCGACCCGGCCTGGGACGATCCGGCCGGCGTCAAGGTCGATGCGTTCATGTTCGGCGGCCGGCGCTCGACGACCGTGCCGCTGGTCACCGAGGCGCGCAACTGGGTCGAAGGCGTCTACATGGCGGCAACGATGGGCTCCGAGACCACCGCGGCGATGGCCGGCGGCAACGGCGAGGTGCGGCGCGACCCATTCGCCATGCTGCCGTTCGTCGGCTACAACATGAGCGATTATTTCCAGCACTGGCTCGACTTGGGCAAGAAGTTGGAGGCATCCGGGTCGGCGGCCAAGCTGCCGCGCATCTACACCACCAACTGGTTCCGCAAGGGCGAAGATGGTAAGTTCGTCTGGCCCGGCTACGGCGAGAACATGCGCGTGCTCAAGTGGATGATCGACCGCATCGAAGGCAACGCGAAAGGCCGCGACAACCTGTTCGGCATCACGCCCGCGTACGACGAATTGACCTGGACGGGCCTCGACTTCAGCGCCAGCAAGTTCGACGCCGTGACCAGCATCGACCGTGCCGCCTGGGTCGATGAGTTGAAGCTGCACACCGAGCTGTTCGAGCGCCTCAAGCACCACCTGCCGGAGACGCTCGAGCAGACGCGGGAGAAGCTCGGGGAGCGGCTGGGGGCTTGATGGTGCAAGGCGGCCAACCGCTCGGGTTGCTACTGTGTCGATAGCTGAGTTCGCAGGCTGCACCTGCGGGTCAGCCGCTTTTCATCAAATTGCGGATTCCGGTGGATGATCTCCAGTCCAGTTCCCCGCCCCTCACCTGCTGGTTCGTTCATACTGGGACCACTTCCGAAGCACCTGCACCGTCCGCTTGGTTTCGAACACCTCGTAGACAAGCCGGTGCTGAGTATTGATCCGGCGCAAATAGGCGCCATTGAGATTGCCCACCAGCTTCTCGAACGCAGGCGGATTTTGAAACGGATCGGCCGTCAGAATCGCAAGCAGGCGCTGGGCCTTGGGCTTTAAGCCGGCCGTTGCAAGCTTTTTGCTTCTTTGAGCGCGGACTTTGCATAGACGACGGACCCACTGTCGTCGCTCACCAGTCGAGCGCCGTTGCGCTCTGATGCAGAGGCTCTGTCATCCCCTCCTTGATCGATTCGCGAATGCCAGGGGTTGGCCAGCAGACAAAGTGTTTCCTGACTCGCTTGCCAGTCTTCTGCGGCGATCAGAACCGCATCGCCGCGCCTGCCCGAGATCCAGACCGGCCGATGTGATTCGGCCGTCTCATCAATGAGCCGATGGAGCTTGGCGCGGGCCTCGCTGGCGGTGATGCTGGCAGTCACAAAAACCTCGGCATTCATCAATCGTGCGTGGTTTGGTACGTGATCAGCTGTCCAGGCCCCAGACGCCCGCCTCACCCATGCATCTTGTCGTTGCGCGCAATCTCCAGCAGATGCTCGATCTCGTCCTTGTCCCTCACCAGATTGCGCGCATACCAGGTGCGGATGATCCACATGAAGCCGGCCACCAGAAGGCCGAACCCGGTGATCGCGCCGAACGCGGACAAACCGAGCCCGCTCGATAGGCTGTACAGGCCGCCCAGCAGCAGGATGCAGGCCTGCTCGTTGAAGTTCTGCACCGCAATCGATCGGCCCGCGCCCATCAGGTTGTGGCCGCGGTGTTGCAGCAGCGCATTCATCGGCACCACCAGATAGCCGCCCAACGCACCGAGAAAGATCAGAAACGGCGCGGCCAGCCAGACGTTCGTGATCACGTTCAGCAGCAACACCAGAATGCCCATCGCGATGCCGAGCGGGATCACGCTGGTGGCCTGGTCGAGCTTGACGCGCATCGACGCGACGACCGCGCCGACCGCAGTGCCGATCGCGACCACGCCGACCAGTGCGGACGCCTGCGTCACGTCGTAGCCGAGCGCGACCGCCGCCCAGCCGAGCACGATGTACTTCAGGTTGCCGAGCACGCCCCAGAACAAAGTGGTGGTGGCCAAAGAGATCTGGCCGAGCTTGTCGCGCCAAAGGCGGTTGTTGCAGGTCCAGAAATCGGGCAGCAACGCCCACGGCTGCTTGGGCCAGGGCCGCAGCGGCACGTCGGTGCGCGGTATTTTCAGGTTGATGCCGGCGGCCAGCAAATAGACCAGGATCATGCTGGCGATCGCGGCTTCGGGCGCGCTGTCGATGCCGGTGTTGAGGAACGGAAAGTCGAACGCGAGCAGGTGGCCAGACACCTGCGGTCCGACCAGCTGGCCACCGACCAGCACGCCGAGGATGATCGAGGCAATCGTCAGTCCCTCGATCCAGCCGTTGGCTTTCACGAGCTGCGACGGTGGCAGCAACTCGGTCAGGATGCCGTACTTCGCAGGTGAGTAAGCGGCAGCGCCCAGGCCGACGATCGCGTAAGACATCAGGGGGTGCGTGCCGAACAGCATGAGCAGGCAGCCGACCGCCTTGATCGTGTTGCTGATCAACATGACGCGCCCTTTGGGCAATGCGTCCGCGAACGCGCCGACAAACGGCGCCAACACCACATAAAACAACGCGAACATTGGCACCAGCGCCGCTTGTTGCCAGTCCGGTGCGCCCATGCTGCGCAGCAATTGCACTGCCGCCACGAAAAGCGCCTGATCCGCAAGCGAGCTGAAAAACTGCGCCCACATAATTGTGAAAAACCCGCGCTTCACGGCAGCCGGGTCTCAGCCTCTGCGGCGCAGTACGCCGGCGGACTTGTGTAAATCGCGTGTCTCCTTGTTTGCAACGGTTATAGCATGGGCAAATTGGCGAGAATCCAGCCCGATCTCCGGACGGTACGACGTCGCAAAACAGGGGAATTCACGCGGCGATCGCGACCCATGTGAAGGTCCGAACGACCTTCGGCAACCCCTGTTCCCTCGCGGTTCGGCCATGCCCGATCGCCATCGACCGTTTGCAGATCTGCTTGTTCGCCGGTCTGGCTGCTCATCCAGGTGTCCGACCGCTCATGCCCCATGCCCCGCCCGATCCAAGCCACCATCCACCGCCGCGCGCTGCGCCACAACCTGGCGCGCCTGCGCGGTGCCGCCCCGTCCGCGCGCGTCTGGGCCGTGGTCAAGGCCGATGCTTATGGCCACGGCATCGAACGCGCGTACGCCGGGCTGAACGGCGCCGACGGTTTCGCGCTGCTCGACCTGCAGGAGGCCGAGCGCATCCGTGCGCTCGGCTGGCGCGGACCGGTGCTGCTGCTCGAAGGCGTGTTCGAGCCGCGCGATCTGGAGACGTGTTCGATGCTCGACTTATGGCATACGGTGCATTGCGACGAACAGATTCAGATGCTGGCCGGCCACAAGACGACGCGGCCGCAGCGCGTGTTCCTGAAGATGAACAGCGGCATGCACCGGTTGGGCTTTGCGCCTGAGCGTTATCGCGCGGCCTGGACGCGGCTGGCCGCGCTGCCGCAAGTCGACGACATCGCGTTGATGACGCACTTCAGCGACGCCGATGGCGCGCGCGGCATTGCCGGGCAGCGCGCGGTGTTCGACGCGGCCACGCGCGATCTGCCCGGCGAGCGCACGCTGTGCAACAGCGCCGCGACGCTGCGCCACGCACCTGGGGACGAGGCGCTGGCAGCCGACTGGATCCGGCCCGGCATCGCAACCTATGGCAGCTCGCCCGACGCGCCCGAACATTCGGCCGCCGATTGGGGCTTGCTGCCGACCATGACGCTCGCCAGCGAAGTCATCGCCGTGCAAGAGGTGCGGACAGGCGCTTCAATCGGTTACGGCTCGACGTTCACGGCCGCGTCGCGAATGCGCGCGGGCATCGTCGCGTGTGGTTACGCCGACGGCTACCCGCGCCATGCCGGCACCGGCACGCCGGCATTGGTCGGGGGCCGGCGCACGCGGCTGTTGGGCCGCGTTAGCATGGACATGCTGGTGGTCGACCTGACCGATTTGCCGCACGCGGGCTTTGGTGCGCCGGTCACGCTGTGGGGCAACGCCTGCAGCGCGGACCCTGCGCGCGACGGCGTGGTGCTGCCGATCGACGAAGTGGCGGCTGCGGCCGGCACAGTTGGCTACGAACTGATGTGCGCGCTGGCGCCACGGGTGCCGGTTCAGGTCGATGCAGACGACACCGACGATCTGCCCGGCCGTTAATGAATTGCAGGCCACGGCGCGGCGAGCGTCGAGTTCCAGCATGGCCCTGTCGGCACGAAAAAGGACCTCATCATGCCCCGCTACCCCGCTCCCGAACTCAAAGACCTGCCCGAGGACATCCGCGCCAAGGTGCTCGAAGTGCAGGAGAAAGCCGGCTTCGTGCCAAACGTGTTCCTGGCCCTGGCGCGCCGGCCGGCCGAATGGCGCGCGTTCTTCGCGTACCACGATGCGTTGATGCTGAAGGAAGAGGGCAGCCTCACCAAAGGCGACCGCGAGATGATCGTGACCACCACCAGCGCGGCCAACCAGTGCCTGTACTGCGTGGTCGCGCACGGCGCGATGCTGCGCATCTACGAGAAAAAACCGCTGGTCGCCGACCAGGTCGCGGTCAACTACCGCAAGGCCGACATCACGCCGCGCCAGCACGCGATGCTCGACTTCGCGATGAAGGTCTGCAACGCGGCGCACGCGGTCGACGATGCCGACTTCGAACGCGCTGCATGCGCACGGCTTCGACGACGAAGACATCTGGGACATCGCGGCCATCACCGCGTTCTTCGGCCTGTCGAACCGGGTGGCCAACGTGACGGGCATGCTGCCGAACCCGGAGTTCTATCTGATGGGCCGCGTGCCCAAACAGAAGCCGGCTGTCGCTGCGGTCGAAGGCAGGAGCGCCGCATGAGCATGCCTCCCACCGAATCGTCGGGAGCGGCAGGAACCAACGCGGCAGCGGAAGTGGCCGCAAGCGCCGCGCCGTCATCACAACCCGTGTCCGGTGCGAAGGACGGCAACGGCGAGAAGTACCGCGCGGTCGACGGCACGCCGCGCGCGGCCGCGACCATCGTGCTGCTGCGCGACTTCGACCACGACGTCGACTGCAACCCCGGCAACGGCGCGGGGCTCGAAGTGTTTCTGGTGCGCCGGCACCGCAAATCCGCGGTGCTCGGCGGTGCGTACGTGTTTCCGGGCGGCAAGGTCGATGCGGCCGATGGGGCGCTGGACGCGGCCGCGCACTTCGACGCGCAGCCCGCCGAACTGCATGCGGCGCTGGCCGAGGCCGACATCGACGTGCCGACGGCTGCCAGCATCTACGTGGCCGCGGTGCGCGAAGCGTTCGAAGAATGCGGCGTGTTGCTCGCGCACGGTCTGGCCGAGCGGGCGGTGCTCGATGCGGTGGCCTCCGAGCGCAGCGGCCAGCAGTCGTTTGCCGAACTGCTCGCAGCGTTCGAGCTGCGGCTGTCCACGCGGCTGATCGTGCCGTGGTCGCGCTGGATCACGCCCACGATGTCGGTGATGCAAAAACGCTTCGACACCCGCTTTTTCGTCGCCGCGCTGCCGGCCGGCCAGATCGCGGTGCACGACGCGCACGAAACGGACGAGAGCGTCTGGATCACCCCGCGCGAGGCGTTGGCGCGCTACTGGAGTGGCGAATTCCAGCTCGCGCCGCCGCAGATCATGACGCTGGCGCACCTGGCCCGGCATGCATCGGTCGACAGCGTGCTCGCAGCGGCGCGCGCGCGCCGGCCGCCGCTGATCCAGCCCGAGCCGTTCCAGCGCGAAGACGGCGTGCGCGTGGTCTGCTACCCCGGCGATGCGCGCCACCCGGTGCGCGAGGTCGCGATGCCAGGGCCGCTGCGGCTGCTGTACCAGGGCGACCGGTTCGAGCCGGAAGGCGGGTTCGACGCGCTTTTCGAGTGAGGGAATGGGCGGAAGGCGCATGCTCCGCCTTCGGAGTTAGCTATCGAAAAAGAAGCGAAATCGTCTCCGATCGATCACTGCAGCACGAAGCCGCTGTCCTTGATGATCTTGGCCCAGGTCTTGGCGTAGGCGCGCTCGCGCGTGGCCAGCTGTTCGCTCGACATGTAGCCCACGGTCAGACCGAGTGCGGTGAGTCGTTCGCGCACGTCGGGCTGCTTGATCACCTTGCCGATCGCTTCGGCGAACCGGTCGACCGCCAGCTGCGACGTGCCCATCGGCGCGAACACGCCGTAGTACGGCTCGTCTTCGAGCCCCTTCATGCCGAGCTCGGCAAACGTCGGCACATCCGGCAGCGCGGCCTGCCGCTCGCCGCCCAGCACACCGATCACGCGCACCTTGCCGGCCTTGTGGTTCTCGATGAAGTCCGGCACCGAGCCGACGCCCGCCTCGATCTGGTTGCCAAGCATGTCGCCCATCATCGGCGCGCTGCCGCGGTACGGCGCGGACTGCAGGTCGAGCCCGAACTTCGCGCCGATCAACTTCACCATGAATTCCGGCACCGACGCGGGTGCCGGCACGCCGATGGTGCCCTGGCCGTTTTTCTCGCGCTTCAGGTAGTCGACGTATTCGGCAAAACTCTTGGCTGGCGTGCCACCCGAGAGCGCCAGTGCGTTCACGAACGTCGCGAAGCCCGCCACCGGCATGAAGTCCTTTTGCGAGTCGTAGCCGGGGTTCTTCATCACCAGCGGCAGGATCGAGATCGTGTGGTCGTGCGAGAGGAAGAACGTCGAGCCGTCGGTGGGCGCGCTCTTCAGCGCCATCGCGGCGAGTTGGCCGCCGGCGCCGGGCTTGTTTTCAACGATCACGGTGGTGCCGCCCAACTCGGTCTGCAGCTTGTCGGCCAGCAGCCGCGCAATCGCATCGGTGCCGCCGCCGGGTGGAAAGCCCACCAGCAGCCGCACCGTCTTCGGTGCATCGGCCGCGGCCGCCAGGCCCGCCGCGCCCAGCAGCACGGCCGCGACCACCGCACGCCGCGTAGCCGATTTCAAACCCTGAGATGTACGCATGTCTGACCCTTGTTTGCGAATGCCGAAGACGGGAATCGAGCGCGGAATGTTAATCGGACGTGCGGCCTGCGCAAAACGCGCGCGTTGCTGAGGACGACGACTTCTTTGTCCGGTCTGCGGTGGGGACTGGAGCCGGGCTCGGCTGGGCAGGCGATGGTGGATGCCGCCCGTTTGCTCGAAGCTGCCTCTGCAGGTAGCCTGTTTGTTCTTCATTCAACGCACCGGAGATTTCCATGGTGAACCCTCGCAAACGTTCGTCGATGCTGGTCGGTGCCTTTGCTCACGCTGGGCCTCGGCGCGACCGTCGTGCCGGCTGCCGCCGCCGATGAAGGCCGCGAGACGGTGGCGCCGGTGTTCTCTTGTCCGATCCAGGGCGTCGCCGCGAAATCGCTGACGGCCGTGACGGTTTCCGATCCACCCGGCGCCAAAACGCCGTCGCACCGCCACGGCCGTTGAGCGGTGGCGTCGGCGAAACCTCACGAACCCGACAGGACGCTGTCGGGCAAAGCCTCGGTCACATCGAACTCCCCAGCCGGCCGCGCGCTCGCATCGCGTTCCTTGATCAGCAGCCAGGCCGGCGCGCGTGGCGCCGATGCTCTGGCGGTTGCGCGCACGTGCATGCGCACGAGCGACCAGCGCCCGGTCAGCTTGCGGCCGTGCAACTCGAAGCGGAGCCGGCCGGCCTGCAAACCCTCGCGCGCAGCGCCGATCGGCCGCCAGCTGCCGCAGTCCCAGACGATCACGCGCCCGGCGCCGTAGTGGCCTTCCTCGATCTCGCCTTCGAAGTTCGCATAAGACAGTGCGTGATCTTCCACCGGCACCGCCATGCGTTTGTCGGCCGGATCCAGGCTCGGGCCTTTGGGCACAGCCCAGCTTTTGAGCACGCCGTCCAGTTCCAGCCGGAAGTCGTAGTGCAGGCGGCGCGCCCAGTGCTTCTGAACCACGAAGCGGCCTGCCGCTTCGGCGGCATGAGCGCCGCCGGCTGCGTGGGTCGCCTCGGCGGCCGTTGCCGGCACGCGAGCATCGTGTTGCGGGGCAGGGTGCGGATTCGGATTTGGCTTCGGATTCGACACGGCGGTTGATCTTTCATGAACGCAAACAGCGACGGTGACTTCGCATCGGCGGCAAACGCGGCGCCGGTGCGTTCGTGCGGCTCGCAGCAGCCAGCGCGCCGGAGCCGACGCGTGTCGGCTCCCGCTTGCATCCAGGGCCTATCCGATCTTTACCAGATCGAAAACGTGCGTCGAACGCAGCTTGACAGTCGCTCTGCACACTTGACCACAAGCCGGGATCGACACGCGGTGCTGAGTTGGCAAAGACATCAGGGCCCAAACGTCGGTCAAGGTGAAAAAAGTGAGCCTGTGCATTCGCTTCGCAGGCAGACCCGGCTACTTTGCCGGACCATCCATGAAGGAAATCATTCACCATGAAGATCGACAAATACAGCCGTCCCGCGACCTCCCTCCTGCTGGCAGGCCTGATCGCGGGCGCCGCATTCGCCGCCCAGGCGCAGACCGCCGGCGCGAATCCATCGCCCACCGTGGCGGTCCCGACGAGCCCGGACCGAGCTGCACCCCGCGTGGACCGAACGGAACGCCGCATGCAGCGCATGCAGGCTCGAGGCGCGCAGCGGCTCGCCGCGTTGAAGGACGACCTCAAGCTGATGCCGCAGCAGGAAGGCGCGTGGGAAGCATTTCGTGCAGCCCTGCAACCGAACCCGGATGCGCGCAGCCGGATGACCGCGCTGCGCACCGACCTGCGCACACTTCCCACGCCCGAGCGCATCGATCGCATGCGCGAGCTGCGCCGTGAGCGCAATGCGGCGATGGACCAGCGTTTCGATGCGGCCAGGACGTTCTATGCGCAACTGTCGGCTGAGCAGCAGAAGACGTTCGACGAAAAGGCGATGCAGGACGGTCGGATGGGACGGCACGGTCGCCATCACGGCCAGCGTGGCGGCATGGGTGAACACGGGTCGCATCACGCGGGCGACCACCACGGTGACGAGGGCCGCGGCGCCGAACGCGAAGGCGGTTGAACGATGCGGTGACGGCGTTGCGGCGGCCGGTTGCGAGCGCTCGCCCGGGTTGGGCGGACGCCGCAGCCGCGGCTGCCGTCAGGCCGATCGGTGGCGCCAGCCGCGCCGCAGCTTCAGCCGGCCAGCGGTGCCACGCCAGCCGCGTGCGCCTGCTGGTCGGCGTGGTAGCTCGAGCGCACCATCGCGCCCACGGCGGCGTGCGTGAACCCCATGCGCGTACGCCTCGCGCTCGAACATCCGGAACGTGTCCGGGTGCACGTAGCGCCGCACCGGCAGATGTGCTCGATCGGCGCAGGTACTGGCCGATCGTGAGCATGTCGATATCGTGCGCGCGCATGTCGCGCATCACTTCGAGGATCTCGTCGTCGGTTTCGCCCAGGCCGACCATCAGCCCGGTCTTGGTCGGCACCGCGGGAAGCGCGCCTTGAACTCCTTCAGCAGGTTGAGCGAGAGCGCGTAGTCGCTGCCGGGCCGCGCCTGCTTGTACAGCCGCGGCACCGTCTCGAGGTTGTGGTTCATCACGTCGGGCGGCGCGGCCTTGCAGGATGTCGAGCGCGCGGTCGAGGCGGCCGCGGAAGTCGGGCACCAGCACCTCGATCTGCGTCGCCGGCGAATGCTCGCGCACTGCGCGGATGCAGTCGACGAAGTGGCCGGCGCCGCCGTCGCGCAGGTCGTCGCGGTCGACGCTCGTGATGACCACGTACTTGAGCTTCAGCGCCGCGATCGTCTGCGCGAGGTTGAGCGGCTCGTCGGCGTCGAGCGGAGCGGCCGGCCGTGCCCGACGTCGCAGAACGGGCAGCGCCGCGTGCACATGTCGCCCATGATCATGAACGTCGCGGTGCCCTTGCCGAAGCATTCGCCGATGTTCGGGCACGACGCTTCCTCGCATACCGTGATGCAGCTTGTGCTCGCGCAGGATCTGCTTGATCTCGTAGAAGCGCGTGGTCGGCGAGCCGGCCTGCACGCGGATCCAGTCGGGCTTCTTCAAGCACGGCCGCCGGCCTCGACCTTGACCGGAATGCGCGACGGCTTCGCCGCGGCCTTCTGCTTGGCGCTCGGCGTCGTAGTCGGCGCCGGTCTGCGCCTCGCGCACGACGTGGGCGGGCGCCGGGCGATCTTGCTGGATGAGTGACATTGGGTGCTGGGCTCCCCGCGGTGAATAGGGCGGGTCAGGGGTCGAGCCGGGCTGCGAGTTTGCTTGCCAGCACCGCCGCCGCTTCGTTCCAACCGACCTCGACACCCATTGTAGAAAGATCGACCGTTTTCAGACCCGAAAAGCCGCAGGGGTCGATGCGCGAGAAGGGTTCCAGATCCATCGCCACGTTCAGCGCGACGCCGTGATAGCTGCAGTGCCGGCTCACCTTCAGGCCGAGCGCGGCGATCTTGCCGAGGCCGTCGAACGGATCCGCCGCATCGGCCGGGCGCGGCGGCAGTCGCGCATGCGAAAACGGATCGTCCAGCCGCACATAGATGCCCGGCGCACCGACCACGCGATGCCCGGTGACGCCGAAGTGCCCCAGCGTGCGGAGCACCGCTTCCTCGATCCGGTGCACAAACTCCTTCACGAAATAGCCGGCGCGCCGCAGGTCCAACAACGGATAAGCGACCACCTGACCCGGGCCGTGGTAAGTGACCTGGCCACCGCGGTCGGTCTGCACAACCGGAATGTCGCCCGGTGCGAGCAGATGCTCGGCCTTGCCCGCGAGCCCTTGCGTGAAGACGGGAGGGTGCTCGCAGATCCAGAGCTCATCGGGTGTATTGGCAGCGCGTGCAGCGGTGAACGCCTGCATGCGAGCCAGCGTGGTCGCGCAGTCAACGCGCCCCAGGAGCCGGATTGCGGCGGGCATCGGTACGATGTTCGAGTGGGTCGGCCGATCGGTCGTTGCCGCTATAAAACCACCCGCACCATCGGATGCGTCGACAGCGTCCGGTACAACTCGTCGAGCTGCTCGCGCGAAGTGGCCGTCACGGTGATCGTGATGCCGAGGTACTTGCCGCCGGAGCTTTCGCGCAGCTCGATGGTGTCGGCGTCGAACTCCGGGTCGAACTGGCGTGCGGTCATGGTGACGGCCTCGACGAAGCCGTCGACGCGCTCGCCCATGACCTTGATCGGGAACGGGCTCGGGTAGTCGATCAGGGAAGGCCGGTCGGGTGCGGTGGAATCCTGCCCGGGCGGTGTGGGCGTCGAAGGGTCGTTGTTCATCTGAAGAATTTTGGGTTGCGCTGGCTGTACGGCCTGGACGGTTGAGTCTGCTGACGCAAGTCAAGATTGCGACGATGCGCGTTCATGACAAGCACCTATTGACTTTATAATCGTTGGGTTTGCTTGAAGTCGGGGTCATGGTCGTTGTCTGCAAGGTCGGTTCAAAAGCGGGGTGGTTCGATGTCCAGTGACTCGACCCCTACAGCAACCGAGCCAGCAACCGAGCGGCAAGCGGGGGCGGTGGCCGATTCGGCACATGCACCGCAGCCCTGGGCAGATGAGCCGGAATTCAAGCCGCTGACCGCCGAAGAGGCACGTCGGTTGCGCGAACGGCAGCCACCGGTTTCTCCGCTGGCGGGTCGTGGCCGCGCAAATCGTCGTGGGGCTGCTGCTGGCTTTTGTCGGCTGGCTCGTGACGGGCAAGACAATGTCGGCTGGTCGCTGCGCCTATGGTGCACTGGCGGTGGTGTTTCCCGCCGCCGTTGTTTGCGCGCGGCCTGACGGGCCGGGTGGCTTCGGCCAATGCGGGCACGGCGGTGGTCGGGTTCTTGCTGTGGGAGATGGTCAAGATGGCCTTGACGCGTGGCCATGCTGGTGCGGCGCCGAGGCTGGTGCCGGCGCTGAGCTGGCCGGCATTGCTGGTCGGCCTGGTGCTGGCATGAAGGTGTACTGGCTGGCGCTGCTGTTGCAAGCGGCTCAGCGCAAGCCGAGAACGAAGTAACAGCTGAGGAACAACGCTGACAGATGGCTGCTGCAGAACACGGACCCAGACGCGCCGGTGAATACATCGTCCACCACCTGACGCACTGGCAGAACAAGCCGAGTCGCAGGGCGTCGTCGATTTCTCGGTCTTCAACTTGGACTCGATGTTCTTCGTCGATCGCTGATCGGCGTGCTCGGCTGCTGGTTGCTGTGGCTGGCCGCGCGCAAGGCCACCTCCGGCGTGCCGGGCCGCTTCCAGGCCGCGGTCGAGATCCTGGTCGAGATGGTCGACACGCAGGCCAAGGGCATCGTGCACAACGCCAAGAGCCGCAAGTTCGTGGCGCCGCTGGCGCTGACCGTGTTCGTCTGGATCTTCCTGATGAACGCGATGGACCTGCTGCCGGTCGACCTGCTGCCCGTCGATCTGGGACAAGATCTACGGCGCCGCGGGCGGCGACCCGCACCACGCCTACCTGCGCGTCGTGCCGACGGCCGACCTGTCGGTCACCATGGGCCTGTCGTCTCGGCGTGCTGCTGATCTGCCTGTTCTACAACATCAAGATCAAGGGCATCGGCGGCTGGGTGCCACGAGCTGTTCACCGCGCCGTTCGGCACCAGCAAGAACCCGGTGTTCGCTGTACTGGCCGTTCAACTTCGCGATGCAGATCATCGAGTTCGTCGCCAAGACCGTCTCGCACGGCATGCGGCTGTTCGGCAACATGTACGCCGGCGAACTGATCTTCATGCTGATCGCGCTGATGGGCGGCGCCTGCGGCGCTGTCGCGCCACCGGCATCGGCCTGGCCGATCGGCCACATCATCGCCGGCACCGCCTGGGCGATCTTCCACATCCTGATCATCACGCTGCAGGCCTTCGTGTTCATGATGCTGGCGCTGGTGTACATCGGCCAGGCCCACGACGCGCACTGAGTCGCACGGCGCCGTTTCGCTCGTTCCGCTTTCGTCTTTTCTCGTTTCTCTTTCACCAATCATCCCACTAGGAGTCAATCATGGAAGTCATCAGCTTTGTCGCACTGGCCGCCGGCCTGATCATCGGTCTGGGCGCCGTCGGCGCCTGCATCGGCATCGGCATCATGGGCAGCAAGTACCTCGAATCGGCCGCACGCCAGCCCGAACTGATGGGCGAACTGCAGACCAAGATGTTCCTGCTGGCCGGCCTGATCGACGCGGCGTTCATCATCGGCACCGGTATCGCGCTGTGGTTCGCCACCGCCAACCCGTTCCTCGCGCAGATCGCCAACCTGCCGAAGTAATTCGACGCCGCGCATCTGCCGCGACTTTGCAGGCCCGTCACCGTCTGCAAGAAAGGGTGTACAAGTGAGCATCACCGGTACCCTGATCATTCAGATGATCGTGTTCCTGATCCTGGTCGGGTTCACGATGAAGTTCGTGTGGCCGCCGATCGCCGCCGCGCTGGACGAGCGCGCCGCAGAAGATCGCCGAAGGCCTGGCCGCCGCCGACAAGGCCAAGTCCGAGCTGGCCGCCGCCAACCAGCGCGTCGAAGCAGGAGCTGGCCAAGGCGCGCAACGAGACCGCCGAGCGCCTGGCCGACGCCGAGCGCCGTGGCGCAGACCATCGTCGAAGAGGCCAAGGGCCGCGCCGACCGAAGAAGGCAACAAGATCATCGCCGCCGCCCAGGCCGAAGCCGAGCAGCAGACGGTCAAGGCGCGCGAGGCGCTGCGCGAGCAGGTCGCCGCGCTGGCCGTCAAGGGCGCCGAGCAGATCCTGCGCAAGGAAGTGAATGCCGCGCGTCCACGCCGATCTGCTGAACCGCCTGAAGACCGAGCTGTAAGAAGGCATCGAGCACTCCATGGCTGAACTCGCCACCATCGCCCGCCCGTACGCCGAAGCGCTGTTCAAGTCGCCGGCGCGCGACCGAGCGGGCGCCGCGCACGTGGCTCGACCCGCTCGCGGCGGTGGCAGCAGACCGCAGCTGCTGCAGTTCGCCGAGCAACCCGAAGGTGCGCGACGAGCAGGTGGTCGAACTGGTCGGTCGATCGCCGGCGTGGCCAGGCGGCGACGCGCTGCCGGCAGGCCGCGAGAACTTCCTGCGCATCGTCATCGACAACGGCCGCCTGGCCGCGCTGCCCGAGATCGCTGGCCAGTTCCGTGCGCTGAACAATGCGCAGAGCGGGCATCGTCCGACGCGATCGTCTACAGCGCGTTCCCGATCGATGACGCGGCGCTGCAGGACGTGTCGGCCACGCTCGAAAAGCGCTTCGGCCGCAAGCTCAAACTGAGCGTGCAGGAGCAGCCCGATCTGATCGGCGGCATCCGCGTGGTGGTCGGCGACGAGGTGCTCGACACCTCGGTCAGGGCCCGGCTCGAACAAATGAAGCTCGCGCTGACCGCCTGACCGACGCGATGCACGCAGGGCCAGCCCGCGGCATCAAGCGACCACCGTCAACCCAACACCATCACTGAAGGAACGGGTCATGCAACTCAATCCCGCAGAAATCTCCGAACTGATCAAGAGCCGCATCGAAGGCCTGGGCGCCAGCGCCGACATCCGCAACCAGGGCACCGTGGTGTCCGTGACCGACGGCATCGTGCGCATCCACGGCCTGTCCGACGCGATGCAGGGCGAAATGCTGGAATTCCCGCCGACGCCGGACGGCCCGCCGACCTTCGGCCTGGCGCTGAACCTCGAGCGCGACTCGGTCGGCTCGGTGATTCTGGGCGAGTACGAGCACATCTCCGAAGGCGACACCGTCAAGTGCACGGGCCGCATTCTCGAAGTGCCGGTCGGCCCCGAGCTGATCGGCCGCGTGGTCAACGCGCTGGGCCAGCCGATCGACGGCAAGGGCCCGATCAACGCCAAGATGACCGACGTGATCGAAAAGGTCGCGCCCGGGCGTGATCGCGCGCAAATCGGTGGACCAGCCGGTGCAGACCGGCCTGAAGGCGATCGACTCGATGGTGCCGATCGGCCGTGGCCAGCGCGAGCTGATCATCGGCGACCGCCAGACCGGCAAGATCCGCCGTGGCGGTCGACGCGATCATCAACCAGAAGGGTCAGAACATGACCTGCGTGTACGTCGCCATCGGGCAGAAGGCGTCGACGATCAAGAACATGGTGCGCGCGCTGGAGCAGGCCGGCGCGATGGAATACACCATCGTCGTCGCCGCCTCGGCTTCCGAGTCGGCCGCCATGCAGTACGTGTCGCGCCTACTCCGGCTGCACGATGGGCGAGTACTTCCGCGACCGCGGCCAGGACGCGCTGATCGTCTATGACGACCTGTCCAAGCAGGCCGTGGCCTACCGCCAGGTCTCGCTGCTGCTGCGCCGCCCGCCGGGCCGCGAAGCGTATCCCGGCGACGTGTTCTATCTCCACAGCCGCCTGCTCGAGCGCGCCGCGCGCGTGAACGCCGACTACGTCGAAGCCTTCACCAAGGGTGAAGTCAAGGGCAAGACCGGTTCGCTGACCGCGCTGCCGATCATCGAGACGCAGGCCGGCGACGTGTCCGCGTTCGTGCCGACCAACGTGATCTCGATCACCGACGGCCAGATCTTCCTGGAAACCAGCCTGTTCAACGCCGGCATCCGCCCCGCCATCAACGCCGGCATCTCGGTGTCGCGCGTCGGTGGTGCGGCGCAGACCAAGCTGATCAAGAGCCTGTCCGGCGGCATCCGTACCGACCTGGCGCAGTACCGTGAGCTGGCCGCGTTCGCGCAGTTCGCCTCCGACCTGGACGAAGCCACCCGCAAGCAGCTCGACCGCGGTGCGCGCGTGACCGAACTGTTGAAGCAGACGCAGTACAGCCCGCTGTCGATCAGCATGATGGCCGCCACGCTGTTCGCGGTGAACAAGGGCTTCATGGACGACATCGAAGTCAAGAAGGTGCTGCCGTTCGAGGCCGGCCTGCACGCGTACCTGAAAGACAAGCACGCGGCATTGCTGAACACGCTGGAGACCGACAAGGCGATGAGCAAGGAGTCGGACAGCGAGTTGAACAGCGCGGTCGCCGACGTTCAAGAAGGGCTTCGCTTGAGTCGCACCCCGTTGCAGAGGCAACCCGGCTAACAGCAGGAACATTCCGTCATGGCAGCAGGCAAGGAAATCCGCGGCAAGATCAAATCGGTGGAAAACACCAAGAAGATCACCAAGGCGATGGAGATGGTCGCCGCCTCCAAGATGCGCAAGGCGCAGGAGCGCATGCGCGCGGCCCGCCCCTACAGCGACAAGATTCGCAACAGTCGCAGCCAACCTGGCCAGGCCAATCCCGAGTACGTGCATGCGTTCATGAAGCACGCACGATGCGAAGGCGGTCGGCTTCATCGTGGTCACGACCGACAAGGGTCTGTGCGGCGGCATGAACACCAACGTGCTGCGCGCGGTCACGGCCAAGCTGCGCGAATTGCAGGCCGACGGCGTGCAGTCGAGGCGGTCGCGATCGGCAACAAGGGCTTGGGCTTCCTGAACCGCATCGGCGCCAAGGTGGTGTCGCATGCGACGCAGCTGGGCGACACGCCGCATCTGGAAAAGCTGATCGGCCCGGTCAAGGTGCTGCTCGACGCTTATGCGAAGGGCGAATTGAGCGCGGTGTACCTTTGCTACACGCGCTTCATCAACACCATGCGCCAGGAGCCGATGCTGCAGCAACTGCTGCCGCTGTCGGCCGCGCAGATGAAGGAAGAAGCGTCCGAGGGCGGCACGCACCACGGCTGGGACTATATCTACGAGCCCGATGCGCAGACCGTGATCGACGAACTGCTGGTGCGTTATGTCGAAGCGCTCGTGTATCAGGCGGTGGCCGAGAACATGGCGTCCGAACAGTCGGCGCGCATGGTCGCGATGAAGGCCGCCACCGACAACGCGGGCAGCGTGATCGGCGAGCTGAAGCTGGTCTACAACAAGACCCGGCAGGCCGCGATCACCAAGGAACTGTCAGAGATCGTCGCCGGCGCGGCAGCCGTCTGACGGCGGTTGAAACCCGACCGCACCGCACCCCAATCACTCAAAGTCAAAGGAATCGATCATGGCCAAGGCCAAGGCGCAAACGGAGCAGAAGCAACAGATGCAGGACGGACAGCAGGTTCAGGGCAAGGTGGTGCAGTGCATCGGCGCCGTGGTCGACGTGGAGTTCCCGCGCGACCAGATGCCGCGGATTTACGACGCGCTCAAGCTCGAAGGCGGCGAGCTGACGCTCGAAGTGCAGCAGCAGGTCGGCGACGGCATCGTGCGCACGATTGCGCTGGGCTCGTCCGACGGCTTGCGCCGCGGCTTGATGGTGACCAACACCGGCGCGCCGATCACGGTGCCGGTTGGCCGAGGCGACGCTTGGCCGCATCATGGACGTGCTCGGTCGCCCGATCGACGAGCGCGGTCCCGTGGACAGTGAAAACAGCATGCCGATCCACCGCCGCGCACCGGCTTACGACGAGCTGAGCCCGTCGCAGGAGCTGCTGGAAACCGGCATCAAGGTGATCGACCTGGTCTGCCCATTCGCCAAAGGCGGCAAGGTGGGTCTGTTCGGCGGCGCCGGTGTCGGCAAGACCGTCAACATGATGGAACTCATCAACAACATCGCCAAGGCGCACTCGGGCGTGTCGGTGTTTGCCGGCGTCGGCGAGCGCACGCGCGAAGGCAACGACTTCTATCACGAGATGGCCGACTCCGGCGTCGTGAATCTGGAGAACCTGCCCGAGTCCAAAGTCGCGATGGTCTACGGCCAGATGAACGAGCCGCCGGGCAACCGCCTGCGCGTCGCGCTGACCGGCCTGACGATCGCCGAGTCGTTCCGCGACGAAGGCCGCGACGTGCTGTTCTTCGTCGACAACATCTACCGCTACACGCTGGCCGGCACCGAAGTGTCCGCGCTGCTCGGCCGGATGCCGTCCGCCGTGGGTTACCAGCCGACGCTGGCCGAAGAAATGGGCCGGCTGCAGGAACGCATCACGTCCACCAAGATCGGCTCGATCACGTCGATCCAGGCCGTGTACGTGCCGGCCGACGACTACACCGACCCGTCGCCCGCCACCACGTTCGCCCACCTCGACTCGACCGTCGCGCTGTCGCGCGAGATCGCCGCTCGGGCATCTACCCGGCGGTGGACCCGCTCGACTCGACCAGCCGCCAGCTCGACCCGCTGCGTGGTCGGCGAAGAACACTACAAAACCGCGCGCGCGGTGCAGGGCACGCTGCAGCGCTACAAGGAATTGCGCGACATCATTGCGATTCTGGGCATGGACGAACTCGCGCCGGAAGACAAGCTGGCGGTGGCACGCGCACGCAAGATCCAGCGTTTCCTGTCCCAGCCGTTCCACGTGGCCGAAGTGTTCACCGGCTCGCCGGGCAAGTACGTGTCGCTGGCCGAAACCATCCGCGGCTTCAAGATGATCACGAGCGGCGAGTGCGACCACCTGCCCGAGCAGGCGTTCTACATGGTCGGCACGATCGACGAGGCGTTCGAAAAGGCGAAGAAGACGGCTGGCCTGACCGGCCGAAGCCTCGTCGTCACGCAAAGGACAGCTTCTGGAATGGCCAACACACTCCACGTCGACGTGGTCAGCGCCGAAGAGTCGATCTTCTCGGGCGAGGCGCGGTTCGTCGCGCTGCCCGGTGAGGCCGGCGAACTCGGCATCTATCCGCGCCACACGCCGCTGATCACGCGCATCCGGCCGGGCTCGGTGCGCATCGAGATGGCCGACGGCAGCGAAGAATTCGTGTTCGTCGCCGGTGGCATTCTCGAAGTGCAGCCGGGCGGCGTGACCGTGCTGTCCGACACCGCCATCCGCGGCAAGGATCTGGACGACGAAAAGGCGAATCAAGCCAAGGCCGCGGCCGAAGAAGCGTTGAAGAACGCGAAGAGCGAAGTCGACATCGCGATGGCCCAGTCCGAACTCGCCGTGATGGCTGCGCAGATCGCGGCGCTGCGGAAGTATCGGCAGAAGCGGTAGCAAGACCTCTGAGACCCGGCTGCGTGAGACGCTTGCCTGGCCTCGCGCGATCGGTGCTCGACGAAACCCCGGCGCTGTTTCCTGCGGCGCACGGGGTTTTTTGTTGGCCTTCATGCCGTTTCGTGGGCGTGCATTCCCGCGCCGATGGCGACCGAAGCGCTTCCAGTCGTCGAGCGCACGCCCCGAGCGGCGGGTGCGCGCCGCTTCGGCGCCTGAGAAGAAATGGCAACTGGGCTCGGACACCCGGGTGGCAACTTGCTACGGCAGCTTGGACAGTGCAACGGTTGCGCGTCGCCGGGCCGATGCAGCTGACCGATCGTGGGCGATGCCTCCTTGTACGGTCGCCGGCCGCAATCGGGGTTAAAGCAAATTGATCAAAATCGTTTCACCATGATTTCTTTTTGCCCACGCCCCGTGCAACGCTTCGTCCTCCACCTGCTGCTCGGCTGCATCGTCGTGCTCGCTGCGCCGGCATACGGCGAGCAGGCTGCCGGCTATTCGACCGCGCCCGCCAGCGCCGACGGCATCGGCAAGCGCTATCTGGGCCGGGAAATCGCGCACGTGATGGGCTGGCAGGGCGCGGGCTGGCTGGAGCGGCAGGAGCGCGAGCAGGAAGAGCGCACCGATTTGCTGCTGAAGGCGCTCGCGCTGAAACCCGGCATGACGGTGGCGGACATCGGCGCCGGCACCGGCTACCTGTCGCGCCGGATGGCGACCCAGGTCGCGCCGGACGGCCGTGTGCTCGCGGTCGACGTGCAGCCGGAGATGATCCGGCTGCTCCAGCGCATGGTCGATCGCACCGGGTTGAGCCACGTGCTGCCCACGCTCGGCACCGAGCGCGACGCCGGCCTACCCGCACAGTCGGTCGATCTGGCGATCATGGTCGATGTCTATCACGAGCTCGCATTTCCCCACGAGATGCTGGCGAGCATCGTGCGTGCCCTGAAAGTCGGCGGCCAACTGGTGTTCGTCGAGTACCGCGCGGAAGATCCTGCGGTGCCGATCAAGCCGTTGCACAAGATGGGCGAAGCGCAGGTGCGGCGCGAGGCCGGTCAACTTGCCGCGTTGAAGTGGGACCGCACGGTCGAGACGCTGCCCTGGCAGCACGTGATCGTGTTCGCCAAACAGCCGATCGACGAGTGAGCCGACGGCGCGCCGCCCGACAGACGCAGCGCCCGCACCCTGCGCAGAATCGCCCTTGGCCGCGCGCACGCTGCGTGGCGGTCTCACGGCATTTGTCTTTCGCCCGTCACACCCAAGGAACCCGATGACCGATCCCAGAAACGTTGCGCACGACAAAAAAGTGCAGCAAGAGAAAAAGCACCGCGGCGAGGAAATCGCGCCGGACAGTGAGCACACGCCGCAGCCGGGCCGCAAGCCACCGCTCGAGCACCACGCATCCGACCATCCGCCCGCGCCGCCGCCAGCGGCACAACCGGATGATGAAGCGGACCCAGGGGAAAAGCCGGCTGCGTAGCGCTTTTCTATCAACGATTTTGCCGTGGGATGCAGGTACGGCAATCGTTTGTAGCTATGTTTTGAATAGCAATCGGTGTTCCACCCGAAGCCGGCACCGCTTCAGGCGCTCAGGCCGTCCACCGCCTGGAACAGCGCCTGGCGCGCCTGGCTGATGACTTGGCCCCTCCAGGCGTCGGTGTCGAGGTAGAACGCGTCTTGCACATTGCTGTTTGATGGGTGTCGGCCAGTCGCGGCGCCGGCTGGCTCCGGATGGCAGTTGCAGCCAGTGCTCGGCCCGCAGCGCCGCAAGCACATCCGGCAGCGGCTGCGTGCCGAACTCGAGCGCGATGCTCGTGACTTCGCGCCTGCGGGCATTCCTGATAGGCGGCTTGCCCATCAGCCCGATTGATCTGGCCGACACCGAGGAGCCGTCTTCGGTCGAGGTCACCGGCGTCGCCCCACCAGCGCTGGCGCGCGCCAGCGCGGCGCATCATCGCGGCCCCGAAGATGCGCTCGCCGATGCCGCTCGGCCCGAGCCCGGTGTGCAGGTCGATCCAGCCGATCTCGCCGCGCCCGGCCCGCGTGCTTGCGCAGCACCGTCGCGCAGCGTGCTGGTGGCTCCAGGTCGGCGCGTTGCCGCCGAAGAACAGGCCGTCGGCAAACTCGTACTGCCCACGCGTCACCGCCGCCTGGAACGCCGCCGCGCCGTGCGTTGCGATCCAGCGCGCCAGCGCCGCGCTGGTTGTCGGCGTCCGGCGGCCAGTGCGCCGGCAGCAGCAGCGCATGCAGTCTCGCGTATAGGCCGCGTTGGCCGGCAGCGGCTCGCGCGAAGTCGGCTGGAAGTTGCGGTTCAGGTCGACGTTCTCTTGCGTCACGCGCCGGCCGTGCGAAAAGCCGTACGGATTGAGTGCGTGCACGTACAGCACCGCGACGCCGGCCGCGCGCGCCTTGTCGCGCCACTCGGCGTCGTGCAGCGCGGACACCTGCACGCCGCTGCCGCAGTAGCCTTCCACGCCGTGGCAGCCGCTGCTGACGATCAGCAGCCGCTCGGCATCGGCGCGCGCCGTCCAGCGCCAGGTCCATCGCCAGTGCTCGCCGTCGCGCCCGGGCAGCGGATGCGGCATGGCGATCGACGCGCAGCGCCGGCCGCCGCCGCGGCCTCGCAGGAACTTCTGGCGCGCCTGCGCGTAGCTCGGCGCGAAAAGGCCTGCGCCACGCCGATCATGCCGAGCGCTCCGCGTGCCTCGTGGCTGCGCCGCGCTGCCATTGCGGCGGCTCCCGCGCCAGCCACTGCTCGGCCAGCCGCACCCAGTAGGTCGCGCCGAGCGGAATCAGTTCGTCGTTGAAGTCGTAGCTGGGGTTGTGCAGCATGCACGGGCCGCCGCCGTGGCCCATCTCGCGGTGCGCGCCGTCGCCGTTGCGCGATGAAGCAGTAGGCGCCCGGGCTTGGCCTGCAGCATGTAGGCGAAGTCTTCGCCGCCCATCGTCGGCTCCTGCGCCAGCACGTTGTCCTCGCCGACGATGCCGGCCATCACGCTTGCGCGCGAATTCGGCCTCGGCCTGCGAGTTGATGGTCGGCGGGTAGTTGCGCTGGAACTCGAATTCGCATTGCGCCTCGTGCGCGGCGCAGATGTGCTCGGCCACCTGCTGCATGCGCCGCTCGATCAGGTCGAGCACCTCGAGTGGTGAACGTGCGCACCGTGCCTTGCAGCTCGCAGCTGTCCGGCATCACGTTGGTCGCTTCGCCGGCATGGATCATCGTGACCGAGATCACGCCGGCGTCGATCGGCTTCTTGTTGCGGCTCACGATGGTCTGGAACGCCTGCACCATCTGGCAGGCGATCGGCACCGGGTCGACGCCGTTGTGCGGCAGCGCGGCGTGGCTGCCCTTGCCGCGCATGGTGATCTTGAACTCGTTGGTCGACGCCATCACCGGCCCCGGCGTCACCGCGAACTGCCCGACCGGCATGCCCGGCCAGTTGTGCATGCCGAACACCGCCTCCATCGGAAACTTGTCGAACAGGCCGTCCTTGATCATCTCGCGCGCGCCGCCGCCGCCTTCTTCGGCCGGCTGGAAGATCAGGTAGACGGTGCCGTCGAAATTGCGGTGCGTCGCCAGATGCTGCGCGGCCGCCAGCAGCATCGCGGTGTGGCCGTCGTGCCCGCAGGCGTGCATCTTGCCGCCGTGCACGCTCTTGTGCGCAAAGGTCGTTGCACTCCTGCATCGGCAGCGCGTCCATGTCGGCGCGCAGGCCGATCGCGCGGTCGCTGCTGCCGCCTTTGACGATGCCGACCACGCCGGTCGTGCCCATGCCGCGATCAATCGGGATGCCCCATTCGGTGAGCTTGGCCGCCACCACGTCGGCGGTGCGGTGCTCCTCGAAACACAGTTCCGGATGTGCGTGCAGGTCGCGGCGGACGGCGGCGATCGAAGCGGCGGAGTGGGCGATGGCGTCGATGATGTTCATGCGAAACAGTGTATTGCGGCCGGCACCGTTTGTGCGAAATGCCACATGCTTCGACAGGAGCAGGAATGGGCCTTGCCAATGGCGGATGACAGTTGCGCATTGCAAGCGCTGTCAATTGTCCAGTGACCGCGCCGCATCCGCCGGCAAGGTTGCCTAGCCGTTGTCTTTTGACCAGAAGGAACATCATCCATGGGCCACGTCGTTGTGACACCACCTCGAAACACCACGCCCCAGGCTTCGCTGCGAATCGGCAAGCGACACGACCCTGAGTGCGACTTCCTGGCGCCGCGCGCCGCGTCTGGGGCGCACCACGGCGTATTGCCCGCCGAGATGCCGCTGGCCCCGCAATCGACGCTCGAGTCGCAGGCAACGACCCAGACCGGCCCGCAGTAAGGGGGGCTCGGCGCGGCGCCGTGGATGCGGTCGCGCTGTGTAAGTCCGGCGCGCAGAGGGCAGCCATGGGAACGTTTGTGAAATGCTGCTGATTTCACTCGTTGCAGTTGGCACGACCACCGGCGGCACCAAGAATCGGTTGTGCTCTAATCTCGCGCATGTCCGTCCGATTCGGGCGTCACATGATGAGCTGCATGTTGCACGCGGCCCGCGCGTGCCGCCACACACCTTTTTTCCGTTTGCCGTCGCCCGCTTCGGCTCGACTCGGCATGTGCGCGCTTGCTGGGGCCCTGATCGCCGGCTGTGCCACCACCGAGTTGTCCCCAGCCGCACCGGTGACGCCGCCGCTGAACTGGCAGGCACCGGTTCCGCACCAAGGGCAGATCGAGGACCTGTCCAACTGGTGGGCTGCTCAGGGCGATTCTCTTCTGGTGACACTGATTGAAGCCGCTGAGGCGGTGTCTCCAACGGTGGCCAGCGCCGCGTCCCGCATCACGCAAGCCCGCGCAGTGCGCGATGTGGCCGCTGCAGCCCTGTTCCCGAGGCTCGACGCCAGTGTGGGCGCCAATCGCAGCAAGACATCGCCGTTGTTTCCGCAAAGCACCAGCGTGCAAGCGGGGCTCCAGGCCAGTTGGGAAACCGATTTGTTCGGCGGCAATGCGGCAGTGCGCGAAGCGGCACAGGCGCGGCTCGAAGGCAGCCGCGGCCAGTGGCACGACGCACGGGTGTCGGTTGCGGCCGAGGTCGCAAACCAGTATTTAAACTTTCGCAATTGCGAGCGGCAGTTGATGAAGGTGCAGTCGGACGCGGAGTCCCGCTCCGAGACGCTGCGTCTCACACAATTGCTGGCCGTGTCCGGATTCCAGCCGTCGGCGACGGGCGATCTGGCGCGCGCCAGTGCGGCCGAAGGCAAGGCCCGGGTGATTCAGCAGCGCGCACAGTGCGACTTGACCATCAAGGCGCTGGTGGCGCTGACCGACTGGGCCGAGCCGATGCTGCGTGCGCGGCTTTCCGCCACCACCGGTCCTGACGAATTCGCGCCGATTCTCTTGACCGTTCTGCCGGCTGGACTGCTCGCGCAGAGACCTGACATGTTCGCAGCGGAACGGGAGGTGGCTGCTGCATCGGCGGATCTGGGCTCGGCGCAGGCACAGCGCTACCCGCGGCTGACGCTGTCCGGCTCGGTCGGGCGCCTGCGCTTCGCGGGCGGCGGCCTAACTGACACGATCACGACTTGGCAAGTCGGACCGGTCGCGTTCAGCGTGCCGCTGTTCGATGGTGGCCGCATCAGCGCCAACATCGAGGCAGCGCGCGCGCGTTATGCAGAGGCTGTTGCACTCTATCGCGCAAGGGCGCGTCTGGCTGTGCGCGAGGTGGAGGAAGCCTTGATCACCCTCGACAGCATAGCGGCGCGTGAAGGTTACCTGAGCCTCGTCGTGGCGGGTCAGCAGTTGTTTCTGGCGGCGACACGCGAGCGCTACCGCGGTGGCCTGGCAAGTCTGTTCGAGTTGGAGGAGACTCGACGCAATACGCTGGTGGCGGAGCTGACGCTGCTGTCGCTCCAGCGTGAGCGCCAAGGGGCCTGGATCGCGTTGTACCGCGCTGCGGGTGGTGGCTGGGACCGCAGTGATGCAGTTGACCATGTAAGCGCGCCGCCAGCCGACGAAACCGACGACGCAGCACGCTGATGTCCGACGCCGGTCGCCGTTCCGACCACCGTCACCGGAGCAGCCCAGCTGCTGCAACCGCGCACACGAATCCGCGAACCCACTCTATGCAAGCTGTGACTCACCCTTTGCGAATGACGTTGTCGGCAGCGGCCTGTGCGCTGCTGGCCGGTGCGCTCGCCACCCTGCCCGATGCCGGATGGGCGGCTGAACCGGCCCGGCCGGCGGCACGCCCGGCGCTAACGGTGACGACCACGCGCGCACAGCGTCTGGACGTACCGCTTCGGCTTGCCGCCAACGGCAACATTGTCGCGTGGCAGGAAGCGAGCATCGGCAGCGAAGCGAATGGTCTGCGGCTGAACCGAGTGAATGTGAATGTCGGCGACAACGTGCGTGCCGGCCAGGTGCTCGCCACCTACGCCGCCGATTCGGTCGAAGCCGATGTTGCATTGGCACGTGCTCACGTCCAGGAAGCGCGTGCCATGGCTGCCGATGCGCAGGCCACCATCGAGCGTGCGAGGGGCCTTGAAGAAACCGGTGCGATGAGTCAGCAGCAGATCAACACCTACGCGACTTCGGCTGCCACGGCCGAAGCACGTGTGCAGGCGGCCGCTGCCTCGCTTCGGGTGCAGCAACTGCGGCTGCGCTTCACACAAGTCAGGGCACCCGACAACGGCGTCATCTCGTCTCGCAGCGCCACGGTCGGCGCCGTGGTGCCGGCTGGCACCGAGTTGTTCCGGCTGATCCGCAAGAACCGGCTCGAGTGGCGCGCCGAAGTCACGTCGGCCGAACTCGAGCGCATCGAGCCCAATGCGCCGGTGCTGGTGACGGCGGCCAGCGGCGCCCAGATCAAGGGCAAGGTACGCATCATCGCGCCGACGGTGGATTCGAAGACGCGCACCGCACTGGTCTACGTCGACTTGGATGCGAAAGCGGCTGGCAGAGGAGCCGCCCGTGCCGGCATGTTCGCGCGCGGTGAGTTCGACCTGGGGCAGTCGCAGGCGCTGACCGTGCCCCAGCAGGCGGTGGTGCTGCGCGACGGCTTCAACTACGTGTTCAAGGTGGACAACGAGCAGCGGGTGCGCCAGACCAAGGTGGAGGTCGGCCGGCGCTTTGGTGAGCGCGTCGAGATCAAGGAAGGGCTGGAGCCGGACGCATCGATCGTCGCGGTCGGGGCAGGTTTTCTGAACGACGGCGATCTGGTGCGCGTGGTGCCGTCAACGGCATCGGCCGGCCCTGCCGCAACGCCGCCTGCCGGCGCTGCGGCGGCGAAATAGGCCGGTTTTCCCCCTCCGAGAACCCGCCCGATGAACGTTTCCGCCTGGTCCATCCGCAATCCGATCGCAGCGGTGATGCTGTTCGTGCTGTTGGTGCTGGCCGGGCTGATGTCGTTCAACGCGATGAAGGTGCAGAACTTTCCCGATCTGGACCTGCCCACCGTCAACATCAGCGCGACCTTGCCCGGCGCTGCACCGGCGCAGCTCGAAACCGAAGTCGCGCGGAAGATCGAGAACTCGATCGCCTCGCTGCAGGGCTTGAAGCACACGCACACCAAGGTGCAGGACGGTGGCGTGTCGATCACGGCCGAATTCCGGCTCGAAAAACCCGTGCAGGAGGCGGTCGACGACGTTCGCTCGGCGGTCGCGCGCATCCGCGGCGATCTGCCGGCGGACCTGCGCGATCCCGTGATCGCCAAGCTCGATCTGGCCGGTCAGCCGATCCTCGCGTTCGCGGTCAGCTCGCCGCGCATGGACGCCGAAGCCACCAGCTGGTTCGTCGACGACACGATCGCGCGCCGGCTCTTGAGCGTGCGCGGCGTCGGCGCCGTTGCGCGCGTGGGTGGTGTCGAACGCCAGGTCACCGTGGCGCTCGACCCGGAGCGGCTGCAGGCACTCGGCGCGACCGCGGCCGAGATCTCGCGCCAGCTGCGCCAGGTGCAGACCGAAGTCGCCGGTGGCCGCACCGACGTGGGCGGCAGCGAGCAGTCGGTGCGCACGTTGGCCAACGTGCAGTCGGCCGATCAGCTGGCAAAAGCTGCAACTCGCATTGCTCGATGGCCGCAACATCCGGCTGGAAGACGTCGCCACCATCAACGACACGTTCGCCGAGCCGCGGTCCGCTGCATTGCTGAACGGCCGCGCGGTGGTCGGCTTCGAAGTCTCGCGCAGCCGCGGCGCGAGCGAGGTCGAGGTCGGCGCCGGCGTGCAAAAAGCGCTCGCGCAACTGCAGCTGGAGCACCCGGACCTGCAGTTGACCGAAGCGTTCAACTTCGTGCAGCCGGTCAGCGAGGAATACAACGCATCGCTGCGGCTGCTGTACGAAGGCGCGGTGCTCGCGGTGCTGGTGGTGTTTTTGTTCCTGCGCGATTGGCGCGCGACGTTCGTCGCCGCGGTGGCGCTGCCGCTGTCGGTGATTCCCGCGTTCATCGGCATGAACTACCTGGGCTTTTCGATCAACATCATCACGCTGCTCGCGCTGTCGCTGGTGATCGGCGTGCTGGTGGACGACGCGATCGTCGAGATCGAGAACATCGTGCGCCATCTGCGCATGGGCAAGACGCCGTATCAGGCTGCGATGGAGGCGGCCGACGAGATCGGTCTGGCGGTGATCGCCACCACCTTCACGCTGGTCGCGGTGTTCTTGCCGACCGCGTTCATGAGCGGCATCGCCGGGCGCTTCTTCAAGCAGTTCGGCTGGACGGCGGCGCTGGCCGTCGTGGCATCGCTGCTGGTGGCGCGCGCGCTCACGCCGATGATGGCCGCCTACATCCTGAAGCCGGTTGACGGGCGGGCACAAGGAGCCGGGGTGGATGGGCTTCTACATGCGGCTTGCGGGCTGGTGCGTCCGCCACCGGATCGTCACCGCGTTGGCCGCCGGCGCGTTCTTCGTCGGCTCGGTGATGCTGATTCCGTTGCTGCCGACCGGTTTTCTGCCGCCCGACGATGCGTCGCAAACGCAGGTCTATCTGCGAGTTGCCCCCCGGTTCGACCCTGGCGCAGACGCGGGACACCGCCGAGCAGGCGCGTCGGCTGATTGCGAACGTGCCCGGCATCGAAACCGTCTACACCACGATCGGCGGCGGCAGTGCGGGCAGTGATCCGTTCGCGCCGCAGGGTTTGTCCGAAGTGCGCAAGGCGACGCTCACGATCGTGCTGAAAGCCCGCGGCCACCGCACGCGCAAGCAGCCGATCGAAGCCGACATCCGCCAGGCGCTGCAGCCGCTGCCCGGCGCGCGCAGCAAGGTGGGCTTAGGGGGCGGCAATGGCGGCAAGTACGTGCTGGTGCTGGCCGGCGAGGATCCGGTCAAGCTGCGCGATGCGGCCATCGATGTGAGAAAGGCCTGCGCACGATTCCGGGCCTGGGCAACATCTCGTCGGACGCCAGCCTGATCCGGCCGGAGATCGCGGTGCGGCCCGGACTTCGCACGCGCCGCCGACCTTGGCGTGACCAGCAGCGCGATCGGCGACACCTTGCGGATTGCGACCGTCGGCGACTACGACGCCGCGCTGCCCAAATTGAACCTCTCGCAGCGCCAGGTGCCGATCGTGGTGCGGCTGCAAAGCGAAGCCCGCAACAACCTCGACCTGCTCGGCCGACTCACCGTGCCGGGCGTGCGTGGCCCGGTGCTGCTGAGTGAAGTCGCCAAGCTCGAGATGGCCGGTGGCCCCGCGCAGATCAACCGCTACGACCGCGTGCGCAACATCACGTTCGAGATCGAGCTGTCTGGCCGCGAACTCGGTGAAGTCGTGAAGCAGGTGGACGACCTGCCTGCGATCGAGAATCTGCCGCCCGGCGTGCGCACGGTCGCCATCGGCGACGCCGAGGTGATGGGCGAATTGTTCGAGAGCTTCGGCCTCGCGATGGCGACCGGCGTGCTCTGCATCTACATCGTGCTCGTGCTGTTGTTCAAGAGTTTCCTGCACCCGGTCACGATCCTGGCCGCGCTGCCGCTGTCGCTGGGCGGCGCGTTCGTTGCGCTGCTCGCGCTCAAGATGAGCTTTTCGATGCCGTCGCTGATCGGCCTCGTGATGCTGATGGGCATCGCGACGAAGAACTCGATCCTGCTGGTCGAATACGCGATCGTCGCGCGCAACGAACACGGCATGTCGCGCCTGGACGCGCTGCTCGACGCCTGCCACAAGCGCGCGCGCCCGATCATCATGACAACACTCGCGATGGGCGCCGGCATGTTGCCGATCGCGATCGGCTTGGGGCCCGGAGACCACAGCTTTCGCCCGCCGATGGCGATTGCGGTGATCGGCGGGCTGATCACGTCGACCTTCTTGAGCCTGCTCGTGATCCCCGTCGTCTACACCTTCATGGACGACATCGGCCGTTTCTCGAGCCGATTGTTTCGGCGCGGCAAGCTCGCCACCACGGCAACCGCGGCGCCGGGCAAGCCCGCTGTTCCGGTCGTCGATCCCGAGCGGGCTTGAGGCATCTCGCAGGCGCTTTGGGCAGCGCCGCCGCTTCGCGGCGATCGGCCGGCTGATCGCCGCGAAGCGGTGGCGCCTGTCGCAGCAGCCAGTTTTCCAGGCCGTCAAAGAGTCCATGCCATGCTCTCGATTCGATCCACGATGCGCCGCAGGCGCACCTGCGGCGTCCCTTAGTTCGTCGGCGCGCTGTCGCCAACCGGCCCGGCAACTTCCCGATTTCCCCACGTGGTGGAGACGAAGGTGCGCGCAAACGGCGCGGCCCCCACGTTCGTTTCGACGTGACGATCTCTCACCTTACGGCAGCGCCGAGCGCCATGCAGATGCCTTTCGCGTGATGGGTGCGCAGGGCGTCGTGTACGGCGAACGACCGCTCGGACACGACCCTGCCGACGAGCAGCCTTTCATGTGCGATCTGTACGGCGTGATGATCCCGCCCAAGTGTTCGCAAGGTCACGGTGCAGGCGCGCGATCCGCGGCACGGCTACGGCGGCAAAACGCTGGACGTCAGGCCGCCGGGCCGTTGAAGCTGCGCCAGAGCAGCAGCACGACCAACAACGCCAGCGCCACGGAAACCCCCTTCCAGAAGGTGGCCGGGTTGCGCTCGATCAGCGGCAACCCCGTGCGTCCGTGCAGCCACTGCGGGTTCGGCTGCTGCAGATCGAACACGAATTCGGACAATTCGGCGTAGCGCTTGTGCGGGTCGGTCTGCACCGCGCTTTCGAGCACCACGTCGACCCAGGCCGGCAGGTCGCGGTCGTCGGCCGCGCGCGGACGTAGCGCAGCCGGCGCTGCGCGGCGCGCGTGCGGGTGCTGGAAACCGCGCGCCGTACGGCAGGCGGCCGCACAGCATCTGATAGGTGATCACGCCGAGCGAGAACAGGTCCGACTGCGGGCGTGCCGGCTCGCCCAGAAAGTATTCGGGCGCGGTGTATTGCGCCGTGCCCAGACAGCTGCGCGGCTCGGCGTCCGGCGCGGCCATCGTTGTTCGAGCCCGGCCACCCGCACCGCGCCGAAGTCGATGATCTTCACCGTCCCGGTGGCATCGATCATGATGTTCTCGGGCCGCAAGTCCTGGTGCAGCATCTCGAGCCGGTGAAACGCCTGCAGGCCCCGTGCGATCTGCTCGACGATGCCGCGCACAACCTCGAGCGTCAGGGCGCGGATGATCGATCATCCATTGCGCGAGCGTCTGGCCTTCGATGTATTCGGTGGCGATGTACAGAAGTGTGCGCTGGGCGCGTCTGCACGCAAGGCTTCAGCACATGCGCGCTGTCGATGCGCTGCGCCACCCAGTCTTCCATCAAGAAGCGCTCGCAGATAGGCCGGGTCGCCCTGCAGATCGATCGACGGGGTCTTGAGCACCACCTGCGTGCCGGTCTCGATGTCGTCCGCCAGATGGACGTGGCTGCGGCTCGTGATCTGCAACTCGCGCACGATGCGGTAGCCCTCGAACGTCATGCGCGGCTGCAGCGGCGGCGGGCAGGCGAGCGCCTGCGATTGCCGCTGCAGCTCGCTCGCAGTCAGGGTGGGCAGCGTGTCGATGCGCACGATCTGCACCGTCAGGTTGTCCGGGCTGCCGTGGGCCCGTGCCTCGTTGCGCAAGATCGCGCGCGGCCGCATCGAGCGCGTCCCCTTGTGCGTGCATCGCGCGGCGCAGGCATGCACCATCGACGTGCTCATGCACCCCGTCGGTGGTCAGCAGAAACGTGTCGCCGACCTGCAGCGCCAACGTGCGGTGGTCGATCTCGACCTGAGCACCGACGCCCAGCGCCCGGCCGAGGTGGCTCTGCGCATCCGACAAGCGCACCCGGTGGTCGGTCGGTCAGTTGCTCGACCGACGCGTCACCGGCCTGCAGCCGGTGGATGCGCGCATCGCCCACATGAAACAGATGCGCGGTGCCGCCTTTGAGCACCAGCGCGCTCAACGTGCAGACGTATCCGCGGTCGCGGTCGAAGCGGTGGTCGCTGCGCTGCGTCTGCGCATGCAGCCAGGCGTTGGTGGCGCGCAGCACGCGCTCGACCGAGGTCTGCACGCTCCAGGCTTCCGAGGTGCAGTAGTAATCGTGCAGCAAGCCTTTCACCGCGGCCTCGCTCGCGATCTGGCTGACCTCACTGCTGCTGATGCCGTCGGCGATCGCAAT
Organism: uncultured beta proteobacterium; assembly: GCA_963784295.1. GTDB lineage: Bacteria > Pseudomonadota > Gammaproteobacteria > Burkholderiales > Burkholderiaceae_C > JBBPYC01. Next base: position 65,022 of record CAWAQL010000002.1, read on the forward strand.
CGCAATGCCTTTGCTGCCCAGCAACGGCTCCGCAGGAATCACGAGCCCGTGGAAATCCTGATTGATCGGCTTGGCGCCCGCGTCCGAGTACTGGCCGATCGTGATCTGCAATCGATCCGACATCGAATGGAGTCGCTTGTTCCGGGTACTTCAGGCCAAAGTGCCTCGACACCTGCAAGGGTCGAGGCGTGCGCCCGGGTTGGCCGATCAAGTCGGCCGAAGGCGCTCAGGCCTGTTTGGCAAAACCCGTGCTGGCGGGGTAAGTCGGGCGCTTTGGCGCGGTCCGCACGTGCGTCACGTACAGCGTCAGCCCAGTGAACGAGAAGCCACCAAGCAGGTTGCCGAGCACGGTCGGGAATTTCGTTCCAGATCAAGTAATCCATGATCGAGAAGTTGCCGCCCAACATCAGCCCGAGGGGAACAGGAACATGTTGACGACCGAGTGCTCGAACACCATGGCGAAGAACACCATGATCGGCATCCACATTGCGATCACTTTGCCGCCGACGGTGGTGGAGATCATCGCGCCGACCACGCCGGTGGACACCATCCAGTTGCACAACATGCCGCGCACGAACAAGGTCAGCATGCCGGCCGCGCCGTACTTCTCATAGCCCAGCGTGCGCGCTTCGCCGATGCCCGCGATCACCTTGCCGACCTTGTCCGGCTCGGTCGAAAACCCGTAGGTGAACACGATCGCCATCAACAGCGCGACCGTGAATGCGCCCGCGAAGTTGCCGACGAACACCAGCCCCCAGTTGCGCAGCACGCCCTTGACCGTGACGCCGGGCCGCTTGTCGATCAACGCGAGCGGCGTCAGCACGAACACGCCGGTCAGCAAGTCGAAGCCGAGCAGGTACAACATGCAAAAGCCCACCGGGAACAAGACCGCGCCGATGATCGGATAGCCGGTCTGCACCGTGACGGTGACCGCGAACACCGCGGCCAGCGCGAGGATGGCGCCTGCCATGAACGCGCGGATCACGGTGTCCCGCGTCGACATGAAAACTTTCGCTTCGCCCGCATCCACCATCTTGGTGACGAACTCCGCTGGTGCGAGATAGGCCATGAACGTGCTTTCCGTGGCACCGCGAAGTGCGGGCTCAAAAGGGACTGGTGGAAAAAAGGGGGCAAGGCCGTGCAGCATGCGTCGGCTGCTGCAGACAATGCATGGAGCGTGCCAGCCGGCGCGGTCGCTTACTCCCTGTCCTGCCGAGCGGGCGCTGTGTGTACCCATCATTCCTTCTCGGTGCGTTGCGAACGCGGTCCTGCCCGGTGGTCAGCCGCCGGGCCGGTGGGTCGTGGCGATCCAGATGCCGAGCAGCACCCCGGCCAGACCCACGATCAGGTTCCAGTGCAGCAATTCACCCAGCCACAGAGCGCCGACGAGGCCGGCCGTGATCGGATTTACCGTGACCGCGATCGACACGCGCGTCGGCGTGGTGTGCGCCAATGCATAGGCCCACAAAAGAAAGCCGATCGCTCCACCGAACACGCCCAGGTAGCCCATCGCCCACCAATCGGCCGCTGCAAAACCAGCGACCGGCGCATAACCACCGCGCAGCCCGCTGAACACCACCAGGCACAGCGCGCCGACGCCCATCGCCGCAGCCGTGAACGCGATGACGACCCAAGGCCCCGATCACCGTGGTCAAGTCGGGCCTGTTTCCACGGGCCTTGCGGCGGGTGCCGGCGAGCTTGGGTCTGCCGCGCCTGCCGGCGGCCGATGTGCGGCTGCACCGCGCCTGTGCGTTGTCCGACGTGGCGCATCGGCTGGCCGAGCACTTGACCGCGGTGTTCTCGCACGCGGCGGGTTGAACCGTCGGCCGCGTCGGGGAACCGGCCTTGCAAGGGAGGTGGGGGCCACACCACAAGGCATTTGACTTCTGGCCAGCGGCAGGAAGATCAGATGCCGAGCCGAGCCGAGCCGAGCCGAGCCGAGCCGCCCGATCGACCACGACGTCAATCCCCGACCGTGCAAGCGGTCAATGTGGTGGCCCCGGCCTCGATCGGCATCCAATGCCAGAGCCGCCGACATCGTCCCGCGATGCACAGCTCGTAATCGGGCACGAATTCGGACCGCGCAAGCACGACTTCGCGCCGCCAGGGGTCGGCCAGCCGATAGTTCCAGACGCCGTCTACCAGCGTGGCGTCTCCGGGTGGCTCCATGCCGGCGCCGGAGCCGCGGATGCGCGCCTGCGACAGATGCAGCCAGCCACCGACGACTTCCCAGTCTTCGGCCCATTCGACCTTTTCGATCGAATGCTGCCAACGCAGTGTGAACTGCTGCACCGGCAGAGCGACGTGCAGCGCGCCGGCGGCCAGGCACAGGGCGGCCAGCGCGGACATCGGTCAAGGAAACCAGGTGAAATGCGGGCCGGGCGATGCGGCCCGACCGCAGCGCGTCAGGCCGTCAACGCAAGCCGCCTGCGCAGCCGCCAGACGTGCCAGGCCAGCAGCGCGGCCGCAGCCGTCAGCCCGATCTCGTCCGTTGCCGGGACTGCCGCCACCAAGCAGGCGGCCGCGCCGAACGCCCAGACACGCTCCCACCAGCTCATCGGCCCGAGCCAGAAGCCGATTGCCGCGCCGCCCCACAACAGGATCGCCACCACCGCCTTGAACACGACGTAGCCGGTGTCGACCCAGGTGCCGCCCTGCAGCATCAGCGCCGGCGCATAGACCGCCATATACGGCACGATGAAGCCAGCGATCGCGATGCGCAGCGCCTGCAGCCCGATCTTCATGCCGCTTTCCCTGGCGATCGGCGCGGCCGCGAACGCAGCCAATGCAACCGGCGGCGTCAGATCGGCCATGATGCCGAAGTAGAAAACAAACATGTGCGAGACGATCAACGGCACACCGAGCTCAAGCAGCGCGGGCGCGGCCAGCGAGCTCGTGATGATGTAATTCGGAATCGTGGGTATCCCCATGCCAAGCACCAGACACACCAGCATCGTGAGCACGAGGCTCAGAAACAGGCTGCTCTGGCCGAGCTGGATGATGTAGCCCGCGAACAGCGTCGCGGCGCCGGTCAAGGTCAGGATGCCGATGATCACGCCGACCAGCGCGCAGGCCACGCCCACGGGCAGCGCGTGCCGTGCGCCGTCGGCCATCGCGTGCAGCGCAACTTTCAGCGTTGCGCGTCCGCCCTTGGCAAACCACAGCACCGCCCCCATCGCGAGCGCCAGGCCGATCACGGCGCCGATGCCCCACTTGAAAAAGCTCGAAGCGGCCAGCCCGACCATGATCCAGAACACGATCTGCAGCGGCCGGCTGCCGAACTGCTTGGTCAACGCCGCGCCGAAAATCAGGATCACCGTGAGCGCCAGGCCCACCATGCCCGAGAACAACGGCGTGTAGCCCGAGAACAGCAGATAGACGAGGATCGCGAGCGGCAGGATCAGGTACCAGCGCAGTTTCACGGCCGCCCACGGATCGGGACAATCCTCCTTCGGCATCCCGACCAGGCCTTTGCGGCCGGCCTCCAGATGCACCATCACGAACGCGGTCAGGAAGTACAGCAGCGCAGGGATCGCCGCCGCCTTGCAGATCTCGACATATGGTACGTCGATGGTCTCGGCCATGATGAACGCAACCGCGCCCATCACCGGCGGCATGATCTGCCCGCCCATGCTGGCCGTGGCTTCGACTCCGCCCGCGAACGCGGCGTTGTAGCCGAAGCGTTTCATCAGCGGAATCGTGAACTGGCCGGTGGTGACGACGTTGGCCACGCCCGAGCCGTTGATGGTGCCCATCAGCCCGCTGGAAGCCACCGCCACCTTGGCCGGCCCGCCCTTGGTGTGGCCGAACATGCCGAGTGCGAAATCGGTGAACAGCGCGATCATCCCGGCCTGCTCCAGGAACGCGCCGAACAAGATGAACAGGAAGATGTAGGACGACGAGACGTAGGTCGGCGTGCCGTAGATGCCCTCGGTGCCGAAGCCAAGCTGCCCGACGATCTGGTCGAGCCCGTAGCCGCGGTGCGCGAGCACGCCCGGCAGGTACTGGCCGAACAGGCCGTAGGCCAGGAACATCAGGCAGATCAGCGGCAGCGCGAATCCCATGATGCGCCGCGCCGCTTCGAACACCAGCACAATGGTCAAGACGCCGACGACCATGTCGGCCGTTGTGAGATCGCCCGCACGGAACACCAGAGCGGCCTCGAACACCCAGTGGTACAAGCCGGCGACGAACGCGGCGGCACCCACCGCCCAACCGAGCCCTTTGATGCGGAACGGCGGATGCAGCACGAACGCGATCAGCAGCAAAAATCCGACGTGCACCGCACGCACCACCGAGCTCGACAAGGGGCTGAATGCGGCCGTGACGATCTGGAACGTCGAAAACGCGATCGCAACCCAGAACAGCACGCCGACGAATGGCGGCGCCTGCTGTTCGGAGGGGACGCCGTCGACCACGCCCGGGGCGGGGTCGAACTCCTTGCGCGGGACATGCGCGGCGCCGTGTGTGGCGGCGTCGGCGTTTTGCTGGGCTTGGGTGGCCATGCTGCTGCTGAAAACGTCGTGCTTACTTCATCAGCCCCACTTCCTTGTAATACTTCTCAGCGCCCGGGTGAAACGGCACGCTGGTGCCCGTGACGGCGCCGTCCTTCTTGATGCCTTTGGCCGCGTTGTGCGCCGCCACCAGCGCATCGAGGTTCTCGAACATCGCTTTCGTCATCTCATACACCGCGTCGGCCGGCACACCCGAGTGCGAAACCAGAAAGTTCTTGATCGCGATCGTCGGCGCGTCCGTGGTCTGGCCTGGATATGTATTGGCCGGAATGACCGCGGTCTGATAAGCCGCGTCGTTGATCTTCTTGGCGACTTCGAGCGGGATCGGCACAACCTGAATCGGTACCGAAGTCGCCAGGTCGCGGATCGACGCCACGCCCAGACCGGCCGACTGCAGCGTCGCATCCAGCTGTCGGTTTTTCATCAGCTCGACCGATTCGCCGAACGCCAGGTATTCGACCTTGCTGAAGTCGTCGTAGGTCATGCCGGCGCCCTTGAACACCGCGCGCGCGTTCAGCTCGGTGCCAGACTTCGGCGCACCGACCGAAATGCGTTTGCCCTTCAGGTCGGCCAGCGTCTTGATGCCCGACTCGCCGCTGGCCACGATCTGGATGTAGTTCGCGTACATGCCGGAGACCGCGCGCAGCTTGTCGAGCGGCTTCGCGAAGCCCGATTCCTTGTCGCCCTTCCAGGCGTCCGACAACGAGTCGCCGAGCACCAGCGCCATCTCGCCGCGGCCCGCCTGCAGCAGGTTCAGGTTCTCGGCCGACGCTTTCGTGCTCTGCACCGTGACCTTCGCGTCCGGCAGCACGCGGCTCCAGATCTGCGACAGCGCCACGCCCATCGGGTAGTAGACGCCGCTTTGGCCGCCGGTCAGGATATTGACGAATTTGAGGTCGGCTGCGGATGCGCGCGGCGACAGCGCGCCGAAGCCACTGGCCAGGGCGCTGAGCATCAGCGTGCGGCGGGCGATCGTCTGGGATTCTGCGTTCATGGAAAAAGGTCTCCTTCAGCGGGATATGGAAAGCATTCGGACCCGTCTGCGCAAGCAGATGTGCCGATCTGCAATCACTTTATCGCATCGACTTGGCCAGGCGTCAGAGCGTTTTCCCGTGCGCGCGTCCCCTGGATCCGTCGCGCGCATCGTGGTCGCGTGATCGTTCAGTTCGGGGAAGCGCGCGAATCGGCAGCGGCTGGCGACGTTGTGGCGGCGGCTGTCGTGTTCGCGAACACACCGCGCTCGATCAGCCACGTTGGCGGGCCTGCTGCGCTGGTCGCGCTGCAGGTCAGGCGCAGCAACTCCTCCAGCGTGGGCTGGCTGCCGAGCAGCGCCAAGCGCCAGACTGGGTAAGTGGCGGCGCCCAGAGCCAATACGAAGAGCGCGATCGTGCCGATACGGCGTGCGCCGGGGTGCCGCAAAGGCGACGGTAGCCTCATGACGCACGCGCCGCCTCGGCCCGCCGCCGTCGCGCACCCGATCGCAGCAGCAGCCAGCCACCACCGAACATCAGCGCGCCCCAGACCAGAAAGCCCATGTCCCAGGCCAGCCACTGCGCTTTCGGCACCAGCTCGTTGACGTGGTGCACGCCAAGCAACTGGTGATCGATCAGCCCTTCGACGACGTTGAAAATCCCCCAGCCGATCAGCACCGCGCCGACCATCATGCGGCTCGACCAATACAGGTGCCGGGTGTGCGCGACGCGCCAGAAGAAGGTGAGGCCGAGCACGACGAAGACGTAGGTCGTGCTGTGAAAGATGCCGTCCCACAACGTATTCAATCGCAGGTTTTCGATCGTGGTGGTCGGGTACCAGCTGCTGAGCATGTGGTGCCACTGCAGCACCTGATGCAGCACGATGCCGTCGAAAAACCCACCGAGCCCGAGGCCGAACAGGATGCCCGAGCCGGTCGGAAACCGCGCGGCCTGCGAACCACCGGGCGCATTCATCGCTGTCTGGGCGCGAACGCCCTCCACGCTTCGATCGACATCACGGCAGGTGCCTTTTGGACAAATTGCGACAAGTCCACCGGCAAGCGGTGGTCCCAAGGCCCTGGCCATTCGCCCACGCATGCGGCATCAAACAGGCTGGAACCGCTTGCCTTCAGTGCGCTTGTAGCTATGAAAAGCATAGTGTGAAAAGGTGAAGTCCGATTGTCCTCGCCCGTAGAATCGAACCATGCTTCTGGTCACACAAGAACTGCTCGCGGCGTACCGGGCAACGCTCGAGCGCATCGCGCCGGGCGCGGGCACGCGCGCAGCGTTCGAGTCGCCCAAAGTGGCTGCGCACGGCGACTTCGCGATCACCGCGGCGATGCAGTTGGCCAAGCCGTTGCGCACCAATCCGCGCGCGCTGGCCGAGACGTTGCGCACCGAGCTGCTTGCGCAGCCCGCGTTCGAACGCTGGGTCGATGCTGGTCGAGATCGCCGGCCCGGGCTTCATCAACATCCGGCTGAAGCCCTCTGCCAAGCAGCAGGTCGTGCACGACGTGCTCGCGCAGCAGGACCGCTACGGCTGGCAGACCGCGCGTGACGGCGATCAGCAAGGTGCTGGTCGAGTTCGTCTCGGCCAACCCGACCGGCCCGCTGCACGTCGGCCACGGCCGGCAGGCGGCGCTCGGCGACGCGATCTGCAACCTGCTGGAAACGCAGGGCCTGCGGGTGGCGCGCGAGTTCTATTACAACGACGCGGGCCGTCAGATCGCGACGCTGGCCGAATCGGTGCAGTTGCGCGCACGCGGGTTGCAAGCCGGGCGATGCCGACTGGCCCGAAGTGGCCTACAACGGCGACTACATCGCCGACATCGCGGCCGACTTCCTTGCGAAGAAAACGATGCAGTCGGACGACCGCGCGCGGTGGCCGCGAACGGCGACGCGAACGATCTCGATGCGATCCGCGAGTTTGCCGTCGCGTACTTGCGGCACGAACAGGACAAGGACCTGGCCGCGTTCGGCGTGCGCTTCGACCGTTACTTTCTCGAGTCGAGCTTGTATTCGAGCGGCGCGGTGGCGAACGTGGTCGAGCAACTCGTCGCGTCGGGCCATGCCTACGAGCAGGACGGCGCGTTGTGGCTGCAGTCGACCGCGTTCGGCGACGACAAAGACCGCGTGATGCGCAAGTCGGACGGCAGCTTCACGTACTTCGTGCCCGACGTGGCCTATCACCTCGACAAATGGCAGCGCGGATTCGCGCGCGCGGTCAACATCCAGGGCACCGATCACCACGGCACCATCGCGCGCGTGCGCGCGGGTCTGCAGGCGCTGTCGAGGCAGCAGGATCTGGGCATCCCGGCCGGTTACCCCGACTACGTGCTGCACACGATGGTGCGCGTCGTGCGCGGCGGCGAGGAGGTGAAGATCTCCAAGCGCGCCGGCAGCTACGTGACCTTGCGCGATCTGATCGACTGGACGAGCTGCGACGCGGTGCGGTTCTTTCTGCTCGCCGCAAGCCGGACACCGAATACCTGTTCGACGTGGACCTGGCGCTCGCGCAGAACAACGACAATCCGGTCTACTACGTGCAGTACGCGCATGCCCGCATCTGCTCGGTGCTGGACGCCTGGGGCGGGGACGTGCAGCAACTTGCGCAGGTCGATCTGGCGCCGCTGACCGGGCGCGAGGCGCTGGCGCTGGCCGCGCTGCTGGCCAAGTACCCGGCCATGCTGAGCGCGGCGGCGGCCGACTTCGCACCGCACGACATCGGCTTCTATTTGCGTGAACTCGCCGCCAGCTACCACAGCTACTACGACGCCGAGCGCATCCTGGTGCCCGAGGAGCCGGTGAAGCTCGCCCGGCTCGCGCTGGTCTCGGCGGTCGCGCAGGTGATCAAAAATGGCCTTGCGTTGCTCGGCGTCGGCGCACCGCGCAAGATGTGAGCGCAGCGGTGCGATACAAACAAAAGTCGGCGTCGGTGCAGTCCGCGGCGCAACGGGAGCCCATGCAGATGAACAAACAATTCGGTGGAACCATCCTCGGCCTGACCATCGGCGCGGCGGTCGGCCTCGTGGTGGCGTTGCTGGTTGCGGTCTATGTGTCGAAGGTGCCGGTGCCGTTCACCGACGCGCGCACCGCGGCCGTCAACGGCGCCGAGCGCGATGCATCGGAAGCGAAGAAGAACAAGGACTGGGACCCGAACGGCGCGTTGGCCAGCAAAGGCCGCGTGCCGGCGCCGCCTGCGGCCGAGACGCCCAGTGTCGGCGTGCGCAACCCGACCGCGTTGCCGCCGCTCGAAGCGCCCGCGGTGATCGGCAACCGCAGCAACGCCGGCAATGCAAACAACAGCACGAACGGCAGCATCAGCAACGACGGCGCCAACACCAGCCGCCCCGCGGTCGTGGCCAAGGTCGACCCGCGCGCCGGCAGCGGTGACCCGCTCGGCGACCTGGCGCGCAGCCGCAGCAATTCAACCGGCAGCAGCAGCGCAGCGGCGCGAGCGCATCGACCGACCAGTTCGCCTACTTCGTGCAGGCCGGCGCGTTCCGTGGGCCCGGCGAGGCCGACGCGCAGCGCGCAAAGCTCGCGATCATGGGTTGGGAGGCGCAGGTGTCCGAGCGCGAACAGGCCGGTCGCGTGATGTACCGCGTGCGCGTCGGGCCGTTTCCGCGCAAGGACGACGCCGATCGCACCAAGGAAAAACTCGACGACGCGGGCCTGCAGACCGCGTTGGTGCGCGTGAAAAATACAAATAGGCGCCTGAGTGGTCGTTTGCCCCGCGCAGCGAACCGGCGCGCTGAACTTAACCCGAACCGCACCGGTCTATCCCCGGTTTGCTCGATCGTCTCGAGCGCGTTTTCTTGTATACAGGAGTCATCAAATGAAACGTCGTGATTTTTCCCGCTCGGCCGCCGCCGCGCGGCGCTGTGCTTGCTCTCGGCGGCGGCGCCGTGGCGCCGAGCTGGGCGCAGGGCCCGACCAGCGTCAAGCCCAAGGCCGGCGCCGACTATCTGCAGCTCGACAAGGCCGTGGCCACCGAAGCGACCGCCGGCAAGACCGAGGTAATCGAGTTCTTTTGGTACAACTGCCCGCACTGCAATGCGTTCGAGCCGCGTTTCGAAAGCTGGAAGAAGAGCGCACCGCCCGAGGTGATGGTGCGCCGCGTGCCGGTGTCGTTTCGCGACGACTTCCTGCCGCAACAGAAGCTCTACTACACGCTCGAAGCGCTTGGCAAGACCGACGAGATGCACGGCAAGGTGTTCCATGCGATCCACACCGAGCGCGTGCCGCTGAGCAAGGACGACCAGATCGTCGCCTGGGCGGTCAAGCAGGGCCTGGACAAAGACAAGTTCGTCGAAGCCTACAACTCGTTCGGCGTGGCGACCAACGCGCGCCGCGCGACGCAGCTGCAGGATGCCTACAAGGTCGGCGGCGTGCCAGCGCTCGGCATCGCGGGCCGCTATTACGTCGACGGCACCCTGGCCGGCAGCATGGAGCGGGCGCTGCAGATCACCGACTACCTGCTGGCCGAGCAGCGCAAGGGCAGCTGACCGAAAAGCGGAGCCGATCGGCTGGGCAGTCGCCCGGTCTGGGAGTCATTGCCGGCTCTCTCGGCCAATCACGCGCTTGGGCGTTTTTCTGGCCCTCGGACCGACATCCCCATCCGACACACAGAGTCGGCCGCCGGCCGCATGCGCTGCTTGACAGGGCAACTCGGCAGACAGCACAGTGTTTGTCGACGGACCGGGGCGGCTCCTTCTCAAGCGCCGGCCGGGTTGGACGGCCGACCAGGCAAACGGAGGCCGCTGCGCTTCAGCCTTTGTGCACAAGCGAAGCGATTGCGACAGATCGGTCCGTCGTCCGTGCAGCAATTCCGGCCGGCGTTCGTTCGACAAGCAGGCAAACTCCGGCAACGCCCCTACAATGGCCTGCAAGAATCATGCCGCCATGAACCCACCTTCTTTCTCCCTTTCCCGTCTCGGCGTGGCCGGCAACGCGCTGTTGCTGCTGCTCTCGCTGACCGCCGTGCCCGCCCATGCGGAAAAAGCCGATTCGGCCAAGCCGATGAACATTGAGGCCGATGCGCTGCGCTACGACGACCTGAAGCAGACCAGCGTGTTCACGGGCCGGGTCGTGCTGACCAAAGGCACCATCCAGATCCGCGGCGCACGGCTCGAGGTGCGGCAGGACCCGCAGGGTTATCAGCACGCGGTGGTCACGGCTGCGCCGGACAAGCTCGCGTTCTTTCGGCAGAAGCGCGAAGGGCTCGACGAATTCATCGAGGGCGAAAGCCGCACGATCGAGTTCGATGGCCGCGCCGACACCGTCAAATTTCTGCGCGACGCCGAATTGCGGCGCTACCGCGGCGCCACGCTGGGCGACGAGGTCAGCGGTGCGTTGATCGTCTATCAAAACACCACCGACGTGTTCACGGTGGACGGCGCGCCGTCCAACATCACCGGGCGCGGTGCACCCACCGCGGCCAGCGGGCGCGCCAACGGCCGCGTGCGCGCGGTGCTGATCCCGCAGAGCACCGAGCGGGCCGGCTCGCCCGCAGCCGCATCGGCGCCTGCCACACCCACCGGCCCCACGCTTCGACCCAGCAGCCGGCTCGGCGGGGCAGCCGAGGGCGGCAATTGAAGCGGGACGGCGCAGCCGACGACGCGCAATCGGTCGAGCCCACGTTCGACGCGCCGCACGACGCACTGCCGCCCGACAGCGGGATCGATCCCGCGCTCGACAGCCGACTCGACAGCCTGGCGCCAACGCCGCGCAGCGGCCTGCAGGAGAGCCGGCTCGAAGCGCTGCACCTGCGCAAGGCTTATGGCAGCCGCACCGTGGTCAAGGACGTGTCGCTGTCGGTGCGAAAGGGCGAGGTCGTCGGTCTGCTGGGCCCGAACGGCGCGGGCAAGACCACGTCGTTCTACATGATCGTCGGGCTGGTGCGCTCGGACGGCGGCGACATCCGCATCGACGGCCACTCGGTCGGGCACCTGCCGATTCATCGCCGCTCGCGCCTCGGGCTGTCTTATCTGCCGCAGGAAGCGTCGATCTTTCGCAAGCTGAATGTGGCCGACAACGTGCGCGCGGTGCTCGAGCTGCAGAAGGACGAGCGCGGTCGCGCATTGACCCGCAAGGAAGTCGAACTGCGGCTGACCACGTTGCTGGCCGAGCTGCGCGTGGAACACCTGCGCGAGTCGCCGGCGCTCGCGCTCTCGGGCGGCGAGCGCCGGCGCGTCGAGATCGCGCGCGCACTGGCCACGCAGCCGCGCTTCATCCTGCTGGACGAGCCGTTCGCCGGGATCGACCCGATCGCGGTGATCGAGATCCAGCGCATCATCGGTTTTCTGAAGTCGCGCGGCATCGGCGTGCTGATCACCGACCACAACGTGCGCGAGACGCTCGGCATCTGCGACCACGCGTTCATCATCAACGACGGCCACGTGCTGGCCCAGGGCACGCCCGCCGAGATCGTCGACAACCCCGATGTGCGCCGCGTGTACCTGGGCGAGCATTTCAGGATGTGAGGATGAGGCTCACTCCCAGGCTGCACTTCGCTCCCGCCTTTCCTCTCAACGGCGGCGGCGCCGACGGCCCGGCAACGCCGGGTCCGCGGCGGTCTCGTCGGCGAGGCGTTTTGCCATTGCTTTGCCGGGGGCGGCGCCTCGGCTTGCCGCTCCGTGGCGTCGCCCGCCCCGGTACCGGCGAACCGCAGCGGAGCAGGCGACTCCCGTCGGGGGCGAGCACCCGCGCAGCATGCGTCGCCTGGGGGGGAGCGCTTGACACCGAGCCTGCAGCTGCGCACGTCGCAGCACCTCACGCTGACGCCGCAGCTGCAGCAGTCGATCCGGCTGCTGCAGTTGTCCACGCTCGAGCTGAGCGCCGAGATCGAGCAGATGCTGGACGACAACCCGTTTCTGGAGCGCAACGCCGAAGAAGCGCCGCGCGAAGAGTTCGGGCTGGACCGCATCGATGCGCCGCTGCAGGAGGCGGATCGCGAGGCAGAGCACGAGAATTTCGAGCGTGCTCCTGAATATGTAGCTGAACAGGCAGGTTCCACAAGCGCGTCCGACGCAAAAGACGCTGAACCCGAGCCACTCGGCGCCAGCGACGAGCCGGACTGGGACGGAGACGGCGGCAGCGACATCGCGCCCGACGACGGCGAATGGGGCGGCGAGGCGCCTGCGCACCGCAACAACCTGGACGGCGACGGCCTTGCCGATGCGACCGAGTTGAGTTCGAGCCAGCTCTCGCTGCAGGACCACCTGCACCGCCAGGCGCTGTCGATGCGGCTGGGTGCGGAAGACAGCGCCGCGCTGCGCTTTCTGATCGAGTCGCTGAACGACGACGGGTATCTGGAGGATTCGTTCGAATCGCTGGCCGAAGGCCTGGCCGGCGGCGGCGAGGCGCGCAAGCAAGAGAAGCCGCGAAGAGCTGGTGCACCGCTTCACGGTGGCGCTCGGGCTGCTGCAGCACCTCGACCCGGCCGGGGTCGGGCGCGCGTTCGTTGGGCGAGTGCCTGAGCCTGCAGTTGCGCGCGTTGCCGACCGCGGCCACGCCGCAGCAGGCGGCGGTACAGCACTGCGCGCTGCGCGGTTTGCGCGCAGTCGCTCGACCTGCTGGCGCGGCGGGACCTGCGCCGGCTCGCGCATCTGAGTGGCCACCCCGAGTCGGACGTGCGCGCAGCGATCGGGCTGATCGGCCGGCTGGAACCCAAGCCCGGCCGCCGCTTCGTCTCGGTCGAGCGCAACATCATCGTGCCCGACGTGATCGTGGCGGCCATCGGCAACGGCGCGTCGCAACGCTTCTCGGTGCGGCTGAACCCGGACGTGATGCCCAAGCTCAAGGTGCACGACCTGTACGCCAATGCGCTCAAGTCGCATCGCAGCGGCAGTGGCGACGCAGCCGGCCACGCCGCGCTGCAGCAGCGGCTGCAGGAAGCGCGCTGGTTCATCAAGAACATCCAGCAGCGCTTCGACACGATCCTGCGCGTGTCCAACGCGATCGTGGACCGGCAGAAAAGCTATTTCACGCACGGCGCGCTGGCGATGCGCCCGCTGGTGCTGCGCGAGATCGCCGACGAGCTCGGCCTGCACGAATCCACCATCAGCCGCGTGACCACCGCCAAGTACATGGCCACGCCGTTCGGCACCGTCGAGCTGAAGTACTTCTTCGGCTCGGGCCTGAACACCGAGACCGGCGGCAACGCGTCGAGCACCGCGGTGCGCGCGCTGATCAAGCAGTTCGTCTCGGCCGAGAACCCGGTCAAGCCGCTGTCCGACGGCGCGATCTCCGACATGTTGAAAGAGCAGGGCATCGAGTGCGCGCGCCGCACGGTGGCCAAATACCGGGAAGCGCTGAAGATCGCGCCGACGTCGCTGCGGCGGACGCTGTAGCCGCAAGGCTCGGCTGCCTCTGCGGCGTCCCCGGCCGAGTCACCGCTGCTTCTTCGAAGCGTCGTTTTCGGCCATCTTCGCATCCGGCGTCGGCTCGGACGGGTTCGCTGGCTCTACAGCCGCTACCGGTTCGTGCTCTGGAGCGGACGCGGGCTCGTGCGGTGAGAACGCAAAGATGAAAACGTAAGCCACGGCGGTCAGCACGCCGACCACGGTCCAGGTGGCGAGTGCGGCCGGGCGGTTGTCGCGGTCGTCGCGCGGGTTTCTCGAGATGGTCATGACAGGATCCTTTTCCTCCGGGGGTTGAAACGACTGAGCACAGAAGGGGTCGCTGCGATCGACAGGAGGCTGCTGCGTCGGTGTGCCGCGATCGAGGCAACCGCCGCGCAGCAGGTGAAGTTGATCGCCGATATCACGAAGAAGAACCGGTCGTGCACGACGAACGCGCCGTACGCCATCGCCGCCGCATGCGAGACCACCCACGAGCACCAGGTGATCAGCGAAAGCGCGCGCGCGCCATCGGTGCAGCGCCAGACCGCGACGATCTGCGGCATGTAGGTGAGCACGCGCGCCGAGTTCGTGACCAGATAGAACCAACCGATCGCCGTGACGACCGGGTCGGTGAGTTGCGCAGCGTTCGACGTGTCGGGCAGCATCAAAGCCTCACTCGGCGACGTCGCAAAGCCGGTGCAGCCGCATGACCGGATGCCGGCAGTCGCGCTGCTGCACGCGCGCAAGCAGGCCGGAGTTTGCAAAGGTCTCGTTGCCTTGATAGCGGTCGATCCAGATCATCGCTTCGAACAGGTCGTCGCTCGTGTCGTTGTGCTCGTAGCGATCGACCAGACGGGTCGCGACCACGAGCGCGGCGTCCACATCGCCGACCTGCGCCGCCTGACGCAGCGGCTGGATCGCCTCGTTCGAGAGATCGAGATCCGGTTGACTCCAGGCTTGCGGCGTCTGCAGCGTCTGCGCCGTGCTCTGCTGCGCGCCAGCGCTGGCGGCGACCAGCGCCAGACCCGATGCAAGCACCGTCGCGGCGATGCGGCAGTGAATGGCAGATGGTGGTTTCATGATCGGGCTCCTTTGCGTTGCTGAGTGAATGAGTGAACGGATGAATGAATGCTCGAATGCGGCAGCGAAGAAGCGAATGGATTCATACCGCATGCTTGCTGCTTCTCCGGCTTGCAAGTGCAGTCTCGATGCGCATGGCGGCATCCGCAATCGCGTCCTCATGCCACGCCATCCCGTGATCGCGCCACGGCCCCGGCGCCGCGTTGACGCGCCGCCACCGCGGCGCCGGGGCCATGGCGCACGGCAATGATTGAGACAGAGCTACGCAATCAGCGGCAATCACCGACCTGGCTTAAGCGATGCGCTTGCTGTGCCTGATCGATGGCACCGGTTGCCGGTGGCACCGCGAGCGTCGCGGCCCATGGCATGTGCACAACGCGGCGCTGGGCGACTGGGATAGTGACCGAAACAGCGACTGCGACAGCCGCATCAAATTCACCGGCAGCAGCACCAGATGCAGCAGCAACACCGGACCGAGACCGGCCATCGCGCCGTAGGCGATGAATGCGAAATTGCTTGCGATCGCAAGCAACCGCAGCCACCGCATGTCGTTCATGCAAAACGCGCCGAGCACCAGCAGCGACGCGAGATAGCCGATCGCGTCGAACGCATTCATGGCATCGCCGGCGCGGGTGACAGGCCGTTGTCTGGGTATTCCTGCTGCTGCTGCACGCTGTTGACCCAGTGGTCATCGGGCTGGTGCGCATCGATTCGTTGGCTGTACAGGGCAGCGGCTTTGAACTGCCGACGCCGCTGCGCCGCGATGTTTGCGACCGTCGCACAGCCCACGAAGTTGATCGTCGAAATCGCGACGAAGCAAGCGTCGTGGATGACCAGCACGCCGTGGGCTGCGGACGCCAGATTCGCCGCCGTCCACGAGTACCAGGTGCACAGCGAAATCGCGCGTGCGCCGTCGCGGCAGCGCCAGACGGCGGCGATCTGCGGCGCGTAGGTGAAGACGCGCGCGAAATTGGTGATCAGATAGACCCAGGCAATGCCAGCCATCGCCGCGTCGCTCGGGTGGGAAAGCGCATTCATGGCTGCTTCGTCCTTCGTCTTCTTCGAGGTGTTCGTCTGCCTGCTTCGGTACCGCCACTTTGGAGAGATCGGGTTGTCTCTGCAATCACGCATCCACGCCAGCCGCTTCCCCGTCTCGGCACGTTGCTTGACGCGCCGGTCCCGCGTTCGCGCGATTGCCGGCGCATGAGCGCTGTTCCGCATTGACTGCCGCACGTGCCGAAGGCGACGAGCGGACGCAGCGAGCCCTATGGGGGAAGCCAGGTCTCGGGCTGGTGGGGCGGCGACTGGAGCTGTGACATCGATGGCGCGTCCAGCGCGCATGAGGTGGGCGGTGGTCGACGACACGCAAACGACTGGTGACGGCAACTTCTGCAGCAGCAGTCGCAGCGCGCGCTGGACCGGGCAGTTGCGCGCAGCCAGTTCCGCACCGGACGGGACGTTCGCCGACGCCAGCGGTTTTCGCCGCGCTGCGAGCCATCGGCAACGCGTCATGACGGCCGTTATGCCGGCGGGTCGCCCGCGTGCAGATTCGGCGATCGAATGCGGGATCGCGCGCTTCGAACGGTGCCGCGACGCGTCCCATCAGGGCGGCTCCAGTCCTCGACGATCTGCGCGACGGGGCTGAACAAGCGCGCCGAGTTCGTGACGCTGCAGAACCCACCGATCGCCGCAGTGACCAAGCCGGCCGGATGCGCAGTCGCCGCGTCCGGCATCGTCACTGCGGCCGCCTCACTCACCGGTTTCGCAGATCCAGTGATAGCGCAGCACTTTCTGATCGCAGCCCTGTCGCTGAAGCCGCGCGATCAGCCCCGAGGTGGCGAAACTTTCGTCGCCGTGGTAGCGGTCGATCCAGATCGTCGCTCGGGCCGCCGCGCTCGAAGCGATCGACGAGACGGGTCGCGATCAGGAGCGCCGCAACTGCATTGCCGACCGCAGCCGATCGGCGCAGCCCTTCGATCGATTCGATGTCGTGGTCCGGGTCGGGCCAGGCTTCCGTTGCATCGGTCGTTTGCGCCGCTTCGGGCTGTGCGGCGGCGCAGGCGATCGCAAGCGTCAAGCCCGATGCGAGCACCGTGGCAAATCGACGAATGGCAGTGGACGTTTTCATGATGCGACTCCTTTGCACGGATGACGATGAACCCGCGCCGCTTGCTCATTTTTTCGGCGTGTACTTTCAGTCTGGAAGCGCCTGGCCAGGCCGGCAATCGCATGTTCACGCGCCGCCGCACCGCGTCTGTGCAATGCGGCCCCGTCCCGCATGCCACGTTGACCGCTCATGAGTCCGACCGAGACGGTGTTCTGTCGTTGGGGCTCAGCACAGTCGAGGCGCTGACGACCCGCAGCGCGCAGCGTTTGCTTTTCGGACGCTGCCGTGCCGGTGCTGACCACGACCGTGTAGCGGCTGCCGTCGTCGACGAGCGCAACGCGGTCGAGTCCCAGCCATGGTTTGTGGGCACCCGCAATGTCGATGCCGTTGCGCCGCCACTGGTAGCGCAGTGCAGTGGGTTCGCCGCCGCGCACGCGAACCGCTCGAAACAGCGCGGGTTCGCCTTCCTTGAGCAGCAGCGATTGCGGCTGCGCCAGAACCGCAATCGCGCTGCCGCCATCCGGCTGCGCGGGCGTGGGCTCGTGCGCGCGTGCACTCGGGGCATCGGGGCTGGGTTCCGCGCCGTCTGCGGCGGCAGCCAGCAAGGTGGACAACGGAACGGCCATAACGGCGCGCGTTCCGGCTCCAGCAAACAAGGCAATCGGGTCCATCGGACATCCCTCCCTCGATTCAAGCGCCTCTTCGCTGGCGCAGCGCCAATCTAGAAACGTCTGGCGCCGCTGCCAATCGCGCACGATCACGCCCAACCATCCCGCATCCCTGCAAGGCGCGCGTGGCTTGTTCCCATTCTTGTTTCACAACAAGCCCATCTGGCTGGCTTCATGAACCGCTTCGCCGCGCGTATGCACCGCGAGCTTGGCGTAGATTCTTCTCAGGTGCGCGACCACGGTATGGGGCGAGATTTCAAGCAGCTCGCCGACCGTGCCGAACCTGAGCCCCTTTTCGATCAGCCGCAGGATTTCGGTTTCGCGCCCGGTCAGCCGCGCGCCAGGGGAGGCAGCAGCAACAGCTGGCGCGTCCGGGCTGCAAAGCCGCGGCAACCCATGTCCCTGCACGGCGAGAACGGAGCGCGCGCCGTCGGCGTGGATGTCGTGGATACCGGCCGCGATCCGCTCGGGCGAAGCGTCTCGGGCAGGCAGCCCGCTGCCCCGGCCGCAAGCGCCGCGGCGCCACGCTCGTCGCCGCTGAACCGCGTGATCGCGAGCACCGCACAGCACGGGTGGTGCCGCGTGACATGGTGGACCAGCTCGATCCCGTCGAACCCGCATCGATCCGGGTCGATCAGCAGCACGTCTGGTGTGGTCACGTCGAGCAGTGCGATCGTCGCGCGGGCGCTGCGCACGGCCGCGGCCAGGCGCAGCGCCGGATCACCGAGCACCGCATGGGCATGACGGCGCAGTGCCTGCGCATCGTCCATGACGACCAGTACATCGATCACGCTCATGACTGCTTCCTTCCCGCAGGTTCTCGACGATCGAAATCCCAAGCGTCGGCGCGACAGGCCGGCTGCTGCGGATGGATCGATATCTGTGGAAGCTAATCGGTGCCCATCGGAAAGCGCCACCGGCAAATGCCGTAGATGGGAAGCAACGACCGCAGATCCCTGGTCGCTGAAAGCGCAGCGACTTGGGGTGACCGCAGCCGATCGGTTCGCGCACCTGGCTTTCAGGTCGGCGCGACGGGCCCGGCGATCGGCTGTGCGCTTTGCAGCAGCAGCACCAGCTCGGCCTGGCGGTGCGTGCCGGTCTTCGAGAAGATGTGCTCCAGATGCGCGCGCGCGGTGCTGAAGTTCATGCCGAGCGAGGCCGCCGAGGCTTTCAATGAATGGCCCGCGGCCAGCGCCGCGCAAAGTTGCGCTTCGCGCGGCGTCAGGTCGAACAGGCCGTGCAACAGCGGCATGTCGGGCAGCGTGGCGCCGGTGCCGAAACCGGTTGCGATGAGCAGCAGCGCGGCGCCCGAAAACACGTCGTGCGCGACGCCGCGCACGGGCACCAGATGCAGCACCGCGGGCGTTGCGCGGTGCGCCCCGACCGGCACGGGAATCGAGCGCACGACCGGTGCGGCGGCGCACTGCGCTTCCTCCAGCGCTTTCTCGAACAGCGCCTGCGCGCGCCAGATGCGGCCTTAGCGCATCGAGTACGTGCGAGGTCCGCCGCGGAGTGCCGGCCGTTGGTCAGCCGGCGTTCGAATGTGAAGACCGAAACATCGCTGCTCGGCAAGTGAACCACCGTGGAAACCTGGAAACCGATGCCGATCGGCGTTGGATCAATTCGACCGAGTCGTCCTGCCGAGTTCTTCGGCATTGAGCAAATCTTCGAAGCGCGCGAAGCCGATCGCCGTCGGCGAGTCCGGCGCCAGGCCGCGCTGTACACGCGCAGAGTCCCAGGAGCCCGGTTCGCGCATGAACTGTTGAAAAGCTTCCTCAGCGTAGGCGGAAGCGATCCCGCGCACGGCCCGGTCACGCTCGTTCATGCAGATGATGCTGCCGCTGACCGAAGCCGACACCGCGCAGACCGTGTCGATCGCCGCCCGCCACAACTCGGGCACCAGCGAAGCTTCGTAGATGCGGTCGACCAGCGTATCGGGATCGATGGACATGAACGCGCTCCGTCGGCTGTGGAAGGGCGGAAACACGGTTGTACTACGAGCGACAGCCAGGTCCGCGGGTTTTGCCGGGGGTGGTCGCTGCGAATGACGCAGCCGCTTCGCCGGGTTGCGTCTCGTGTCGCCACCGCTGGCGGCTTCTTGCAAGGCCCGGTCACGCGCGACAGCGGTGCCGGTTCGGCATGGCTTCCGGACGCGCCACGCGACCCGGTCGTGCGAGGGGCTTCGTTTCCAACCGGTGCCGTGCATCGCCCGCTGGTTTTCAAGCATGAAATGCGACAAAGCGCACAGCATTGCTGGGTTTTGTGCTACACCATTGGTAGCAAAAATGGCAGGCTTTCGGGAGCACACGGGCGGCCGTCCAACCGCCGCCGCGCATGCCATTCGTCCTCTTCGCGCGTCAGCGCCATCGCAGCGCCTTCGAAGATGCGTCGCATGCGCACGTTGCGCACCACGCACATGCCCACCACTTCATGCACGCCGGCCTGGGCTGCGGCGGCGATCACGCCGCGCATCAGCAGCGTGCCGAGCCCGTGCCCGCGCCAGGGCTCGTCGATGCTGAACGCGGCCTCCAGCGCCGGGCGTTCGCGCTCGGTGTAGCGGGCACCGTGCGCGACGCCGATCAGCAGGTCGTCGTGCCGCAGCCCCAGCACGAAATCGTCTGTCGAAGCGCAGGCTGCGCACATAGCCCGTGATCGTGTCGTCGGTGACGAGCGCACCCCAGAAGCGCTGCGACCGGTCGGGCGCCGACAGCCGCATGAAGTGGTTCAGCACCTGCGGTGCATCCTCCTTCTGAAGGCGGTGCGGCGAAAACGCAAACGGCGGTTGCGATGTCATGGTCTGCGCTCCTGGGAACGGTGATTGCAGAAAAAAAGCCGGCTTCGACGGGTTGCGGTTCGACCGCCGACGTCGGCCGGTCCGACCGGGTTTGCCTCGCTGCCGCAGCGTGGCGATGCCAATCTATCGAAGGCGTCGCGCGGCGCCAATCGCGCGTTTGCGGGTCACGCGTCGTTGCCGCGAGCGCTTGTCGACGAGGCGATCGCAAGCTGCATCTGAAAAGGCATCGGCTGCTGCGTTTTCACGCTGCGGCGGCCGCGTCGGCGGTCGCGTGTTCGCGTGATCGGCAGCGCGCTGGAGCTGGTCCGTGCGCCGCAAGCGTCGAATCCTTCAGGAGGACTCCCTGGGCACCGAATTGCTCGACTGCAAACGCGACACCCGCAGCAGCAGTTTCGGCGCACGTCGGGCCGGCCGGTTTTGTAGGCAACGGCTTGCGCCGTGTCGCGCCCTCTCACGCCGTCATGGGCGGTCCGATTCCGGGCTGGCCACCGGATACGACATGGCCGTGCATTCCAGGGCGGCTGCGGCCGGTGTCGCGATCGGCATCTTCAGCACGATGCAAGTGCCGCGGACGGTCGGGTGCTGGCGGTGAACACGGCGTTCGAGCACGCCGCGATGTTGCGGCCCGCCGCATTCGGCCGCCTGTCGCTCGCATCGCCGACGCTGGATGTGCTGTACCGACAAGCTTCGAACCCGACGTGGCTGCACGGTCTGTTCGACCTGACACCCAAGGAGACCCGCCTGGCAGCGGCGCTGGCCACCGGACAAACGCTGCACGAGGCCACAGCGGCGAACGGCATTCGCCACAGCACCGCGCGCGTCCAATCTGGAGCACATCTTCGGCAAGACCGGCACATGCCTGCAGTCGCAACTGGTGGTGGTGCAGGGCGCGCGAGCCATCGGCGTGGCCGGCCGATCGGACCGGCAACGCGCTACAACAACCCCATCTGGCTGGCCTCGTAGACCGCCTCGCCGCGCGAATGCACGGCGAGCTTGCGATAGATCTTCTTGACGTGCGCGACCACCGTGTGCGGCGAGATCTCGAGCAGCTGCCGATGGTGTCGAAGTTCAGGCCCTTCGCGGTCAGCCGCAGGATCTCGGTTTCGCGCTCGGTCAGCAGCGACGAAGCAGGCGCTGCCGCTGCCGCTGGGCCGGTTGGTGCAGCCGGCGCCGCAACACCCAGGCGGAAATGCCCGAGCACGCGGCGCGCGATGCTCGGGCTGATCGGCGAGCCGCCCGCGCGCAACTCGTGCAGCGCAGCGGCGATGCGGGCGGCCGAGGCGTCCTTCAGCAGATAACCGGTCGCGCCGGCTTCGATCGAGCCCATCACGTGCTCGTCGTCGCCGAACATCGTGACCACCATGATGTCGCAGCTCGGGTGGTGCTTCGCCGCGTGGCGGATCACCTCGATGCCGCCGATGTCGGGCAGGCCGAGGTCGACCAGCATCGCGTCCGGTGTCTGCGCATCGAGCATCGCGATCGCAGCGCGCCCGGTTCCGACCACGCCGGCCAGCGACAGGTCCGCATCGGCCAGCACCGCGTCGGAGAAGCGGCGCATGAACTCGGGCTCGTCTTCGACCACCAGCACGCTCGTGCGCATTGCAGGACCTTCCAAAGGAGTGACGGTGCCATTGTTGCACCGGCAATCGGATGCGCGTGCGGGACGCGGGCTTGCAGCCGTCGTTCACTGTCTGTGAGGTCGTGGCCGATCGGGACCTCCGTGGCAGCGGGCGGGAGCCGCTTGAGGCGCTCAGACCATCGGTGTGGGTTCGGGCGTTGCATCGGTCGGTGGCTGCCGGCCGGTTTGCGGCGCTGGTCTGGCCAGCGGCAACGACGGAGCGCTGCGGTCCAACGGCAAATCGCCGGCCGTCGGCTGCGCGGGGCTCGTCGTCGACACCCGCGGAGCGGCCGTCGAGATGCGGTCCGAGCAGGCCAGCACACTGCCGGCGGCCACCAAAAGCACCAGCACGTGTGCAAACGGCCGTCTCGATGCGGCGCGCGAAGACCCAATCAATGCGGCAGCGAAATGGGAGCGAGATGTCATGGCAGCGTCCTGGTTGAAAACAAAAGATCGATCGGGTCCCGTGCCACGCGACGTCACAAACGTTGTGCATGCCAGACCAATCTAGGCCGCTGCCTCCATGAAGAAAATAGCGCTTTTGCGCGATGCCGGTGCTGCGTGCGATCCCATGCATTGCCTCGCGCTCAC
This sequence comes from uncultured beta proteobacterium, assembly GCA_963784295.1. Lineage (GTDB taxonomy): Bacteria > Pseudomonadota > Gammaproteobacteria > Burkholderiales > Burkholderiaceae_C > JBBPYC01. Next base: position 87,710 of record CAWAQL010000002.1, read on the forward strand.
GCAATCTGCGTGGCGCGTACGCCACGAACGGCAGGCGCGGCCGAGTCGGCCGGCTCCGCCGACAGTGGCCGAGCCCCCTCAGGGTCGGACCGCTGCCACGGCAAGGTCAGCACGACGACTGTGCCGGCAGCGGCCGATGACGCTTGCAGATCGATCGTGCCGCCCAGCCGGCGTGCGCGCAGCCGCATGTTGCCGAGGCCGTGGCCTTCATGCGTGCAAGGGGTGCTGGCCAGGCCGACGCCGTCGTCTTCGATGCGCAGCACGAGCCCGCGAGCGCTTTCCGCGAGCCGCACCTGCACGCGGGTGGCCTGCGCATGCTTCAACACGTTGGTCAGCGCCTCCTGCGCGATGCGCAGCACCTGCAGCGCGCCATGCGGCGCCAGCGTGGTCGCGTGGTTCGGCAGCTCGACCGTCCAGTGCGATTCGACGCCCGCTGCAGCGAGTTGCGCCTGCCAGCGGAACATGAAGTCGCCGAGCGCGGCGCCGAGATCGTTGTCGCGCGAGGCGAGCGTGTCCAGCGCCAGCCGCATGTCGGCGATGCAGGCGCGCAGGGCGGCCGCAATCTGCTGCGAATCCATGTCGCCGCGCTCGACCCGCAAGAGCGAGGTGAACAGTTGCGAGCCGAGCCCGTCGTGCAGGTCGCGCATGATGGCCTGCCGCTCTTCGGCGGCTGCGTGGTGGCGCTGCAGCTCGGCCAGGCGGTCGTAGTTGGCGGCGAGCTGGTGCTCGCGGTCGGCCACGCGGGACTCGAGTGTCTGGTTCAACTCTTCGAGCGCGGCCAGTGACTTGATGAAGCGCGCGGTCAGCAGGCCGCCCATCGCCAGCAGCATCGCACTCGTGCCCAGGTGCAGCAGGAAAATGCGATTGCCCGTCCACTCCGGCAGCACGCGCGCCAGCACCGACGGGTGCCAGGTCAGCAGATAGTCGTGGATGCCGAACAGCACCGACAGCACCATCGTGACGCGCAATACCGCGGTCAGCAGCTTCTTCTGGCGCGCCAGCGCCGGCAACGTGACGCCGATGATCACGACCCCCACAACCATCATGCCGCCAAGCCACCAGCGGCCCACCGCCGTGTCGGCCGAAAATCCCCCGAGCGCGAACCACAGCGGCCCGATCAGCGCGTAGCCGAGCAGCGCGCGCTCGATGCGGGGCCGGTTCACCCGCGCCAGCCGCAGCGCGAACAGCGCCATCGCCACCACGAAGCCGCCGGTCGCGCACTGGAACAACACGCGCCACCAATGCCACTGCGGCCACGGCATCGTCTCGATCAAAAACGTGATCGAGCGCACGCCCCAGAGCGCCGCAGCCACGCTGAACAGGCCGTACAAAATTTCATCGGGCCGGCGCCACCAGATCAGCAGCATGAAACCCGCCACCAGCACCGAGCCGAACACCGTCATCTGCGGCACCGCATGCGCCCAGAACAAACGGCGCTCGAACAGCGGCTCCACCTGCGCCAGCGGCCCGACGACCACCTTGGACAAGCGCACCGGCAACGTGCCGCCCGATGCGGCCAAATGAATCGCGACCTCGTTGGTGCCCTCCCGCAGCAGCGCGGCCGGCAGCGTGATGCGCTGCGGCTGGTAGGAGCGCGCAAAGATTTTTTCGTCGCTGGTCGGCACCTGCGCAAGCAGCACGCCGTTCAACCACACGCTGCCACCGAAATAAAAATAGGGCAGATACACCCCCCAAGGCGGTGCATCCGCTGTGAGGCGCGCGGGCAGCTCGAACGCCACGCGCAGCCAGAACGGCTGATTTGCAAAGCCCGCGGGCGACGGCGCCGCGCTGTCGGGCAGCGGCGTCGGCTGCCAGTTCGCTTCCGCCCCGGGCGGCACCTCTCGGGCCGTGCCGGGCACCACCCAGCCTTGTTTCAGTTCGATGACCGATGCTGCATGGCTCAAAGCGGGCAGCAACGCCAGCAGCGCCACGGCAAGCCAGGCGCACCAGCGCCTGCGACCGTCGCATTTCGAAGGGTTGGTCATTGCCTGGTCGATGTGCATCGAAATGCTGTCCGTGGCGGATGCGAGCGCATCGCAAATTCTGTCACCGGAGAGTGCGGCGCGGTGCGACGTTTGGCCATCGCATGAATGCGCGATTGACAGGGCTGCGGATTGGCCGCGCAAACCCTTGCGGGCGCGTGGTGCGGGCGCAGCTGGCCCGGTGGCGAAGTGGGCGTCGTGGCCGGTGCTGCGCAGGCGATTCGCGGCGTCGGTGAGCGGCAGTTGGCCGGGGCGGCAGGCGCCCGATGGACAACAGCGGGTGGCGGCTCGGCCCGCGCATGGCAGCGCCTCCCCTGTTTGCGCGGTTGCATTGTTCGGGCAACTGCATAACCTGTCGCTGTGCAACCGGCGAATCGCCGGAACAGACGACCCGACCGCGATGCGGTCTCCTTGCCTGGGAGCAAGCCCGATGGCCACCGACAGGAATCCGCCGCGCGCTGCGGCCAGAAAGCGTGCACCGCGGACATCGAGCAGCGCCGCCACGCCGCCCGAGAACGGTGAGCGTTCGCCACCGATCGGCATCGGCGAGCGGCTCGCACGCACGACCGCGCCGCGCGAGCTCGACAACGCCGCCTGCCGTGCCAAATGGCAGCTGCCTCCGCTCGACCGGCCCGACGAACTCGGGCCATACGTGATCGAGCTCAACGTGCAGCACCACGGCGGACTGCCGGGTGCGGCCAACGCGTTCATGGACTTGCACCAGCGAATCGTGGCGCCACCCGCGCAGCCCACCACCACGGCCGCGCGCAGAAAGAACGCAGGCGCAGAACCACCCGCTCCCCGCGAGCCGCTGCGCATCGCCAAAACCTACTACTGGTGCCTGCTGTCCGACAACGAATGGCGGCGCCTGGTCGCCACCGACGAGGCGCTCGCGATGCGCGACCGCTCGATCTACCGGCTGTGGCCGGATTTTCCCGTCACCGCTCACACCGATCATTCGGTCTCCACCATCAAGGCCGATGCCGCGCTGCGCTCGTTCGATGCAGCCGGCGAGTCGATCACCTGGGCCGTGATCGACTCGGGCGTGCAGGCCGATCACCGGCACTTCGGCGACGTGAACGAGCCGCTGCGGCATCTGCTGCACTGCACGGAAGTGGCCGACCTGCATCGCTGCTTCATCGATCCGGTGGAGATGCGGGGCGGCATCCCGATCGCCTCCGGCCGGCCGCTGGCCGATCCCGACGCCGACCCGAAAATGAAACCGCAGACGCGCAAGAAGCTGCTCGAACAACATCGCCGCTTGGCCTTGATCGACGACTTCGGCCACGGCACGCACGTGGCCGGCATCATCGCGGGCCAAGCGCCATTGCCCGGCGAGGCGAAGTTCACCGTCTGCGCACTGGAGCGCGAATACAAGGCCGACATCGACGGCAACGGTGCGTCGCGCACGTTCCGCGAGCGCCACTTCGAGGGCGCTGCTGCCCGCCTGCGCGGCATGGCGCCGCGTTGCCGGCTGGTCAGCCTGCGCGTGCTGGACGACGAACGGCGAAGGCCGCGCGAGCCGACGTCATCCAGGCGCTCGACTACATCCGCGACCGCATCAACGACAACCCGAAGCTGCTGCGCGTGCACGGCGTGAACCTGAGCGTCGGCTACGAGTTCGACGCCGAGATGTTCGCGCTGCGGCCAGAGCCCGCTGTGCGCCGAGGTCGACCGGCTCGTGCAGGCGGGCGTGGTCGTGGTCACGGCCGCCGGCAACACCGGCTACGGCAGCGCGAGCACGGCACCGGCGCGGCCACGATGTCGGCCTCTCCAACACCATCAACGACCCCGGCAACGCCGGCTTCGCGATCACCGTCGGCGCCACCCACCGCGACTCGCCGCACACCTACGGCGTGTCGTACTTCTCCTCCAAGGGCCCGACCGGCGACGGCCGCTGAAGCCCGACCTGGTCGCCCCCGGCGAGCGGATCACGTCGTGCGCGGCCGGCGCCAAGCTGTTCGCCGCCAGGCAGGCGGCGGAGAGCGCGAACGGGCCTGGCGACGGCGAGGCCACCGTCTACTACGTCGACGACAGCGGCACCAGCATGGCCGCACCGCACGTGTCGGGCGCGATCGCGGCGTTCCTGTCGATCCGGCGCGAGTTCATCGGCAGGCCGCAGGACGTGAAGCGGATTTTCCTGGAAAGCGCGACGCCGCTCGGGCGCGAGCGCTATTTCGAAGGCCACGGCCTGGTGGACCTGATGCGCGCGATCCAATCGGTTTGATCGTTTTTTTGAAAGAACAGGAGAACGCCATGGCGCTCATCGGAATTCCCGGTCGAGTTCACCAAAGACGGCGCGCTGCACGACGAGGCACAAGCGCAGGCGTTGCTCGACGGCTTGGCCGCGTGCTCGGACCTGATCGTGCTGGTCGCACGGCTGGAACAACGACATGGCCGAAGCCGCCGAGCTCTACGACGCGCCTGACCGACAGCATCGAGGCGGTGCGCGGCCTGAAGCTCGGTCGCCGGCTTGAACGGCCGCACGTTTGCGGCGCTTCGTGTGTTCTGGCCGAGCAAGCGGTTCGCCGACGACGACCTGATCCCCGGCGGCGGCGCGGCCAGCGCGGCCAGCGAAAACCACGCCGCCCTGATCCGCACGCTGCAGGGATTGAAGCGCGACCCCGAGCGCCTGGGCGGTCGGGCGGTCGACCCCGCGCGCACCGTCCACATCGATGCCGCGCTGCTGCTGCTGCCCAGGCTGGAGGCCGATGCGGCCGCCCGCCGCGCGTTCGTCGAGCATCTGCGTGCGCTGCTGGACCGATCGGCAGCCAGCCCCGACGACGCATCGGAGGCGTTCTTTGCCAGCGACGCGGAAGCCCTGTTCGCGCAGATGAAAGACCCGGTGGTGGCACCGTTTGCCAAGCGCAGTGGCGGCGCTGCGGCCTTCGATGCCCAGGGCAGTGCTGCGGGCCTGGGCGACCTGTTGAGCGGCTTCCTGGCCGGTGCGCGCCGCATCGCCAACTACACGACCTACTACGCGATGAAGCAGCGCGCCGGCACCATCGGCACCCTGGGCTTGGCGCCGCTGCTGTGCCGCATCCGCGAGCAGGCGCCCGCGGTGCGCGTGCATCTGGTCGGCCACAGCTTCGGCGGTCGGCTCGTCGACGGCGGCCGCAAGCGCGTTGGCCGACCAGACGCCTGCGATCAGCCTGACGCTGCTGCAAGCCGCGTATTCGCACAACGGCATGGCAGAGCAGTACGACGGCCAGCACGACGGCGACTTCCGCGCGCTGCTGACCAACGCGCGCATCTCCGGCCCCGTCCTGATCACGCACACCAAGAACGACCGCGCCGTGGGCATCGCCTACCCGCTCGCTTCGCGGCATCGCGCGCAGCCAAGCGTCCGCGCTCGGCGACGAGAACGACCCCTACGGCGGCATGGGCCGCAACGGGGCGCAACGCACGCCGGAGGTGGACGGCGGTACGCAGACCTTGCAGCCGGTGGGCGGCGCTTACTGCGTTCGCGCCGGGCAAGGTGTTCAACCTGAACGCCGATGCATTCATCGGCAACCACGGCGACGTGGCCGGGCCGCAGGTCGCGTATGCGCTGTTGCACGCGGTGCGGGCGGTTTGAAGGCGCAGCCGGCCCGGGTTCGACGGGCCGCGCCTCGGACCAACCCCGTCGTGCGCGTTTGGCGACTCCATCCGCGCAAGCCCGATCCGCGCCGTTGCCCGCCGGTTTTCATCAAGCCGCCGCGCGTTGCGCGAGCCGCTGCCGGTGCGCGGGATACCAGCCCGTGAACCAGACCGCGCCGAGGATCGCCGCGACGGTGATCGCCACGCCGACCCACAGCGGCATCGAAGGCATCCGCGCCATCGCGCAGTCAGCCCCGGCGATCACCGCGAAGGCAAGTGCCCAGACACCGGTGATCAGATAGTTGACCTTGCGGAACTGCGGCAGCGCAGCCACTTCCGGCCGCACCTGTTCGCGGGCGTACTGCAACGTGAACGGCCGACCGATCGCGATCGAGATCAACATGACCCCCAGCAGCCCGCCGTCGACTGCAAGCCGCACCTCGGTGATCGTCCAGTCGCTGCGTGTGGCCAGCACCCACGCACCGAGACCGGCGAACAGCAGCGCCGTGCCGACTTCGAGGATCTTGAAGCTGCGCTGGTGCTGCAGCCGGCCCGACAGCATCAGCACCACCGACACCGCAGCGGCGGTGAACAGTGCGGCGGGGACCGGAGTACGGCTTGCCATCAGCGCGAACACAAAGAACGGGAAAAACTCAGCAGCATGGCGATGCGGTCGGCTTCTTGGAACGCGGTGGATCAACGATCTGCCGGCAGCCAGTTGCCGTGAAACCCCGCCGGCACGCGGTGCGACAGATGGACGAGCGCCTGCGGACCGTCGGGCAGCGCCAGCGCATCGAACACCGCGAGGTCGCTGCGGCATTCGGCGCCGCGATAGATCGTGGCCAACAGCCAGCCGTCGCCCTCTGGTGCGTCCGCGCTGCGCGGCACGAACACCGGCTCGGACACGCGGTCGCCCGGCGGCAGCCAGTACGGCAACTGCCGGGCCGCTTGTGTTGTCGCGATGCACGAGCCCCGCGCGCAGCAGCGAACCATCCTCTGCCCGTTGCCGGCACTCGTACCAACCGTGCCGATAGGGCAACCCGGCGTGCCGCTCGTCGATGCGCGGGAACTCTCCGATCAGGTCATCGAGCGGCTGCTGCGTGAAGCGGTTGCTGATGCTGGACAGGTCGAAAGTCCAGCGGCACAGCCGCGCGACGCTGCGCTTCGGATCGGTCGGGCGGCCGTCCGGGTGCGGGAACAGCGGCGGCTCGTCGTAGCGCATCACATCGGCGAACAGGCGGATGCCGTTGTTCGCATCGCGCTCCTCCCAGGCGTTCATGATGTGGAACAGGAAGCCTGCGTCGCCTTCGAACCAGCGAATGTCGTCAATGCCGCTGCCGCGCGGCAGCACGCCGACGCGGCTGCCCGTCTGCGGCTCCCAGGCAAACGGTGGCAGCCCGCGTTGGGCGCGCGCCATGCTGGCCGTCAGCGGCAGCACTGGAAACAGCACGTGCCCTGCCGTCACCGCGAAGTCGTGCACCATGCTCGCGTAGGGCGCTTCGAAGCGATCGAAGCGCGTCACGTTGCCGGCCGCGTCGGCCACGCCGAACGTCATGCCGGCCGACAGCGGACCGCTGGTGCCGTAGCCGAAGAACAGCAGTTCGCCGGTGGCCGGATCGGTCTTCGGGTGAGCGGTGAACCGGCCGCCGGCGAGCGCGCCGCCGAAATCGAATGGGCCCTGCGTGGCGAGCGTGCCGGGTTCGATCCCGATCGGCAGGTGGCCTTCTTCGAGCGCAAGCAGACGGCCTGCGTGCCAGACAATGTTCGTGTTGCCGGTGCCTTCGTCGGCCACGTCCACTGCTGCCGGCTCGGCATCTTGGGGCTGCCCGAAACCGTTGAACAGCCGCCGGCCGGCCGCGCGCTCGGCCTTCCAGTGCGCGGTGCGGATCCAGCGGTTGCGGTAGCTCGCGCAACCGCCTTCCAGTTGGAACGCGTGCAGCATGCCGTCGCCGCCGAACCAGTGGGCGCCGGCCTGCGGGAACTGCGGGTTCGGGCCGTTGCGGTACAGCGTGCCCTGCAGCCCGGCAGGCAATTCGCCCGTGACGGCAACAGGGCCGCGTCGGCCTCGAACGCGATCGGGTCGTCGTTGGAGCGCGCGGGGAGCGCGTCCACGCGGGCAGGGGCGGGTGCGATGATCGCGTTCATGGTGAAAATCAGGCCTTTCGGTGCTATGTTTACGATGTCAATATTTATATTGAAATCGATTGAGCCGGCTTTGTCAACAAATATTTACACCGTCAACATAAAATCTTTGCCAACGCATGCCTCGATTGACCGCCGCCACCAAGAAGACCGTTCGCCAGGGCACTCCGACTCGCGCCCGCAAGGTCGCTGCGAAGAAATCGGTCGGGCCTGCGCCCTCCTACCACCACGGCGCATTGCCCGAGGCGATGCTGGCTGCCGCACGGCATTTGCTGGAGACCGAAGGCATGGAAGGCCTGACCTTGCGCGCGGCGGCGCGTGCAGCCGGCGTCTCGCACGCGGCGCCGAAGAATCATTTCGATGATCTGACCGGCCTGCTCAGCGAGTTGGCGGCGATCGGCTTTCAGCAATTCTCCGAGGCGCTGGAAAGGGCCGCGGACGACGCAGCAGAAGCGGCGGTTTCAGCAACGCCGGCAGCAGCAAAGGCAGCGAAAACAGCGGCTGCCGCATCGACTGCATCGGCCGGCCCGACAGACGGCATGCGCATCCGCTTTCGCGCGATCGGACTGGCTTATGTCCGCTTCGCCGTCCAACACCCCGCGCTGTTCCTGTTGATGTTCCGCAGCGAACGGCTCGACATGCAGCGGCCTGCGCTGCGCATCGCGGTCGAGCGCGCGCGCCAGGCGCTGGCGGGCGGCACGGCCGAGCGCATGGGCCTCAAACCCGCGCCGCCCAGCGAGGTCGGCATGAAGCAAAGCGCCGGCATGGTTGCCGCCTGGTCGCTGGTGCATGGCTTTGCGCTGTTGCTGATCGATGGTCGGCTCGATCCGGTGCTCGCGCGCTGGCCGGCCGGCACCGACTGGCCGGTCCTGCTGGCCGGTGTGTTCGACGCGAGCTTCAACGCCTAGCGGCCAGGACCCGGCGCGAGGCGAACCAACGGGACGATCAAACGCCTGTCAACGCGTCGATGGGATACTTTGCCGACCGACCTGGACAAGCCCGCCCCATGAACGACTTCCGACTCTTCCTGCCGTGCGCCGCCGGCGCCAGCGACTGGCTTGCGCAGGAGGTGCACGCGTTGACGGGCCTCGTCGGGCGATGACTTGATCGCGTTGCGCGGCGGCGTGACGGTGCGCACGGGCTGGCGCGATGCGCTGCGGCTCAATCTGCACAGCCGGCTTGCACAGCGCGTGTTGGTCGAGCTGGCCCACGCACCGTACCGGCACGAAGGCGATCTGTACGACATCGCGGGCGGCGTCGCGTGGGAAGCGTGGTTCACACCGCAACAGCGTTTCAAGATCGAAACGACCGCGCAGCACAGCCCGCTGAAAAGCCTGAACTTCGCGACGCTGAAAATCAAGGACGGCATCGTCGACCGCTTTCGCGCGAAGCACGGCGGCGTGCGCCCGAGCATCGAGACCCAGTGGCCCGACGTGCGCGTGTTCGCGCATCTGACCACGGACAGCTGCACGCTCTACATCGACACCGAGCGGCGAGCCGTTGTTCAAGCGCGGCTGGCGGCAGGACAAGGGCGACGCGCCGCTGAAGGAAACACTCGCCGCCGCGATGCTGGCCGCCAGCGGCTGGTGGGAGCCGGAGAGCGGCGCGGTGTCCGAACTGCCGCTGTACGACCCCTGCTGCGGCAGCGGCACGATCGCGATCGAGGCCGCGCAGATCGCGTTGAAGATTCCAGCCGGGGGCAATCGGCGCTTCGGCTTCGAGAAGCTGCTGCCGCATCAGCCGCACGTCTGGTACGCTATTAAAAAAGAAGCGACAGGTGAGGCAGCAAGCGCCCGGCACATTTGACCAAAAGCAGCTGGTTGCCGCGATTTACGGCAGCGACGTCGCCCACCGCATGGTCGACTTCGCCGAGCGCAACGCCGAGCGCGCGGGCGTGGCCGACGTCGTGCAGTTCCGTGGCGGCGATGCCTTGCAGCGGATGCCGCCGCCGGGCGAGCCGGGCCTGCTGCTGCTGAACCCACCGTATGGCGAACGCATCGAAGTCGCCGGTGTGGCCGGCGCGCGCGCTGCTGCCCCAGGCGGCCGCGAGCAGGCGCAACTGCAAGACGGCGGCGAGTTCTTCGGTCAGCTCAGCAGCCACTGGAAAAAGCACTACGCGGGCTGGCAAGCGCCTGGCTGCTCACGCCCGACCTGAAGCTGCCGAGCCGCATGCGTCTCAAAGAATCGCGCCGCGTGCCGCTGTGGAACGGGCCGATCGAATGCCGGCTGTTCCGCTTCGATCTGGTCAGCGGCTCGGCGCGCGGCAGCAGGCCGCCGGGCTCGGCTGCAGCGGATGCGCCGGTCGACCGAACCGTCTGAGCAGCCGGTTGCGCGGCGCCAATCCTGTCGCCCACGGCGGGGTCGGCACTGCGGCGCGATCGCCTGCTCCGAACCGCGGGTTGCGTGGCAAAGTGCGGTGCGGTGGACGCGCACCCATGCCGTGCGCGAACCGGGGCGTTGCCGCCCGCCATTCGTCCGGCATCGCAGGTCCGCCGCATAATCGCCGACCTCGTGATTGCCCGCATCCGCCAGTTTTTCGACGACCTGAGTGAAGCCTTCTGGCTGCTGCCGGCGCTGCTGGTGGCCGCCGGCGTGTTCGGCGCAATGGCGCTCGCGGCGGTCGATGCCGATGCGCGCCACGCGCACCGGATCGCAGACCACCCCTGGGTGTTTCGCGGCAACGCGTCGGCCGCGCGCACGCTGCTCGGCGCGCTGGCCAGCGCCACGCTGGGCGCGGCCGGCACGCTGTTTTCGGTCACGATCGCGGCGCTGTCGCTCGCGGCCGGGCAGATGGGGCCGCATCTGCTGCGCAACTTCACGCGCGACCGCGGCAACCAGTTCACGCTCGGCGTGTTCCTGGCAACCTGCGCTTACTCGCTGATGCTGCTGCATCGCACGGGCCCGTCCGACGACGATGGGGCCGTCGCGCGGCTGTCGCTGACCGTGGCGGTGGTGCTCGCGCTGCTGTGCGTGGCGACGCTGATCTACTTCGTCGGCCACATGGCCGGACGCATCAATGTGGAGACGGTCGTCACGCTGGTCGGCAACGACATGCAGTCGGCGCTGCGTCGGCTCACCCATCCCGGGGCGCAACCGGCGCCGCCGCCGGACGCGCACTGGACCGGCGCGGTCGCGCTGCGCAGCGCGGCGCGCGGCTATCTGCAAAACGTCGACGTCGACGGCCTGGCCGGCTGGGCGGCTGAGCACAGCGCCGCCGTGCGCCTGCTGGTGCGCCCCGGGGACTACGTGTTTCCGGGGGTGGTCGTCGCCGTCGTGCAGCCGGGCACCGTCGGCGCCGACAAGGCGGTGCAGGACGCGCTGGCGCTCGGCGCCGATCGGCGCAGCACGGAAGACCTCGAATACGCGGTGCGCGAACTGGTCGAAGTCGCAGTTCGCGCGTTGTCGCCCGCGATCAACAGCCCGCTGGCCGCGATCGGCGTGCTTGACCGGCTCGGCGCCGGCCTGTGCCGCGTGGCGGGGCGCGTCTTGCCCAGCGGCGTCACCCAGCGCGGCGGTCGCGTGGTGCTGGTCATGCCCGGCGGCGAATACGACGGGCTGGTGAACGCGATGTTCGACATGATCCGGCAGTACGGGCGCAGCAGCCCGGGGGTGGCGATCCGGCTGCTCGAAGTGCTTGCCGCGGTGGCCAGCGTCGAGACCGATGCCGCGCGCATCGATTCGCTCGCCCGTCACGCCGATCTCGTGCTCGCCGATGCCGAGCACGAGCGGTTCACGCCCGGCGACATCGAAGACGTGCGCCGCCGGCACCGGCGCTTCACCGACGTGCGGCGGCACGGCATCGCCGCGCTGCACAACGGCACCAAGTGCTGATGCCGCGCCGCGCCTTGCCATCGACGTCGGCATCGCATCTGCTTACCGGTCGCTGAGACCTTCATCAACCCACACTTCACGCCATGGAATTTCTCGGCATCAAATGGGTCGGCATCAATCCCGAGAACGGCCAGAAGCTGCTGCTGTCGATCGTGTTCATCGCGATCGTCATCCTGCTGGGCAAGCTCGCGCGCTGGGCCAGCCAGAAGGTCATCGATCGTTCGGACCGGGCCGGCGTGCAGGCCGCGTTCTGGACCCGCCAGGGCATCGGCCTGCTGGTTGCGGTGGTGCTGATCCTGGGCCTGCTGTCGATCTGGTTCAACGACCCGACCCGGCTGTCGACCGCGTTCGGCCTCGTCACCGCAGGCCTCGCGTTCGCGCTGCAGCAGGTGGTCACGTCGCTGGCCGGCTACTTCGTGATCCTGCGCGGCGCCACCTTCACCGTGGGCGACCGCATTTCGATGGGCGGCGTGCGCGGCGACGTATTGCAGCTTGGCTTCATCCAGACCACCATCATGGAGATGGGCCAGCCGCCGAGCGTGCAGGGCGCCGACCCCGCGATGTGGGTCAAAAGCCGTCAGTTCACGGGCCGCATCGTGACGGTCAGCAACTCCAAGATCTTCAGCGAACCGGTGTTCAACTACACGCGGGAATTCCCATTCATCTGGGAAGAGATGACCTTGCCGATCTCCTACAAGGACGACCGCAAAAAGGTCGAGCGCATCCTGCTCGAAGCCGCCACACGCCATGGCGAAGACCCGAACTCGGTGGCCGCCGACGCGAAGGCCGAATTGCAACGGCGCTTTGCGATCGAGCAGATGGATCTCGAGCCGCGCGTGTTCTTTCGCATCACCGACAACTGGCTGGAGCTGACCGTGCGCTTCATCGTCGGCACGCACCGCATCCGCGGCGCCAAAGACGAGATGAGCCGCTTCATCGTCGACGAGCTCGATGCGGCCGGCATCGACATCGCCTCGGCCACGTACGACATCGTGGGCTTTCCGCCGATCGAGCTGCGGCGCGGTCGGCACGATGGGCCGCGGTCGACGCCAGCCGCCGCAACGCCAATGCCCAAAGGCGCGCCCCCGCTCGCACCGCCACCGTGAGCCATCCAGCTGCACGCGCCGACAAGCCGCGCAGCCTGGTGCTGGACACCCACATCGTGCTCGATCTGCTGCTGTTCGACGATCCCCGGGTGCAGGGGTTGAAGGCCGAGGTGGAGAACGGCGAAGTTCGATGGCTGGCCACGCAGGCGATGCGCGACGAGCTGGCGCGCGTGCTCGGCTATCCGAACATCGTCAGGTGGTCCGTCAAGCGCGGCCGCGATCCGGCGACGGTCGGCACACAAGTGCTTGCCGCGTTCGACGCCAGGGCTTACGTCGTGGCCGCAGCCACTGCAGCACCGCTTGCCTGCAGCGACCCGGACGACCAAGGCTTCATCGATCTGGCATGGGCCCACGACGCTGCGCTGGTCAGCAACGACCGCGCGGTGATCGAGGTCTGGGGACAATTGCAAGACGGTGGCAGTCGCTGAGACCGACCGTTGCAGCGAGACTTTCCTCAAGCTGCGCAGCCGAGCCCGACGATACGGGGCCGGACCCTTCGCCGCCCGCCACTTGGGCGATCCCTTGCACCGCGAGTCGACCCCGCAATCGGGGGTCTGCGGGCGCCACGCACAATCCACGAAACACGGTGGCCAGCGTCGCGAACAAGTCCGGCCGATCGTGCAATTCGGCTGCGAGCGCTGGCCAGTGCCAGGGTGGGCTGCCGGGTGTGCGCATCGACACCATCACCGCCGGTGGCTGCACGTCGCGCCGCACGCCGTCGTCGATCACGACCGTGTAGGCGCTCTGTGCGTGCAGGGCTGCCGTGCTCTCGGTGAAGACGCAGCATCCGTCCGCACACGGCAGATCGACGCCGTTGCGCTGCCATTGGTGGCGCAGCGCCGCGCCGCCGCCGCGGGCCGGTGCGCGCAGAAAGACCAGCACGCGGTCGTTGTTCGGGATCGGCTTCATGGGGAGGACCATTCTGTGACGCACGAACGAACCGGCTCAATCCCATGTTCGCGGGATGCAGCGCAAACGGTGAGGCCGGAGGCCGGGCACAAGCTGCGCTGAACGGTGCCGCTCCCCACTGGGCGCAAACAGTTGGCTTTTGTTGCGGCCCGGGCGTTGCGTGTGGAGGGTCTGCCGTCGGGTCCTCGGCAGATCGCCGTGCCGCACACCAGCGCGCCCGGTATTCCAGCGCCACACGCGCACTCTTTGCATACGATGCGCACATGAACGAACAAACGACCCCACCCGTACTCGACGGCCAAGCCGATGCAATCGCCGACCACAGCCCCTTGGAGAGCGACGACGCTCCCGATTCCATCGAAGCACTCGAGTCGATCCTCGACGACCTGCGCACGCGCGCGCCCGACACACCGCAGTGGGAGTTCTGCGACGGCTTTCTGGTCGCGTTGCTGTGCTGCCGACGGCCGATCGCGGTCGAGGAATATCTGCCGGTGTTGCTCGGGTCGGATGAAGCGACGCCCGGCACCGGCTCATCGGCCAGCGATGCGCCAGCGATCCCTTTCGCCGACGACGCGCAGCGTGCGCAGTTTCTGCGGCTGTGGGATGCACGATGGAACGAAGTGGCCGCCGGGCTTGAGGCCGACGTGGAAACGCTCGACGATGAGCGTGCCTATCACCCGCATCTGTTCGACATGCGCGGGCTGGTGGCGCGCATGGACGACGCCGAGCGGGCCGAGATCGATGCGGACGAGTTGCCGGCGTTCGCACAGCTGTGGGCGCTCGGCTTCATGGAGGTGGTGGACATCTGGGCCGACGACTGGGCGCCGCCGCGCGACCGGCAAGCCCGCGCGCTGATCGCGCAGTCGCTCGATGCGATCGGCGGGTTGATGGAAGACGACGACGCCGCACCCGACGTCTCACCGTTCGACGACGAAGACCCGCCTTCGGTGAGTGCGCGCCGCTTCGATGCGTTCGGGCTCGCGATGTGGGGCGTCTACGACCTGCACGACGTCTGGAAAAGCTTCGGGCCCCGCATCGATCCGGTGAAGCGGGCCGACGTGCCGGGGCGCAACGATCCGTGTCCTTGCGGAAGCGGCAAGAAGTTCAAGAAATGTCATGGGGCTTGACTCTCTCCAGGGTTGACCCGGATGCGCCGCCAGGGACGGTGCGAATCGGCCTGCATCACGGCATCCCCGCAAACGCGAAATCGACTTCCGGCGTCTTGCCGCTGACGATCAGCGCGATGCTTTTGCCGGAGCCGCACGAATGCGTCCAGCCGAGCGTGCCGTGGCCGGTGTTCAGGTAGAGGTTCGGCACCTTCGAGCGGCCGATGATCGGCACGTTCGACGGGGTGGCGGGGCGCAGGCCGGTCCAGAACTGCGCGCGGTCCCCGTCGCCCGCGCCGGGGAACAGGTCTTCCACCCGGCGCACGATCGCTTCGCAGCGCACCCGGTTCAGGTCGCGGTCGTAGCCGTTCAACTCGGCCGTGCCGGCAATCCGCAGGTTGTCGCCGAGGCGGGAGAACACGAGCTTGTATTCGTCGTCGGTCAAGGACACCTGATGCGCCATCGACTCGTCCTTCACAGGCAGCGTGACCGAGTAACCCTTGGCCGGGTAGATCGGCAAGTCGATGCCCAGCGGTTTCACATAAAGGGGGCTCAAGCTGCCCATCGCCAGCACATAAGCGTCCGCGCGCAGCCGCTGAAAACGGCCCTGGCTGTCGGTCGCTTCGACGTGTTCGATCTGGCCGCCTGCTTCGCGCAGCGCGGTCACCGTGTGGCTCATCAGAAAATCGACGCCGTCGGCGCGGCAGCGCTCCACCAACTCGCGTGCGAACCGATTTGCGTCGCCCGACTCGTCCTCGGCCGTGAACGTGGCGCCGGCCAGCCGCGGACGGATGTGTCGCAGCGCGGGCTCGATCTTCACCGCCTCGTCGGCCGAGATCACGCGCCGGTCGCAGCCCAAGGCGCGCATCTGCGCGGCCGGCGCTTCCGCGCCGTCGAACTCCTGCTGGCTGGTGTAGAAATGCAGGATGCCCTGCGTGCGCTGGTGGTATTCGATGCCGATGTCGCGCCGCAGCTGCTGCAACGTGTCGCGACTGTAGGTGCCGAGCCGCACGATCTGGCCGATGTTGTGGCGGGTGCGCGCGGGCGTGCATTCGCGCAAAAAGCGCAGGCCCCACATCCATTGGCGCGCATCGGCGCGCACGCGAAACAGCAGCGGCGCGTCTTCCTTGCCGAGCCATTTCAGGACTTTCAGCGGCGCCGACGGATTGGCCCAAGGCTCGGCATGGCTGACCGAGATCTGCCCGCCGTTGGCGAAGCTGGTTTCCGCGGCGGGCGAAGCCTGACGATCGATGACGGTGACGTCGTGACCTTCTTTGCGAAGGAAGTAAGCAGACGTGACGCCGAGCAGACCGGCGCCCAAAACGATGACTTTCATGGAGGAGTCCCTTGCGCTTTCTTCGGATGAGAGCAGCCACGCGCGGATGCAGTCGGCGAGCATGGCTCGGCCGTGCGTTGGCGTGGTTGCCGCTCCCCCTGTCCTCGGTACCTGAGAGATTCAACCGCACGAAGGAACGTCTTCGCGGGCTTTGCTCCTTCGGTGCGTCACTGCGGGGTGACGGCTCTCCAGACGGCGTTTCGGGTGTCGCAGTACGGGACCTGAGCGTGCATGGGAGTTTGCGCCTTCGGTGGCATGCGGCCGATTCGTCCTCGATCCGGCGCATGCGCTCTCCTGCGATGCGCCGACTCTAACAGTGGCTTGCGTGTCGGGTCAAACCAGGTGGATGACTGCATGCGGGTGAATCGATGGTCGAACCGATCTTTTTGCAGCCCGACAACGCTTTGTGCCTCCTGCGGAAACGGCCTTCGGCAGCCAGCTTCTTTTGGCCGCTGCAAGTCACGACCGATCGTGGTCCTGGTGGACACCGCGTCGCAAATCGATGCGGTCCAGGTGCGCGCGCAGGCGTTCCATCTCCGCTGCGGTGCCCGATGCGACCTGGATGCTGCGTACGCGAATCGTGTCGGCATGCAGGATGCCTTCTGCAAGTCCCGCGCGTACCCAGCGCAGGTCGTTGTCGTTGCCGCGCATGAGTTTGCCGATCGCCGCATCGTTCGGATCGATGAAGAACGCGACCACGCCGTGCGCCAGCGAGATCGGCGCAAGGCGGCTCTGCCAGCCGTTGGGCAGTGCGAGGATGGCCGGCGTGATCGGGTCGGCATAGAAGCCGTGCTGTTCGTGAAACGGGCTGCCTTCGCCGAGCTTGCGGGCGATCTCTTCGAAACCCCGGCCGGGATCGAGTTGTGGATAGAAGTCGAGGTCTCTGGACATCACCATGTCTGCGGGGGGGTGCACCACCGCGCCGCAAGCCACCAGGCTGCCGGCCACTACGAAACGTCGGTGGTTGGAGATCTCGCTGGCGTGCCGCAGCAGCAGCTCCACGTCGGCCAGCGTCATCGGCGCATCGACCGGCTTCATGGTCGCCCCACGAGAAACGGCGAGCACTGCAGCAGCGACTGCCACGCCATCCGGTGGAACGTGTCGGCCTCCAGCGCAGCGAGCTGCTCCTCAAGCGGCAACTCGATGAACCAGCCCCACAGTTGTCCGAGCCGACCCGGCATCTGCGTGTTGCGGCGCCGCGCATCGACCCAGTCCACGTCACCGATGCGCAGCCGCGCCGCAAGACGCTTGCGCCCGGCATCGACCTGGGCCATGACTTTTGCGATCTCGGCGTGGCGCGCTGCGGCGGCCGGATTGGCCTCATGCGCGTTGTCTGGTGCGGCTGTCGTGTCGTCGGATTTCATGCGGGCAGCTTACCGATGCAGCCTGCAGTTGTCCCGGCACCGGTGCTGAACCATTCAGTCCACCGCCAACGCAAACCGGTCCGTGCGCGCCTGCTTCCAGTAGTGCCGGTAGATGTGATGTTGCTCGCTCAAGTCGTCACCCAGCAACGCGCCGCGCACGACCTGCGGCAGCAGATTCGAGAGCGATCGCACGTTGTTCTCGTCGATGCGGCGCACGATGTGGTGCGGCGTGATCTGGTTCGGGTGGTCGAGCCCGGCGGCCTGCACCAGATGGCGCAGCGCGAGCAATGTGCGTTCGTGGAACTGATGCACGCGCGCGCCCTTGTCCGGCACCACGAGCGCCTGCTGGCGCACCGGGTCCTGCGTGGTCACGCCGGTCGGGCAGTTGCCGGTGTGGCAGGTCTGCGCCTGGATGCAGCCCAGCGCGAACATGAAGCCGCGCGCGCTGTTGCACCAGTCGGCGCCCATCGCCATCAGCCGCGCGATGTCGAATGCGCTGATCACCTTGCCCGCGCAGCCGACCTTGATGCGGTCCCTCAGATCGACGCCGACCAGCGTGTTGTGCACCAGGGTCAGGCCTTCCTGCAGCGGCACGCCGACGTGGTCGATGAACTCGACCGGCGCGGCGCCGGTGCCGCCTTCCGAGCCGTCCACCACGATGAAGTCGGGCGTGATGTCGGTCTCCAGCATCGCTTTGACGATGCCGAACCACTCCCACGGATGCCCGATGCAGAGCTTGAAGCCGACCGGCTTGCCGCCCGACAGCGTGCGCAGCCGCTCGATGAACTGCAGCAGCTCGGTCGGGTGACTGAAACGCGCTGTGGCTCGGCGGTGAGATGCAGGCCACCCCGACCGGAATGCCGCGCGCCTCGGCGATCTCGGGCGTGACTTTCGCGCCCGGCAGCACGCCGCCCTGGCCCGGCTTGGCGCCTTGGCTCAGCTTCAGCTCGATCAGCTTGACCTGCGGCTCGGTCGCGTTTGCCTGGAATTTGTCGGCGTTGAACGTGCCGTCGTCGTTCCTGCAGCCGAAATAGCCCGAAGCCACTTCCCAGATCAGATCGCCGCCGTGTTTGCGGTGGTGTCTGGAGATCGAGCCTTCGCCGGTGTCGTGCGCGAAGCCGCCCAATTTGGCGCCCTGGTTCAGCGCCTGAATCGCGTTGCCCGACAGCGAGCCGAAACTCATCGCCGAGATGTTGAACACGCTCGCGTCGTACGGCTGCGTGCAGTCGCCGGGCCTGGGCTCACGGCCCATCACGGGCTTGCCGATCGCGATGCGAAAGTCGTGCGAGGCCAGCCGCGTGGGCGTCATCGAATGGTTGATCCACTCGTAGCCGTCGCTCTTCACATCGAGCTGCGAGCCGAACGGCCGGTAGTCCGATTCGCCTTTGGCGCGCTGGTAGACGAGCGAGCGCTGCGCGCGCGAAAACGGCGCCGCGTCGGTGTCGGACTCGATGAAGTATTGGCGGATTTCCGGGCGGATCGTCTCCAGCAGGAACCGCATGTGCCCAATCACCGGATAGTTGCGCAGCACCGCATGGCGCTTCTGCCACAGGTCGTAAATCCCCAATGCCACCAGCAACGCGAACAGCACGGGCCACAAAAATGAAAAATCCAGCCATCGCCACCCCGCCGCCGTGCCCAGCAACGCCGACGCACAGAGGCCAAGCGTCGTGTAACGATAAGGGTAGAGCCGTTCGTTGGCGGTCCGCATGGAGGGGCTTCTTTCGTGGTGGGTGTTGTCGTGCGGTCGGTGGCCAGCCGATGGGGCGGCCGGGCGTCGACCGACCGGTTCGGGTTGCCGCAGAACCGTTGGTCGAATGCGCGGTCGCTGCCTGCTGCAACCGTTAAAAACGGCCAGGGCAGCCCAACCTGTTTTGTGATCGATGATTGCCCGCCCCTACAGCGTGGACCGACTCCAAGCCGCCCCGACACAAGCCATCGAACGTTAGCACCGGATGGAAACCCAAGCAGCGAGCCAGTTGCCGCCGCATGCCTCCGCCGCCACCCCGTTGGCGAGTTTCGATGCGGCCGCGCTGGCCGTGCTGCATCAGTTGCGCGCGCGGATGGGGTTTGATGTATGGAGGGTGACCCGCATGAGCGACGACCGGCAGATCGTGCTCGGCCGCGGCGCGTACATCGCGCCCGACGGGCACGCCGCCCTGGGTATGCGGCCGCGGCCGCCGCGCAGGAACGGCCGATCGGCGCCTGCATCGGGCTGCCGCTGTGCAACTTGGAGGGCGAAGTGCTGGGCACGCGGTGCGCGTTCGACCGGCAGATTCAACCGGCGCAACTGGCGGCCGAGCAGCCGCTGCTCGAACTGGTGGCGCGCCTGCTCAGCAGCCTGCTGCAGGCCGAGCGCGTGCAGGAGGCCGCCGTACGCAAGAACGAGCGGCTGCAGATCGAGGCGCAGACCGATGCGCTCTCCGGCCTTTTCAACCGACGTGCCTGGGACTGGCTGCTTGCCGCAGAAGAAGAACGCTGCCGCCGCCACGGCCACCCGGCCACGGTGCTCGTGATCGATCTCGACCGGCTCAAGTCCGCGAACGACGGCCAAGGCCACGCGGCCGGCGACCGTCTGATCCGGCGCATCGGTCGGACTTTGCACGCGGCGGCGCGCGAGATCGATGTGGTGGCGCGGCTCGGGCGGCGACGAGTTCGGTGTGCTCGGCATCGAATGCGACCCAAGCGGTGCGCAGGCGCTGGCGGTTCGTGTGCGCGATGCGTTGCAAGAGGCTGCGATCGACGCCTCGATCGGTTTTGCGGTGCGAGACGTGACCGGTGGGCTGCAGGCGGCCTGGCAGACCGCCGACCAGCGCATGTACGAGCAGAAAACTCAGCGGCGCGGCGCGGGCTGCTGCGGCCAATCGAGCGTGGTTGAGTCCGGGGAGCACGCGTGCGGCGGAGGCTGGCCTTCGCACGCCCGAACGACCGCGTCCCGGCACGGCGCGGTCCGCTCATCCCCGACTTGCGCGATCATTGGCGACTCTCACGCCGATCGATGCACCGCGCCACGCGCCGGATCGAGTTGAGGCGCTTTCCTGTTCCTCATTTTTTCTGATTTCCCACGGATGACGCTTTCCCTGTCCACTCCGGCCGCGCCGGCTGCCCTCGTCGTGCTCGGCCGCTACCACATGCGGCGGCTGCGCGAGGTCTACCGTTCGGCCGGCTGGCCGTGCCACGACATGGTCGAAGTCGAGCTGTTGGCCGCCGGCCTGCTCGAGCGCGTGCGCGACGCGGCTGGCCGGGAAACCTTGCGACTGACCGACGAAGGCATCACGCGGCTGTCGCAGACGCTGGCCGCCAACCGCGCGGTGCGCACGAACCACGAGCGGCTCGCGCAGAAGGTCGCACGCGAGATGCTGCGCGCCGGGCGCATCGTCTGGCGCGAGTTGAGCCTGCGTGCGCAGGTGCCGGCCAGCGCGGCGTTGCCGGCCGCCGTGCCCTCGGCGTTGGTCGCACTGGCCAGCGAAGGCGGCTGGGCCGAGCCGCCTGCTGAGCCAAAACCCCCGATGCGCTGGTGCATCGCCAAACCGGACGTGTTCTCGATCCGCAACACGAGCGTGGAGGCGTATGCGCAGCCGGTCGTGCACGAAGTCAAGGTCAGCCGCGCCGACCTGCTCGGCGACTTGAGAAAGCCGGACAAGCGGGCCGCGTACCTTGATCTCGGCGGCGAGTGCTGGTACGTGCTGGGCCGCGATGCGAGGGACCGACCGATCGGCTCGCCGAACGAGATTCCGACCGAGTGCGGCGTGTTGATCGAATGCGGCGATCGGCTGGAAGTCGCGCGCGCTGCGGCCCGGCGCGCGGTGCCGCGGCTGCCGTTCGGCGTCTGGCTCGCGCTGGCCAAGGCGCAGCCGATGCCGGGGTTCGACGACGACGCGCAGGCGCTGCTGAACGACGAAGCGGGTTGAGCGGTTGCGCGGGCGGCGACGGGGCACGGCACTCCGGTGCACCGCCTTGGCGACACTCTGCCGCACGGTCGCCGAGACCGCACCGGAGGCCGGGTTAGCATGCTCGCAATGCAACCGAGCGCCACCGACCCCGCCCCGTGCACCGCGCTCGTCCGCCGCTCCCGCCATAGCCGTTTTTCTGCCCGATGCTGACCGGGCTCGGGTTTGCCACCGTCGCGCTGCTGGTGCTGACGCTGCTGCCGCTGCTGCGGCAAAAGCACTGGGTGGTGCGCAGCATGGATTTCCCGAGGCTGCAGCTGGCGGTGCTCGCGCTGCTGCTGATCGGTGCCGACCTGTGGCTGGGCCGGCAGCGGCCGGTCGGCTGGGGGCTGCTGGCGATCGCCGTGCCGTGCCTGGCTTGGCAAGCCTGGTGGATCCTGCCGTACACACGGTTGTGGCCCACCGAGGTGCGGTCCGCCGGCAGCCCGGACCAGCAGCGGCGGCTGCGCATCATCACGTCCAACGTGCTCGGCACGAACCGCGATGCCGGCAGGCTGTTGCACTTGGTGCGAACGCGCGAGCCGGACCTGCTCGTCACGCTTGAAACCGACGACTGGTGGCAGGGCCAGCTCGACACGTTGCTGCCCGACATGCCGCACAGCCTCAAGTGCCCGCTGGACAACCTCTACGGCATGCACGTGTACTCCCGCCTGCCGCTCGAAGCGGCCGAGATCGCCTACCTGGTCGAGCCGGACAAGCCGTCGATGCACATGCGCGTGCGGCTGCGTTCCGGCCATGCGGTCCGGGTGCACTGCCTGCACCCGGCGCCGCCGAGCCCGAGCGAGAACGCGTCGTCGAGCGAGCGCGACGCCGAGCTCGTCGTGGTCGCACGCAGCGTGGCCAGGCACAGCGAGCCGATCATCGTGACCGGTGACTTGAACGACGTCGCGTGGTCGTCCACCACGCGGCTGTTTCGCAAGCTCAGCGGCCTGCTCGACCCGCGCGTCGGCCGCGGCATGTTCAACACGTTCCATGCCGACTACCCGTTTTTGCGCTGGCCGCTCGACCACCTGTTTCACTCCGCGCATTTCACGATCGGCAAGATCGAGCGGCTGCCGAACATCGGCTCCGACCACTTCCCGCTGCTGGCCGAGATCTGGTTCACGCCGACCGACGGGATGGGACAAGACGGCATCGACGCCGACCAAGACGACCGTGCGCGTGCTGAAGCGGACGTGGCCGAGCAGGGCGTCGGGCAGGGGGAAGTGCCGAAGCCGTAAGGGCCATATCGGCAGCGAAATCTGCTTTCGAAAACCCGAGTGTGGACGGCGTTTTGGCTGAGGCAGCGGTGGGTACGGACAAGCCGGCCCTGCTCTGACAAAACCCCGCGAACTGGATAAAATCCCAGCATGGATCTCAAACGCAAACTCACGATCCTGGCCGACGCAGCGAAGTACGACGCGTCGTGCGCATCGAGCGGCACCTCCAAGCGCGACTCGGCCGACGGCAAGGGGCTGGGCAGCACCGAAGGCTCGGGCATCTGCCACAGCTACGCACCCGACGGTCGCTGCATCTCGCTGCTCAAGGTGTTGCTGACCAACTGGTGCACCTACGACTGCAAATACTGCGTGAACCGCGAATCGAGCAACGTCGAACGCGCGCGCTTCTCGGTGCAGGAAGTCGTGAACCTCACGCTCGACTTCTACCGCCGCAACGTGATCGAAGGGCTGTTCCTGAGCTCCGGCATCGTGCGCAGCCCCGACTACACGATGGAGCAGGTGATCGAGGTCGCGCGCGTGCTGCGCGAGGAGCACAACTTCCGCGGCTACATCCATCTGAAAACGATTCCCGACGCGAGCGAGGCGCTGATCCTCAAAGCCGGCCAGTACGCGGACCGCCTCTCCATCAACGTCGAGCTGCCCACGCGCGAATCGCTGGCCACGCTGGCGCCGGAAAAAGACGATGGCGCGATCAGGCGATCCATGGCGCGCATCCGCATCCAGCTCGACGACAACAAGGAAGCCCGGAGCGACGCGACCAAGGTGCGTTCGATCGCGAACGCCGCCCCGTCCCGCGCCCGCGTGCCGCGCTTCGCGCCGGCCGGTCAGAGCACACAGATGATCGTCGGCGCCGACGCGTCCGATGACCGCACGATCCTGTCGGCCAGCGCGACGCTGTACGGTTCCTATCAGCTCAAACGCGTCTACTACTCGGCGTTCAGCCCGATCCCCGACTCGACCGCATCGTTGCCGCTGATCGCTGCGCCGATGATGCGCGAGCACCGGCTGTATCAAGCCGACTGGCTGCTGCGCTTCTACGGCTTCGAGCAGCACGAGATCGTGACCGAGCCGACCGGCATGCTGTCGCTCGACGTCGATCCGAAGATGGCCTGGGCGCTCGCGCACCGCGCGCGTTTTCCGGTCGACTTGAACCGCGCGCCCAAAGAGATGTTGCTGCGCGTGCCGGGTCTGGGTGCGCGTTCGGTCGAGCGGCTGCTCGCAGCGCGTCGCGTGCGGCGCCTGCGCATGGAAGATTTGCGCCGGCTCAAGGCGCCGCTGTCCAAAGTGCTGCCGTTCGTCGAACTGCTCGATCACAAACCGCGCGAGCACGACGCCGACGGCCTGTTGCGCAAAATGTCCGCCCCGCGCGCGGCCGCGCAGCAGCAACAGCCCTTGTTTTAGAGCGCGTGGTGGTCGGGGTGCCGATGACGACGACGGGCGCTCTGCCGTTTCCACCGCCGCGAGCGAATCACCTCGACGCCGCACGCACCGTCGCGCTCGACGGGCCGATCGACTGGAGAGGCTTCGTGCACGCGGTCCGCGCACTGGTCGAGGCCGGCATCGCGCCCACCCAGGTGCGCTGGACCGACGGCACGCAACCGCAGTCGGCACGGCCTGTTCGACGAAGCGTTGCACGTTCCCGCGCGCGAGCTGCCGACGGCTCGCACGTTGTCGCTGCCCGCGTCGTTCGTCGAGCGCGCGAAGACCGCGTTGCTGCACGCCGATCCGCTGCGCTTCGATCTGATCTACCGCATGGTGTGGCGACTCGAGCCAGGACCGCAACCTTGTGCACGATCTGCTCGACCCCGATCGGCTGCGGCTGGACACGCTGGTCAAGGCCGTGCGGCGCGAGGAGCACAAGATGCACGCGTTCGTGCGCTTTCGCAAAGTGGCGAAGGAGCCGGTGGCAGCCGGCGCCGGTGCGATGCCGGAAGGCAGCAGTGGCAATGCCGACGCCGACACCACGCAGACCACGGACGGCAGCCAGCCCACGCATGAGCCCGCGTTCCGCCATGTCGCCTGGTTCGAGCCCGACCACCACGTGCTCGAAGCCGTCGCACCGTTTTTCGTGCGCCGCTTCGCCGCGATCGAGTGGGCGATCCTGACGCCGCGCGTCTGCGTCGCCTGGGACCGCAAGAAGCTTATGTTCGGCCCCGGCGCCGACCGGCGCGACGCGCCTGCGGCCGACGCCGACGAGGCGCTCTGGCTTGCCTACTACGGCAGCATCTTCAACCCCGCGCGGGTGAAAGTTGACGCGATGAAAAAAGAGATGCCCAGGCGCTATTGGAAGAACCTGCCCGAGGCGCAGTTGATCTCGCCGCTGCTGGCCGAAGCGCCCGCGCGCGTGCAGCGCATGGTGGAGGCCGGCGGCACCGAACGCGTGCGTCGGCGCGGCGTTGCGGTGGCGCAGCAGGTCACCAGCGGCGGCGAGGCGCAGGTGCAGGTGGCGGCAGCTGCCTCGATGCCGACCGATCCGCACCAGCCGCCCGATCGCGCGACCATCCGGCTGTTGCGCAACCAGCCCGAATCGCTCACCCGCTTGGCCGAACGCGCCAGCGGCTGCCGCGCCTGCCCGATCGGTGCGGGCGCCACGCAGATGGTCTGGGGCACCGGTGCATCCCGAGCACGCCTGATGCTCGTCGGCGAGCAACCCGGCGACCGCGAAGACCTGGCCGGCCGGCCGTTCGTCGGCCCCGCAGGCAACCTGCTCAAGCGCGCATTGACCGATCTCGACTGGCCTGCCGAGCGCCTCTACATGACCAACGCGGTCAAGCACTTCAAATACGAATTGCGCGGGAAGCGCCGCATTCACAAGACCGCGAGCCAGCGCGAAGCGTCGGTCTGCTCGGGCTGGCTGGAGGCCGAGATCGCAGCCGTGCAGCCCGACGCGTTGATCGCGCTGGGCGCCACCGCCGCGCGCAGCCTGCTCGGCCGCGCGGTGCCGATCGGCGCCAACGAAGGCGAATGGCTGACCGAGCGCGCCGACGGTCGTCCCGTTTTGATCGTGCAGCATCCGGCGGCGTTGCTGCGGACGGTGGACGGAGACATGGAAAGTATGTATCGGCGCTGGGTCGAACTGCTGCGCGGGGCGAATGCGTACGTTGCACAAGCGCGATGTGGAGACCGATGCAGATGCAGGGGTGGCTTCCGCACCGACCGCCTGAATGGCGTGTTGCTGTGCATCGAAGCCGAGGGTTCATGCGATGGGCGAACTGTTCCGGTGGCCGTGTCTGGAATTCCGTGCAATCGATGTCCGAACTTCGGTCGCATGCGTGTCCGACCGATCGCCTTCACAGGGACAGATCGCGTTTGCGACATCGTGTCGGTTTATGCCTACCGAATGAGCCGGTGTCGTTCCACCTGCAAGATGCAACCTCCTCGCCTAAAGTCTGGGAAACCGCATCGATCGACCGTTGTTTTTTTAGAAAGAGAAAAACCCATGAGCAAAGACGCTTCAGCCTCGCACGAAACGCTCTGGAAGCTGATCAAGGACACCAAATTCGGCATGCTGACCCACCGCAGTGAGAGTGGTGCACTGCACGCCCACCCGCTGACCACGCAAAACCGGGACATCGACGAGGACTCACGCCTGTATTTCTTCGTCCCGCGCGACGGCGAGATTTGCCAACGGCTGAAGGCCGATCCGAAGACCTGCTTGGCCTACGCGAATCCGAGCGACGACAGCTATGTATCGGTGTCCGGCACGGCGTCCTTCGTCGAAGACATGGAGAAGAAACGCGCGCTTTGGTCGGTTGCGGCCAAGGCCTGGTTTCCGGACGGTGTGGAGGACCCCAACCTCGCGCTGCTGGCCGTGCACATCGATCACGCCGAGTACTGGGACGTGACGGAGAGCAAACTGACCCAGCTGTTCAAGATGGCCACCGCGGCCGTCACCGGCAATCCGCCGAACATGGGTGAACACAAGAAGCTTTGAGCTGCCTTTGCGGGCAGCAGCGGCCGAGAATCGCTGCTGCGTCGTTTCCGCACCGCTCTCTGTCGACGGCAAAGCGCCGCAGCAGGCTGGCCGAATGTGAAACGGCGCCTGCTCAGTGCAAGACGC
Source organism: uncultured beta proteobacterium (assembly GCA_963784295.1). GTDB lineage: Bacteria > Pseudomonadota > Gammaproteobacteria > Burkholderiales > Burkholderiaceae_C > JBBPYC01. The sequence goes on from CAWAQL010000002.1 coordinate 114,295, forward strand.
CGATGCGAAGGCAGCATCGGCACGTTGCCCGGACCTTCGCAAACCGACGCCGATCGACGCCCTGGTCAAGCACAGGCTTCGCCGAGTGCCGCCTGAACTTCAGTTCACCTTGATCCCGGCTGCTTTCACCACCTTGTCTGCCTTCGTGGTCTCGTCCGCGATGAACTGGTCGAACTCGGCCGGCTTCATCAAGAACGGCTCCGCACCGAGCTTGTCGAGCCGCTCCTTCAGTTCCGGCGCGGCCATGATGCTTGCCACTTCGGCCTGAAGCTTTTCAATCACCGGCCGCGGCGTCTTGGCAGGCGCCAGCATCCCGACCCAGAACAAGAATTCGGAGCCCGGCACGCCCGCTTCCACCGTGGTGGGCACGTCGGGCAACACGCCGGAGCGCTTCGCGGTGCCGACGGCGAGTGCCTTGAGGCGGCCGTCCTTGATCAGCGGCAGCGCGGACACCATCGGCGCGAAGAACCAGTCGATGCGCCCGGCCATCGTTTCGGTCATCGCCTCGGGCGTGCCGCGGAAAGCAACGTGTTGCGCGTCGATGCCGGCCGCGAGGCGGAACACTTCGGCATTCATGTGCGTGGCCGAGCCGTTGCCGGCCGAGCCGTAGTTGAGCGCGCCCGGCTTGGCCTTGGCCTGCGCCACGAGATCCTTCACATCGGCATACCGACCCGGCGGCGTGACCAGCACGTTCGGCAGGCTGGCCAGCGGCGTGACGCCCGCGAAGTCCTTGATCGTGTCGTACGACAGGTTCGGATAGATCGACGAATTGACCAGATGCCCGGCCGAATGCACGAGCAAGGTGGTGCCGTCGGGTGGTGCCTTGGCAACCTGCGCCGCGCCGATCGTGCCCCCCGCACCGGGCTTGTTTTCGACGATCACGCTCGTGCCCAACGCCGGCCCGAGCTTCTCGGCCACGATGCGCGCGATCACGTCGGTGCCGCTGCCGGCGGTGAACGGCACCACGAGCTTGATCGGCTGGCCTTTGGGCCAGGCGTCCTGCGCGTGCGCGGTGGACGCAACGGCGCTGAGCGCGATTGCGGCAAGCGTGGCGGCCACGAGGTGGCGGCGGGTGGGGGAAGGAGGGGTCTGCATGGTGGTCTCCAATGGATCGAAAGAACGGGAACAGGAAGAAAAGGGCGGAAGCACGGTCCAAGACCAAGCGCCTCGTGGGCGTTGGCTGAACCAGGAATGAGAAGGGAAAAGCTGCCGTGCGGATGCAGATGCAGCGGTTGGGCCTGGACGATGGATGATGCGGCCGGACTCATCCAGCCGCTGCGGCCAGCGGCATCACGAGCGCGACCAGCACCGGCCGGTTCGTGCGGTTGTCGAGTCGGCGCTTTTCACCCGGCGCGATGCGGCAACTGTCGTAGGCCTTCAGCACCTGCTCATCGCGCACGCCGTCCAGCTCGGCCGTCATGTGCAGTTCGCCTTCGAGCACGAGATAGAGCTTTTCCATCGGCGAGTCGGCCAGATCGGTGTGCCCGCCGGGCAGGATCTGGCTCATGCCCATCCACATCTGTGTGGACGGCCCGGCCTCCTTGCCCTGCAAGCGCAGGCAACGCATGTCGAAGTGATTCGGCGCCTCGTACGGCGGCGCGGCATCGAAGCGGGTCACGTGCATGGTCTTGCTCTCGAAACGTCAAGGGTGGAGGACGACGCGGTCGTTGCTGCCGGACAGCACCTGCTTGTACGCATCGAGCGCCTCACCCAACGCGAACGAACGCGCGACCGGAAACGGCTTCAACGTGCCGCGCTCGAAACCGTCCTTCAGCGCATCGAGCTGCGCGGTCGACGCAATGCAATCCATGGAGAGCGAATCGACGCCGACAAACGTGTGCCGGCCGCGGTAGAACGCAAAGATGTCGAACGCAACCGCACGTTCCTGCGTGGCGATGAAGATCTGCGTCGCCCCCTTGGCCATCGACCGATTGGCCGCCTCGAAGTACGCGCTGCCCACCGTGTTGTAGACGAGGTTCGCGCCGCGCCCGTCGGTCAACTCGAGCACCCGTGCTGCAACGTCCGTATCGCGCGCATCGATCGCCTCGACCGGCGCGCAAGCGAAGCCTTCGAACGGCCCGGCGTGCCGTTGCACGGCAATCACCTTCGCACCGGCCTGCGCCGCGATCTGCACCGCGGCTTGGCCGACCTTGCCGTTCGCGCCGAGCACCAGCACCGTCTGCCCGGGCTGCGGCATGCCGCAGCGCCGATAGCCTTCGTACGCGGTCACGAACGGCACGCCGACCGCGCCCGCTTCGTCGAATGAGATCGCCTGCGGCCGTTCGTGCAATGCGGCTTCGGGCAGCACCAGGTAGCTGGCGTGCGAGCCGTCACGCGTGATGCCGATGTCGCCGCCCGAGCCCCAGACCTCACGCCCGATCCAGCGCGACGGGCCGGCCACCACGGTGCCCGCGAAGTCGCGGCCCGGCGTGCGCGGCCAGACCGCCTGCGGCATCGCGCCGATCGCGGCTTTGGCGTCGCTCGGGTTCACGGCCGCCGCCCGCACGCGCACCACCGCGTGGCCGGCCGGTGCCTCAGGCTCGGGCTGCGGCATCGCTTCGAGGCGCAGCGCGTCGATATTCGTGGCTTTTCATTGACCCGGAGTGCGCGCGTGTCGATGGTCATGGGTGGTTCTTCCATTGGCGATTCATTTCGAATTCCTTGCAGCGACGTCGGGTGACGACCGCTGGCCTCAGTCCAGCAGGGGCCGCAAAAGCCGGCTCCGCCGGGGCGCAGGCGCCGCCTCCGGTGAGGGGGGCGAAAGCCGCGTGCAGCGAGTGCAGCCTGAGGGAGCGCTCATCTGTGACCAGGCCCAGCATCTCGCGGGCTTCGCGCGGATTCGTCGCCTCGCTGCCGAGGCTCTTCAGAGATGTCTTTGGCTTTGGCCACCAGTTGCGCATTGCTTGTCGCCAGCACGCCTTTTTCGAGATAGATGTTGTCCTCCATCCCGACCCGCACGTGGCCGCCGAGCAGAAACGATTGCGCGACGAACGGAAACTCCGCGCGGCCGATGCCGAACGCGCTCCAGAACGCACCGGCGGGCAGCAGGTTGCGCGCATAGATCAACGTCTCCGGCGTCGGTGCGAAACCGTACTTCACGCCGAGCACGAAGGTCCACATCGCAGGGCCTTCGAGCGAGCCGTCGGCGATCATGTCGAGCGCCAGATGGATGTCGCCCGAGTCGAAAATCTCGAGCTCGGGCTTCACGCCGGCGGCGCGGATCACCTTGGCCATGCGGCGCACGTTCTTCGGCGTGTTCATCACCACGTCCGGCCCCGAGTTCATCGTGTTCAGGTCGAGCGAGCAGACATCGGGCCGATCTGCGCGATGTGCTCGACGCGCCGCTCGGGCGGCAGCAACGTGGTGCCCGGCGCGGCCATCTTCGGGTCGTCCTCGCTCGGCACGAAGCGGCCACCGGGGCCGGTCGTCAGGTTGATGATGAGGTCGGTGTTGCGCTGACGGATGCGGCCGACCACATCGCGGTACAGATCGAGTTCCATCGACGGCCTGCCGTTTTCCGGATTGCGCACATGGATGTGCACCTGCGCCGCGCCGGCCTCCGCTGCGGCCAGGCATTCGTTGGCGATCTGCTCGGGCGTGATCGGCAGATGCGGCGTCTGCTCCGGCTTGACGAGGTTGCCGGTGACGGCGCAGGTGATCAGGGTTTTGGGTTCATGAGGGCGTCCGGAAAGTGGATGTTGGATTGCGAGCGCCCAGCTCGCCGCTCAGAGATGCCGCCCGCCATCGACCACGATGCGCGTGCCGGTGACGAAGCGCAGCGTGGTCGCCAGCGCCTCGATCGTCGCGGCCACGTCGTCCGGCAGGCCGATGCGGCCCAGCGGCGTGGTGCTGGCCATCTTGGCGGCGAACTCGGCGCCGCGCCCCGGCACGAACGCCGACTCCACCGCGCCCGGCGACACCGACACCACGCGCACCGCCGGCGCCAGCGCCTTGGCCAGCGCGTCGCCCACCACATCGAGCCCGGCCTTGGCCGCGACGTAGGCGAGGTTGCTGCCGACGCCGGTGAAGCCCGCGATCGACGAGACGTTCACGATCAATCCGTCGCCGCTTTCCTTGAGCAGCGGCGCGAACGCGCGGATGGTGGCGAACACGCCGCGGAAGTTGGCTGTGACGATGTCGTCGATCAACTCATCGGTCAATGCGTCGAGATCGCCGGCGGCCACCGGCCGGGTGTGGCCCGCGCTGTTGACGAGGATGTCGCAGCGGCCGTAGTCGGCGCGCACCTCGGCGGCGGCTGCCTGCAGGCTCGGCGTGTCGACGATGTCGGCACGTCAGCGCGGTGTGGCGCTGCTCGCCCGCCGTCGGCAGCGCGGCGGCGCGGCCTGTCGCGCGTCGGCGCTGGCGGCGCAGCAGCACGCAGCTTGCGCCGAGCGCGGCCAGCCGCTCGGCGCTCGCATGGCCGATCGCGCCGAGGCCGCCGGCGATCACGGCGACTTTGCCGTCGAGGCGGGCGGTGGGATCGAAGCTCATGGAGTCGCCGGAGTCTTCAGGTGGGACTGGTGCGAAGGGTCGGAAGGTCGTCGCGCAGCGCTCAGGGAATCGGCGCGCTTCGGAAACTTCATCTCGCCTGGCTCCAGCGCGAAGTCGTATTGCAGCGTCGCGCTGCTTGCCGTCGGCCGCGAGCGCGTAGTTGCCGATCAGCCGGCGCGTGACGCCGAAGGTCGGGTCGCTTTCCAGGTTCTCATCGTCGTCCGCGATACACCTGCGAGATCAGCACCTTGTGGCCCGGCTTGCTGACCATGAAGTGCAGGTGCGCGGGCCGGTTCGGGTGGCGCTGCTGCGCGCGCAGCAGGTCGCCGCACGGGCCGTCGGTCGGGACCGGATAGCCGGCGGGGCGCACGCTGCGAAGCGCGAAGCGGCCCTGCGCATCGGTCTTGAAGCGGCCGCGCAGGTTCATGTCTTGCTGGCGCCGGGTCCTGGTTCTCGTACAGGCCGACCGGCGAGGCCTGCCAGACGTCGACCATCGCGCCTTCGATCGGCGCGCCGCGGCGTCGCGCACCGTGCCGCGCACCGCCAGCGGCACGCCGCGCGTGCCGGCGCGCGCGATGCGATTCGCCGTCCTCGCACAGCGGGCGCATTGGCGCGCCAGAACGGCCCGAGCAGCGCGGCCGGCGAATCGCCACTGTCGGGCCTGGTTGTTCAGCAGCGCAACCAGCGTCGACAGCCCGAAGATGTCGGCCGCCAGCACCACCTCGTTCTTCTTCTCGCCCGAGGCCTGGCCGATCGCCAGGAGGAATTCGCAGCGCCCGCTCGAACTCGTCTTCGGTCAACTGCACTTCCTGCACGAACGCGTGCAGGTGCCGCGTCAGTGCGGCGATCACGGTGCGCAGCCGTGCATCGGGCGTGCGCGCCATCGCGGCGAGGGCGATCGGCAGCACCGATTCGGGGGTGGTTACGACGTTCATGTAGGCTGATGCAATTCGAGCTGCGATGCAAACGTTTGCAATATGTATAGGCTGTCGAAGTCCCGCGATCCGCAATGCATTTTGGATGAGAAGTGCGCTGATGCATCGCCGAATGATTGGTAGAACGTTTGCATGCAATGAGCCTCCAGCCTCGGGCAGCGTCACGATCCGCGACGTGGCGGCCGGCGGCCGGCGTGCATGTCTCGACCGTCTCGCGCGCGCTCGATCCGGCCCGGCGCAGCCTGATCAGCGCCGAGGTGCTGCGCACGGTCGAACGCGCGGCGGAGCGGCTCGGCTACCGCGCCGAACCGTGCGGCGTCGGCGCTGCGCACCGGCCGCACGCGCACCATCGGCGTGCTGGTGCCGGACATCACGAACGCGGTGTTCCCACCGATCCTGGGCGGCATCGAAGCCAGCGCTGCGGCGCGCGGGTACTTCGTGTTCGTGGCCAACGTGCCCGACCCGGCGCTGGCCAAAGACGTGTTCGAGCGCATGCTCGCGCAGCAGGTCGACGGCCTGATCTCGGCAATCGCCACGCGGGACGATCCGCTGGCCGCGCTGCTCGCTGCGCGCGGACCTGGCTGCGGTGCTGGTGAACCGCGCGGACGAAAGCGGTCGCCTGTCCGCCGTCGTCAGCGACGACCGGCTCGCGATGAAGCTCGCGGTCGACCATCTGGTGGCGCTCGGCCACCGCCGCATCGCGCATCTGGCCGGCCCGCAGAACGTGCCGACCGGCGTTGGCGCGCCGGCAGGGCTTCGAGCAGGCGCTGCGCGATCGCGCACTGGCGCCGCACGGCAGTGGTCGAATGCGAGCGCTACAGCCGCGCTGCAGGCCGCGCCGCGATGCAGCACCTGCTTCGCGAAGCGCCGGGCGCCACGGCGGTGGTCTGCTGCAACGACCTCGTCGCGCTCGGCGCCTACGACGCGCTGCGCGCGGCCGGCCTGCGCATCCCGCAGGACGTCTCGATCACCGGCCACAACGACATGCCGCTGGTCGACATGATCGAGCCGCCGCTGACCACCATCCGCCTGCCGCACCGCGAACTCGGCTGGCGCGCGGCCGAGATGCTGCTGGAGCGGATCGGGCAGCCAAGTGCCGAAGCGCCAAGTCCTTCGACCGTGGTGTTGCGGCCGGAACTGGTGATACGCGGGTCGACAGGGGTGGCCGCCGCAAGCCCATGAGTCCGGGCACGCTCTGCGCGATATCCGTCTGAGACCGATGGGCAACGGGATGCCTTGGCCCGGTCCAGGCTGCCACAAAGGTTGACGAGGCGCGAAACCGCAACGCGTCGCAGCAATAGTGTCCGTCTCGAAGCCGGGGTGCAACGCAGGCTGCGGCGCAAGAATCATGGATGGAACATCGTCTGCAATGTATCCGGCACGCCGTCAAGCGTTGCCGGATTGACCACGCCAAGTCGCTTCACCAAACGCTGTCGGTCGAGCGTGCGCAACCGATCGAGCAGGATCAATCCATTCTTGCGCTGGAAGGCGATCGAGATGCGAAACGGTGCAGGTGGGCTTCTCGTCGTCATGGGCGCGACAGCCAGGGTGCGCAGGGGCTCGTTCATCTCGCGCGGCGAGACAACGACGCAAGGTCGAGTTTTTTTGGATCTCGCTGCCGAGCGACGGGTCAACCGCTGCAAGCCAGATTTCGCCGCGCTGCGACGGTCTGAGCGCCGGCATCGCCAGCGAAGTGCGTCGTCGCCTTCGTTCGCGAATTCGGGTCAGGCCAATCCTGTTTTGTCCTCGGCTGCGACCGCTCGACTGGCTTCGGCCCAGCCGTTCCGCGGCGTGCGTCGGACCGGCCGCAGCACGATGACACCGTTCTCGACTTCGATCTCGGCCTCACCGGTCAAGCCGACTTGCGCGAGCAGCGGCTTCGGGATGACGAAGCCGTGCGAATTGCCCAGTCTTCGGAGCATGGTGAGCATGACAAATTCTTCCTGAGTCGGACCCGACACAAAGCCACAACATAGCTTGCGGCAGCCGCACGAAAACGCTGTATCGGACGGCGCTTGGTCGACTCCAGCTGCTTGCCAAGTGGGGTGTGGGTGCCTCGGCCCAGGCCAGTCGTGATCAATCTCGACGTCACGGGAACGCCTTGCTTGCAATCAACTTTGCAACCCTGGCAACAACCGCAATGCGTTGCCGCGCCCGATCGCCTCCAGCTCCGCAGCCGAGAACTTGCCATAGTCGGTCAGCCCGGCGATGTTGTCGGCACCGGTCCGGTACGGGTAGTCGGAGCCGAACAGCACCTGCGGCGTGCCGACCAGTGCGAGCAGCGAAGGCAGTGCGTAGCGGTTCGCGCTCCACGCGGTGTCGTAGTGGAAGCGCTGCAGTTCGTGCAGCACGCCGTTCGGCACGCGGGATGCGAGCGTCTTGTCGATGACCGGCATCTTCTGCAGCCGCTCGGTCAGAAACGGCAGCGTGCCACCCGCATGCGAGAAGATGAACTGCATGTCCGGGCAGCGCGCGGCGGTGCCGGAGAACACGACGTCGACGATCGTGCGCGTGGTGTCGGTGCCGAACTCGACCACCGTGGGTGGCACGTTGGGCAACAGATCGACGCAGCACGGTGCGACGGTGGGGTGCGTATAGAGCACCGCCTTGCGCCGGTTGAGTTCGTCCAGCACCGGCGCGAAGTCGGCATGCCCGAGCCACCGGTTGCCGTAGCTCGTCAGCAGGCCGATGCCGTCGGCTTTCAGCACGTCGAGCGCATAAGCGAGTTCGGCGAGCGCCGCGTCGGCCGACTGCATTGGCAGCATCGCGAACGAGCCAAAGCGGCCCGGATGGCTGCGGCCGAGCTCGGCCGCGTACTCGTTGCTCTCGCGCGCGAGCCGCTGTGCTTCGGCCACATCGGTGACGAAGCCGACCTGCGGCGTCGTGACCGACAGCACCGCGGTCGCGACACCGGCCTTGTCCATGTCCGCCAGCGTTTTCTCGATCGTCCAGTTCTTCACGATCGGCACCGCCAGGCCAGCGGCGTCGAGCGCCTTGACGTAGCTGGGAGAGAAGAAGTGATGGTGTGTGTCGATGCGGCGCGCTGCGCCTGTGTCGGTGCCGGCAGGCGCCGCTGCCGCAAGGCCGGGCAACGCGCCCGTGGCACCGGCTGCAAGCAGGCGAGTCAAAAAGCCGCGTCGACCAGTCGGGGTCAGGCGCGGTCCCAAGTCGGCAGCAAAAGGTGAAATCTGCATGCAAAGCTCCAGTGCAGTGAAAACAGGAATGCGCCGCGCGTCGGAGCGCCCGACACGCAGGCGCTCACTCTACCGACCCATCCGCCCAGCTGTCCACCGCTGCGCGATCGCCTGAAACCTGCCATCGCTCATCGTCTTGCCGTCGAACGGGAATGGGTCATGCGCTCATCGGGCCTGCGCTTGATGGCCATCGCGAACGACGTGAGCCTGCATGCGGGCGGTGTCGACGCGTCGGCATTCGCTATAACGCGCTTTGCCGCAGTACCTACTTGTGCAGCGCCAAACCATGTGCATTGACCTCCTGCGTGGTGCTGCTGCCGGCCGCCAGCGCCGCAGAACTCGACGCCGATGCGTGCGCCGGCCGGGTCGTCGTGGCCGCGCTTCCCACGGCCGACCCAGTTCCGATGCACATCGCCGCCGAGGAGGACGGACGGGGTTGGTCAGGGCCGGCTGGCGCCGCCATCGCGGGAAGATGCCGAGGGGCGATGCACGCTCGAGTCGCAGCGCATCGGCTTGCCTGCTCGCGCATGCGGTGGCAGGCTGAGTTCAACACCCCGCCGTGCACTTGCCCGTGGCGTCAAACTCCATCGTGCGCCCGGACAGCGGCACGTGCACCGGCACCTCGCTGGCCTTGATGAACGCTTCGGTCTTGCTGCCCGCGCGCACCTTGCCGCCTGACGGTGCCGGCTTCGTTGGCGTGCGAGGCGATCACCGAGGCGGGCTTGACCAGGTCGTTGATCACGTAGGCCGCTTCGGCCGGGCCGGTGGTGAAGCCGTCGCCGATGTTCATGACCGCGAGCGTGGCGCCGTAGTAGTCTGCGCACCACCAGACGTCCTGGTCGGCCGTGATGCCGGTGTCGCCGGACAGGTAGGCCACCAGGCCGTTGCTGAAGCGCAGCACGTAGCCGGTGGCCAAGCCCACATCGCCCGCGATGCCCGCTTCCTTCATGGCCTTGCCGAGGTCGCCGCCGATGTAGTCGGGGTCGACGCCGTTGCTGTGCAGCGCGGTGCACGGTGGCGATGCGCACGCCGCCGATCGTCACGCTGCCGCCGAAGCGCGCGAGGATCGAGTTGGCCGGGTCGCCGCCGCCGGCCTTGAGCTTGGCCGCGAAGAACGGCGGCATCTCGCTGCCGGTCACGATCTTCGATTTCTTGGCCAGCGCGATGTTCACCGCGTTGATGTTCGGCAGCGCCGACACCGACGTGTCGCGGCTTGTCGCAGCTGCCCGCATTCGGCGCCTTGGTGTGCGCGTTGCCGACGTGGTCGCCGTGCATGTGGCTGACCAGCAGGATGTCGATCTTGCCCAGCCGCGGGTCGTCTGGCGCCGGCGACGGTGCGGCCCGGGTCGTAGAGGATGCGCGTGCCGTTCGGGTCTTCGAAGACCAGCGCGCGGTCCTGCGCGCAGAACTCGCCCTCGATGCTGCCGAGCGGCGTGACTTTCACGGTCTGGGCAAGTGCGGTGGTGGACAGCGCGGCGCCGAATGCGCTGAGCCGCGATGGTTGCAACGATCGAACGATTCATGGGGCCTCCAAAGGGGGGTTCGAGCCGAGCCGGATTCGGTCGGACGACACCCAGTGTGCCTGCCAACGGCCAAATGCATCGCTGTCCGGATATACCGATCGGGCCATGCGAGCGCCAGTTCGATCAGTCGACCTGCACCCAGACGCGGCCCGCCTCGATCTTGACCGGGTAGCTGCGGATCGGCTTCGGTCACCGGCTCGCAGGTCGGCTGCGCCGGTGCGCACGTCGAAGCGGCCCTGGTGCAGCGGGCATTCGATCTCGTAGCCTTCGAGGAAGCCGTCGCACAAGCCGGCCTGGCCGTGGCGTGCAGATATTGTCGGTGGCGAAGATCGTCGCCGCCGACGTTGTACAGCGCGATGTCGCGGCCGGCCGACCATGACGCCGATCACGTCGTCGGCGGGCACGTCGTCGACTGCGGCGGCGTCGATCCATTCGGGAGTTGCTCATGCTGGTGCGGCCTCAGATCGGATAGATGATCGAGTTGGGGATCATCTCGCTGTCGTAGACGACCAGGCGCGATGCGAACTTCAGCCCGTCGCGGCGTGCGCACGACCACGTCGATGATAGCGGCCGACGTTGAACACCGTCGTCAGCTCCGACAGCTTGGTGCGGAACACCGCGTAGTTGGCCTCGCACTCGAAGCGGTCGTCCTCGGCCTTGCGCACGCAGCGGCGCGCCGACCACGATGCCGCTGGTAGTACGGGTCGTGGAACAGCGTCTCGCGGATGCCGTAGACGCGGTCCTTCAGCATGCCCTTGCTCTCGAACGACAGCGTGGCGAGCGGAAAGCCGCGCTCGTGGTTCTCGCGCGGCTGCAGCCGGTAGCTGCAGTCCTCGGTGAAGAATTCGGGCCACAGGTCCCAGTCGCCGGAACTCGACGCGCGCTGGCGTAGTCGGCATACAGCTGGCGTCGAGCTCGAAGTGATCGCTGCGAAGTCGATCATGCGTCATGCCTCCATCACCTCGCGCCAGTAGCGGTACATGCCGCGGATCAGCGTCTCGGTGACCATGTGGTCGGTGTCGCCGACCTCGCGGCCGCCGAGTTCGGCCAGCGTGCGGTGGAACGGCTTCTGCTCGAAGCCCTTCTGCGACAGCTCGATCACCTCGCCGTCGTCGGCCGAGACGAAGCCGGCCGGGCCGAACAGGTTGGCCTGGCGCAGCCGGCGCTGCGTCATCTCTTCGCTGTCGTCGTCGAAGCCGAAGTGCGTCCAGACGAAATCGAAGACGCCGGGGCCGCTGGGCTGGATGTGGCGCGTCGAGACGCTGTTGACCTGCTGCTGCAGGATCACGCTCGGGAACAGCGTCGTCATCACCGCGGTCGGCCCGCCCCACCAGGGCTCGGGCACGATGTCGAGGAAGCGCGGGTCGTGGAGCTGCATGCTCTCCTTGAAGCTCGACACCTGCGTCACCTGGTCGGCCTTGCCGGCTCGCGCCGCGCGTGGAGATCATCGCCGCATGGCGGTGGCTGCGCATCCATCTTCAGTTCGCGACTTGTTGTCGGCGCGCCAGAGGCCGAAGGTGACGAACCAGGTGTGCAGCAGGCCCGGGTGGTACGGGTCCTTGATGTTCTCCTGCATCAGCTTCCAGTTGCCCGGAATGCGCTGGCGGTTGTAGCCGAGGATCGTGAGCTTGCGGCCGTTGAACAGGCGGTCGAAATAGCCGCAGGATCGCCGGCCCGATGAAGTCTTCGAGCGATTCGACGTCGGGGTCGAACGAGGCGAACACCACGCCGCCGCGCGCCGCCACCTTGCAGCTTGTTCAGGCCGTGCTCGGCGGTCTTGAAGTCGGCCGGCATGCCGCCGTTGACCTTGCCGTCCTGCTTGACGCCGCGGCGGAACGGCACGCCCTGCAGGTCGCCCTGCAGCGTGTAGTTCCACTGGTGGTACGGGCAGACGAACTCCTTGCGGTTGCCGTGGCGCTCGCGGCAGAACTGCATGCCGCGGTGCGCGCAGACGTTCTCGACGCACGTTGATCGCGCCGTCGGCGTCGCGCACCATGATCACCGAGCGCTCGCCGACCACCGTGCGCTTGAAGTCGCCCGGGTTCGGGATCTCGGCCTCCAGTCCGACGTAGCACCAGTGCTTGCGGTAGAAGAAGCGCTCGAGCTCCTTGCTGGTGCTGGTCGGCCTCGGTGTAGGCCATGAACGGGATGCGGCTGGTGCCGTCGGTCTCCCAATGGATGCTGCTGCGGAAAAGTCGCTGGCGGCGTGGTCCATGCGTGTCGTCTTGTGTGAAGGCGTTGGACGGGTCTCAGGCGCGCTGCTCGCGCCAGAGGCCGAGCGCCTGCTGCACCGGCCGGTCGGAGATAGCTGAACAGCGTGGTTTCGCGGTCTGCCTGCAGCTCAGTGCGTGCCACGGCGGCACGACGAACACATCGTTCTCGCCGAACGTGTAGCCTTGCCGTCGATCGTCGGCGGTGCCGCCGCCTTCCAGGCACACGTAGCACGGTGCCGTCGGTGCTGCGGTACGGTGCGGTCTCGAAGCCGGCCGGCAGGCGCTGTGCGAATGTGCCCATCGTCGGCATCGGCGAGCGCGCCGGTGGCGGGGTTGACGTAGCGCATGCTTGTGGCCGCAGGTGCGGATCGGGCGCTGCGCCTGCGGCGATGCGCTTGAGCGAGTCGCTGCGTGCTGCTGCATACGGATAGACGAAGACGCGCGTCGGGTCCGACGGCTTCTGCGCGAAGTCGACCGGCAGCATGTTGGAGCCGTAGCGCGCCAGCGCATCGCCTTCGGGCCGCAGCGACGCCTGCGCGCTGCTGCTCGCTTCTTCTCGGCGAAGCCGCGCATCGAAAAACCGCAGCATCGGAATGTCGAGCCCGTCGAGCCAGACCACCGGCTCGCGCCCGAGGTTGCCGTGGTCGTGCCAGGTCCACGACGGCGTGATGATGAAGTCGCCGAGCCGCATCGTCGTGCGTTCGCCGTCGACCGCGGTGTAGGCCCCTTCGCCGTCGAGCACCAGGCGCAGCGCCGACTGGGTGTGGCGGTGCGCGGGCGCGACCTCGCCCGGCATGATCAGCTGCAGCCCCGCGTAGAGCGACTGCGTGATGCAGGACTGGCCGCGCAAGCCAGGGTTCTCCAGGATCAGCACGCGGCGCTCGGCTTCTTCCGCGGTGATCAGGTGGCCCGACTCCATCACGTGCTCGCGCACGTCGGCATAGCGCCAGATTGCGGGACGGCGGGGGAGCGGGGGTGTGGCGGCACCAGCGCGCCCAGCACCTCCCACAGCGGGGTCATGCTGTGCGACGCGATGCGGTCGTAGAAGTCGCGGCGAGCGTTGGCGGCCGATGCAGCGGACGTGGCGGTTGGGCGTTCGGCGGTGAGGATGTTCATGGCGGCGCTCCTTCGAATGAGTTCTGCGGGCAATGCAGAGGTGCGGGCGGATCGGACTGGTGTCGATTTTTGACCAATTGCCCATGATTGCGCGTTCGGGCCCATCAGCCAAGCGAATGCGCTGAATGGGAACAATAGATTTCGTGAATGCGCAGCCTTGCCGTCGCCCTTGCCTGCACGCATCGATCGAACCGAATTGCGTGTGGAGCGGAAAGACCTCGACCTGAACCCGCTCGTCGTGTTCGAGCAGTTGCTGGCCGAGCATCTTGCCGAGCCGGTCGCACATGCGCTGGGGCTGATCCATGCGACGGTGAACCAGCGCACCGCGTTCGATCCGCGCACCGCGCAGCAGCGCTTCACGATCGGCATGACCGACATCGGCGAGATCGATCTGCTGCCGGCTTTGATGAAAGAGCTTGCGGCGGCTGCGCCTGGCGTCACGCTCGCTACCGTGCGGCACCCAGCGATCGATCTGAGGCACGTAATGGAGGCGGGCTGCGTCGATGTCGCGTTCGGCCTGCTGCCGCAGCTGCAGGCCGGCTTCTTTCAGCGGCGGTTGTTCACGCAGCGCTATGTGTGCCTGATGCGGCGCGGCCATCGGCTGCATGGTCCCCGTCTGTCGCTGACCGACTTCAGCGCGGCCGAGCATGTCGTGGTGGAGTCGGTCGGCACCGGGCACGGCAAGGTCGACGAACTGCTCGTGCGCGCTGGGGTGGCCCGCCACGTGCGGCTCACGGTGCCGCACTTTGTTGCGATCGGCCACATCCTGCAGGACAGCGACCTGATCGCGACCGTGCCCGAGCGGCTCACACAAAAATTGGCCGAGCCGTTCGGATTGTGTTGGCTCCGACACCCGACCAGGCTGCCGCCGATCGCGATCAACCTGTTCTGGCTTGCGCGTTGCCACAAAGATTCAGCCAGCGAGTGGCTGCGGGCGTTGCTGGTGCGGATCTATGCGGGGTGAGCCATGGAATTTTTTCTTGGTTTCTGCAACCGATGGCGCCGTCGCGCCGAACTGGGTTGCAACACGACGATTGCGCCTGGGTTGCATCCGCCGAGTGAACGATCGGTGGCCGTCGGGGTCGTATCAAGCCGGGGACACGCAGCAGCAGCACCCTGAGCGCAAAATTCAACGACGATCTGAGAAAAAAGGAAGGGGCAAACCACATGGCGAATCGGAGAAACACCTTGTACGCGATCGGCACCATCGCAGGCGGCAGTGCATTGGCGGTGGGCGGCTTGCGCGGCCTGTTCGGTGGCAGTGCCTGGGCCGCGGCCGACCCCCCGAGCTATCCCGTGAGCCACACGGACGCCGAGTGGAAGGCACGCCTCACGCCCGCCCAGTACGACGTGCTGCGTCACGAAGGCACCGAGCGGCCCGGCAGCAGCCCGCTGAACCATGAGAAGCGGGCGGGCAAGTTCGTGTGTGCGGGCTGCAAGCATCCGACGTTCTCGTCCGAGACCAAGTTCGACAGCGGCACCGGCTGGCCCAGCTTCTGGAAGCCGATCGAAGGCGGCATCCAGGAGCGCGAGGACGCGGGCTTTTTCTTCAAGCGCACCGAGATCGTCTGCAGCCAATGCGGCGGCCATCTGGGTCATGTGTTCAAGGATGGCCCGAAGCCCACGGGCCTGCGTTACTGCATCAACGGCGTGGCGCTGGAATTCGAGCCGGCGTGATCGGCCAGAGCGGCCGGACCGGCCGGCCCGCTCCTTCGCAACAGACACCGCCGGTGTCTGCTTTTCTGACTACGGCTCGGCACGGCCGAGCAATCCTCACCCGTTTTTTTTCGAGAACACGCATGCATAACTTGAACCGACGCCAGACCCTGCTGGGCACCTTCGCAGCAGTTGCCGCCGTCATCGGCGGACGCTTTGCGCAGGCGGCCACACCGGAAGGTGAAGGCCGCGTCTACGAGGTCACGCACACGTCCGCCGAATGGAAGGCGCGCCTCACCTCGGACGAATACCTGATCCTGCGCGAAGGCGCCACCGAGCGCGCCCACACCAGCGCGCTGGCCGACGAGACGGCGTCGGGCATCTATCGCTGTGCGGGCTGCAACTTTCCGCTCTACTTCTCGGAGAAGAAGTTCCACAGCCCCACCGGCTGGCCGAGCTTCTGGGCGCCGATCCCGCAGGCCGTCGATGAGGTGCGCGACGATTCGCTCGGCATGCTGCGAACGGGCATTTCCTGCCACCGCTGCGGCAGCCACATCGGTCACGTGTTCAACGATGGGCCGCAGCCCACGGGCTTGCGCTACTGCATGAACGGGCTGGCGCTGAAGCTCGAACGCACCGCCTGAGTCGCCTGAGGCGGCTCGCGGCCGCCGCTCGAATGCACTGCATCCGAATGCGCGCGCACGCGCATTCTTTGCACCGCCCACGCCCGGCGCTTACCATGGCCGGATGACCCAAGCAGCCCCCGCAGGTTCGTTGACGTCTCCGCTTGCAGGTGGTCCGCTGCGTGCAGCGATCACCGCCGCCACACGCGCACCAGAGCCGCCCTGCGTGGCCGCCTTGCTCGATGAAGCGCGCATGGAGCCGGAGATGGCCGCAGCCGCCCACCAGCTGGCATGCGACTTGGCACGCCGCCTGCGCAAACACGGCCACGGGGGCGGCCAGCGCGGGCTCATGCAGGGCCTGCTGCAGGAGTTCTCGCTCAGCTCAAACGAAGGCGTCGCGCTGATGTGCCTGGCCGAAGCGCTGCTGCGCATCCCGGACCGCGCCACGCGCGATGCGCTGATCCGCGACAAGATCGGCGGCGGCGACTGGGCCGCGCACGTGAACGGTCCGAACGCGTCGCTGTTCGTGAGCGCCGCCGCCTGGGGCTTGTTGATCACCGGCCGGCTGGTCGCCACCCACAGCGAGGGCGGTTTGAGCGCCGCGCTCACCCGTCTTGTCGGCCGCGGCGGCGAGCCATTGATCCGCGCCGGCGTGGACCGCGCGATGCGGCTGATGGGCGAGCAGTTCGTGACGGGCGAGAACATCTTGCAGGCCATCGCGCATGCGCGTGAGCGCGAACGCGAGGGATTTCGCTACTCGTACGACATGCTCGGTGAAGCGGCCCTCACGATGGCCGACGCGGACCGTTACTTCGCGTCCTACCAACAGGCGCTCGATGCGATCGGCAATGCGGCCGCCGGCCGCGGCGTGCTGCAGGGCCCGGGCTTGTCCGTCAAGTTGTCCGCGCTGCACCCGCGCTACCAGCGCGCGCAGATCGAGCGCGTGCAGGCCGAGCTGTATCCGCGTCTGCTGCAGCTTGCGCAATCCGCATGTCGGTACGGCACCGGGCTGAACATCGACGCGGAAGAAGCGGACCGGCTCGAACTCTCGCTCGACCTGCTCGAGCAACTCTGCTTCGAGCCTTCGCTGCAAGGCTGGAACGGCATCGGCTTCGTGCTGCAGGCGTATCAGAAGCGCTGCCGGGCGGTGGTCGACTGGCTGATCGATCTGGCCCGGCGCAGCGGCCGGCGTTTGATGGTGCGGCTGGTCAAGGGCGCCTATTGGGATGCCGAGATCAAACGCGCGCAGGTCGACGGCCTCGACGACTACCCGGTCTTCACCCGCAAGCGCCACACCGACGTGTCGTACCTGGCTTGCGCGAAGCGTCTGCTGGCCGCAGCCGACGCGGTCTATCCGCAGTTCGCCACGCACAACGCGCAGACGCTGGCGGCGATCCACCAGATGGCTGGCCCGGGTGCTGCGCAGGACGCATACGAATTTCAATGCCTGCACGGCATGGGCGAGCCGCTTTACGCGCAGGTGGTGCGGCCTGTCTCCAAAGGCGGGCTCGGCCGGCCCTGCCGTATTTATGCGCCGGTCGGCACGCACGAGACGCTGCTGGCCTATCTGGTGCGCCGCTTGCTGGAGAACGGTGCCAACACCTCGTTCGTGCACGAGATCGCCGACCACAGCGTGCCGGTCGAACAACTTGTGCAGAACCCGATCGACGCGGTGCAGGCAGCGGCCGAGCAGGAAGGCATTCTGGGCCTGCCGCATCCGAAGATCCCGCTGCCGCGTGCCATCTATGGTGATGCACGGGCCAACGCGCGTGGGCTCGATCTGACCGACGAGGCGCAGCTGACCACATTGGCCGAGACCTTCGCAGCCGATGCAGCCGTGGACTGGCGGGCGGCGCCGATGCTGGCGGATTCGTCCGTCACGCCCGGTGAAGACAGCACGACAAGTCCCGATGGCATGGTGGGCACCGATGCCAAAACCTCGCCTGCATCCGCCCGTTCCGGCCCCACCGCTGTCCCAATGGGCGCTGCGCCACCGTCGACCCCGGCGCCCGCACACGATCCATCCAACTCACCCACTGTCCAGCCCGTGCACAACCCGGCCGACCGGCGCGACCGGGTCGGCCACGTGCGCAATGCGACGTTGCAGGACGTGGAAACGGCGCTGGCCGCTGCACAAGCGGCCGGGGCCGACTGGGCCGCCACCGCGCCGACTGCACGCGCTGACCGACTGGAACGCGCCGCCGACAACCTCGAGTCGCACACCGAACGCCTGGTGCCGCTGCTGGTGCGCGAAGCTGGCAAGACTTGCGCCAATGCCGTCGCCGAAGTGCGCGAAGCGGTCGATTTCCTGCGCTATTACGCGGTGCTCGTGCGGCGCGACTTCGACAATGCCACACACCGGCCGCTCGGCACCGTGCTGTGCATCAGCCCGTGGAACTTTCCGCTGGCAATCTTCGCGGGTCAGATCGCTGCGGCGCTGGCCGCCGGCAACTGCGTGATCGCCAAGCCGGCCGAGCAGACCCCGCTGGTTGCCGCTGCGCTGACCCGGATGCTGCATGCGTCCGGCATCCCGCGCGGCGCGTTGCAACTGCTGCCCGGCCCGGGCCAGACGATCGGCGCCGCGCTGGTGGCCGATGTGCGTGTGCAGGGCGTGCTGTTCACCGGCTCCACGGCGGTCGCACGGCTGCTGCAGCGCACGTTGTCGAAGCGCCTGGGCGCGCACGGTCGGCCCGTGCCGCTGATTGCGGAAACCGGCGGCCAGAATGCAATGATCGTCGACTCGTCCGCATTGCCCGAACAGGTGGTGGCTGATGTGCTCGCGTCCGCATTCGACAGCGCCGGCCAACGCTGCTCCGCGTTGCGCGTGCTCTGCGTGCAGCAGGAGGCAGCGCCGCATGTGCTGCAGATGCTCGAAGGGGCGATGCGCGAACTGCGGCTGGGCGACCCGCGCACGCTGGCCGTGGACGTGGGCCCGGTGATCGATTCGGAAGCGTTGTCGAACATCGACCGCCACATCCAGGCGATGCGCGCGCAGGGCCGGCGTGTGCTGCAACCGGCTGCGCGGCTCGCGACGAAAGGCACGTTCGCCGTGCCCACCGCGATCGAGATCGAACGGCTCTCCGAACTCGAACGCGAAGTGTTCGGCCCGGTGCTGCACGTGCTGCGTTATTCAAGGGAGCAACTGCCGCAACTCATCGAGCAGATCAACGCGACCGGCTACGGCCTCACGTTCGGCGTGCACACCCGCATCGACGAGACCATCGCGCAGGTCACGGCCGCGATTTCTGCCGGCAACATCTATGTGAACCGCAACATGGTCGGCGCGACCGTCGGCGTGCAGCCGTTCGGCGGCATCGGGCTCTCAGGCACCGGGCCGAAGGCGGGTGGGCCGCTGTACCTGCTGCGGCTGTTGGCCGAGCGGCCCGACGATGCGGCGCGGCGCGCGGTCGAGCAGGCGGGTGTCGAAGCGTCGCAAGCTCAGGTGCCAGGGCCTGCGGATGATCGGCAGCGTGGCCCGGGTGCGGCACTGGAGGCGCGCCTGCGCCTTCTGCGCGACTGGGCCGAGACGCAAGCCCTGCCAGCGGTCGCAGCCCAATGCGAACAGTTCGCAGCGAGCGCGCCGCCCACCGAAGGCTGGCGGTTGCTGAGCGGACCGACTGGCGAAGCCAACCTATATGCACTGGCTCCACGCCGCGCCGTGCTGTGCCTGACTGCTGGTGGGCCGGATGCCGACGCGGACCGACTCGTGCAACTGGCGGCGGTGCTCGCCATCGGTTCTCAGGCATTGTGGCCGCAAGAGGCACAGGCCCTGTGGCAACGCCTGCCCCTGACGTTGAAGTCATCCGTGCCGCTGGTCGCCGACGACGCCATCGATGCGATGCCGTTCGACACCGTGCTGCAACATGCGCCGGCCGATGCGCAACTGGCGCTGGCCAGTCGCATCGCCACGCGCGAGGGCGCGATCGTGTCGGTCGTGTCGATGTCGGGTGGCGACTGGCGGATTCCGCTGGAACGGCTCCTGACGGAGCGATCGCTTTCGATCAACAGTGCGGCGGCGGGTGGCAACGCAAGTCTGATGTCGATCGAAGTGTGAGGCGGGTTGCCAGGTATCGCTTGGGGGAGCAGACGTCAGCGGGGCGATTCCCCACGCCTGCGAAGTCAATTCGCCGCCAGGCCCAGCAGTCGAAGCGCCTCTGCGAAAACGTCGGACGCCGGATCGACGAGCCGACCAAGCACCGTCATGTGGTTATCGCCCGCAACGGCCATGGTTGTCACCACCGTGGGCGATTTCCAGCGCTCCGCGATCAGTGTTGTCTGCCGTTGGAACTCCTCGCTCTCGTCGCCGCCCACGACCGCGACGAGCCGGCCCGGCGGAGCCGGCAGCAGCGCCGGGCTCAACTTCCGGGCCGATGCGGCGTCGAGGCGCAGATCGTCTTTCAAAAACGGCACATGCACGAGCGGGCGCAGATCGTGCACACCGGAAATTGAAAACGCCGACTTGACGAGATCCGCGGGCAGGTCGCCGCTCACGGCGCGCCAGTCGCAGGCCAGCATCATCGCGGCCAGTTGACCGCCCGCGGAGTGACCGGCGACAACGATCCGTTCCGGGTCGCCGCCGTGCTCGGCTGCGTGTCGATGCACCCAGACCAGCGCCTGCACCGTCTGCAGCACGATCTGCTCGATCGTGACGCTCGGGCACAAGCCGTAGTCGGGCAGCACGACCATCGCACCGCGCTCGACGAACGGTGGTGCGATGAAGCTTTGGTCGCGTTTGTCGAGCGCGCGCCAATAGCCTCCATGCAGGTAGACAAGCACAGGCGAAGCGGCAGCGGTCGCAGGAAACACGTCGAGCCGCTCGCGCGGCTGTGGGCCGTATTCGGCCTCGATCATCTCGGGGTGCTGTGCGCGGGCACGCTGCGAATCATCGGACCAGCGCTGAAGGATCGCCGGATGCTCGGGAATCCGCGCGCGGTTGTTGTACTGCTCATCGAGCCAGGCGGGTGAGTGTGCGGACATGTGGGTTTTCTTCTTCGCCGATGTGGGTTGCGCACGGGATTTGACTGGAATCGGGAGGCCACCGCTGCTGGGGCCGGGCGCAGGCTGCGCGTGCCCGGGCCGTGCCGAATCCCTGAGTGCGGCGTCGATCAATGCGTCCGCCATCCACAACGCGACGCGCTCGACTTCGCTGCTCGGGGCGGCCCAGATGTCCTTCAAGACGATGTACGACTCGATGCCGTAGACGACCGACAGCGCACGGTGCAGTCGATGTTGAAGCTCGGGACGAAGCAGCGGCGCCAGCGGCGCGATCGCATGCTCGAGGATGCGGACGCGATGCCCGCGCCGAAACGGTGCTTCCTTCAACAACCCGGCTCGCTCAAGCGCCCAGTGTTCGAGCGAGAGTTGCGCTGCTGCACGCAACTGCGGCTCGAATTCCTTGAAGCGCGGGAACGTTTCCAGAAACAGCTCGTGCACCCGCCCGCGCCCGCTCGGGTTCGCAGACGCCAACGTTCGGACCGGTCCGAGCGAGTTCTCGATGACCGCAGTGACCAGTGCGCTGCGGCTTGCGAAGCAGCGATAGGCGGTCGCCCGCGACACCTGCGCCTGTGCGGCCACATCCGCAACCGAAGGAATGTGGCCGGTGCTCTGGATCATCTGCATGGCGGTGTCCAGCAGCAGCCGAAAGGTTGACGCGCGGCCTTTGCCGGACGGCGTCTGCGACAGCGCAATCGGCTCGCGGCTCGGCCCGATCATCGGGTTTTTCCCAGGTCGGGCACAGTGGCAATTCGCTTGTGAGGATGGAAAACCCGATCGTATACTGCACGCAGCCTGGACTGAGACACCTGTCTCAATCGCGCTACCGGAGGGCCGCAAGCCCTTGCTTTGCAAGACCGATCGAACGGGCGGCATCGGCTTTTTTTCCGACCGCCGGCCCTCCACCTGGGGAAATCGAATTCATGCGCTTGGCCAGTTGGCACTGGGGCGGCAGGGACCATGTCGGCATGGTGTCACCGGATGGCCGCGAGCTCACGCCGCTCGTGGTGGCCGAGCCGGCGCTCGGTGTGCTGCCCCTGATCGAGCGCATGGTGCAAGGCGAGCCGCTGCCGGCGCCGTCCGGCGTGCGGGTGCCGGCTTCGGTCGTTGCCCTTCGCGCCCCGTTGCCCAAGCCGCTGCGCAGTCTGTTTTGCGTCGGACGCAATTACCGCGCGCATGCGAGGGAACTGGCGAGCACGGTGTTTCGCGACAACGAAGTCGAAGACGATCCGTGGCCGATCGTGTTCGGCAAGCTCGCCGAGTGCGTGATCGGGCCGTTCGACGCGGTGCAGATGCCGGTGAAAGCGGCGTCCATTCAGATCGACTACGAATCCGAACTCGCGGTCGTGATCGGGCGCGGCGGGCGCGACATTCCGCGCGACCATGCGATGGAGCATGTGTTCGGCTACACCATCGTCAACGACGTGACCGCACGCGACGTGCAGATGCGGCATCGCCAGTGGGACCTGGGCAAGAGCTTCGACACCTTCTGCCCGATGGGTCCGTGGATCGTCACGGTCGATGAACTGGACGCTGCTGCGACCCGCGTGCGCGGCTGGGTCAACGGCGAACTGCGGCAGGATGCGCAGACGAGCGACCTGATCCACGACATCCCGACCCTGATCGAAACCTGTTCGCGCGGCATCACGCTGTATCCCGGCGATGTGATTGCGACCGGCACGCCGGCGGGTGTCGGCATGGGCTTGCAGCCGCCGCATTGGCTCAAGGCGGGCGACACGGTGCGCATCGAGATCGACGGCATCGGCGCGATCGAGAACCGGTTCGAGTGACCCGAACATGACGTTTCACCTGTTCGACCGCGTGGCCGTGGAAGACGAAGGCGAAGGCCCGGTCGTCGTCTGCGTGCACGGCCTGGGCGGCAGTTCGAACACGTTCACGCCGCTCCTGCCGGCCTTGGCACGGCACCGCATCGTGCGCGTCGATCTGCCGGGCAGCGGTCGCTCGCAGCGCGTGGAAGGTGTGCTGTCGATCGAGCGTTACGTAGCGGTGCTGATCGATATCTGTTCGCGGCTCGGGTTGACCCGGGCACACTGGGTCGCGCATTCGATGGGCACGATCGTCGTGCAGCACATTGCCGCATCGAAGCCCGAACGCGTCGCAAGCCTTGCGCTGTTCGGGCCGCTGATCACGCCGCCCGAGCCGGCGCGCGCCGCGATGCGAGGCCGTGCACAGAAGGCACGCGTGGGCATGGCCGAGATGCACGAGATCACGCAATCCCTGATGAGCGCGGCGATCTCGGCCGACACGCGCGAACGATCGCCACTTGCCGTGGCCTTCGTGCGCGAAAGCCTGATGCGGCAGGACGGTGACGCTTATGCGCGAAGCTGCGAGGCGCTGGCGAATGCCCAAGCGGCCGCGATCGATCGCATCGAAGCGCCGGTGCTGCTGGTCACGGGCGACGAAGACGGCGTGGCACCACCGCAGGCGGTGCGCGCGATGGCCGAGCGGCTGCATGCGGCGCGCAGCACGCAGGTCGTGGTGCTGCCGCGCTGCGGACACTGGACGCCGATCGAGCGGCCCGAGGAATGCCAGCGCGAACTGCGGCGGTTCCTGGCCGCCAACGCAAGGAGTTGAACGACATGGCCGACACCCTTTTCTCCAACGTGCGCGTGTTCGACGGCGGCGGCGAAGCGCCGTTCACCGGCGACGTGCTGGTGCAGGGCAACCGGATCGCGCGCGTCACCAAGACCGGTTACGGCATGCGCGCGGCCCCGGTCGCTGGCGCACAGGTGATTGACGGTGGCGGTGCGTTCCTGATGCCCGGCATGGTCGAGGCGCACACGCATTTTTCATGGAACGATCAACCAAGCCTCGACGCGATCCAGCGCATGCCGCCCGAGGAGCACATCCTGTGGTGCGCCGAAGTCGCGAAACGCTATCTGGACATGGGCTGGACGAGTTGCGTCGGTGCGGCGGCCGCCAAGCCGCGGCTCGACGTGGTGATCCGCAACGCGATCAACGACGGCACGATCGAAGGCCCGCGTTATCTGGCCGCGAGCCAGGAGATCACGGTGCCGGGCGGCCTGGGCGACAGCACGCAGCCGCACCTGCCGCAGCCTGAGTTCGCGTTCGGCGCGATCGTCAGCGGCGCCGAGGAGATGCGGCGCTGCGTGCGCATGTTCGCCAAGTACGGGGTCGACTCGGTCAAGATCAACCTGTCGGGCGAATCGATCACCGGGATGTCGAGCGAGACGAGCCAGTTCACCGAGGAAGAGATTCGCGTCTGCGTCGAGGAAGCCAAAGCCTGGGGCAAGCGGGTTGCAGCGCATGCGCGCGCCTGCAAGGCGGTCAAGCAGTGCGTGCGGCACGGCATCGAAGTGATCTATCACGCGAGCTTCACCGACACCGAAGCGCTCGATCTGCTCGAAGCGCACAAGACCGAGCACTTCGTCGCCCCCGGTCTCGCGTGGTTGATCAACACCTGTCACCACGCGAGCGAATGGGGTCTCACGCCGGAGGTCACGCGCAAGATGGGCTATCACCGCGAACTCGATGCAGCGATCGAGAGCATGCGCGCGATGCGCAAGCGCGGCATCCGCATCCTGCCCGGTGGCGACTACGGCTTCGCCTGGACGCCGCACGGCACGAACGCAAAGGACCTCGAATACTTCGTCAAGCACATCGGCATGAGCACGATGGAGGCGCTGCTGTCGGCCACCGCGTGGGGCGGGCCGATGATGAAGCAGGGCAAGGAGATCGGCTACCTGCGCGAAGGCTGCCTTGCCGACATCCTGCTGATCGATGGCGATCCGCTGGCCGACATCACCATATTGCAGGACAAGGCGCGCATCCTCGCCGTGATGAAAGACGGCGATTTCCACCGTGCGCCGCCGATGCGCAGCGGCTACGGAAGCCAGCGCGGCATGGCCACCACGCGGGTGGGCGTGCACAACACGACGGCCGGTCCGACCCGCTGGGCAGCCTGAAGGAGAGATTCACATGTCCGACGTACTCTTCACCAACGTTCGCATCCTCGACGGCACCGGTCAGGCGCCTTACTCCGGCAGCGTGCTGGTGCGCGAGAACCGCATCCGGCAAGTGGGCCGCAGCAGCGCGCCGATCACACCGGGCGGCGCGACCGTAATCGACGGCGCCGGCGCCACGCTGATGCCCGGCATGTGCGAAGCGCACACGCACTTTTCCTGGAACGATGCCGCCACCTTGTCGGCGATCCAGAACATGCCGCTCGAAGAGCACGTGCTCTGGTGCGCGAAGGTCGCGAAACGCTATCTGCAAGCCGGTTTCACCTCCTGCGTCGGTGCCGCCTGCGCGAAGCCGCGACTCGACGTGGTTATCCGCAACGCGATCAATTCGGGGCAGATCCCGGGCCCGCGCTATCTCGCTGCAAGCCAGGAGATCACCGTGCTCGGCGGCGCTAGGCGACGAGACCCTGCCGCACCTGCCGTTTCCCGAGTTCAGCTTCGGTGTCAACATCTCTGGTGCGGACGAGATGCGCAAGGCGGTCAGGCTATTCCTCAAATACGGCGTCGACTCGATCAAGCTGAATCTGTCGGGCGACAACTTCACGCCCGAGTCGCCAGCCGAAACCAGCTGGATGCTCGACGAGGAAGTTGCCGCTGCGATGCGCGAAGTCAAGATTCGCGGCAAACGCGGCATCGCGCATGCGCGCTCGTCGGAGAGCGTGAAGCAGGCGCTGCGCCACGGCATCGATCTGATCTACCACGCGAGCTTCGTCGACAACGAAGCGCTCGACATGCTCGAAGCCGCAAAAGACCGCGTGTTCGTCGCACCCGGCATCGCGATCCTCTATGCGATGCTGCACGAGGCCGAAGCTTATGGCATCACGAAGGCCAAGGCGACCGACATGGGCTACCAGATCGAATGGGATGCCGCGCTCGAATCGCTCTCCAAAATGCACAAGCGCGGCATCCGCGTGTTGCCGGGTGGTGACTACGGTTTTGCATTCACCCCGCATTGCCAGAACGCGCGCGACCTCGAATTCTTCGTCAAGTATCTCGGCTTCACGCCGATGGAGGCGATCCGCTCGACCACGCTCTACGGCGGCCAGATCATGATGCGGCCCGATGAACTCGGCGTGATCAAGGACGGCTTTCTGGCCGACCTGCTGCTGGTTGACGGCGATCCGCTCGCGAACCTGGCGATCCTGCGCGATCCAAAGCGGCTGCTTGCGGTCATGAAGGACGGCGAGTTCGCAAAAGCGCCGGACATCGCAGCGCAGCGCAGCTGGGAACGCGCGGCGTGAGCGGTGACATCCGCCCACTGCATGTGACGCTTGCCGTTCAGCGTCGGCGTGTGCCTGAACCAGGGGGCGCCCGATGACCCTGAAACGGTTCGCGCCGTGGTTGCTGTTCGGCACGCCGATCCTCGTGTTGTCGATCGTGGCCATCGCGGACAACTCGACGCTGTTCTTCAAGACCTTGCTGAACGGGCTGACGCTTGCGTCGCTCTACTTTCTGGTTGCGAGCGGCTTTACCTTGGTGTTCGGGCTGATGCGCAACGTCAACCTGGCGCACGGTTCGCTCTACCTGTTCGGCGCTTATGTCGGCTGGTTCACCGGCGAGCACACGGGCTCCTGGGTGCTCGCGGTGTTTGCGGGGTTTGCGGCTTCCGCGCTGCTCGGCCTGCTCATGCAGTTGCTCGTGTTCCGCCACATGCAGGGCCAGGACCTGAGGCAGACGCTGGTCACAATCGGGCTGTCGATCGTGCTGGCCGATTTGATGCTCTGGGCGTTCGGCGCCGAGATCTACAGCTTCGACCCACCGGCCTGGATCTACGGCACCGTGACCTTGCCGCTGGCCGAGAAGTTTCCCGTCTATCGCCTGATGGTGCTGCTCGCGTCGATCGTGATCGGCGTCGGCTTGTGGCTGCTGCTGGCGCGCACCCGCGTCGGCATGATGATCCGTGCGGGTGTGGATGACCGGGCGATGCTGGCCGCGTCCGGCGTGAACGTGCAAGTTGTGTTCGCGCTCACGTTCGCGATCGGTGCGGGCTTGGCCGGTCTGGCCGGCGTCGTGGGCGGCACGGCGTTGTCGGTGTCGCCGGGTGAGGACACCCGCTATCTGCTCGCATCGCTGGTTGTGGTGATCGTGGGTGGCATGGGCAGCGTGGTGGGTGCTGCGATCGGCGCGCTGCTGATTGGACTGGCCGAGCAGTTCGGGCTCGCCTATGCGCCGACTTACAGCGTTGTGTTCACGTTCGTGATCATGGTGGTCGCGCTCGCGTTCAAACCGCGCGGACTGATGGGGAAACCCGCATGAGCGCTGCGCAGTGGCGGCGTGCAATGAAGTCACAGGCGCCTGCTGCTGTGGCGACCGTGCTGCGGCCTGTGCCATCTGCAGATGGCGGCGCGACTGCGGTCCGACAGCGGCCCTTGTCCAGTGCCTCCACCGCATCCGCCGCCACGCCCTGGACATGGCTCAAAAGCCGCGTGCAGGGCATCGGCTGGCGTCATGTGCTCGTGCTCGCGTTCGTGCTTGCCTATCCGTTTTTCGCGACGCCGTTCTTTACCTTCCAGATCGGCGCGCAGTCGCTCGCGCTCGGCCTGATCGCGCTGTCGCTGACGTTCCTCGGCGGCTACGGCGGCATGGTGTCGCTTGCGCAGATGACGGTCGCCGGCTTCTCGGCCTACATGGTGGCGATCTTCGGCAGCAGCAGCAACCTCCAGATCAGCCTGGGCTGGCCGTGGTGGCTTGCGGTGGTCGTCGCGTTGCTGATCGCCACGCTGCTCGCGGCGGCGATCGGCTGGTTGTCGGTGCGCACCGAAGGCATCTACACGATCATGATCACGCTCGCGATCGGTGTCGCGTTTTTCTATCTTGCGCAGCAGAACTACACGCTGTTCAACGGTTTCCAGGGATTCAGCAAGCTCGGTGCGCCAAAGGTGTTCGGCGTTGCTTTCAATCAGCCGATGCCGTTTTATTTTCTGGTGCTGGGCTGCTCGCTGAGCGCGTACTGGCTCGTCAAACACCTGATCCGCGCGCCGTTCGGCATCGCGCTGCAGGGCATCCGCGACAACCCGCGGCGCATGCAAGCGCTCGGCTACCACGTAACCGCACACCGGGTCGGTGCGTACGCGGTGGCGGGCTTCCTGGCGGCGGTCGGCGGCGTGCTGATGGTCTGGTACAACGGCCGCATCTCGCCCGGCACCATCGGCATCGGCGCGATGATCAACATCCTCATCATCGCGGTGCTCGGCGGCATGCGCCATCCAATCGGTGCGTTCATCGGTGCGATCGTGTTCGTGCTGCTGCAGAACTTCGCGATCGACCTGGTGGACCGCGAGCGTTTCAACCTCGTGATCGGCGGCGTGTTCCTCGCGATCGTGCTGTTTTCTCCCGATGGGCTGCTCGGTTTGTGGCAGATGCTGCGCACCCGCCTGTCCGGCCGGTTCTTCACCGCGCGGTACGACAGACCGCAACTTTCCTCTTCATCCACAAAAATCAGGAGCGAGACATGATCAGAAATAGAAGAACCCTCATTGCAAAAACCTTGATCGGCGCCGCAGCGGCCATCGCATTCGGTGGTTTTGCGCAGGCGCAGCAAGACCCCATCAAGATCGGCATGCTCGCGTCACTCGAAGGCCCGTTTGCGGCGCCGGGCCAGGACGGCATCCGCGGGGCCGACCTGGCCCTCAAGCAGCACGACGGCATGGCCGGCGGCAGAAAAGTCGAGTTCGTCAAAGTCTCTTCCGATGCGACGCCGGACAAGGCCGTCAACTCGACGCGCAAAGCGGTCGAGCAGGACAAGGTGCAGATCATGATCGGCCCGCTGTCGGGGGACGAAGGCATCGCGGTCAAGAACTACGCAAAGACCAAGCCCGACATCACGTTCGTGAACGGCTCGTCGGGCGCGCAGGCCGCGACGCTGAGCGACCCGGCGGCCAACTTCTACCGCTTCAACACCGAAGGCGCGCAGTGGATGGTCGGCCTGGGCGAACATGCGCTCGACAAAGGCTACAAGAAGATGTTCCTGATCGCCGAGGACTACGGTTTTCCATACTCGCAGGTGCAGGGCTTCATGGCGAGCTACTGCGCGAAGGGCGGCAAGGTGATCGACAAGGCCTGGGTGCCGCTCGGCACCAAGGATTACTCATCCGTAATCGCGCGCATTCCGAAGGAAGCCGACGCGTTGCTGGTGGTGCTCGGCGGCTCGGACGCGGTCAACTTCCTGTCGCAATACGAGCAGGCCGGCGGCGACAAGCCGATGGTCGGCGGCTCGATCACGGTGGATCAGACGGTGCTGAATTACAAGGGCAAGCGCCGTGAATCGCTGCTCGGCACCGCATCGGCGGGCCCGATGGCCGATTCGATCGACACGCCCGAGTGGAAGAAATTCGTCGCTGACTACAAAGCAACGTTCAAAGACGGCTTCCCAAGTCCGTCGTTGTTCGCTTACCTCTACTACATCAACACCAAGGCGGTGCTCGACGCGCTCGATGTGGTCAAGGGCGATCTCTCGAGCGGCCAGAAAGCGTTTCGCGAAGCGCTGCAGAAGACCGACTTCAAAGGCCCTGCAGGACCGGTCCGGATCGATGCGAATCGCAACGGCGTCGGCACCACCTACATCACCGAAGTCGCCAAGGCGCCCGACGGCTCGTTCTACAACAAGGTCGTAAAAACCGCACCCGACATCTCGCAGACGCTGGGCTTGTCGGACACCGAGTTCAAGAAGATGGGCCTCGGCACGCGTGACGTGCCGGATTGCCGGAACTGAAGCGCGGTTGTTCCAGCAACGATCCGAACGCGACGCGACGATGGCATCGGTCAGCTCCATCCGGACCGTGACTCCGCGTGGCGGCGCGCGCGGCGGCCTTCTTGCCGCCGCCGCGCCCAAGCACAGCGGCTCGCCGCTGTCCGGGGACGCGCTGACCTTGACGAACGTGACCCGTGCGTTTGGCGCATTGCGCGCCGTCGATGATGTGACGCTGAAAGTTGCGGCCGGGCAAAAGTACGCGATCCTCGGCTCGAACGGCGCCGGCAAGACGACCTTGTTCAACGCGATCACCGGCGACTTCCCGCCGACCGCCGGGCAAATCCAGTTCTTTGGCGAAGACATCACGCAACTGCCACCGCACGAGCGGATTCGCAAGGGGCTGCGCAGAACGTACCAATCCTCGCTGCTGTTTCGCGAACTGTCGGTGCGGGACAACCTGTTTCTCGCGGTGCGCGGCGTGGCCAGCGGGCGTGGCAGCTTTCGGCGTGCGCATGCAGGCCATCCCTCGACGAACGCAACCCAGGACTTGCTCGAGCGCACACGCCTCACGCACATCGCCGACGAACGCGTGGCCAATCTCGCGCACGGGCAGCAGCGCCAACTCGAAATCGGCATGGCGCTGGCCGGCGCGCCGCGTTTGATCCTGTTCGATGAGCCGGCGGCCGGCTTGTCACCGGCCGAGCGGCGGGAACTGGTCGCGCTGTTGACCGCGCTGCCGCGCCACATCAGCTTCGTGCTGATCGAGCACGACCTCGACATTGCGTTGCGCGTGGTCGAGCGCGTGACCGTGATGCACAACGGCCGCGTGCTGTGCACCGGCACGCCCGACGAAGTGCAAAACAACGCGCAGGTGCAGGCGATCTACATCGGGAGCAAACACTGAAGCCGAGCCTCATTTTTTCCAGCGGTCGGTTTCCCCGGTCGTTGGCCGATGGCATGGTGCGCCTGCCTGACACTTCCATGCTTCGCAAGCGCATTCGCTGATGGCCTGGTTCGGACAGCAACGCCGCGCCGAGCCGGCCGCGCGTGGCCCGGTGCTCGTGGTCAACGACCTCGACGTCTACTACGGCCGTGCGCACGCCCTGCAAACCGTGAGCTTCGCGATCGAGCACGGCGTGCTCGGCATCGTCGGCCGCAACGGCATGGGCAAGACCACGCTTTGCAACGCGATCACCGGGCTGGTGCCGGCGCGCGGCAGTGTGCGGTTTCTCGGCGAAGACATTCTGGGCCGCGCGCCCAATGAAATCACGAAGCGCGGCATTGCCTACGTGCCGCAGGGCCGACGCGTCTGGCCGTCGTTGTCGGTGGATGAGACGCTGCGACTCGTTGCGAGCCACCGGCGCGAAGTCGAGCGCGTGTACTCGATGTTTCCGCGCTTGGCAGAACGCCGCAGCAACGGTGGTGCACAACTGTCGGGCGGCGAACAACAGATGCTTGCGATCGGGCGCGCACTGCTGCTCGGGCCGATCCTGCTTGTGATGGACGAGCCGACCGAAGGCCTGGCGCCGGTCATCGTCGAGCAGGTCGCACAAGCGGTGCGCGACTTGGCCGCGGAAGGCAAGGTGGCCGTGCTGCTGATCGAGCAGAACCTCGGCGTCGCGATGTCGGTCGCCGACCGGATCGGCGTGATGGTGAATGGGCGCATCGCGCAGGAGTTGCCGAGCGCCGAACTGGCTGCCGATCGGGATTTGCAGGAACGGCTGCTCGGTGTGCGTTCCGGCGGCGCCGAGGAAGAGGCCGAGCCATCGGCCCCGACGCCTGCGCGCGATGCGTTGGGGCCTACCCAGGTGTTCACGGTGCGCCGGGCGCATGGCGACGGTGCGTCGTCGCTCGACGCGGTGGTGCCCGGCGCGGTGCGCGGCTATACGCGCTGGAACGCAGGCGGCACCGCTGCACCCGCAGTCGACGTCTTGCGGGCGTCTGCCTCGGCGTCGGGCACCGATGAGCCTGTCGATAACGGGCGACAAAAGCAATCGCAAAGGCAGGCGCAGATCTTTGATTTCCCGGTTGCCGCAAGCAGCGGCCGCGCGGCCTACGTCGTCGGCACCTTCGACACCAAAGGCCGTGAGCTGTTCTTCATGCGCCAATGTCTGGAAAAGCTCGGCTTGCGCGTGATCACGGTCGACGTGTCGACCTCGGGTCATCCGTCCACCACAAGCGTGCATCCGCGCGAAGTCGCACGCCACCACCCGAACGGCGAGTCGGCGGTCTTCACCGGCGACCGCGGCGCATCGATCGCCGCGATGTCGCTCGCCTTCGAAGTCTTCATCCAGACCCGGCGCGATCTCGGCGGCTTGCTGGCCGCAGGCGGCTCCGGCGGCACCTCGATCGCGACTCAAGGCATGCGCGCACTGCCGATCGGCCGGCCGAAGGTGATGGTCTCCACGATGGCCAGCGGCGACACGCGTCCTTACGTGGGTCCGAGCGACATCTGCATGATGTATTCGGTCACCGACGTGCAGGGCATCAACCGCATCAGCCAGCAGGTGCTCAGCAACGCCGCGCATGCGCTGGCCGGCATGATCGCGCACCCGGCTGGCGTCTCGGACACGATCAAGCCGGCGCTCGGCTTGACGATGTTCGGCGTGACGACGCCGTGCGTGCAAGCGGTCACGAAGCGGCTCGAGGACGACTATGACTGCCTCGTGTTTCACGCAACCGGCGTCGGCGGGCAGTCGATGGAAAAGCTCGCCGACTCGGGTCTGCTCGCCGGTGTGATCGACGTGTCGACGACCGAAATCGCCGACGAGATCGCGGGCGGCACGCTGTCGGCCGGGCCGACTCGGCTCGACGTGTTCGCGCGCCACGCATTGCCTTATGTCGGCTCGTGCGGCGCGCTCGACATGGCCAACTTCGGTGCCTGGGACCGCGTACCAGACCGCTTCAAGTCGCGCAACCTGTATCGGCACAACCCGACCGTGACGCTGATGCGTACCACGGCCGGCGAGAACCGCGCGATCGGCGAATTTCTCGCGGCCAAGCTCAATGCGATGCAGGGGCCGGTGCGCTTTCTGATCCCCGAAGGCGGCGTCTCGGCAATTGATCGGCCGGGCCAGCCGTTTCACGATCCGGAAGCGGACCGCGTGCTGTTCGGCGCGATCGAGCAGAACTTTCGCAACCGCGCCGACCACAAGTTGCTGCGCCTGCCGTTGCACATCAACGACGAAGCGTTTGCCGAAGCGCTCGTCGCTGCTTGGCGCGAGATTTCGCATCCGACCCAGCGCACAAGAAGCGCTTGAACAGGAGACTTGGCATGCCCGGAATAGCCCGCACCGAAGTACTGACCCGTCTGCGCAAAAAAATTGCCGCTGGCCAACCGATCATCGGTGGTGGCGCGGGCACGGGCCTGTCGGCCAAATGTGAGGAAGCCGGCGGCATCGACCTGATCGTGATCTACAACTCGGGCCGCTACCGCATGGCGGGGCGCGGCTCGCTTGCCGGCCTGCTCGCGTACGGCAATGCGAACGAGATCGTCTGCGAGATGGCGCATGAGGTGCTGCCGGTGGTGCGGCACACGCCGGTGCTGGCCGGCGTAAACGGTACCGACCCGTTCATGATTGCCGACCAACTTCTGAAGCGACTGATGGACCTCGGATTTTCGGGCGTGCAGAACTTTCCCTCCGTGGGCCTGATCGACGGCATGTTCAGAGCCAATCTCGAAGAAACCGGTATGGGTTATCAACTCGAAGTCGACCTGATCGCGAGGGCTTGTGAATTGGAGCTGTTGACCAGCCCCTACGTGTTCAACGAAGCGGATGCCGAAGCCATGACGCAAGCCGGCGCGGACATCGTCGTCTGCCACATGGGCCTCACGACCGGCGGTGCAATCGGCGCCGGGTCCGCGCTTCGGCTGGACGACTGCATCCCGCGCATCAACGCCTGGGCAGCGGCAGCCAAGGCAGTGAATCCGGATGTGATCGTGCTGTGCCACGGCGGCCCGATCGCGACGCCGGAAGACGCAACCCACGTGCTTGCGCACTGCCCGGACTGCCACGGTTTCTACGGCGCGAGTTCGATGGAGCGGTTGCCGACCGAAATCGCGTTGACCGAGACGACGCGACGCTTCACCCAGATCCAGCTGAAACACCAGCGTTAAGTTACAGGAGACAGTTTCATGTCCGGCTCCCAGTTTGGTGGTTTCTTGCTCGGCCTGATCGTGGTTGCGATCCTGGTCGGGATCGCGGTGTGGCTGATGCACTGGCTGTATCTGCGCAGCTCGAAGGAGCGTGCGTTCGTGCGCACCGGCCTCGGCGGTCAAAGGGTCGTGCTCGACGGCGGCGCGTTCGTGCTGCCGATCGTGCACGACGTGATTCCGGTCAACATGAACACACTGCGGCTCGAAGTCAGCCGCGGCCGCGACAAGGCGTTGATCACGAAGGATCGGATGCGCGTCGATGTGATTGCCGAGTTCTATGTGCGCGTCGCCGCGCATCCCGACGCGGTCGCCAATGCGGCGCAGACGCTGGGCCTGCGCACAATGGAGCCGGACCAGCTCGGCGAGCTGGTCGAAGGCAAGTTCGTCGATGCGCTGCGCACGGCAGCAGCCGAGATGACGATGGAAGAACTGCATGTGCGGCGCGGCGCCTATGTGAAGCGCGTGCGCGAGACCGTGGCCGAGGATCTGACCAAGAACGGCCTCGAACTCGAAGCGGCGTCGCTGACGCAGCTCGATCAGACCAGCATGGAGTTCTTCAACCCGAGCAACGCGTTCGATGCCGAAGGCCTGACCCGGCTGACCGAGCAGATCGAGCACCGCAAGAAGCAGCGCAACGACGTCGAGCAAGACACATTGATCGCGATCCGCAACAAGAACCTCGAAGCGGAGAAGCTCTCCCTCGAAATCGACCGGGAAGGCGAATACGCGCGGTTGAACCAGCAGCGCGAAGTCGAGATGGCGCGTGCGCGCCAGCGCTCGGAAGTTGCGACCGAACGTGCCCAGCGCGAGCAGGCGGCCGAGGGCGCGCAGATCGCTGCGAAACAGACGATCGACAGCGCGCGCTTGAGGTCCGAGCAGACGCTCGAGCAGGAAAGGATCGGCAAGGAACGCGCGATCCAGGGCGCCGAGATCGAGCGTCGCCTGTCGCTCGAATTGGCAGAGCAGCAACGGGCAATCGCGATTGCACGCGAAAGCAAGGCGCAGAGCGAGGCGCAGGCCGAGGCCGAAACCGCGCGTGCGTTGGCAATCTCCGCAGAAGAGAAGGTGTTCACCGCGCGAGAGGTGGAGATGGCCGAGCGCAAAAAGACGATCGAGCTGATCGCCGCGGCGCTGATTACCGAGCGCGACGCACTGCGACTGACTTCGGTGGCTGAAGCCGAGAAGGCGGCGAGCGCCGACCGCGGCGCAGCGGTGCGCGCGCAGGCCGAAGCCGATGCGGATGCCGACAAGATTCGTGCAATGGCGATGAAGGTGCGTTCGGAGATCGAGGCCGAAAGCCTGCGCCTGATGAATGAGGCGCACAACATGCTGACGCCGGAAGCGCGCATGTCGGCGCTGCGCATGAAGCTGGTGGACAAGGCCGAAGCCATCATCCGTGAGTCGGTGCGGCCGTTGGAGAGGATCGAAGGCATCAAGATTTTGCAGGTCGACGGGCTCGGCGGTTCGGGCGGCGGCGGCAGTCAGGGCGAGGGCGGCGGCACCAACCTGTCCGACAGCGTCGTCAACTCCGCGTTGCGGTTTCGCGCGCAGGCGCCGCTGGTGGATCAGTTGCTGCGCGAGATCGGCATCGAAGGCGGCGACATTCAGCGGCTGGTCGGCGGCGCCAGCGGCGCCAAGATCGCGTTGCCGCCGGGGGTGACACCGAACAAGAAGGGTTGAGGCGTGGTCCAGGTCTTCATATCCAGCGTGATCGACGCCAGCGCGGCGAATGTCTGGTCACGTGTGCGTGACTTCAACAGCTTGCCACAGTGGCATCCGGCGATAGCCGACAGCCGCATCGAAAACGGCCAGCCGAGCGACCGGGTCGGCTGCATCCGCCACTTCCACACGCGCGACGGCGGCATGATCCGCGAGCGACTGCTTGCGCTGTCCGACTACGACTACAGCTGTGTCTACGAGATCCTGGAAAGCCCGATGGGTGTCGAGAATTACGTGGCGACATTGAAGCTGACACCGGTGACCGATGGCGAGCGGTGCTTCGCCGAATGGAGCGCTGAGTTCGATTGCGCACCAGGGCGTGAAGCCGAGCTGACGCAGCAGATCGGCGGTGGGGTGTTCCAGGGCGGCTTCGATGCGTTGAAGCGGCATTTCGGCGGCCGGTAGCAGCACTCGCGCCGGGAAAGCGATTCGTGCTCCAACGCGTGGTCCGCTCCACCATCATCGATGCGCCTGTTCAGCGCGTCTGGGCGATCCTGCGCGACTTCAACAGCCACGACCGGTGGCACGACATCATCGCGTCGAGCCGAATCGAAGGCGGCGAGCGCAGCGACCAGATCGGCTGCGTGCGCAGCTTTGAGTTGAAGGACGGCAACCGCATCCGCGAACAGTTGCTCACGCTGTCCGACATCGACTACAAGAGCACCTACTGCATCCTGGACGCGACCGTGCCGTTGCAGCGCTACGTATCGACCTTGACGTTGAAGCCTGTCACCGATGGCGACCGCACGTTCTGGCATTGGGAGTCGACGTTCTCGACCCCGCCCGGCATGGAGCGCGAGCTGCACGACATGGTGGCGCACGGCGTCTATGAAGCGGGCTTCGCCAACCTGCGCCGTTATCTTCAGCGCGGCAGTGACAGCGGATCGATGCGCAATTCACTGCTGCCGTCCGGCCTCGTCATGAGCACCCGAAGCGTCGTGGTGGCCCGACCGGGCAATGCCGACATGCTGCAAGTGGAGTCCACGGATGTTGCCGCACCGCGCGAGGGTGAGGTGCGCATCCGGCAGCATGCGATCGGCGTCAACTACATCGACATCTACCTGCGCCGCGGTGCGATGCCGGCCATGATGCCGCTGCCCGGGGCGCCGGGCATGGAGGCGGCGGGCACCGTCGTCGACGTGGGGCCGAACGCAAGCGGGCTGCTGCCGGGCGATCGCGTCGCCTATGTCGGACCGATGCCGGGCGCCTATTGCGGGCTGCGCTGCGTGCCGGCGGACTGGGTCGTTCGACTGCCGGCTGCGATCGAGAATGACGTGGCTGCGGCCGTGCTGCTCAAAGGCATCACCGCCGACCTGTTGCTGCACGACATCGGCCATGTGCAGCGTGGCACGCGGGTGCTCGTGCATGCGGCGGCAGGTGGCCTGGGCCTGCTCGCCTGCGCGTGGGCCAAGTGGCTCGGTGCGGTGGTGCTGGGCACTGTCTCATCGGAAGCAAAAGCGCGGGTCGCGCGGGACTACGGTTGCGAACACGTGATCGTCACCCAGGACTACCGCTTCGCCGATGCGGTGCAACAAGCCTGTGGCGGCGCCGATGTCGTGATCGACGGCCTCGGCAATGTCGCGCGCGACGAGAATTTCGCTGCCCTGGCACGCCGCGCCCATTGGATCAGCATCGGCCAGGCCGGCGGCGTGCTGGAGCCGTTGTCGCCCGATGCGTTGATGAGCAAATCGCTGAGCTTCTCGCGACCGGTCGTGTTCGACTACGTCGACGCGCCGGGGCAACTGGCGGTTCGCGCGCAGCGCGTCTGGGATGCACTCGCCAGCGGTTCGATCAAGCTGCCACCAATCGAGCGTCACACGCTCGAAGCAGCCGCGTCGGCCCACGCCCGGCTCGAATCGCGCGCGACGATCGGTACGCTGGTGCTGACTGCCTGACCGATAACTTCATTGAGGAGCGCAGATGATCGTCGGCCTGAATCATTTCACCGTGATCGCAGAGGACGAGCAGAAGACGCTCGATTTCTACGTCGGCCTGCTCGGCCTGCGCGTCGGCCCGCGGCCGGCGCTGGGATTTGCCGGCGCGTGGCTCTACGCGCAACAGCAGCAGGCCGCCGTGCTGCATCTGTACTTCGACCGGACCGTACCGGCCGAGCGCGCGGGCGTGATCGATCACCTGGCGTTTTCGGCGAGCGATCTGCGTGCCGTGGTGGCACGGTTCACCGAGAGCGGCACGAAGTACGAGCTTCGAAAACAGGTCGGTGCAGGCACCTGGCAGTTGTTCTGTCACGACCCGAACGGCGCGAAAGTGGAACTCGACTTCGATGCATCGGAGATGCTTTGAGCGGTGCGCGGGCTGCCTACGGCTGCAACCGGTTGCAGCCATAGGCCGCTTCTGTGATGTTGCGGGTTTCAGGCCTGAACACCGGCGGCCGCTGCCGATATCCTGAAAAGCACTGAGCCACAGTTCGAAGCCAAGACCCGAAACGCTGGCGATCGTCCAGCCCTGCCACCACGCTGCGAACCGGTGGCCCGGCGGCAATCACCGTACAGCTTCATCGATGTGCGAAGACCAAAAAAACAGAGGGCGCAGCGCGCCCTCTGTCGATCAAGCCGAGTCGCCTTTTTTCAGCGGACTCACTTTTTCATCATGCCGTCCTTGTCCGCCATCTTGCCGTCTTTCATCATCATGTCGCCGTCCTTCATCATCATCTTGCTGCCGTCCTTCTTCATCACGGTGCCGTCCATCATGACCTTGCTGCCATCGGACGTTGTCATCTCCTTGTTCATCGGCATGGCCTTGCCGCCTTCCATCGTCATCATCTTGCCGTCCTTCATCATCATGTCGCCGTCCTTCATGTCGGCGGACATGGCGAACGCGGCGCCGCATGCCATCAACATCGCTGCGATCAAAGCTGTTTTCTTCATCATGTTGAACCTCAAGAGCAAAAAGATTTTTGTCAAACGGGCACTCAGTGGCCTTGACCCGACGGGTCGGCAACCAGTGTAGGTAGTCGCAGTCGAAGCTATGTTCGTCCGCGAACATAGCGGTACGGCAATCCTTTCCCGGCAACAGCGACCAGCGGTCATACTGGCCCAGGTTTCCAGCCGCATACCGATGACGCAGGCAAGGCAATCGTCGGCCCAACTTTCCTGTTCTCCTCTTTTTGCGGCTCCGGTCGACAGTGCTTTCGACTGCCGCAATCGACCATGAGCACAACGCATCAACCCATGTCGGAAAACGAACTCAAGCAAAACTCGATCTATGCGATGCTGCCGGAAACCGTCACGCAGCGCATCGAAAGCGCGCTCGTCGTCGTCTCGACGGCGCCGGGCGATGTGCTGGTGCAAGCGGGCGAGGCGGCCGACACCGTCTGGTTTCCGCTGGACATGGTGGCATCGCTGGACCAGGTGCTGGACGATGCCGACGAAGCCACCAGCGCCCCCGGCATCGCGCTGGTCGGCCGCGAAGGTGCGTTTGGCCTGGAGCCGATGCTGGGCGCCGACACCGCGGTGAACCGCGCCACCGTGCGCATCGGAGGACGCGCCATGCGGCTCGACGCGAACGTGCTGCGCGAGGAGTTCGCACGCGCCGGCGTGCTGCACCGGCTGCTGCTGCGCCATGCCGATGCGCTGGTCTGCCAGATCTGCGCGGTGGCCGCGTGTGAACGTGTGCACAGCGTGAACCAGCGTCTGATCCGATGGCTGCTGTCATTCGACGACCGCGTACCGCTGCGCGATGCCGAACTGACACAGGAGACCTTGTCCCAGTTGATGGGTGTGCGCCGCGTGAGCGTCTCGGCGGCGGCCAGCCGGATGCAGATTAACGGCCTGATCGCCTACCAGCGCGGACACTTCACGATCCTCGACCGGCAAGCGCTCGCCGTGCGGTCGTGCGCGTGCTATCGGGAGGTCAAGGCGCGCTATCAGGACTATCTGCAGCCGGATTGACGCGGCCCCGGGTTGCCGTAAGTTCGATGGCGAACACACGAGAGCGGATGCGTCCCTAAGAGTGATCTGGCAGGGAATTCAAGCGCGGCATCGATGCGATGTGCGCCGGGTTTTAGATTGCTCGTCGCCTGACTCATCGACAAGACCACCGGAGCCGCTCATGTCCTGTCTCGTTGAAGCCACCGTTCGTCACCCCCGGCTCGCCGCGGCTGCCGCAGCCGTGTTGCTGGCGGCGTGCGGAAGCGGTGGCGATGGCGGCGGCAGCGGCTCCGACGGTCCGTCATCGGCCGAAGCACCGATCGTGCATGCGGCTGGAGATCCGACCGCCGGCAGGGAAGTGTTCCGATTCGAGACATTCGGCAACGAGCCAACACCGCGCTGCTCGACCCGACCAACGTGACGTCGCCGGGCGGTCGCGCATTCCTGCGCAAGTTCGGCGGCACCGCGGCCGGCAACGAAATCGCAGACGGTTACGTGCAGGTGCTGACCGCGACCGGCGTGAACGGCTACCCGTACGGTAGGCTGCGCCGCATCCGGCATCCGGCACCCGGCAGCGAGGATGCGCCGCTCGGCGTGCGGGTCGACAGCGCGAAGCTGATCGACATGGACGGCTACCTGAACAGCCTGCAGGCGCCGCCTGCCGTGGCGACCGACAGCGCCGCCGTGCAGCGCGGCCGCGAACTGTTCCGCAACAACAACTGCACGGCTTGCCACAACGTCGATCAGTCGAAGCCGGTGCCGGCGTTCACGGTTCCCATGAAAACGATTTTCCCCGGCGACAACCCGGTCACGCTGCTCGCGATGCGCGAGCCGCCGCTGAACCCGATTCTTGAAACGCCGACCAGCATCTACGACGACAAGGTGGCGGCCGTGAATGCGAGCGCGCGTGGCGGCATTCGCGGCTCGGTCATGCCGCTGCTGCTGGACTTGGCGCGCAAGCCGAACTATCTGCACGACAACTCGGTGCCGACGCTCGACAACCTGCTCGATCCGCCGCGCGGAGCCACCGTGCCGCATCCGTTCTACCTGTCCGACCCAGCGCAACGCGACGACATGGTTCGGTTCCTGCGCGGACTCAGCACCATGGGGGCTTAAGCGCTGCACTTCAGGCTGCAGCCCCAACGAGCCGTCGCTCTTCTGTGTCCGAGTCGGTGCGATGCAGCAACGCCTGCAGTCTTCACCGGTTCAGGCCCCCGTCAGCGCCATTCCGTGCAGCCCTGTATCGCCTGTTGCTGAATCGTGATGGCGTGTGCCAGCACACTGCATTGCCACTGCAGTGAAAGCGGCGCGAACGCATCGAGCAACTGCTCGCGCAACGCGGCGCGTTGGGCATCGGGCAGCGTGCCGCCGAACTTCATCTGATGGTCGCCGCGCAGGGCCACGCGCATGTCTTCGCGGCTGCGGGTGCCGAACTCGATGACCGCGCCGGTCACCTCGGCCGGTGCGGCGTAGCGCTGCACACCGTGGAACAGCAGGCCTTGGTAGTTCGGGCGGTTGGCGCCTTCAAAGCCGCCTTTTGTTTCCACGCGGTCGCGGCCCCACCAGCTGCAAGCGCGCTGCCAGCCAGCGTCACCAGGTTCGTTGAAGCACAGGAAGAACGGCTCGCCCCGCTCACCGAGGCCGGTGTGCCAGTCGATCAAGGCGAGGCGTTTCACACCGCCCAGATGACGGTGCACGAGGGTCTCCAGCGTGTGGTTCGACCACTCCCTGCCGGCGCCGCCGTAGTGCAGTCCGTTGGCATGGCTGTACTGGCCGCGTGCGGTGACGTCGACGTAGGCGTTGTCGCCGTTGCGCTTGATCCAGCCCTGCCGTGCGGCCTCCGCAGCCTGCAACGCATCCGGCGTCCAGTCCTCGGGACAGAGAAAGCCATGCAATTCGGCGTAGCCCGGATTGGCCGGCGCCGGTTGCGCCCAGTCGATGAAGTTGCGGTTCAGGTCGACGTTGTTCTCGGTGGTGCGGCTGATGGTTGCGAAGCCCCATGGATTGATCGCATGCACCAGCACGATCTGCAGGTTCGGTGGCATGCCATCGAATGCCAGGCGATCGAGCAGTGCGATCTGTGCGGCCGAGCCAACGAAGCCCTCGGGGCCGTGCGTACCGCTGACGATCAACAACGCGTTCTCGGCGTCGGGGTCTCCAAGCACCGCCACGTCGGTGCTCAGCGTACCGCCGTCGGGCGCATGGGCGGTGTCGTGCGTGAAGATGTCCAGCCGCGCGCCGGCGCGGTCGGCCGCCAGCGCGAAGCGAGCCCGCGCAGTCACATAGGTCGGGCTGAAACAGGCGGCGGCGAGTGTAGGGGTGACGGTCGTGGAAGAAGTCATGACGTGGCTTCCTGAATGAAGTCCGAACGGGCCGGATGAAGATTGCTGCCGGTCGACCACTCGCGCCCCGGAATGGCATCGATCAGTTCGCGCGTGTAGGGGTGAACCGGCTGGGTGAATACATCGGCTGCAGCACCCGCTTCGACCACCTTGCCGGCACGCATCACGACGACGTGGTCGCAGATTTGCGCAGCCACGCGCAGGTCGTGCGTGACGAACAGCATGGACAGCCCCAGCCGTGCTCTGCAGATCGGCAAGCAGCCGCAGCACCTGGGCCTGCACCGACACATCGAGCGCGGACACCGGCTCGTCGGCGACCAGGATGTCCGGTTCGAGCGCCAATGCGCGCGCCAGTCCGATGCGCTGGCGCTGGCCGCCGGAGAACTCGTGCGGGTAGCGGTCGATCGACGCGGCGTCCAGCCCGACCAGTTCGAACAGCGCGCGCGCCTTGGCCAATGCATCGGCTCTTCCCATGCCCGTGCGCCATCGGGCCTTGCGCGACCAGGTCGCCCGCGCGGCGCCGTGGATTGAGCGAGGCGAACGGATCCTGGAACACCATCTGTATGCGGCGCGTGGCCTGCCGAACTTCGCGCTTGGACATGGTCGCCAAGTCGACGTCGCCGATGCGGATGTCGCCCGCTGTCCGGATCGAGCAGGCGCACGACGCAGCGCGCGAGCGTGGACTTGCCGGAGCCCGATTCGCCGACGACGCCCAGCGTTGCGCCGCTCGTGAGCTGCATCGACACGTCGTCCAGCGCCTGCGTGACGCGCGCACCGCGGCCAAGAAAGCCGCCGGTGCGAAAGATCTTGGAGACACCTGCGATGTCGAGCGCCACGCACCGCGTCGGCAGCTTCCCGGCGCGGCGGCGGCGTGAGGGCGGCACGGCGGCGATCAGCGCGCGGTGTAGGCGTGCTGCGGGCGCGTTCAGCACCTGCGTCGGCCGGGCCCTCCTCGACCAGCCGGCCGTGCTGCATCACCGCCACGCGGTCGGCGATCTCGGCCACGACGCCGAAATCATGCGTGATGAACAGCACCGCGGTGCCGCTGCGTTGCTGCAGGTCGCGGATCAGCTCCAGGATCTGCGCCTGCGTGGTCACGTCGAGCGCGGTGGTCGGCTCGTCGGCGATCAGCACCTGCGGCTCCAGCGCCAGCGCCATGGCGATCATCGCGCGCTGGCGCTGGCCGCCGGACAGCTCGTGCGGATAGGCGCGCGCGCAGCGCTCGGGATCGGGCAGGCCGACTTCGCCGAGCAGCGCCAGCACGCGTTCGCGCGATGGCGTCGGCGTCGAGAGCGTCGGTATGGATGCGGAACATCTCGCCGATCTGGTCGCCGACCGTGCATGCAGCGGGTTCAGCGCCGTCATCGGCTCCTGGAAGATCATCGCCGATCCGCGCGCCGCGCACGCTCGCGCATCTCGCGCTTCGGTCAGGCCGAGGAGGTCGCGCGCCGTCGAACCGGATGCGCGCCGCCGCCGGCTGCACACCCGGCGGCAGCAGGCCGATGACGGCGCGGCGGTCATCGACTTGCCCGAGCCGCACTCGCCGA
Organism: uncultured beta proteobacterium; assembly: GCA_963784295.1. Taxonomy (GTDB): domain Bacteria; phylum Pseudomonadota; class Gammaproteobacteria; order Burkholderiales; family Burkholderiaceae_C; genus JBBPYC01. The sequence continues at coordinate 157,383 of CAWAQL010000002.1, forward strand.
CCACGCACAGGATCTCGTTGCGCGCGAGGCTGAAAGAGACATCGGCAAGTGCGTGGTTGCGTCCGGCGCCCGGTGGCAGGCGGACGTCAGCCGTCGAGCTCAGCACCGGACCATCGATGGCCGACGGTGGGTCAGCGTGGGCCACGCTCATCGGTTCCTCAGGCGCGGGTTCAGCGCGTCGTTCAGGCCCTGGCCGACCAGCGACACCGCGAGCACCGTCAGCAGGATCGCGATGCCCGGGATCGCCGACACGTACCATTGCGTGCGCAGCACGCCGCGGCCCGGGCCGATCAGGTTGCCCCAGGACGCGACGTTCGGATCGGACAGCGCCGAGGAACGCCAGCGCGCTCTCCATCAGGATCGCCAGCGCCATGACGACGCTCGCGTAGACGATCAGCGGCGGCAGCGCGTTGGGCAGAATTTCGCGGAAGATGATCGCGCCGTCGCGCAGGCCCAGCGTGCGGCAGGCCTGCACAAACTCACGGTTGCGCAGCGACAGGAACTCGGCCCGCGTGAGTCGCGCCGGCGCGGGCCAAGAGATGAACCCGATCGACGAACGTCACGGTCGTCATGTCGGAGCCGAACACGGCGACCAGCATCAGCAGCAGCAAGAAGCTCGGCACGGTCTGGAACGCTTCCGTGATGCGCATCAGCAGATTGTCGATCCAGCCGCCGTAAAAACCCGCAACGGCACCGACCACGATGCCGATGAAGATCGCCAGCGCGGTGGCCACCAGCCCGATCAGCAGCGAAACGCGCGCCCCGTGAAAAATCTGTGCGGCGATGTCGCGGCCCGACGAATCGGTGCCGAGCCAGAAGCGCGGGTTCTCGAACGGCCAGGCCAGCGGACGTCCGGCCAGCGCCAGCGGATCGCGCGGAAACAGCCAGCCGGCGGACAGCGCCATGCACAGCATCACGATCAGCAGCACCAGCCCGATCACCGCGGCCGGGTTGCGCAGGTACAGACGCAGCAGCCGCACCGCTTATCGGCCCGCGCCGATGCGCGGGTCAAGCCGGGCATAGGCGATGTCGACGATGAAGTTCACGACGATGACCAGCAGCGCCGAGACGAAGACGATGCCCAGCAGCATGTTCAGGTCGCGCTGCACGACCGACTCATAAGCCAGTCGCCCGAGCCCCGGCAGCGCGAACACGCTCTCCACCACGACCGAGCCACCGAGCATCGTGCTCGCCTGCAAGCCCAGCAACGTGACCATCGGCAGCAGCGCGTTGCGCAGCACGTGGCGCACCACCACGCCGTACTCGGGCAGGCCTTTGGAGCGCGCGGTGCGCACGAAGTCGAGCGTCAGCACCTCGAGCATCGAGGCCCGCATGATGCGCAGATAGATCGCGAGAAAGCCGAGGCCCAGCGTCAGGGTCGGCAGGATCAGATAGCGCGCGGTATCCAGCACGTCGGCCACGCCGGTCAGGCCCGAGCCGATCGTGCCGAAGCCGCCCGCGGGCAGCCAGCGCAAATGCACCGCGAAGATCACGATGCACATCAGACCGAACCAGAACGAGGGCGTCGCATAGAACACCAAGCCGAGCGTCGAGATCACCGTATCGGTCGCCTGGTTGACCCGCCGCGCAGCGATCACGCCCAGCGCCATGCCGGCCGCGAACGCGAACGACAGCGCCGAGACCATCAGCAGCAGGGTGGCCGGCAGCCGCTCCAGAATCACATCCAGCACCGGCTTCGCATAGATCGCCGAGAACCCGAGGTCCAGCCGCACCAGCCGCCACAGGTAGTTGCCGAGCTGCACCGCGACCGACGCATCGAGCCCATAGAACTCGCGCATGCGCTGGATCATCGCTGGGTCGCCGCCGCCCATCTGCGCGACCAGCGCATCGACCGTATCCCCGGGCGCAAGCTGCAGCAGCAGGAACAGGCCGGCCAGCAGCAAAAGCAAGGTTGGCAGGCTTGCCAGCAGCCTGCGCAGCGCGAGGGCGAATAAGCGCATCTCAGACGTCGATCCAGAGGTCCATTGCGCTTCGTGCTGCCCGCTGCGTATGACACGCAAACAATGGAATCCAACAGACGTCATGGATCCGGCTTTGCCGGCCCATCGGCGTCGCCCCCGGTGGGGGGTCGGCGAGAGTGGAGCGAAGCGACCGGAGCCTGGGGGTGAGCGTCAGCCGCCACCCACAGGTCGGCCCAACTGCTGGAAATCCAGCGCGGCGTGTTGTGGTGGTTCTGCAGCTTCTTGTTGGTGACCGAGATCAGCAGCCGCTCGATCGCCATCCACAGCGGAATCTCGGTGTTCACGTCTTTCGCGAAATCGACATAGAGCTGGCGCCGTTTGGCCGGATCGGTCTCGAACGCGGCGGCGTCGATCAGCTGGTCGATCTCATCGGACTTCCAGCCCCACTGATTGCTCCACGGCGTGCCCTTCGGACTGCCCGAGCGGTACCAGACGGTGGTCGACACGGCCGGGTCGCCGCGGTACTGGTGCCAGCCGGTTGCGAGGTCAAAATTCCATTCCTTGTAGACGTTGTTCAAAAATCCGGCCGCGTCGTAGCGCACGATCTCGACGTCGATGCCGATCTGCTGCAGCGACTGCTGCATGAAGGTCGCCCACAGCGCGATGTCTTCGCCCCAGGGCGCGGGCACAAGCCGCAGACTGAAGCGTTTGCCGTTGCTGCCGCGCTTGTACCCGGCATCGTCCAGCAGTGCTTCGGCCTTCTTGCGGTCGAACGGATACTCGGGCAGGCTCGGTCGGATAGAACTTCGGCGAGCTGCTCGGGATCGGACCGGTGGCGGGCTTCGCCAGGCCGTACAGGAAGTTGTCACAGAAGAAATTCACGTCGAGCGAGCGCACGATCGCCTCGCGCACGCGGTGGTCGGCGATCTCTTTCGTGCGGAAGTTGAACTCGACGGTGTTCATCACCGCGTTGCCTTCGTTGCCACGGGTAGAGACTTCGAAGCGCGGGTCCTTTTTCAACCGGACCAGGTCCGCCAGTGCCAAAGCGCCTTCCGGGCTGATCTGAATCTGGCCCGACTCGATCGCTGCGGCCGCAGCGCTCTGGTCCGGGATGAAACGCCAGACCAGCTGGTCCAGATACGGAAAGCCTTCGCGCCAGTAGGCGTCGTTGCGCACGGCGGTCACGTACTGGCCGCGCTCGTACTTGACGAACTTGAACGGGCCGGTGCCGATCGGCGCGGTGTTGGCCGGGTTCTCCAGCACGTTCGTGCCTTCGTAGATGTGCTTTGGCGCCACGTAGCCCAGATCGGCCAGCGCGCGCAGCAGCAGGTCCATCGGCATCGGCCGCGAATAGCGGAACACGGCGGTGTTGGCGTCCGGCGTGTCCACCGCATCCAGATAGAGCTGCAGCGTGGTGCCGTAATTGAGATGCTTCTTCCACATCTCCATCGCGGTGTACTGCACGTCGGCCGAGGTGAACGGCTTGCCGTCGTGCCACTTCACGCCTTCGCGCAGCTTGAACGTGATGGTCTTGCCGCCGTCCGCCGACTGCCACGAGGTGGCCAGGATCGGTGCCGCTTCGCCCTTCGCATCCAGATCGACCAGCGCTTCCATGATCTTGCCGCCGATCACATACACGCCGGTGGACGCGCGCAAAGCAGGATTCAGGATGCGCTGCTCGCCGCTCATGTGCACGGTGACGGTGCCGCCGCGGCGTGGCGCGGTTTGCGCCTGCAGCAGGCCGGGCACGGTGGCCGACAACAGCACGGTGGGGACGGTGACGAGGGCCTTGCGACGGGTGAAAGTCATCGAAATCTCCGGTTCGGGTTCAGGAATCGTCAGGCGGCTTCGAAGACCAGGGCCACGCCGTTGGCACGGTCGGCCGCGACCGTGACCGTGTTGCCTTGGCGCGTGCTGTCAGCACCGATGCAACGCGCTGCAGCGTCGAGGTCCGACACGCGGCAGACCAGTGCGGCCACGCCCTCGGCGGGCAGTTTGCTCTCGGCAAGCGAAGGATGGCGCGACTTGAACGCATCGGCCGTCATGAATTCGAACACACCCCGGCCTGGCGCAGTGGGCACGCGCATGCCGTCTTCGCAATGCTCGGGCTTGCCGTCGATCAAATCGGCGAGTTCTTTGGCAGCTGTGTCCGGCTGCGGCGTGACGATCTCGAGCCGCGCGATGCCGACCGCGGTGTTGGCGTGCGATTGCAGCTCGGGAATCCACACCGTGTTGCGCGTGTGATGCTGGCACGCAAAGATGCGCATGTCGGCGGGCCGCTGCTCGGATGGCCAGTGAAAGACGCTGAACGCCGCTTCGCCGTGCCCGCCGTTGGGCAGATCGACCGGCCGGCTGAACTCGACCGGCCCGCTCGCGTCGATGCCGCGCGCGCGCAGTGCCGCCACGCCTTCGGCCGCATTGTTGGTCGTGAAGGCCGCCCGCTCCATGCCCTCGCCGCGGCGCTGCAAAAACTCGCGGCTCGCTGCATTCAACGGCGTGTCCTGCAGCACGCCGAGCAACTCGACGTAGTCGGTGCCGAACATGATCGTGTGGTTGCCGGTGCCCAGATGCGCACTGTGCGTGCCGCGCGGCGACAGCGTGAAGCCCAATGCGCGCCATTGGTCGGCGGCGGCATTGAGTTCACGCACCATCACGACGACGTGGTCCAGGCCTTCGAGACTGGCGAGCATGGTGCGTTCTCCTTGTTCGGAAATGCGGTTTCAGATTTCCCGGCGATCCAGCCGCCGATAGCGCAGCAGCGCGAGCGGTGCCATGCGGCGTGCGATGCCGTGCATCGGCAACGGCGCCGGTTCGGTAAAGGGTAGCGCCAATTGCGCTTCCGGGGTGCCGCAGACCGCCTTCGCGAATTCGCCGCCGAGCGCGACCGACAGCCCGACCGCGCGGCCGTTGCAGCCGGCCCATCCCCAGGCGTCGGGACCGAGCCGGTGAAAGCGGGGCATGTAGTCGTCGGTCATGCCGACATAGCCGTTCCACACCGGGCCGATCTGCAGCGCGCCGAGCTGCGGCCACAGTTGCTGCAGCCGTGCGGCGACGGTGGCCTTCAACCGCTCGACCTTGCCGAATGGCCGCAGCGTCACGCCGCCGCTGACGAGCCGGTTGCGCGCGTCGAAGCGCGCGAAATACAGCTCCCCGTGCGTGTCGGACAACGCCTGGCGGCCGGGAATCACCGTTTTGCGTACCGCTTCCGGAATCGGCTGCGTGGCCATCTGCCAGGAGACCACCGGCACCACCTCGCGTGCGATGGCCGGTGCCAGACCGGGTGCGATTTCGCCGGTATAGGTGCCGGTGGCAAGCACCAATGCACGGGCCCGCACCGTGCCGGCGTTCGTGCGCACGCGCCAGCGGCCGTCGTGATGCGCATAGTCGAGCGCGGCGCTGTGCCCATGAATGCGGGCGCCAGCGTCGATCGCCGCGCGCGCCAGCCCGCGCGCCAGCGCAAGCGGGTTGATGTGCCCGCCGGTGCGGTTCCAGAAGCCCCCGTGCCAGGCGTCTGATCCTGTCATCGCGCGGGTCTGTGCCAGATCGAGCAGTTCCACCGCCGCGCCGCGGGCCGACCACTGCCTGACCCGGCGTTCGGCAATGGCGATGCGGCCCGGCGAATGCACGGGTTGCATCCAACCGGTCTGCTCCGCTTCGGCATCGATGTGGTGCGCACGCGCCGTATCGAACAGGATCGATGCGCAGTCGCGCAAGAGCATGACGAAGCGCGCGCCGGCGTCGCCGTGTTTGGCTTCAATGTCGTCCGGGTCGGGCCGCGACAGGGTCGGAATCACCTGGCCATTGTTGCGCCCCGAAGCACCCCAGCCGGGCACGGCCGCCTCGAGCACGACCACGTCGACGCTCGCCTTGCGCAGGTTCAGCGCGGTCGACAGACCGGTGAAGCCGGCGCCGATCACCACCGCGTCGGCTTGCGTATCGCCCTGCAACGGCTCGCAAGCCGGGCCGGGTGGCGTCACCGCGGCCCAGAGCGAAGCAGGTTCAACAAGGTCGGGAATGGGCTGTTGCATCGATCGTCGTGGAAGTATTCAAATCAATCTTGTGTTGTTCGATGCGCATTTGCAATCGGGCAGGGGAGCAGGCACGTTGCGCTGACATGCGCTGCACGGTCCGTCGTCGCGGCCACCGCCCGACCTTGGGCGGGACGGCAAAGCGGTGCATCGATCACAATGAAGCGGTTCCATGCGCATCCCATGCCACACTCGGGACCACCGGCCTCAAAAACCGATGGCTGTCAAGCCGCCGGGAACCACGGACAACGACGCCAGCGGCGGACCGCAGACTACAGCCGCAACCAGGTCTCGCCTTTTTCCTCGGCATTCGTGCCGTTCAACGCATCCAGAAAACTCTTGCACCACCAATGCACGTCGTACTTGCGAATGGTGGCCAGCAGCGCGTCGTGGCGCTCCCTGCGTTCGGCCAGCGGCATCTGCAGCGCAAGGTGGATTGTCTCTGCCGTGGCTTCGATGTCGTAGGGGTTGACGGGCAGCGCTTCCTTCAACTGCTCGGCGCAGCCGGCGAAGCGCGACAGCACCAGCACGCCGGGGTCTTCCACGTCCTGTGCGGCGATGAATTCTTTCGCCACCAGGTTCATGCCGTCGCGCAGCGGCGTGACCAACGCGACGCTGGCCGCACGGTAGAGGCCCGGCAACCTCGCGCGTGCCATGGTGCGGTGGATGTAGCGCACCGGCATCCATGAGAGATCGCCGAAATCGCCGTTGATCTGACCGCACAGGGATTCGAGCTCGCGCAGGATGTCGGCATACGCATCGACGTCTTCGCGACTCGGCGACGCGATCTGCACCAGCACGGCGGACTGCCGCGTGTCCTCGAAGCGCTCCAGCAGCTTGCGAAACGCGCGGATGCGCTGCGGCAGGCCTTTCGAGTAATCGAGCCGGTCCACGCCGACCAGCAGGCGCCGTTGCGAATAGTCGCGCTTCATACGGCTGAAGACTTCGCGTGCCTCCTTGCCTTTCGTCAGCGTGGCGAACTCGTCCACATCGATGCCGATCGGATAGGCGCCGACCTGCAAGGTGCGGCTGAACGCACGCCAGCGGTGCTCACCTTTTGGCGTCGCATGGCCTTCGCTCTCGATGTATCGCTCGAAGTGTGTGAGGTCGACTTCCGCTTGAAAACCGACCAGGTCGTAGGCGAACAATGCGCGCATCAGCCAACCATGCGCGGGAATCGCCGCCAGGATCAGCGGCGGTGGGATTGGGATATGCAGGAAGAAGCCGATCTTCTGCGTGCAGCCCAGCGCGCGCAATTCCATCGCCAGCGGGATCAGGTGATAGTCCTGCACCCAGATCACGTCGTCGGGTTCAAGCAGCGGCAGCAACTGCTGCGCGAAGCGCTGGTTCACACGCCGATAGCCATCGATGAAGCCCGCGTCGAAGTCGGCCAGGTCGAGCCGGTAGTGAAACACCGGCCACAACACCCCATTCGCGTAGCCGAGGTAGTAGGCATCATGGTCCTGCTGCGTCAGGTCGACGGTGGCCAACGTGGTGCTGCCGGCATTGGTTGTCTTCGGCTTTTTTGCCCCCGACGCGTCTTCGCTGATCTTGCCGCTCCAGCCGAACCACAGGCCGCCGGTTTCCGCGAGCACTTCACCGAGCGCGACCGCGAGCCCGCCAGCAGCCACCTTGCGCGGATCGGCGACCCGGTTCGATACCACCACCAAACGGCTCATCGGGTGCTCCTCGTTCAATCGTTGTTGTTCTGCCGGTCCGGCGCGGCCATCACGGCAAGCGTGAGGCCCGGGCCAAAGCCGCACGCACCGCATCGGGGGAGTCCAGCCGGCAGCGCGCACAACTCGGCTCCGGACCGACTTTGATGCCGAAGCCGCCGTGGGCCTGCACTGCATGGAAGCCGGCTTCATCGGTCACGTCATCGCCAATGAAGATCGGCTTGCGGCCCGCAAACGGCGCTTGGGTGAGCAGTGCAGCGATCGCAATGCCTTTGCCGATGCTTGCGGCCTTGGCCTCCAGCACCATCTTCCCCGGCAGCAGCACAAGGCCGTCGGATGCGGCCACCGCATCCTGCATGGCCGCGATGCAGGCTTGCGCCAACGCGGGCTCAGCCCGGTAGTGCAGGGCCAGCGAGCCGCGCTTGCGTTCGATCAGCAGCGCCGGGTGCTGCTTTTGCAGCGCAACGGCTGCGGCTTCCACGCGCTCCAGCGAAGGCACCTCGGCTTGGGTCAGGGTACCGTCGACAGCCCGGCGCTCGGCACCGTGCACCCCTGCGGCAGCCAGCTTCAGCGGGCTGAGGAAATGGTCGAGTTGCGCGATCGGACGGCCCGAGACAATCGCCAATGCGCCGCCAAGTCCGTCCCGCAATGCGGCCAGTGTGTCGAGCAAACCCGCCGAAGCCGATACGTTTTCGGGCCGCTCTGCCAGATCCACCAGGGTGCCGTCGAAGTCCAGAAACAGTGCACTGCGCGCGTCGAGCCAGTCATCGGGCAAAAGGGCAGAAGGTGGGATGTTCGAGGAGGCGGTCATGCTGTTTCTCATGCTAACAGTGCGTCCTGACGATGCTTCTTGTCCCGCGGCGCGCCGAGGTTCAAGTCTCGTGGATGCGCTGCAGCGACTCGAATCCCTTGATCTCGAGCGGATTGCCGAACGGGTCCAGAAAGAACATCGTCCACTGCTCGCCCGGCTGGCCCGCAAAGCGCTGCTGCGGCTCGATCACGAAGTCGATGCCGACCGCATGCAGCCGATCGGCCAGCGCCTGCCAATCGGCGCGTTGCAACGCCAGACCGAAGTGCGGCATCGGCACCAGGTGGTCACCGACCTTGCCGGTCGGCGCGGTCGCAAACGGCTCGCCCAGATGCAGCGACAGCTGATGCCCGAAGAAATCGAAGTCGACCCAGCTTGCGGTGCTGCGGCCTTCTGCACAGCCCAGTGTGCGGCCGTAGAAATCGCGCGCGCTGTCCAGGTCACGCACATTGAACGCCAGGTGAAAAACGCTTTGCATGGTGGGGCGCAGGATAGCAGCCGAGTACGTTGTGCCAATGCCGGGTGTGCACCCGTTGGCGGGCAGCGCCAAAGCACTGTGCAGCCGCTGCATTGAGCGTCGACGATTGCCCTAAAAACCCACCGGAATTCCGGCCGCGCAACGATCTTCGAATGTGGTGTGCAGTCGCAGGTTGCGTTGGGCACACGTTTTTCGACGGCAATCGGTGATGTCGCCTTGTTCGCAATCGGCCAGTGCGTCAGCCGCAAGCCGCTTGGCCGACCCGCTATGCCAATGCGCCCGGCAGCAGCCCGATGGACGCCGCCCACGAGCCGAGCACATTGTTCACGAGTCGAGGAGTAGAGATTAAATTGAGAAGCAATCGAAGGAGGCTTAGATCATTCGGTGATCGCCACCAAGGCGGGGGCTTGCCTACCACGCTGTCATGAGCGTGCCAGCCCGAAAGCGCGCGCTACATGACCGTTCCTGTTGGCGCTTGTCGGGTTGTCGGGCCGTCGTTTCTACAACTGGAACGCGTAAGTCGCAATCAGCGCACCTTTGCCGACTGGCAACGCACGCGCCGCATCGCCGAGCGAGCCGTCGTTCTGGACCGTGTGATCCACCGCAAGCACGTTCAGTCCGTGGCGCAGGCGCACCTGCGCCACGCCGTTCGCGTCGGTCCGGTAGCGCACGATCTTGTCTTCGACAATCTTCGTCTCCAGGTCACTGACCTCGATACCGGCATTGGCCAGCGGGCGGCCGTCGAACTGCACGAGCACCGGCAGCGTTTCGTCGGCGTTCACTTTGAGCGGATTTTTCTGAGGAATGATCTCCAACAGATGGCCTACGGTCCGGCGGTACAACGCCTCGTCGTCTGGCCGCAGCACGACACCCTTGGCGAACTTGACCGCGAGCATCGGGTCGGTGCCTTCAGGCAGCATGAATTTGCTCGCATTGCGATACTGGTCCGGCTTGCCGTCATGCCCACGGAGGGTCAGCCACAGCCCGTTGTCGTAGCGCGCTGCGGTCAGCAACGCCGCATCGGCCGCAAGCGGCATGACCATGTCCAGCTCGCGGCGCTTGAGTTCGTCGTGCCGATCGACCACTTTGCCTCCAGCATCGATGGTCTGCACTTCGAGCAGTTTCTCGGCGTCCACCGATTGCCAGTCCTGCGGGTGGCCGAAGCGAACCCGCAGCTCGCCATTCGTGATCGGCATCAGCACAAGATCGTGCGCCTGTACGGCGGCGGTGCCCCACATTGCGGAGGCGGCCAGCAGCGAGGCAATGACAGTCTTCAATGATTTCATGACTTGTTCCAGTTCTCTCGTTCAGGGGAATCAGCTCAAAAAGGGACCTGCAAGCCCAGCGTTGCACGCAACTTCGGCGCGACATTGGTGCCGTATTGGCCGCCGCCGAAGTCGAACACCAGCTCGTCGAGCTGCCGGCTGTAGCCGACCAGGTTGAGGAACACGACGGCCTTGTTCCATTCGGGCCGGGTATAGGCCACGCGCGCCACCGCGCGGTGGTAGTTGTGCGTGCGCACCGCGCCGTCGGTGGTCACATTCTGCGGGCCGATCAGGCTGTCGGCCAGCGACAGGTCGAACCGGTTGGCGCCAAACGAGAAGGCGCTGGCCACCCCGAGCGTGCCGACGTAGTCGGGCGTGTTCGGGATGCGATCGAAGCCCGGCGTGACCGGGTCCAGCGTGCGCGCGGTTACCTGGCTGTAGTTAGCGAACACGCGTGTGGTCTTGCGCAAGAGCACGTCGCCTTCCAGATCGAAGCCGTTTCGCTTGGTCGACTTGAAGCTCTGGTAGATGCCTGCGTTGTTGACGTCGGCCTCGCGGTTTTGCCGCGTATCCCAGACGGATGCGCGCCAGCGGTGCGAGTTGTCGGCCGCGCCGCCCTGCACGCCGACCTCGTAGCTCCTGACCGGCGACAGCGACAGGTCGATCACGCCGCGGCCGCCGCCGACGTTTGCATACAGATCGCTGAATGCGTACGGGCTCTTGAAGCCGCGCGCGGCGTTCGCAAACACCTCGGCACGGTAGCCCTTGCCCGGTTCCAGCAATGCTACGGCAGCGCCGATCTTCGGGCTGAAGATGCCGAAGCTCTGCTGTGCGGCTGTGCTGCCATTGGCGGCGAGCGCGGGTCCATACGTGTCGTCGTCGGGTCGAAGCTTGGTGTCGAAGCCGATGCGGTCGTAGCGCAGGCCGGCCGTGACTTTGACGCGTTGCACCGGCTGAATCTGATACTGCCCGTAGGCCGCCTTGGTCGTGGTGACGATCTTGCGGTCGGCTATTCGGGTATCGGGCAGAGCCGCAGTCGGCTGCAGTGCATCGTGGTCGGAATCGGTCAGAAAGCGCCGGCCGTTGAGCTGCTCGCGGTTGTACTGCACGCCACCCGTGAACTGCGACGGCAGACCGGCGGTCGTGAACGTGCTGGTCTTGCGCAGATCGAAGCCGAGCTGCTGCAGCCGGTCGCGTTCCTGCGTCAAACTGTCATCGCGCCGCACCGGGGTGCTGAGGTCGTAGTTGACCCAGCGCTTGCGCGTGTCGTTGTTCAGGTAGATGCTCGCAAACCAGCCGGTGCCAAGGCCGCCGGCGCCGTCGGCGTCGTTGCTGCGGTAGTTGAACACGAGGTTCTGCTGGCTCTTGGCGTCGCCGATGCCGCGCACCAGGAAGTCGCGCAGGCCCACCTTGCCCGAGCGGATCGCATCGCGGTCCAGATAGCCAGGCGCTTCGGCTTTCGCGTCGTAGATCTGCAGCCGCGCCGACGCCAGCCCGTCGCCGAGCGGCATCTGGTAGCGCGTAAACAGGTTGATGCGCTCGATGTCGCTCTGGTCCGAATAGCCGCGGCCTTTGGTCAGATCGAGCGCGATCAGCGCCTGCCCTGGGCCGGCACTGAAGGACTTGATCGGCAACAGCCGGGTGCGGCCATAGTTGTCCACTGTGACCTTCACGCTCGATTGCACCGCAGCTTCGGTATAGAACTGCAGCGAACCGGCGACCGCGTGGTTGCCCGCGTAGACGCTGAACGGCCCGCGCACCAGCTCGGCCCGGTTCACCAGTTCAGGAATCAGCTGCGCCAGGTCCATGTAGCCGTTGGTGTGCTGCGAGCCGGTCACGTTCAGCGGCATGCCGTCGAGGAACACCGCGATGTTGCGGCCGTGGTCCGAATCGAAGCCGCGCAGCGTGATGCCGTAGGCGATCAGGCCCTGGTGGTACTCGAGCACGTTGACGCCGGTCACGCCGCGCAGGATGTCGCCGTAGGTGTTGATGGTCTTTTTGTCGAGGTCTTTCTTCTCGATCACGGTGACCGACGCGGGCGCGGTCTTCACGTCCTCGCTGACCTGGGTTGCGGGCGGCTGTTCGGTCGGCGCGACCACCCTGACTTCGGACAGCGAGGCGGCAGGGTTCTGGCCTTCGGTCTGCGCGATGCTGGTGCCGCTGCCCAGTGCCGCGGCGATCAGGAACGCTGCGTTGTGATGGCGATGCGGTCTGCACGCGCCGCTGGCTTCTGAGCGGACAGCCGGTGAATTTGGGTACTGGCTTGGGTGCAATGCAGCGCCTGGGCGAGCGTTGCCGGGTCGGATGCCCGTCACGAGCGCGGTTGAGATGGAATGCATGGTGATTTCCAAAGAGATGGCAACCAGTCGAGCGCCGCTGCAAGCGAGGCTGGACAGGTGAAAGTTAAGCAAGCGCCTTGATGGGCGTGGCGCCATACCAAGTCGATTTGCTACAGATACCGGACATCACATCCGGTATCTGCAAGAAGATCGAGCACCGGCAGCAGCCGACAGCAAAGCCCCGCGGGAATGCGTGGGCCTTGTTAGATCGCGTCGGAAACGGGCAACCAACGGCGCACAGTCAGCACAGTGTGCTGCACGACGTCGGCGTGTTCGGCTTGATCAGGCGATGGGCCTGGGTGGACGCTCGATGCGCCGCGGAGGCTGACTCTGCATCGGCAGCAATTCGAGCTTTTGCCAGTCGGTTGCGGACGTCGCCATCGCAGACTGCAGTTCGACCCCGCGGTCCGCCACAAAGGCAAACGATGCCGTGGGCGAAGGGCTGCCGTCCGCCGGCGAGCCGTCGCCTGCCAGCGGCTCCAGTGCGACAACGCTGCGGTCGTCGATGTCGTGATGATGGCGCAGACCGAGCGAATGCAAATGCGCGTGCGTGGCAGTCGCAGCGGTGTCCGTGCGCACAGCGCGGGGGGTGCCATGCCAGTTTCCGGCCATGCCAAGCCAGATCTTCGCGCTGGCGACCGGCTCGCGATGCAAGTGCCGCTGACCCAGCATCGACGAAACCGCAACCGCCACGGGCTGCAGCGCGATGGCCGCCAGCAGCGCAAAAAGCGTCAGCAGTTTCAGCGAAGATCGAAACAGCGACATGAAAGAGCGATCGAAAAATCGACGGTCAGGCTTTGGCGAAACACAGACGTGTGCTTGGTCCGGAATGGAACTATACGGGTTGCGGTTCCATTTGGATTCGCTGCCAATGATATGCAGGCATGGCCAATGTCGCGGCGGCCGCGATCATGACCGCAGGCGCCAACCGACGGACAGCCAAGAAGGCTCGAATCGCAGAACCCGCTCTTGCCTTCACTCAGGCAGCGGTTGCATCATTGGCTTGAGCGTGGGCAAATAGCCATGGAACTGCGCGAGTATTGCGGGCGGCTGAGCCGCTCGTGCATTCTCAGAACGAATAACGCACCCCGATCCACGCAGTGCGGGGCGCGCCCAACGCACAAAACGCCGAGTTGCCAACGGGACGGTCACCATTCGATCTGCGCGGCGGTGGGCAGGCCGCCAAAGGCCAACAGTTCGGCGCCGATGCTGCACTGCCCTTTCATTCGTTGATGGGCATGCACCTCGAATGTGCGCCGCGGCAGCAATGGCATGCGATCCCCGAAATTGAGTCGGCGCTGTCCAGGCCCCAATGAAGTGGGCGCCAAGCTGCCCTGGTTCCCTATGCCGTACCACGTCACGATGGACGCGATCCCTGCTTGAATCCGAGCGCTGGGTTTGGACCGGTGAACGCAGGGCGACCATCAAGCAAATCAATGTCGCTCGCTCGACGCGATTGCACGGCAGTCTCGGTGGTGGCATCGTGCGCATTGACATTCCACACACCGGTCGCATGCGCTGCCCAAATGAGACTGCAAGGTTGCGGCTCACGTTGCCCTAGACGCGTTGGAGAATCAAATTGGAGTTTTACGGAACTCCTGGTGTGAAGTCTTAGAGAAAAATCACACGCACGCGCGCATTTGGGTGCTGGATTTAAGCTGCGGGCAAATTCCGTGAACGTCAGGGGCTTCGGTTGTCGACGGGCGTTGCCAGATCGCTATGCTTTGCAGAATTTCCCTTCCACCACGCAGTCCATCAAAACCGCTTCGCCATCATGCACATCCGACCCTGTCGCACCGTCGCTTTGAATCTTGCCTGTGCAGCGTGCTGCGTCCTCGGCCCGCTGGCCGCACACGCACAGCTTGCGCCCACCACGCAGCCGCGTCCCGGCGACCTGCCGCAGCAGACCGCCAAGCCGGTCAAGGTCGAACAAGCGTGGATTCGCGCGCGCTTGCCGGGCCAGGACATTACGGCCGGCTACATGACGTTGACGGCCGAACAGGCCACGCGGTTGGTCGGCGCGAGCAGCACGGCGGCCGGCAGCGTCGAGCTGCACGAGATGAAGATGGACGGCGACGTGATGCGCATGCGCGCGGTCGACGGCATCGACCTGCCGGCGGGCCAGCCGGTCGAGCTGAAGTCGGGCGGCCATCACCTGATGCTGCTGAACCTGAAAACGCCGCTGGCCAACAACACCGCCGCGCCGCTGATCCTGACCTTCAAGGATGCAAACGGCCATGAGTTCAAGGAAGAGATACAGGTGCCGGTGGCGACCAGCGCACCAGCGGCCAACGCAACGGGTCCGGCCAAGCCCGCGGCCAAGTAACCGGCTGCGTCGTTTGCCAGGAGCAGCGCGCCGCCCGACGGCGGTACCGTCGCAACGTCCCTGCCCCGTTCATCAAGACGCCGAGTCGGGCTGAAGCGCACAACCGACCGGTCGGAGCCCGCCGAGCGCGCCAGCTCAGCGCGCTCTGCAACTGCGCCTGCAGATACGCGGCGGCGCCGGTCAGTGCCGGCTGCTCGCTTTGCAGCACATAGATCGGGATCGCTGCCATGTAGTCGGCAAACCGGCCCTTGTCTTCGAACCGCGCGCGCAGCGGTGAGACGGCCAGATGATCGGCCAGCCGCGGCACAATGCCGCCGCCGATGTAGACGCCGCCGCGCGCGCCGAGCGTGAGTGCCAGGTCGCCCGCCGTGGCGCCCAGGATCGCGAGAAACACGTCGAGCGCATCCCGGCAATGGCGATGCGCGGGCGCGGCATTGGCTTCAAGCGCATGGCGTGTGATCTCGGCGGCGGACAAGCGCGTTTCGTTGGCAGCGTGGCCTGCGTCGAGCGCGAGCGTCTCGTGGATGAACTCCAGACCCGGGCCCGACACCAGCCGCTCGACCGACACCCGCCCGAACGCCTGGGTGGCTGCGCGCCAAAGCAGCAGTTCCCGGTCGTTGGTCGGTGCGAACGCGACGTGCCCGCCTTCGCCGGCCAGTGCGATGAAGCCGCCGATCGCATCCGGCACCAGCGCCGACACGCCGAGCCCGGTGCCGGCCCCGATCAACGCGCTCGGCGTGTCGGCCACCGGCGCGCCGCCGCCGAGCTTCAACAGTTCTTCGTCCGGCAAATGTGGCAGCGACCAGGCCAGCGCGGTGAAGTCGTTCAACAGCAGCAGCCGATCGAGGCCGAGCGCGGCGCGCGTGGCCTCGATCGAAAAACGCCAGTGATGATTCGTCATCTCGACCCAGTCGCCGGTGACGGCGGTGGCGATGCCGATGGCGCCGTGCTGCACCGCTCGGCCGATCGATGCGGGCAGGCCGTCCAGATAGTGCCGCAGCGCCGCTTCGAGCGATGCGTGTTCGGCGCAGGCGAACACCTGCACGTGCTCCAGGGCGAGCCCGCTGCGCGAGACGGCAAAGCGCGCGTTGGTGCCGCCGACGTCGCCGAGCAGGCGCGGTGCATCGAACGAAACGGCGGCGGTTTCAGGGGTGCCAATAGACATCGAATTCGGCTCCAGGAGGCAGGTTGGCCAACAGCAGGCCGATCGGCAGTTCGGGACCGCGCCGCGCGGCGCGCGCCTGCTCGAACCGCGCGCGCTTGGCAACTCCGGACAGGCCAAGCTGCCAATGGTGCGCGGCCAACAGCGCCGGCAGCGTGAGCGTGATGCGCGGCACGGCGGGATCGGTGCGGCTCGGGTCCGGCTGCAGCAGCGCATAACGCGCGCTGGCGGTCAGGTCGACGCAGCGCGCGTACTCGGGCGCATCCGCAAACAACGAGGCGGTGTGGCCGTCTGCGCCCATGCCGAGCACGGCCACATCGATCGGCGCGTGCCAGGCGTTTGCAGCTTCCACCAATGCAGTAAGTTGCTCGGGCGTGGGCGCCGTCGGCCAACCTGCCGGCACCAGGCCGATGAGGCGGGCGCTGGCGGCATGCGCCTGCAGCAAGTGTTCGCGCAGCAGCCGCTCGTTGCTGTGCGGACGGTCCGGCGCCACCAGCCGTTCATCGACCAGGTGCAGTTCGATGCGCGACCAGTCCAGTCGCTCGTCGCGCAGCGCGTGAAAGAACGCAACCGGCGAGCGGCCACCGGACAACGCCAGCACGACCGGCCCGGACCGCTCGGCCAGCAGCCGCCGCAGCCGTTGGGCGAGCGCGGCGGCCTGCGCCGAGGCGGCGCTGGCGGTATCGACGAACTCGTGCAGATGGATCATGCGGTGGGGGCCGGTGCTCTGCGCATTTTGCACAGCGGCTGCGGTCGGGGTGCAACGGTTATCCTAGAGTGAGGCCGCCGCTTTGCGTCCCGCACGGCGACCGAAAACCACAAAGAGGCAACCGATCATGAGCGACAACAGCAATCCGTTCGGCTTCGGCAAACTGGTGCCGGGCTTCGATTTTTTGCAGAACCTGATGGAGCAGGCGGGCAAGCACAGCGGGCGCAGCGGCGCACCCGGCCTGCCGGGCGTGTCGAGCTGGATCGCACCGACGCTGAACGTCGATGAACTCGATCGCCGCATCACCGAACTGAAGGCAGTCAGCTTCTGGCTCGACCAGAACGCCAAGGCCGTCGCCGCCACCGTGCAGGCGCTCGAGGTGCAGAAGATGACGCTGGCAACATTGGCCGGCATGAACGTGGCGATGGGCGACGTCGCCAAGGCATTTCAGGTGAAGACGCCGGCCGCCACCGAAGCGGCTCCGGCCGCTGCCGCGGGCCGCAAACGCCGCGCCGATGCGTCGGAAGCGCCGCACGCCGGCTGGCCGCTCAGTGCCGAAGCAAATGCATCGGCGAAAGCGGATGGCAATCCGTATCAAAAGTCGTTTCAATCGAACGACGCAGCGAAGGCCGATGCGCCGGTCGAGCAGCTTGCGCCGTCCCCTGTGCCCGAGTCGCCTGCGGCCACCTCGGCCGACACGAAGGCGGCAAGCGCGTCGCAGCCACCCGCCACCGGCACCTCGATCGGAGGCGGGGTGATCGACCCGATGCAGTGGTGGGGCGCGCTGACCAGCCAGTTCCAGCAGATTGCTTCGAATGCGATGCGCGATGCGGGCGCCACCCATCCCGCGCTCGCCGCCACGCGGGAGATGACCGGTGCTGCGATGAAGCAGGCCCAGCGCATGGCGGGCACGATGGCCGGAAGCGGCAGTGCGCCAGCAAAAAACCGCAAGGCTGCGGCGTCCGGCGCCGGCCCAGCGGCGAAGAAAAAGTCGGCCGGCAGTGCCAGCCGCAAAGCACCGGCCAAGCGCGCATCCGGCCGGGCCTGAGTCCGATTCCCCGCACCGCCACAGCCGATGCGCGCTGCAGCGGCGGTGTTGCCGGTCGGTGCGTGTCGGGCTCGGCAATTGCAATCTGTGTGATCGGGCACCGCACAGCAACCGCCCCCATTTCCCCGAACCCCCTTCCTGCCAGCGATGAAGCTGTTCCCCTCCGGCCACGCCACCCATCCGCAATGGCGCATGGCCGCCGGCCTCGTGCTGGCGCAGCTGCGCGCGCAGATGGCGCCTGCCGGACTACGCGCGCGCGCCGACGCTGGGGTTGCTCTACATCACCGACCACTATGCGGCGGACGCGCAGGAGATCCTCGATCACCTGGGCGCCGAGCTGCCCGAGGTGACCGACTGGGCCGGCACCGTGGGCGTGGGCATCGCGGCCAACAACGTCGAGTATTTCGACGAGCCGGCGCTGGCCGTGATGCTGTGCGCGCTGCCGCGCGACCAGTACCGCGTGTTCTCGGGCGTGGCGCCGCTGGTCGAGCTCGCGGCTTCGAGGCGCACACCGCGCTGGTCCATGCCGACGCCAGCCACGCCCGACACCGCGGGCCTGATCGCCGAGATGGCCGCGCGCACCGACACCGGCTACCTGTTCGGCGGGCTGGCGCTCCAGCCGCAGCGAGACCGCTGCAGTTCGCGATCGGCGGCAACGGCAACATCCGCGGCCATGGCGCGGCCGGCGGGGTGTTCACCGGCGGGCTGTCGGGCGTGGCGTTCGGCGAGGAGGTGGCGCTGGTGTCGCGCGTCACGCAGGGCTGCCAGCCGGTCGGCAAGGCGCGCGAGATCACCGCCGGCGACGTCAACGTGCTCACGCAGCTCGACGGCGAACCCGCCTTGGACGTGCTGCTGGCCGACCTGAACGTCACGCTCGACGAACCGCAGCCCGCGATCGAGGCGGTGCGCGCGACGCTGGTGGGCCTGTCGGCCGCCGGCAGCGACGCGGTGATGCGCACCGGCGAATTCGGCAGCCGACGTGCTGGTGCGCCACATCATCGGACTCGATCCCGGCGCCGGCGCGGCGTGGCGGTGGCCGACCGGATCGAGCCCGGCATGCGCCTGGCGTTCTGCCGCCGCGACATGGCGGCCGCGCGCACCGACCTGATGCGCATCTGCGCCGAGATTCGCGAAGAACTGGAGCCGGAGGAGCTGACGCTGGAGACCGCCACCGCGCTGGCCGCATCGGAAGCCGAGCGCGGCGCCGCATCCGGCGCGGCGCATTGCCGGCGCCATCTACGTGAGCTGCGCGGGCCGCGGCGGCCCGCACTTCGGGGCGCCGAGCGCGGAACTGCAGATCGTGCGCCACGCGCTGGGCGACGTGCCACTGGTGGGATTCTTCGCCGGCGGCGAGATCGCGCGCCAACACCTATATGGCTACACGGGCGTGTTGACGGTGTTTACCACCGAGCCTTGAATTGGCGGGGGCCGGTGCTGTGCAACGGTGGCTGAACCGCGGCCAGTCAAACCTTTTGCGCAGTTTGAAAGGCATTTGCCGCGCTCACCTGATGCGTGCGGTGGGCTTACTGAGTCGGCGGTGAACAGCCGACGGGCGCGCCGCAGACTCAGGCCGCAGCCAGCAACCGCTCGATCAACTGGTGCAGCTCGGCGAAGTCGGGCTCACCGACATAGCGCTTCACGATCTGCCCCTGCTTGTCGACCAAGTACGTCGTGGGCGTGAGCTCCACCTTGCCCCAGGCGTTGGCCACCTGGCCCGTGTTGTCGATCGCGACCTTGAACGGCAGTTGCCGCGTCTCGGCGAAGTTCACGACGTAGGCGGGCGGGTCATAGCTCATCGCGACCGCGAGGGTGTCAAAGCCTTGCGCCTTGTACTTGTCGTAGGTGGCCACGATGCGCGGCATCTCGGCCACGCAAGTCACGCAACTCGTGGCCCAGAAGTTGACCAGCGTGACCTTGCCCTTCATCTCGGCGGTGGTCTGCTTGCTGCCGTCGAGCAGCACGAAGGTGGAAGCCGGTGCGATGCGGGTCGGGTTGCTCAGCAAAAACGCGCCACCACCGGCGGCCAACACCAGCGCCACCACACCGAAATACAATGATTTTTTCATTTTTCCCAAGGCCAGGACATTCATGCAACGTCGCCAGTTTAGTGGTCGATCGCTCGCCGTCGTCGTCAGCATGGTCTTGGGCCTGTCGATGGGTTCCCCGCAACGCACAAGCGCCGCCACGTCGCTGGCCGAGCTGACGAGCGGTGAGGCCAGCCAGGGGCTCAGAGCCGCGTTGGAGCGCGGCGCGACGTTCGCGGTGGACCAGCTGGGTCGCCCGGGTGGATTCCTGGAAAACCCCGCGGTGCGCATCCCGTTGCCGGGCTTCTTGAACGACGCATCCGGCGCGCTGCGCATGATGGGCATGGGGCAGCGGCTCGACGAGCTTGTCACCGCGATGAACCGCGCGGCCGAGGCCGCGGTGCCGCTGGCGCGCGACCTGCTGGTCGGCACGATTCGGTCGATGAGCCTGAACGATGCGAAGGCCGTGCTGACGGGCGGCGACACCGCAGCCACCGAGTACTTTGCACGCGCCACCCGCGCGCAGTTGTTCACCCGCTTCCTGCCGGTCGCCGCGCAAGCGACCGAGAGCGTCGGCGCGGCCGCGCAGTACAACCAGATCGCGGGCAAGGTGTCGAGCTTCGGCCTGGTGAAAGCGGAAGACGCCAAGCTCGAAAACTACATTGCGAACCGTGCGCTCGACGGGCTCTATCTGATGATCGGCGAAGAGGAAAAGAAGATCCGGCACAACCCGTTGGCCGCCGGCAGCGATCTGCTGCGCAAGGTCTTCGGCGGGCTTCGGTAGTCGGCAGGCCAACCCCAGCCTCGATTCCGAGCAACCTGCGCACCATGTGTTTCGCTGATCGCCTTTGGGCGGCATTTGCTGCGCTGCCACTGGCCGCCGTGCTGGTCAGCGGCTGCAGCCCGACCTTCAACTGGCGCAACGTGCAGCTCGACAGTCGCGCGGGCCCGTTGGTCGCGTTGCTGCCGTGCAAGCCGGATCGGGCCGAGCGGCTGGTTTCGTTCGATGGCGGCGCGCCCGTATCGCTTTCGATGATCGGCTGCAGCGCGGGCGGCGCGACGTTCACGCTGGCCCATCTGGGCGTTGCGCCGGGGACGGATGCGGCCGCGGCGCTGTCGCAGTGGCGGGCCGCGAACGCGGCGCGTCTGGGCGCGGCCGAGGTCCAACCCGATCCGTCGTTTCGTCCGCCCGGGGCGACCGCGCTGACCGCCACCGGCCTGGCCACGATCGAAGCGCGCGATGCCGCCGGCCAGCCGGTGCGCCAGCGCAGCGCGTGGTTTGCGCGGGCGGGCGGCGGCGGCATCGAACTGTTTCAGGCTGCGGTGCTGGGCAGCAAGATCGATCCCGCTGCGATCGAGACGTTCTTCCCGAGCCTGCGCCTCGACTGACCCACCGTCCGACTGCGAGCCGCTGCAGGCCCGGCGGTGAAGCAACCACCAGGGCGTGACAGGGCTTTTGGCACGCATGGCGTGCTCCCACCCCTATGCGCGACCCCTTGCGATGAAGGCACCGGCCGCCGGGCCGGACCGCATAATCGTGGATCGATGAACAACAGCATCCTGATCGTGGCCCATGCGCCGCTGGCCCATGCCCTGCGCAGTTGTGCGCTGCACGTGTTTCCGGAGTTGGCCGATGCGGTATCCGCGCTCGACGTGCAGCCGAACACGCCGCCGGAAGAATCCCTGGCCGCCGCGCGCGCGGTGCTCTCCCATGGCGGCAGCGCCCGCACGCTGATCCTGACCGATCTGTTCGGCGCAACGCCGTGCAACGTCGCGCAGCAACTGGTCGACGGGCAGCGCGTGCGATTGCTCGCCGGCGTCAACCTGCCGATGCTGCTGCGCGCGCTCAGCTATCGCGGCGAATCGCTCGAAGCGATGGTGGACCGCGCGCTGGCCGGCGGCACCCAGGGCGTGATGCCGGTGGCGGTCAGCGCACCGCAGTACCAGCCGAAACGAACCCATGACGACCAAGAACACCGCGACCATCAGCAATAAGCTGGGCCTTCACGCACGCGCGTCGGCCAAGCTGAGCAAGCTGGCCAGCGGTTTTCCGTGCGAGGTCTGGCTGGTCAAGGGCGAGCGCCGCATCAACGCCAAAAGCATCATGGGCGTGATGATGCTGGCCGCCGGCATCGGCACCGAGGTCGTGGTGGAGACCGACGGCGAACGCGAAGGCGAGGCGATGGCGGCACTGCTGGCCCTCATCGACGACAAGTTCGGAGAAGGCGAATGAAGCAGCCCGCGGCAAGCATGCGGTCGGGCCTGGCCCGTGCATTGCGGCTTGGCGCCTGAGCCATGACGTTCAGCATCCATGGCCTGCCTGTCGCACGCGGCATCGCGATCGGCCGTGCGGTGCTGGTGGCCTCCCGCCGGGTCGACGTCGCGCATTACTTCATCGAGATCGAGCAGGTCGAGACCGAATTCGACCGCGTGCTGGCCGCGCGCGATCTGGCGGCCGATGAGATTCACCGGCTGCAGCATCAGATCTCGCTGGCTCCGCCCAAGGACACGCCGCCTGAGCTCGCCGCATTGCTCGAGGTGCATCTGATGCTGGTGCAGGATGCCGACCTGATCGACGGTGTGCGCCACTGGATCGCCGAGCGGCTCTACAACGCCGAATGGGCGCTGACCACGCAGTTGGAGCAGATCGGCCGCCAGTTCGACGAGATGGAGGACGACTATTTGCGCGAGCGCAAAGCCGACCTCGAGCAGGTGGTCGAACGCATCCTCGGCTACATGAAAGGCGTGGCGCCGCCGATGGCGCAGCAGCAGCAACTGCAGCAACGCCGCGATTCGGCGAAAGCGCGCGAGCAGGACCTGCTGCTCGACGACAGCATCGACGTGCCGCTGGTGCTGATCGCGCACGACCTGTCGCCGGCCGACATGCTGCAGTTCAAGCAGAGCGTGTTCGCGGGCTTCGTGACGGATGTCGGCGGCAAGACCTCGCACACCGCGATCGTCGCGCGCAGCCTGGACATCCCGGCCGTGGTCGGTGCGCGCAGCGCGAGCCAGCTCGTGCGGCAGGACGACTGGGTCATCATCGACGGCGATGCCGGCGTGCTGATCGCCGACCCGTCCGCGATCATCCTGGCCGAATACGGCTTCATGCAGCGCCAGGGCGAGCTGGAGCGCGGCCGGCTCGCGCGCCTGCGCCACACGCCGGCGTTGACGCTCGACGGCCAGCCGATCGAGCTGCTGGCGAACATCGAACTGCCGGAGGACACGCCCGCAGCCCTGCAGGCCGGCGCGGTGGGCGTCGGGCTCTTTCGCAGCGAATTCCTGTTCATGGGCAGGAAGGAAGGCGCGGGGCTGCCCGATGAGGAGGAACAGTTTCAGGCGTACCTGCGCGCGGTCGACGGCATGGCCGGGCTGCCGGTCACGGTGCGCACGGTGGACGTCGGCGCCGACAAGCAGCTCGGCCGAGCCTCGCTGAAAGAAGACGCGCACCTGAACCCGTCGCTGGGGCTGCGTGCGATCCGCTGGAGCTTGGCCGACCCGGAAATGTTCTTGACGCAGCTGCGCGCGATCCTTCGTGCGGCGGCTTACGGGCAGGTCAAGTTGCTGATCCCGATGCTTGCACATGTGAGCGAGATCAAGCAGACGTTGCTGTTGCTGGAGCAAGCGCGCAGGCAGCTCGACGAGCGCGCGGTGCCGTACGGCCCGCTGAAGCTTGGCGCGATGATCGAGGTGCCGGCCGCCGCGCTGACGTTGAAGCTGTTCTTGAAGTACTTCGACTTTTTGTCGATCGGCACGAACGACCTGATCCAGTACACGCTCGCGATCGACCGCGCGGACGAATCGGTCGCGCACTTGTACGACCCTGCGCACCCGGCGATCCTGCGGCTGATTGCCGAGACGATCGCCGAATGCCGCCGCCAAGGCAAGGAAGTGAGCGTCTGCGGCGAGATGGCTGGCGATGTGGCGATGACGCGCTTGCTGCTGGGCCTGGGCCTTCGCAGTTTCTCGATGCACCCTTCGCGCATCCTGCAAGTCAAGCAGGAGGTGCTGCGCTGCGACACCCAACGGCTGAAGGACTGGGCCGGCGAGGTGCTGGCGGCCGACGACCCGGCGGCGTTGCTGGCGGCCTGAGCGGCCGTCGGGCGTGCACCGTGCGGCGATTGCCGTCCCTGTGACCGGCCATGGGCCGTGACGTGACGAGCACACGAGAACGGCGTTATTCCAAGATCCGGAGGACGTCGTCATGGCCGACGCTCTCCGCGGGAACGCGCGCCGAAACGGCTGAGATTGCACCTCGATCGGAGGCTGCGTTGCGGCGTGGAGACCGCCTCTGGTCCGATCTCATCCAAGCGATGTGTCGCAACCGGGTTCGCCTCGTTGGCAATCGCCGGTTGGCTCGCAATCGAACCGCTTGCCGACGCCGCTCAGGTTTTGCGCGCCTGTCCGTGCCGCTTCCGGGCTGCGCCTCGGTGCAGCCCCGACGGGCCTGACGCTTGCTGAAGCCGGGGCGTACGATTTTAAAAGGAACAATTGATGAATCCAGCCCTGATGCTGAAATCCAGTGCGGTCCTGCTCGCCTTGACCGCAATAGGCGGAATCGCGATGGCCTTGTTGCGGGCCAAATACGACCGCCCGCCGCATTGGCTGGCGATGGCGCATGGTTTTCTGGCGGCCGCCGGACTGACGCTGCTCTTCTACGTGGCGTTCGTGACCGGGCTCAAGCCCCTCACGTGGTTGGGTCTGGTCCTGCTGGTGGCAACGGCAGCCGGGGGCGTCTATCTGAACCTGGTCTATCACGTAAAAATGCGGCCGCTGTCGCGCACGGTCATCACCGCACACGGCTTCGTCGCACTGACCGGACTGTTTCTGATCGCGCTTGGAGCCGCATAGTCCAGGCCATCAATCCCTCGAGCTTCGCGACACCGATACGGTGCCGCATCACCACGAGCCATCCGGCCCGACACGCGCGACGACCGAGCCGGGTCGGTGCCGGTCGATAGATTGAACATCTCTTGGCCGAAGGCGCGGTTGCGCCCGACGATGTCAGGTTGGGTCATGATCACGGTAATGTCGGCGGCGACCGGGTCCCGTATCGCGTCGGGCAGGCGTTGAGGTGCGAAGAGGCTGGCCCGGGCGGAC
Organism: uncultured beta proteobacterium; assembly: GCA_963784295.1. Classification (GTDB taxonomy): domain Bacteria; phylum Pseudomonadota; class Gammaproteobacteria; order Burkholderiales; family Burkholderiaceae_C; genus JBBPYC01. The sequence goes on from CAWAQL010000002.1 coordinate 182,265, forward strand.
GCCTCGTAACCTTTCAGACCGGGCATCCCGGCGACTGCGGGCACGTGCGTCATCTTCAACTTTCGAAGCGCTCCAGCCGAAGTGCACCGATGAGGCCGGAGCGCAGCGCATGCCGGTCGCCGATGTGCAGGGCCTGACAACAGTCGCTCCGGTGACTGCATCTTCGGGCCCGGGCCATTTCGTCGGCCCGTCCGCTTGCCACCGCAACCTCACGCCACGCGCCCAGCGGCGGTGGCGCAGATTTGGCGCGCGTTGGCCGGCTGAGGCGCTCGATGGCCGGTGAGTGTCTGCCTCGCGTACCATGCGCAGGGCCCTCGACGGCCCTGCTGTCCACCCCAGCCTGACCGGACGGGTGCTGAGTCGCGGCGCTTCTTTTCTGTCGCTTTTGCAGGGTTCGGCACCGCCATCATCGATTTCTCGTCTTTTCCCACCCATGTCGTCCGCCATCGAACCCCGCTTCGTCGTCACGCCAACCGATGCCGCCGGTGCCGCGCCGGGCGGCAGCGTTGCGCTGGCCGGCCGCTGGACGGCTGCGCAATTCGCGCGCGGTGCGGTCTGGCAGACGCTGCAGCGCAGCTTGCGCGGATTGCCGAACTTGAAAAAATCGGCTGGGCAGGCCGCACAGGACGGTGCGCGCTGGGACCTGACCGGCGCGGAGGCGCTCGACCACGTCGGCGCACAACTGCTGTGGAATTACTGGGGCCGGCGCTGGCCGGAGCAACTCGACCTGCTTCCCGCGCAGCGCACCATGCTGGAGCGGGTGGCCGAGTTCAGTGGACCGCCGCCGGTCGTGCCTTCGCTCGACTTGCGCCAGCGCTTCTTGAAGCTGGGCCAGACGTTGTCCGACGGCTTCGATCACGCGCGCGAGATGACGCGGCTGATCGGCCAGCTGATGCTGGATCTGCTGCGCCTGCTGCGCGCGCCGCACCAGGGGCCGTGGCGCGACATCTCGGGCCATGTGTTCGCGATGGGTGCGTCGGCGCTGCCGATCACCGCGCTGGTGGGGTTTTTGATCGGCGTGGTACTGGCTTATTTGTCCGCACAGCAGCTGCGCGCGTTCGGCGCCGATGCGTTCATTGTCAACATGCTGGGCCTGTCGCTGATCCGTGAACTCGGGCCGGTGCTGGCCGCGATTCTGGTCGCCGGGCGCTCGGGCTCGGCGATCACCGCGCAGATCGGCGTGATGCGCGTGAACGAAGAGCTGGACGCGATGCGCGTGATGGGCATCGCGCACGGCTTCCGGCTGGTGCTGCCGCGCGCCATCGCGCTGGCCATCGCGATGCCGCTGGTCAGCGTCTGGACCACGCTGGCCGCGCTGTTGGGCGGCATGCTGGCGGCCAATGCCGCGCTCGACGTGAAGCCGATCTTCTTCATCACCGCGCTGCCGAACGCGGTGGAAGTGGCGAACCTGTGGCTGGCCACCGGCAAATCGGTCGTGTTCGGCATCTTCATCGCGCTGATCGGCTGCCACTTCGGGCTGCGCGTGGAGCCGAATACGGAAAGCCTCGGGCGCGGCACCACGGCGTCGGTGGTGGCCGCGATCACGATGGTGATCCTGGTCGATGCGTTGTTCGCGATCGTGTTTCGCGGGATCGGGTTGTAGCGATGGGGAAGAAGAACCAGGGCGCGCTCGACGCCGCAGGGGAGCCGCGGCGCGACTTTGCCGACACGGTGCCGTCGACGTTCGGTGCGGACGCCGCCGCCGGGCCGGACACGGTGCCGGGAAGCAGTGTCACCGAGCCGGCCGAGGCCGGCGACGGCACCGAAGACATCGAAGATGCCAGCGCTCCGATCGTTCAAATCGAAAAACTCTGGACCATTTTCGGCACCGGCCCTGGCGCCGCGGTGGTGCACAAGGATCTGGACCTGACGATCGCGGCCGGCGAGATCGTCTCGCTGGTCGGCGGCTCGGGCAGCGGCAAGACCACGTTGTTCCGGCAGATCCTGGGGTTGGCGCAGCCCTCACGCGGCACCGTGCGCGTGCTCGGCCGCCCACCCGCGCAGCTTGGCGGGCGCGGCGCGGCCACGCGCATCGGCATGCTGTTTCAGCACGGCGCGCTGTTCTCTGCGTTCAGCGTGCTCGACAACATCGCGTTCGCGCTGCGTGAGCTGCAGACCGTGCCCGACGAGCTGATCTACGACGCGGCAATGGTCAAGCTGCGCATGGTCGGCCTCAAAGCCACGGATGCGACCGAAGATGCCGAGCGATCTGTCGGGCGGCATGGTCAAGCGCGCGGCCCTTGCGCGTGCCTTGGTGATGGACCCGCCGCTGCTGCTGCTCGACGAGCCGACCGCGGGGCTCGACCCGGCCGCATCCGACAGCTTCTGCGACCTGCTCGCGTCGCTGCACGCCGAACTCGGCTTGACGGTCATCATGGTCACGCACGATCTGGACACGGTGGTCGAGCTGAGCACGCAAGTCGCGGTACTCGCCGACAAACGCGTCGTGATCTGCGCGCCGCTGGCCGAGGTGGTCGAAGTCCAGCACCCGTTCATTCGGGAATACTTTCACGGCAAGCGCGGCGAGCGCGCGTTGACCGCACTCGACGAACCGCACGACGGCCGCGCAACCGATCCTTCCGAGCCCGCCCAGCCGATGCGGCCCTGAAAGCCCCAGGAAAGAAGAAAAGCACATGGAAAACAAATCGCACGCCCTGCTCGCCGGAATCTTTTTGCTGGTGGTGGCCTCGATGCTGGTCGCGCTCACGCTGTGGCTCGGCAGCGACCGCAAGGCGGTGCGCGTCTACGAGCTGTCCACGCGCGAAGCCGTCAACGGCCTGAACCTGGAGGCGCCGGTGCGCTACCGCGGCATCAACATCGGCAAGGTAACGAGGCTCGGCTTCGATCCGAAGGCAAAAGGCAACGCGCTGCTGCGCATCACGGTCGATGAGAACGCGCCGATCACCTCGTCCACGTTCGCCACGCTCGGTTTTCAGGGCGTCACGGGCCTGGCCTACGTGCAGCTCGACGACGACGAGGGCGAAGACAGCAAGCCGCTGCCGGACCCGAACGACGGCCTGCCGCACATCCCGATCCGGCAGAACCTGCTGTCAAGCATCTCGGACCAGGGCACGTCCACCCTGGCCCAGGTGGAAGAAACCAGCCGCCGCATCAACAACCTGTTTCGGCCCGAGAACCAGGCGGCCTTGATGGGCACCGTGAACAACCTGAGCCAGGTCGCCGGCGACCTGGCCAAGCTCACGGTGCAGCTGAACCGCACGATCTCCGAGCGGCTGGACCCGGCGTTCGCGGAGATGCCGCAGCTGCTGTCACAAGGCACCAAGACACTCAGCTCGCTGCAGGCCACGGCCAACGAGTTCACCAAGATCGCACGCCAGGTGAATGCCGACAACGGCCTGCTCGACCGGCTCGGCAAAGGCGGCGACGCGCTGAGCCAGGCGGCTGCGCGCCTGAACAACAACACGCTGCCCAGCACCACGCGCGCGGTGGAGAGCGTGAACCAGACCGCGCGCCAGGCCGACCGCGCGCTGCGCGGGCTGACCGACAATCCGCAATCGCTGCTGCGCGGCACCGGGGCGATCCGGCCGGGCCCAGGCGAGCCGGGCTTCTCGGCGCCGTGAACGGCCCGCCGCGACGCTGCTGCCGGTTGGCCGATCGGTTGCCTGCCCGAGCGATGGTCCAATCGGCTCGTCTGCTCCGATTCGAACCGCGACCCGTTCGCCATCCGCCACCGATTTTGTTCACACCGATGACAAACCTTGCGTTCCCTGTCGCCCGGCAACTCACCCGAAGCGCCGCCGTGGCCTGCCTGCTGACCGCGCTGCTGGCCGGCTGCAGCGTGCTGAAAGAACCGCCGCGCGCCGCCGTCTACGACTTCGGCGCGCCTGCCGCAGCGGCAACCCCTGGGCAAAACAGCAAGCGCGAGCAGCTGCCGCCGCTGGTGCTCGCGCAGATCGGCGCCACGCAGACGCTGGACAGTCCCGCGCTGCTGTACCGGCTGGCTTATGCGAACGACCAGCAGCTGCGCCCGTATTCGCTCGCGCGCTGGAGCGCACCGCCGGCCGAGCTCGTGCGCCAGCGGCTGCGCGAGCGGCTGTCGGCCGACCGCACGGTGCTCGGGCCGCTCGACCCGGGCGCTGCGCTCACGCTCAAGATCGACCTGGACGAGTTCAGCCAGCTGTTCACGTCGGCCGAACAAAGCGTCGGGCTGGTGCGCATGAACGCCACCCTCACGCGCAGCACGCTCGGGGGCGAGCAACCGGTCGCGCAGCGCAGCGTGACGATGCGCCGACCTGCGCCCACGCCCGACGGGGCCGGTGGCGTGCAGGCGCTGACGGCGGCCACCGACGCCGCCGCCGACGACATCGCGCAGTGGCTCAGGTCGCTGCGCTGACGCACGAATCCGTTGCCCCTGCAATTTTCGACGCCGACTCGACGCTATGCAAAATGTAGCTAACAGCGATGAAGGGACGCGCGCTTCAACCGGTTTCGCCGAACCGGGCCTCGAGGGTTTCCGATGGTCGTCGACCATGGGCCAGCCCAACGCCGATCGGCCGCGCATCGCCCGCGCAGCCGACTCGTCATCCAACGACGCATCCGACGCCTCATGCGAAGCCGAAGCCGACGCCGATACCGACGCCGACGAGCATTGGTGCCCGGATGCCGATGCGTTGTCGCCTCCGATGACGGCCGAGCGATTCGCCGCCGGCATCGCCGCCGTCGCACTGGCCGACGATCAGCGGCTCGGCGCGTTGATCGCCCGGCTGGTGGCGCGCGACGAGCGGGCGTTGACCGAGTTCTACGACGACACGGTGCGCCGCGTCTACGCCGTGGTGCTGCGCTTCACGCAAGACGCGGCGCTGGCCGAAGAGGTGGTCGAAGACGCGTATTGGCAGGCGTGGTGCCAGGCACCGCGGTTCGATCCGGCACGCGGCCGGCCGCTGTCGTGGCTGCTGTCGATCGCCCGCTCGCGCGCGGTCGATGCCTGGAGGCGCAACCGCCGGTTCGACCTGCAGGTGGCGATCGATGCCGACGAATGGTCCGAGCACACGGCGGCCGATGCGAGCACCGAGCCGCCCGCGCTGCTGGATGCGGCCGGCGACGCGCAGCGGCTGCACCGGGCGCTCGCGCGGCTCAAAAGCTGGGAGCGCGAATTGCTGGTGCTCGCCTACTTCAGCGATCTGACGCACGATGAAATCGCACGCCGCACCCTGCTGCCGCTGGGCACCGTCAAGACGCGCATCCGGCGCAGCCTGTTGCAGCTGCGCGCCTGGCTCAGCGAGAGGCCGGGTGCAGGCGGTGACGCATCGGGGTCTCTTCGTCCATCGGGCGTTTGTTCTAATCTTCGTCCATGAGCGCAAAGCCTGAATCGCGCCCGCGGCCCCGGCCCACGCAGGCCTTGTCGGCGCCGGCTCAAGAGAACGGTGCCACCGCGCTGGTCGACGCGCTCGAGTTCGCCGTGCAGGACCCCCCAGAGCTGCCTTTCGACCCGGCCGTGGTGCGGGCCCGGCTCGCGCAGCGCGCGGCCGCCAGCGTGCGCGCGAGCCGCGCAATGGTCACCGTGCGCCACACGGCCGCCGCGATGGCGCGTGCGAATCGGCAGGCGCGGCTGCAGACGCTTTACCTGGCCGCCGCCGGTGTGCTGCGCCCCGGCGAGCCGCTGCAGGTGCTGCTGATCGAGCTGGCACCCGACGGCCGGCTCGACCTCGATGCGCCGGCGCCCGGTGTCCAGCGCGAATGGCTGTTGCTGCGCGGTGGGGCCGAGCTGACCGGCCCGCGCGGACAGCGGGTCGCGCTCGACCCGCTGGACTTTCACGTGATGCCGGCGGCCAGCGCCAATGCTGCCGCGCCTGGTGCCGCTTCGACCGCGCCGTCTTCGCTGCACACGATCGACGCCGGCGCTGCGGGTGCGCTGCTGTTCCTGCGCGAATCGCTGCAACCGCCTGCGGCCGGCGAGGCGCCATGCACGGTGCGCGACGCCGACACGCCGTGGCAGCCGTATGCACCGCTGGTCGAGCGGCGCGTGCTGTTGCAGCACGGCCCGATGGCGTCGCTGCTGTACCGCGCAGCCGCCGGCGCGTTCGTGCCGCAGCACGCGCATGGGCACGATGAAGAATGCCTGGTGCTGCGCGGCGAGGCATTTCAGGACGACTGCCTGCTGCGCGAAGGCGACTACCAGCTCGCCCCGGCCGGCAGCGGCCACATGAGCGGCGGCACCGACGTCGGCGCGATCTTCTACATTCACGGCGACATCGAACTGGACTTCACGCCGAACCCGACAGCCGCGGCTGCACCGGCTGCGTGAACGCGCAGCGGGCCGCCGGGCCCGGTGGGTGGGGCGGATGGTTCGCGCTGCGCTGGCTCGCGGGGTGGCTGCTCGCGGTGGCGCTGGCGCCGGTCGCCTTGGCGCAAACGCCAGCCACCGCCGCCGGCCGCGGCTACGTCGAGCAGGTGGTCACATTGGCCATGCCGCGCCAGCTCGTGCTGTCCGGCTGGGTTGCGCCCGAGCGCCCGAACGTGTTCGTGACGAACCTGATCGTCCGGGTCGCAGGCCAGGAGATCTACCGCGGCCGCATGCACCGCGACGAGCGGCCCGACGTGGTGCAGAGCACCGGCCGCCGCGACTGGCTGCCCAGCGGTTTTCGCGCAACGATTGCGCTGCCCGATGATTTGCCCGCCGGCGCGCAGCCGCTCGAAGTCGGCGTGCGACTCGGCGACGGGTCGACGTTTGTGTTGAATGCGGCGCCCGGGACCGACCGGGTGCAGGTGCCGGCGTTGCCCCGGCCATCGCGCCGCGCGCTGCTGGCCGCCGTGCTCGCGTTGCTGGGGCCGCTGACCATCCTCCTTTTTGCCGACCCGATCGAGCGGATCGCGCGCCGACAAGGATGGCGCGCGGGCCTGGCGCCCAAGGCGTTCGCTGCAAGCACGGCGCTGGCGTTTGCGCTGCTGGTCGCGCTCGGGCTCACCGGCTCGTCGCTCGCGCTGACGTTCCGGGACGCGGCGCCGCAAGCCGCGGTGGTGGCGCCGATCGGGGCCATTGCCTGGGCGGGCGAGCCGCGCCCGGTGCGCAGCGACGAATGGCAGGTCATCACGCCGCTCGCGTTGGCGCAACTCGCGCACACGCCGAAGTGGCCGGTGGTGAACCGCCACCTCGGACCAGCCGGCGAGAACATGCTCGTGATCGGCATGACCGGCGTGCCGGTCGCGCACCCGTCGGCATGGGCCAGGCCAGCGACCTGGGGCTTTTTCGTGCTCGACTTGCGGCGCGCGCTGGCCTGGTATTGGTGGTTTCCGTTTTTCGCGTGCTTCGGCGCGGTGGTGTTGCTGCTGCAGCGCGTGTTCGCGCTCGACTGGCGCATCGCGGCCGGCTTGTCGGCCACGGTGGCGCTGGCGCCGTATTCGGTGGTGTTTTCAGGGTGGCCGGCTTACACCGTGGGTTTTGCCGCGGCCGCGCTGCTGCTGGCCGAACGGTTGCTGCGCGCGCGTGGCTGGCTGCCCGCATCGGCTTCGGGTGCGGCGCTCGGGCTGGCGCTGGCCGGCTATGCATTGGTGCTGTATCCGGCCTGGCAGATCTCGCTGGCCTGGCTGTTCGGCGGCGCGGCCCTGGCGTGGGGCTGGCGCGAGCGACACAGTCTGGTCTTCGGCCGCGCACAGGCGCTCGGCGCGTTGCTGGCGCTGCTCGTGCTGGGGCTGCTGCTCGGCAGCTGGTGGCACGGCGCGCAGGACGCGATCGAAGCGATCCGCGGCACCGTCTACCCGGGCCAGCGCAGCGCGGAAGTCGGCGGCGACATCGACCGCTGGTTCCTCGCCAAAGGCTTGCTGAGCCCGCTGACGATGTATCTGCCGTCGGCCGCAACCAACGCAAGCGACGCGGGCTCGTTCGTGTTTTTGCTGCCCGCCACCGGCGCGGCGCTGCTGCTCGCGGGGTGGCGTGCGCGGCGGGTCGATCCGGTGGCGCTCGCGGTGCTCGCGTTTTTGCTGATGGCGCTGTCGTTCATGTTCATCGGTTGGCCGGCAGCAATCGCAAAGGCGACGCTGTGGAACTCGACGACGTCGTACCGGATGGACCTCGCGTTGGGTGTCGCGCAGGTGCTGCTGCTCGCGTGGCTGCTGGCGCCGCACCCGTCGGAGACATCGGCACCGACGGGGCTGTCGACCCACACCACGCGCTTCGTCGCTGCGTTGATCGCAGTCGGCACCACCCTGCCGACCTTGTGGCAGCTGCAGAAGGTGCCGCCCGAGATTCAGAGCGTGCTGACGCCCCCGTTTTTGCTGCTGACGCTGGCCGCGCTCGGCGCCTGCGCGTATCTGCTGCTGATGCGCCGCACGCGTGCGTTTGCGGCCCTGTTTTGCGGCTGGACGCTGGCCAGCGCGCTGCCGTTCAACCCGCTCGGGCAGGCACCGCAGTCACTGGCGCTGGATGCAGGGCTTGCGAAGCACCTTGGGCAGGGCGCCGCGCTTGACCCCGCAGCGCGCCGCGTCGCCGTGATCGATCAACGCAACTGGGCGATGACGCTGCCGACCCTCGGCGTGCCGGTGTTCAACAGTGTGTTCTATCACCCGCAGCCGAGCCTGTGGCGCACGCTCGACCCGGACGGCAACTTCCGCGTGCTGCACAACCGCTACCAGCGCCTGCTGCTCACGCTCGGGCCCGTCGAAGGCCCGGCCACGCACCGCATCGACTCGCCGCGGCTCGACGAGGTGGTCGTCACGCTGGATGCGGCGCGCTTCGATTTCTCGCTGCTCGACGCGGCGTTCGTGCTGGCGCCGCCGCGCGATGGCGAGGCGCTAAAAGCCAATGGGACGCTGATGCGCGTGGACACGGGTGCGGCCGGCCACGTGTTGTACCGCGTCAGCCCGGCAGCAGCTGCCGATCGCGGACGTCCGGGCACCCCCCAACCACCGCAACCAACCAACGAATGAACGAAGGGACTCCACCATGTCGATCACCGTCACCCGCGACACCCACGCCGCCATGCGCCACGTCGTCTCGGTCGACAACAGGCACATGTTTGCCGTCGACGAGCCGCCCGCCAACGGCGGCGAGGACCTCGGCCCGACGCCACACGACCTCTACGACAGCGCGCTCGGCGCGTGCAAGGCGCTCACCACGCTCTGGTATGCGCGGCGCAAGAACATTCCGGTCGAAGGCATCGAAGCGACGGTGGTGCGCGACGGCACGGAAGAGCGCAACGGCATCTATCGGCTGCATGTGACGCTGACGCTGACCGGTGACTTGAGCGACACGCAGCGTGCGCAATTGCTCGCCGTGGCCGACAAGTGCCCGGTGCACAAGCTGATGACCGCAGCGACCACCGAAATCACGACCACGCTCGCACCGGGCGCCTGACGCAGACGCGCGTTCAGTTGGCCGCGTCGCCCTGGGCCGGCGCCTGCGCCGCCTCGGCCGGGTGCCGGCGGCGAAACATCGAAAACCCTTCCATGTGCAGCACCTGCTCGTCGTGCTGGTTCCACATCTCCCACCGGGTGCGCACGAGCCCGACGTCCGGCTTGCTCGCCAGCGGGCGGGACTCAATGATGTGATGGCGCAGGCTCAATGTGTCGCCGGGGTGCACGGGTTTGAGCCAACGAATGTTTTCCAGGCCCGGCGAGCCGAGGCTCGACGACTCGCGCAGGAAGTTGTCCACCATCAATCGCATCGCCATCGCGCAGGTGTGCCAGCCGCTCGCGCTCAAGGAGCCGAACAACGACGCCTTGGCGGCTTCCTCGTCCAGGTGAAACGGCTGCGGATCAAACTGGCGCGCGAACGCGATCGTTTCCTCGGCCGTCGGCGTGACCGAGCCGAGTTCGCGCATCGTGCCGGGCACCAGGTCTTCCCAGTAATGCTTGATCTCGCGCGGCGCGGTGGGCGTTGTGGCGGCGGCATTCATCAACGACCTCCCGAGACGTCGAGGAACGACATCGTGGTGTAGCTCGCGCCGTCGGACAGCAGCCAGACAACCGCTTGCGCGACCTCTTCGGCGCTGCCGCTGCGCTGCATCGGCACCATGTGCACGAGCCGCGCCACACGGTCCGGCTCGCCGCCCGAGGCGTGGATGTCGGTGTCGATCAGGCCCGGGCGCACGGCGTTCACGCGGATGCCTTCCGCGGCCACTTCCTTGGCCAGGCCCATCGTGAACGCGTCGATCGCGCCTTTGGCCGCCGCGTAGTCGACGTACTGGCCGGGCGCGCCCAGGCGCGCCGCTGCGCTCGACAGGTTCACGATCGCGCCGCCCGCGCCGCCGCGCTTCGTGCTCATGCGGCGCACCGCTTCGCGCGCGCAGAACATCGAGCCGAGCACGTTGATGTCGAACATGCGCTTCAGTCGCGCGCCGCTCATCTCGGCCACCGGGCTTGCCACGTCCACCACGCCCGCGTTGTTCACGAGCGCGGTCAAGGTGCCCAGCTGCTGGTCGACCTGCTCGAACAGGCGCATCACCTGCGCCTCGTCGCCGACGTCGGCCTGCAGCGCAATCGCCGTGCCGCCGCTGGCTTCGATCGCGCGCACCACGTCGTCGGCAGCGGCCTGGTTGGCGGCGTAGTTCACGGCCACCGCGTAGCCTTGCGCGGCGGCGAGCAGGGCCGTGGCGGCGCCGATGCCGCGGCTGCCGCCGGTCACGAGCAATACGTTGTTCATCTTCGTGGGTCTCCTGCAAAATAAGTGGTTCGCGATTTCGCGCGTCGAAGAATTAGACACCGAGGAGCCCTTCCCATGCCGCACACCGTCGACTACTACCTGGCGCCCGCCAGCCCGTGGACTTACCTGGGGCACGAACGCTTCGATGCGATGGTGCGTGCGGGTGGCGACGGCATCGCATTGCGCGTGCTGCCGTTCGATCTGGGCGCGGTGTTCAAGGTGTCCGGCGGGCTGCCGCTGCCGCAGCGCGCGCCGCAGCGCCAAGCCTATCGGCTGGTCGAGCTGCGCCGTTTTGCCGAGCATCTGAAGCTGCCGATGCACATCCAGCCGCAGTTCTTCCCGGTGGCGGGTGACCCGGCGGCGCTGCTGATCGTCGCGGTCGAGCAGGAAGACGGCCCGCAGGCCGCGATGCGGCTGTGCGGCGCGGTGTTCGCCGCGGTGTGGGAGCAGCAGCGCAACATCGCCAGCCCGGACGTGCTGGCCGAGCTGTTGCTGGAGACGGGCTTGCCGCAGACGCGGCTCGAGCAGTCGCAGGCCGAGGCCGCGCAAGACCGCTACGCCAAGAACACCCAGGCCGCGACCGATCTCGGCCTCTTCGGCGCGCCGACCTATCTGGTCGACGGCGAGATGTTCTGGGGCCAGGACCGGCTCGACTTCGTGCGCGCGAAGCTCGCGGCGTGAAGCCGTTGCTCATCTCAGACCAAACCATCGGAGCACATCGACATGGGCGAACACATCGAACTGACCCTGCCGCAGGGCCGGCCAACGCCGGCATATCTGGCGCGGCCGCCGGGCGGCAAAGCAATCGGCGCGGTCGTCGTGCTGCAGGAGATATTCGGCGTCAACTCGCACATCCGGGCGGTGGCCGATGACTTTGCGGCGCAGGGCTATCTCGCGCTGGCGCCGGCGCTGTTCGACCGGCTCGAGCCTGGCGTCGAACTCGGCTACGCGCCGGCCGACATCGAAGCGGGCCGCGCGCTGAAAACCGCGGCCGAGGCGTTGCCCGCTCCGGGCGTGCTGGCCGCGGTGCAGGCGGCGATCGTCTTTTGCCCCGCGGCAGCCGACGGGTCGCGTTGAAGGTCGGCACGGTCGGCTACTGCTGGGGCGGCCTGCTCAGCTGGCGCGCCGGCTGCCTGCTCGACGGCGTCGCGGCCTCGGTGACCTACTACGGCGGCGGCATGACGACCGGCGCCGAGATCGAACGCACACCAAAAGTGCCGGTGCTGTCGCATTTCGGCGAGCAGGACAGCGCGATCCCGAACGACTCGGTCGATGCGTTCGAAAAGCGCCACCCCGAGGTCGAGTTGCACCGCTACCCGGCCCAGCACGGCTTCAACTGCGACCAGCGCGGCAGCTTCGACGCAGCCGCTGCCGCCAAGGCGCGCGAACGCACGCTGGCGTTTTTTGCGAAGCACTTGAAATAGGGCGGGCCGACGGCTTCCGACTGCCGAGACAGCGAAGCCGACGTGGTGGCGAACGATTGGTCGCAACCTGCGCAGCTGATAGAGGCCGAAGCAATCGGTGTTGATTCCAGCAGGTGCTGTGGAGACAGCAGCATCAGCCTGCACGGAGCGACGCCAAAGAGGTGACCAAACCCTCCAGCAGGGGCCGCGGAGCCGGCTTTGCCGGGCCGCAGGCGCCGCCCCCGGTGGGGGGTCAGGCGAGAGCCGACTGAAAGGAGCGAAGCCTGGGGTGGAGCCCTACCTCGTACGCTCGAGATAGCGCTTGCGCCAGAAGAAAACCACCAGCCCAACCGCGATCAGCGCCATTGCACCCATCGCGATCCAGAAACCGTCGGCCTTGTGCAGCAGCGGGATCGACTCGAAATTCATCCCGAAGATGCCCGCGATCAGATTCAGCGGCAAAAACACCGCGGTCAGCACGGTCAGCACCCGCATGATGTCGTTGGTGCGGTTGCTCTGGGCCGAGAAATGCATCTGCACCGCGGTCTCGGCGCTGTGCTCCAGCCGCCGCACGTGGTGCACCACGCGCTCGATGTGCTCGAGCAGATCGCGGCTGCGCACCAGCAGCAGATCGCGTTCGCGCTGGGCGGCCTGCGTCGCGGCATCGGGCCAGGTCTCGACCGTGTCGATCCAGTCCTGCACGGCGGCGCGCTGGTCCTCGCAAATCTCGTCGAGTTCGTGCAGCGCGAGCCGCACCTCAAGCATGGTGCTCCAGTTGATCGCGCGGCTTTTCGGGTTCAGCAGCTCGGCCTGCCAGTGGTCGAGTTGCTGCGTCAATTCTCTGCGCAACTCCAGAAAACCGTCGACCATCGCGTTCACGAGGCGCAGCATCAGGTCGGCCGGGCTGGATGCAAGGCGCCCCGCAGCCGGGCGCGGCGCGGCGCACGTCGGCAGGCCCTTGCATGGCCGGCGCGGAGGTGCTGCACAGCAGCCGCGCGACGAACGTGTCGCGCACCGTGCATCCGGCCGGGTGCACCGACAGCAGCACGCGGTCGAACACCACGAAGCCGACCGGCGTGGTGTCGATGCGCGGCAGCAGCGCGCCGGACGACGGGGCAGGGAGCTGCGACGCGTCGCGTCGAACCGTCGGCGCGCCCCCTGGTGCAGCGAGCCGCCGAAACACCAGCAAGTCGTATTGCGAGGTGTAGTCGTACTGCGACGGCAGTTGCCGGCTCAGCAGATCCTGCACGTGCAGCTCGACCAGTTGGGTGCCGGTCAGCCGGGCCAGATCGGTCTGGAGCTGAGCCAGCCCGGTTTCGATTTCGCTGCGCTCGGCCGCAATCCAGAGGTAGCCACCCGGCGGCAGCGTGGCGGGCCACGTGGCGCTCTTGGTCACCTGACCGTCCTGGAATACGAAGACTTGCATGAGGCGCCGAGTATCGTGCAAGCCTGCCGGGCGCACCGCAGTCAACGCACGGTGCGGCGCTGCCGCGCGTCCTGTCCCGTCAAGCTTCCAGCTGATCGGCCCAGGCCAGTGCCTGCAGGTGCGCGCAATTGACCCGGTGGCTCGACAGCTGCAGCGCTTCGGCCGCCTGGTTGAAAGGCACCTCGTCGTTCGATTCGCAACACTTGACCAAGCGCAGGAACGGCGCGAACTCGCCGCGGTCGTGCAGCAGCGCATCGTTGACCGATGCCGACAGATTGAGCGACTCGAGCGCTTCGGCCATCGGCACGCCGACCAGCGTGTCCAGCATCGAGAAAACGCCGACGATGAATGCGTCCTCGCAGCTTTCGGCGGGCGCCATTTCGATCACCAGCAGTTCCATCAAGCGGCCGCGCACCACCGCGAGGTTGCCGGCAGCGGGCGCCACGCCGGCCGCCGGCGACGCCGTCATCAGCAACGTGGCCCATCGAAACAGCTTGTTCATGCCCAGGATCATCACCGCATGCCGAAACGAGGTGACCTCCGTATTGAGCCCGAACCCGCACGAATTGATGAAACGCAGCAGATTGAACGACAGCGTCGGGTCGCGCTTGAGCACCTCCTCGATCTCGCCGACTTCCGCTTCGCGGCGCACCAGACTCAACAGATGCAGCACGGTCGAGTGGTTCGCTTTCGTCCGGGTCGGATCGACCGGTGCCGGCTTCGCATACCACTGGCCTTGAAACAGCTTGACGCCGGCGCGCCTGAGTTGTTCGTACTGCGCATCGGTTTCGATGTTGCGGGCAACCACGCTGGCTTTCGAGCGGCACTGCACGTGGCGCGCGATCCGCTCGGCCTGCGGCAGCGTCAGCGTGCTCAAGTCGAGCTGGATCATGTAAGCCAGCGGCAACCAGGAGTCCAGCTCGGCGCACAGCACCGAGTGGTCGAATGCGAGCTTGAAACCTTTCTTGCGCGCATGCACCAGCAGCGCGCGTTGCTCTGCGATCTGTCTGGCGTCCAGCGCCGCCGGCTCGATTGGAATCTCGAGCACGACCTTGTCGGGATTCAGAAGCTCCAGGTATTCGCCTTGAATGTGCGCGAACGTGCAGCGCACCAGCACCAGGCGCCGGCCGGCCGGCCCCTCCCCGGATGCGTTCGAGATCGCGTCGAACAGCACCGCATCGGTATGGTTCGCGGCCGCCGGAACTTCGAACAACTCGTAGCCGACCACCGATCGCTTGGCGTCCACGATCGCCTGACGCACGATCGCGTGGGGGCGGGTGCAGAGGTCTTCTTCGCTGCAGTTGCTGTTGCTGCCATAAGTGCCGCCTCCGGCATCAAAGTCCAATGGTTCGGGCATGGCAAGCTGTGAATCGGGCATGGGTCGCTCTTGGGGAAAGGAAAAAAGAGTTGTTTGCTCTCCTGCGATATCGACCGTGTCCAGCCGCACTTGAATCCGTTCGGTTGGCGCCGCGTGATTTATCTCACGGCTCCGACGCCAACCGGACCGGTGCAGATCGATGCCGGCGATTCGGCCGCGCCGCCGGCATCGGCGTTGCGTCAGGCCGGCTGCGCTGCCAGCGTGCGCAGCAACGCGCGATTCACGCTTTCCGCATCCATTTCATGGTCGAGGCGCAGCGCGCGCAGGGGCGCGGGGTCTGGATTTTCCAGCGCCAAAGCAATCTCGAGCGCCGGTGCATAGGGCCCGTCGCGTGCGACGATCGCCGAGACGATCCGCTCGGACACCGGAATCCGCGCCAGGCCGATGCGCAGTGGCTCGTCAAGCACCAGGTCGAGCTGCGCGAACAGTCCGCATAGGAAGATCTCACGGCGCAGGTCGTCGTCCACGCCGGCGTCCATCAGTTGTTCCATCAGGCCGCCGCGCAACACCATCATGACATTCACCGGTTGCAGGTTCGGGTCTTCGGTGGCGTTCGGCAGCTGCTCGACCAGCCAGCTCTTGAGCTTGTTGAAGCCGAGCATCATGAAGGTGTGCCGCAGCGAAGCGATGCCACTGGCCAGCCCCAGCCCGGCCGAGTTCGCGTAGAGCAGCAGCCGGTAGGCGAGCGTCGGCTCCTTGCCGACCAATTGCTCGATCCGGTCGAGCGACAGCTCCGCGTCGAGCGCGTGCATCACGCGCAGGATCGACTGGTTCGACACCGGCATCGGCCGGCCCCGGTAGCGCTGCAGCACGTCCTCGACCGGCCAGCCCGATACCGCCCAGGCGCCCTGGCCATCCAGCACATGCTCGGCCAGCGCGCGGCTGGCCACGCCGTCGACCAGCGCACCGGACTGGACCGGGCTGTCGCTGGTGCGGGTTGCCAGAAAGCCGGCGGCCACCGTCTGGCGCATGCGGGCGGCGGCGGTCAGCGCATCGACCGCGTCGTCGGCCGACAGCAGCAGGCCGCGCCGCTCGAACCAGGTGGCGGCTTCGGCGTCCGGTGCCTGGCGCACTTCGCCGCTGGCGATCAGGCGCGCGCCGCGGGTGCGCGCGGCCTTGGCGCGGCTGCGCAGCGCGGAGTCGGCCAGCAGGGATTGCGGAATCTCGATCGACGGTGCGCCGCCGTCGGCCGCATCGAGCACGCTGGCCAGCAGTGCGCGCGAATCGATGCGCAGCACCAGCGGCACCGACTCTGCCGTGCACGACTCGCCGAGCGTGCGCAGCAGGTGGGCGCCGTCGCAGCCGCGCTCGTCCTCGTGCACGAACAGTTCGATGCCGGCCAGGCGGCGCGTCTTGTTCCAAAGCGGCCGATAACCGAGCGTGAGCCGGCCAAGCACGGATTGCGCCATCTGCGTCGAACCCCGAAAAGGAAATTAGTTGATGAAGTTGAACAGCGACAGCTTCTGAATCTGCGCGTACGACCCGAGCGCGGCCGAATACGCGGTCTGGGTGTTCTGAAATTCCGAAATCGCTTTCACCAGATCCAGGTCCTCCGCGCGCGAACGATCGGCCTGCAACTGCACGCTGCGCGTGCCTTGCCGGTCGGCGATGTTGTCGATGCGGTTCAGCAGTTCCCCTGCGATGCCGCGCGCGGCGAACAGCCGATTCATGCCCGCGTCGATCTGTGTCAGCGCCTGTGCGACGCCGTGGCTCACTGCGGCGCCGCTCGGTGCATCGCGCACGGCAGCAATTGCCTGGTCGAGTACGCCGAACACGCCGATGCGTCGGCTCGGCTCGATGACCAGCGCATCGCCGTCGGCCGGCGTGCCGCCGGGGGTGAGCGACAGGCCGTCGAACACGATCGCCTGGCCGGCCCGGTAGGGCTGCCCCGACTGCACGACGGCGCCGCCGTCGTCGACCACATCGTATTGCGGCGCGCTGCCGACGGTGCTGCTGAACTGGACCCGGTAGCCACGACCGGTCAGCGCCGACGGATCGACGACTTGGCCCGCATCGCTGTAGACGCCGCTGTCGGCCGGTGACTGGCCGATCGAGAACACGCCGTTGCCGCTCGGCACGTCCATCCAAGTGGCGTGACCGTCGAAGGTGGCGGGCACCGCCTGCGCGCTGGCCGCCGCCTGTCCGGCCAGACCATCGAACGCCACCCCGCCGCCCGAATCGGTAAACGGTCGGGCGCTGCTGCCCAGACCGGCGAACAATGGCAGGCCGTTGCTGTCGTCGCTGTTGGCGAGATCGAGCAACTGCGCACGCAGGCCGGTGAGTTGCTGCGCGATGCTGGCCCGGTCGCTGGCGCTCAGCGAGGCGTTGCCGGCCTGGACCACCAAAGTGCGGAAGTCCTGCATCGCGCCGCTCGCATGGCCCAATGCCGCTTCGGCCGTGTCGACCGCATTGCGTTGCACTTCCAGTACGCGCTGGTCGGTGGTGAGCCGCGACAGCCGGGTGTTCGCGCGCTCGGCCTGCGCCGCGGCCGTCGGGTCGTCGCTCGGGCGCAGCACGCGTTTGGAAGCGCTCAGCTGCTCCTGCAGGCTGGACAACTGGCCCTGCCGTGCGGTGAGCTGGCGCAGCGCGCCCGCATAGCGGTCCGCGCTGGACAGCCGGGTGTTGTCAATGGACATGGTGATGCTTCCTCTATCAATTCAAGTCAAGTCGCGCCAACGCTTTACACGCCCACCCTCGAAAGCCGGCACGGAAACATCCAGCGGGGGCCGCGGAGCCGGCTTTGCCGGTCCGCAGGCGCCGCCCCCGGCGAGGGGGGAAGGCGAGAGCCGACCGAAGGGAGCGAAGCCTGGGGGCGTTCAATTCATCTCGCGCAACAACGAATCGAACACGTTCTGCGCAACCTGGATCATCTTGGCCGACGCCTGATAGGCCTGCTGGTACTGCAGCAGGCGCGCGGCTTCCTCGTCGAGGTTCACGCCCGCGGCGCTGCTGCGCTCGGTTTCCAGACCGGCCGCGATCGAGGTCGACACGTCGGCCGCGTATTGCGCGCTTTGCGTGCGCACGCCGATGTTTCCCATCAACGTCGCGTAGCCGTCCGCCATCGGCGCGCCGTCGAACATGGGCTTGTCGCGCAACGCGAGCAGCGCGCCGGCGTTGCCCGCGTTCAGGCGGCTGAACGCCGGCGTGGTCGCTTCGATCGTGATGCTGTCGCCAGGCTTGGGCACGCCGCGCAGGTTCAGCGACCAGCCGTTGAATTCGATCGGCTGCCCCGCCGTGTACGGCACGCCGACCGGGTCACCGGTGCCGCTGCCGCTCACGTCGAAGGTGCCCGTGCCGGTGAAGGTCAGCGTGACGGGCGCGGTCAGGTTGGCGTCGGCCCGGGTCGCGGCGAGCCCGCCGACCGCCAGGGTGCCGCCGTTGCCGCTGCCGCTGCGCGCCTGCACCGGGCTGGCCACCGCCAGTTCGCGCGGCGACGTCAGCGCCGACTGCATCGCGCCGGCGGCGTCTGCATACGGCCGCACGATGAAGCCGTCACCGCCGGCGGCCGAACCGCTGCCCAGCTCGAACTGCAGGCCATCGAGCCGGATCGGCAACCCGCTGTTGAAGTGGCTCGTCTTCCCGTCGGACAGCCGCTTCACGTCGAACGCCGCCGCTCGCATCGAATGCGATGCGATAGGACGAGGCAACCAACGCGGTCGCATCGCTGATCGTGGTGCGCAGCACCGCGTTGCCGCCGTTGCCCGGCTGTGGGGCGGCGTCGGCGATCGCGACCGGCTTGAACAGGTCACGACCGCTCGCGCCGTTCAGGTCGACGCCGAGCCGGTGCTGTGCGTTCAGTTCGGTGCCGATCGCCAGCGCCATGCGCCCGAGCTGATCGTTCGCTTCCGTGAGGTCGGTGTTCTGGAATCGCAGCAGGCCGGCCACCGAGCCGCCGCCGAGCGTGGCCGGATCGATCGTGGTGACCAGCGGGCCGCGCGCGACCGACAGCCGGGCGCTGCCGTCCGCATCGTTCATCAATGACACCTTCGCTGCCGAGGTGCCCAGCACCAGCGCCTGATTGCCGATGAACACGCTGAGCGTGCCGTCGTTCGCGGCGATCGTGCTGGCCTGCACCTGCTGGTTCAATTCGCTCAGCGCCTGATCGCGCTGGTCCAGCAGGTCGTTCGGGCTGTGGCCCAGGCCCTGGGTGCGGGCCACCTGTTCGTTGAGCGAACCGATCCGTTCGGCCAGCGCATTCACGCTGCGGAGCGAGTCCCCGAGTTGCGTGCCGACGCCGCTGCGCAGGTCCGCCAGCCGCTGGCTGCGCGTCCTGAAAGCGGGTGGCGAGTTCGTCGGTGCGGGTCAGCACGAGGTTGCGCGCGGTCAGATCGGTCGGCACGCTGGCCACGTCGGAGAACGCGTTCAGCGTGTCGCTGACGGCCGCACCGAGCCCGCTCGCGCCGCCCTGGAAGATGTCCTGCAGCGCGTTCAGCCGGTCGGCGCGCGTGCGGTCCATCGCCTGCACCGACTGCGCGAGCGCGGCCTGCTGCGTGAGGAAGTCGCTGTGCGCGCGCTCGATGTCGGCGACCTCGACGCCGTTGCCGATGTAGCCGTTGCCGGTGTACTGGCCCGGCACCTGGCTCAACACCGCGGTCTGGCGCGAATAGCCGGCCGTGTTGGCGTTCGCGATGTTGTGGCCGGTGGTGCCGAGCGCGACCTGGTTGGCCAGCAGCGCGCGGGTGCCGATGTTCAGCAGGGAGTTCATGTCGCCTCCTGGGCGTGGGACCGTGGGGGACGGGACGACGGCTCATGTGGACTGCGAGCGCTGCAGCTGCAGCGCGGTGTGGATCGCGCGGCTCAGCTTGGCCGCATAGGCCGGGTCGGTCGCGTAGCCGGCGCGCTGCAGTTCGCTCGCGTAGCCGGCGGCCGACGCCGTGCTGGCGCGCGCCTGGGCGTAGCGCGGGCTGTTTTCGATCAGCCGCGCGTAGTCGCGGAACGATTCTTCGTACGAGTCGTAGGCGCGGAATTTCGCGACCACCTTGCGCGGCTCGCCGCCGACGTACTCGGTGGTGGTGATCTCGGCCACCTTGCCGGTCCAGCCGGCATTGGCCTTGATGCCGAACAGGTTGAACGCGTTGCTGCCGTCGGCGTGCCGGATTTCGCTGCTTGCCCCAGCCGGTCTCATGGCCGGCCTGGCCGAGCATGAAGCCGGCCGGAATGCCGGTGGCCTGCGCCACGCGCTCGGCCGCGTCGTTGTGCTGGGCGACAAAGCCGCTCTGGCTCGCGCTCGGGTTGACGACGGCCGCAGCCGTCTTGGCCCATGAGACCGTGGGCGGCGTCACCGCCACGGGCGCCGTGCCAATGCCGCCGCGCGCCGCACCGGTCATTTGCTGCGTGAGCTGACGCGTGATCGCATCGGTCAGGCCGCCCGGCATGCCCGCAAGCTGCACCGCGAATTGCTGATCGAGCAGGTCGCTGCCGAGCTTCTCGCCGTCGCTGTCCATCAGCCCGGACTTCATGGTCGCTTCGCGCATGCTCTTGATCAGCTCGCGCATGAACAGCGACTCGAACTGCTTGGCCGCTTCCTTGACCGCCTTCGGATCGTTGCCGCCGGCAGCGAACTTGAGCGTGTCGAGCGAGCGCGCATCGGCGGCCAGCCCGCGGCTGCCGCTGGCCTGCAAGGTGTTCGGCATTGCGCATGGCCATGCTCAGATCACTTCCAGTTCGGCATTCAGCGCGCCGGAAGCCTTGATCGCCTGCAGGATCGCGAGCAGGTCCTGCGGGCTCGCACCCAGCGCATTGAGCGCGCGCACCACGTCGGCGAGTTGCGGCGCCGCCGGCACCTGGATCAGCACGCCCGGCTCCTGCTTGATCTGGATGCTGGCCTGCTCGCTCACCACCGTCTGGCCGCCGGAGAACGGCGCCGGCTGGCTGACCAGCGGCGTCGAGTTGATCGTGACCGACAGGTTGCCGTGCGCGATCGCGCAGGGCCCGAGCGTGACCGCCTGGTTCAGCACCACCGAGCCGGTGCGCGCGTTGATCACGACCTTGGCGGCCGGCGCGGATTGCTCGAGCGTCAGCTCTTCGAGTTCGGCGATGAAGTTGACGCGCGCGTTCGGGTCGGTCGGCGCGAGCACCTGCACCGTGCGGCCGTCGAGCGCGCGCGCGGTGCCGGGCCCGAGCTTGCGGTCGATCACCTGCGCGACGCGGCGTGCGGTCTGGAAGTCGGCCGCGTTCAGTCCGAGGTTGATGGTGTCGCCTTCGAGCAGCGGCGACGGCACGCCGCGCTCGACCTGCGCGCCGTTCGGCACCCGGCCCGCGCTCAAGTGATTGATCTGCACCTTGCTGCCGGCCGCCGATGCGCCGGCGCCCGCGATCACCACGTTGCCTTGCGCCAGCGCGTAGATCTCGCCGTCGGCACCGCGCAGCGGCGTCGCCACCAGCGTGCCGCCCTTGAGCGACTTCGCATTGCCCATCGACGAGACGTTCACGTCCACCATCTGCCCGGGCTGCGCGAACGCGGGCAACTGCGCGGTCACGATCACCGCCGCGACGTTCTTCAGCTGCAACTGCGACGCACGGTTGTCCGGCAACGTGATGCCGAGCTGCTGCAGGTAGTTGGCGACGCTCTGCGTCGTGTAGGGCATCTGCGTGGTCTGGTCGCCGCTGCCGTCGAGCCCGACGATCAGGCCGTAGCCGGTCAACTGGTTGCTGCGCACGCCCTGCACGGCCGCGATCTCCTTGATCCGGATCGCGTGCGCGGGCGCCAGCAGGGCCCCGCCCGCCGCCACCGCTATTATCAAATTTCGTAGCAAGGTATTCATACAGAACAAGCGCTAGAACGGCAAAACATTCATGAACACGCGCGCGAGCCAAGGCATCGCCTGCGCGTCGCTCTGCGCGCCGCGGCCGCGCGACTCGATGCGCACGTTCGCGACCTGGGTCGAGCTCACCGTGCTGCCGGCCTGGATCGCGCGCGGATCGATCGAGCCCGAAAAGCGCAGCACGTCGACGTTCTGGTTCACGCCGATCTGCTTTTCCCCGGTCACCACCAGATGGCCATTCGGCAGCACCTGCACCACGGTTGCGGTGATGGAGCCGTAGAACGCGTTCGCGCTCTCGGTGCCGCCCTTGCCCGCGAAGTTCTGTGCCGAATCGGCGTTCACGCCCGCGCGCTTGAACGAGTTCGGTGAGAGAAACGGCAGCGCGCCGATGCTCGCGGCGAGCCCGCTTTTCTTGTCGATCGACGAGGTCGACTTCTGGCTCGCGGTGATGTTCTCGACGATCACGATCGTCACGTGGTCGCCGACCAACCGGGCCCTTCGGTCCTCGAACAGCGGCCGATAGCTGACCGCGCTGAACAGGCTGCCGTTGACCGGCCGCGCCTGCGCAAACGGCTGCGCCGCGATCGCCGGCGGCGCCGTCTCCGGCATGTCCACCGGCGGTGGCGGCGTCAGCGTGCTGCAGCCGGCCGCCAGCACGACAAGCAGTCCCGCCGACAACAGTCGAATGATCAAGTTCATGAAGTTCTTCCCAGACAAGTCTGCCAATCAAGCCCCAAACACCCTCAATGCTCCCCAATGCCCGCACCACCTGCGCCGCCCACACCGCCTGCACCACCCAATCCAGCAGGCGCCGCCCCCGGCTAGGGGGTAGCCGAGAGCCGACCGAAGGGAGCGAAGGCTGGGGGAGCGCTAGATCTGCGCGAGCTTCTGCAGCATCTGGTCGCTGGTCTGGATCGCTTTCGAGTTCATCTCATAGGCGCGCTGCGTCTGGATCATCGAGACCAGTTCCTGCACCACGTTCACGTTCGAGGTTTCCAGGAAACCCTGCATCACCGAGCCGAGTCCGTTGCTGCCCGCGGTGCCGCCGTTCGGCTGGCCCGAAGCAGCGGTCTCTCCATAGAGGTTCTCGCCGCGCGGCTCCAGGCCGGCCGGATTCACGAAGTTGGCCAGCGCCAAGGTGCCGATCTGCTGCGGCGCGGGGTTGCCGGCCACCGTGGCCGACACCGCGCCGCTGCTCGACACGCTGATGTTGGTCGCATTCGGCGGCACCGTGATGCCGTTGGCCACCGGCAGCCCGCTGGCGGTCACGAGCCGGCCCTGCGCATCGACCTGGAACGAGCCGTCGCGCGTGTAGCCGGTGGTGCCGTCGGGCATGGTCACCTGAAAGAAGCCGTTGCCCTTGATCGCGAGATCGAGCTGGTTGTTGCTCTGCTGCATGCTGCCCTGTGTGAATGAGCGGCTGGTGGCGACCGTGCGCACGCCGAGGCCGATCTGCAGGCCGGTCGGCAGCTGCGCCTGCTCGCTGCTGTTGGCGCCGACTTGGCGCAGGTTCTGATACATCAGGTCTTCGAACACCGCGGTGCCGCGTTTGAAGCCGGTGGTGGATACGTTGGCGAGGTTGTGCGAGATGACGTCGAGCTGCGTCTGCTGCGCTTCCATGCCGGTCTTGGAGATCCAGAGCGAATTGATCATTGGGGGCCTGCAGTTTGAATGGGTTCGTCAAGGAAGTCGGGTGGCGCGGTGTGCACATCAGCCCTGCATCGTGAGAAGTTGCGCGGCCGACTTGTCCGCGGTCTCCGCGGTCTGCAAGAGGCGCATCTGCGCTTCGAACTGGCGTGCGGCGGCGATCATCCCGACCATGGTCTCGACCGGGTTCACGTTCGAGCCTTCGAGCGCACCGGTCTCGAGACGAGCAGCCGGGTCGGACGGCAACGCGTCCTGCGACGCGGTGCGAAACAGGCCGTCGGCGCCGCGGCGCAGCGGATCGTCCACGCCCGGCGTCGCGAGCTTGATGCGGCCGACGTTGGCCGACGGCGCGTTGCCGGTCTTCGCGCTCAAGGTGCCATCGGCGCCGATCGTGAGTTCGGCACCGGGCGGCACGTCGATCGGCGCGCCGCCGTCGGACAACACCACCAGTCCGGCACTCGTCACCAGCGTGCCCTGCGAAGACACCTGGAACGCGCCGGCGCGGGTGTAGGCCTCGGTGCCGTCCAGTCCCTGCACCGCGAACCAGCTCGCACCGCGCGCGACCATGTCGAGCTCGCGGCCGGTGCGCTCAATCGCGCCGGGCTTGCCGTCGTGGCCGGAAGTGGCTTCCATCGCGAACACGCGCGTGGTCGCCCCGTCGCCCTGCAGCGGCACCGCGCGAAACGCCGAAAGTTCGGAGCGGAAGCCCTGCGTCGATGCGTTCGCGAGGTTGTTCGCAAGCACGGTCTGGCGCTGCGCGGCGGCACTGGCGCCGCTCAGGGCGGTGTAGATCAGGTGGTCCATCGCGCGGGGCCTTCGGTCGAACGGTCGGTGAAGCGACGTCGCGCGATCAGCGCAGGTTGACCAACGTGGACATCACCTGGTCCTGCGTCTTGATGGTCTGCGCGTTGGCCTGGTAGGCGCGCTGGGTTGTCATCATGTTCACGAGCTCGGCGGTCAGGTCGACGTTCGACTCTTCCAGCGTGCCGGCGCGCAGTTGCCCGAACGTGCCGGTGCCGGGCGTGCCACGCACCGGTTGGCCGGATGCGCTGGTTTCGGCCCAGTCGCCGGTGCTGGTCGGCGCCAGGCCTTGCATATTGCGGAAGTTGGCCAGCGCGAACTGGCCGGCCGACTGGATCTTGCCGTTCGAATAACTGGCGCTGATGACGCCGTCTTTCTCGATCCGCAGGCCGGTCAACTGGCCGGCCGTGTAGCCGTCCTGGGTCAGATCCGACACCGTGAAGCGCGAGTTCACCTGCGTCATGCGGCTCAGGTCGAGGTCCACGTCGAACGTCACGGCCGGGTCGTTGGGTGATGTCAGCGTGAGTTTGGGCACCGGCGAGCCGGCTTTGTCGAGGCTGCCGTCGACGTTGAACTTCAGTGTGAACGGGGTCGAAGTGGTGGGGTCGCTGCCGTTCACGCTGGTGTAGACCTCCCACGTGTTGTTCGCGGTCTTCTTGAAGCTGAGCGACACCGGGACTTCCAGGCCCTGCGCGTCGAAGCCGGTGAACGATGTGGCGAAGGTCGACAGCGGCGTCGGTGGTGTGGCGGTATCGGCCACCACGGCGCGCGCGTCGAGCGTGATCTCGGCCGCGACCTTGGTCGACATCTTGGCAGGCAGCGGCGAGCCGGTGGGCAGCCGCAGCGGTTTGGCATCGCCGGCTTCCCGCACGCCGTTCGCATCGGCCGGATAGCCAATCACTTGCGCACCCGAATTGGTGACCAGGTTTCCGTCCGCGTCGAGCTTGAAATTGCCGGCCCGCGTGAACGCGGTGGTGCCGTCGCTGTTCTTGATCTGGAAGAAGCCGCCACCGTTGATCGCCACGTCCAGGCTATTGCCGGTCGCGGTCAGTGCGCCCTGGCTGAACTGCTGCGACACGGTGTCAACCTGCACGCCGAGTCCCAGGTTGCTGCCACCCATGCCGCCGGCCGAACTCGCATAGATCTGCGCGAATTCGGCGCGCGACGCCTTCATGCCGGTGGTGTTGGCGTTCGCGATGTTGTGCCCGATCACGTCGAGGCTGCGGCTGGCCGCGTTGAGGCCCGAGAGGCCTTGCTGGAAGCTCATGGAAAGTACTCCTGGGGGTTCAACGAAAAAGCAGAAAGAATTGGAAATCGAAAGAAAGCGGGAAGGCCGCGGCCCAGAGACTCAAAGCACCGCGCGCACACTGCCGTACGGCGTGCTGCCGGTGCCCAGCAGACCCAGCGTCAGGCCGCCCGTGCCATTGCCGACCGACGTCACGGTGTCGCGCATTAGCGCCGTGCTCGCGACCGGCTCGGCGCCGTTGCTGGCGAGCACCGTGAAGTGCAGCGGTCCTGCGTCGTCCGGCCAGTTCTTGCCGTCCAGCGTGAACGCGTGCTGGCCCGCGCCTTTCGCGCCGAGCGAGACGGTATCGACCACCTTGCCGTCGGCGCTGGTCACCTGGATCTTCACGCTGGACGCGGCGCTGGCGAGTTCGATCGCGCCGACTGCGCTGTGCGTCTTGTCGTCGACGACGAGCTGGTTGCCTTCGACCAGCACGCCGTGGCCGACCAGGCCGCCGGCCTGCAGCATCTGCAGCGACCCCATCTGCGTGGCCATCGCCTTCATCGTCTCGTTGAGCTGCTGGATGCCCGTCACCGTGTTGATCTGCGCGATCTGCGAGGTCATCTGAGCGTTGTCCATCGGATTCATCGGGTCCTGGTTGCTGAGCTGCGCGACCAGCAGCTTCAGGAACCGGTCCTGCGAGCCGTTCGCGTCCTTCGTTGCCAACGACGCGTCCGCGCCGGACTTCGCGGTGACTTGACTGATGCCGCTGCTCAGGCCGGCTGTGGCAAGGGTGGAGGTCATGATTCGATGTCCTTTGCTATGCGGTTCACTGGCCGAGCTGCAGCGTCTTCAGCAGCAGGTTCTTCGCGGTGTTCATGACTTCCACGTTGTTCTGGTAGGAGCGCGAGGCCGAGATCATGTTGACCATCTCCTCGACCGCGTTCACGTTCGAATGCATCACGTAGCCTTCCGCGTCGGCCATCGGATTGGCCGGCTCGTGCACCTTGCGGCCCTCGGCCGGGTTCTCGGTGATCGACTCCACGCGCACGCCGGCACCGGCCTCGCTGCCACCGTCCTGTGCCATCAGGTGCGTCTGGAACACGATCTGGCGTGCCTTGTACGGCTGCCCGTCGGGGCCGGCCACCGCATCGGCGTTGGCCAGGTTGCTGGCCACCACATTGAGCCGCTGCGACTGCGCGCTGACCGCACTGCCGGAAATACCGAAGATCGAAAACATCGACATCGCTCACTGCCCCTGAATCGCCGACAGCAAGGTCTTGCCGTGGCCGTTGATGAAGCGCAGCGTCGCCTCGTAGCGCACCGCGTTGTCGGCGAACGCGGCGCGCTCGCGGTCCAGATCGACGCTGTTGCCGTCGAGCGTGGGTTGTGTCTGCACCGTGTAGCCGCCGCCATCGCCAACCCCATTGCCCGCGGTGGTCGATGCGAGCGCGATATGGCGTGCATCGGCACGAGCACCCGCCGGCTGTTTCAGACCGATGCGGCCGGAGGCGGCGTCACCAGCCGCGCCCATTGCGTCGGCGAAGCTGAAGTCGCGCCCCACATAGCCGGGCGTGTCCGCGTTCGCGATGTTGCTGGCCAGCAGCTGCTGGCGTTCCGCGCGCAGCACCAGCGCACGGCTTTGAAAGTCCAGCGAGCTCGTCAGTTTGTCCAGCATGGGCGGCTTCGGGCGGTTGCGTTCGATGGATGGGTCATGGTGGAGCGCGGTCGGCGCTTCGGTGCGGAAATTGTGGGTCGATGCCAACGGCGCGAAGGTTCGATAAGCAGCACGAAGTTCGCGCTGTTCGGGGTTTCGGCCCCACCTTCGACCCCTACAGTTCGATGCGGCTCGCTCCATCCAGGGTCTGGCCGCACCATTGCCCCACGAGGAGTCGTTCGCCATGTCCCGCAAACCGTTCGCGCGCCTGCTGCTGACCGTCGCCATGCTGCTGGCAGCGACCGTGCGGGCGCAGCAACCGGTTGCCGCCGATGGCATGGAAGCCGAACCCGGGTTCGTGCAGGCGACCCGGCAATGGCTGGACGAAGCGGTGGCAAAGGCACAGTCGCTGAGTGCGACCCCGCTGCGCATGGAAGTGAGCCTCGGCACGCTCGACTCCCGATTGCGCCTGGCGCCCTGCGCGCAGGTGGAACCTTATGTGCCGGTCGGCAGCCGGCTCTGGGGGCGCACCCGGCTCGGCCTGCGCTGCACCGACGGCGGCGCGCGCTGGAACGTGTTTCTCCCGGTGACCGTGAAAGCGTTCGGCCCGGCCTGGGTGCTGCGCGACAACGTGCTGCCCGGCGCCGAACTGAAGGCCTCCGACGCGCTGCAGGACGAAGTCGACTGGGCAGCCGAGGCATCGCCGGTGGTGCTTGACCCCGCGCAGTGGGTCGGCCAGACGGCAACGCGCGGGTTGCTCGGCGGCCAACCGCTGCGGCAGTCGATGCTCAAACCCGCGCAGGCGTTTTCCGCCGGCACGCAGGTGCGCGTGATCGCGACCGGCCCGGGCTTCACCATCACCTCCGACGCACAGGCGTTGACGCCGGGCGTGGTCGGGCAGCCGGTGCGCCTGCGCATGGAAAACGGTCGGATGACCACGGGCGTCGTGCAGGATGCGCGCACCGTCCTGCTCGGCCTCTGACCGAAACAGCCGCCGCCGAAACAGCTGGTTGCGACTTTGTTTGCGCAAATGACTAAAGTTTTTTCATGGGGTGCCGAAGTTACGGGGACGATGCTTCCTTTGGTTGAAGCACAGGAGTTCTTCCAATGAAAATCAATTCATCCCCTGACATGGCGTTGCCCATCAGCCCGGTCGGCGGCGGCAAGCTCGACCGCGGCACGGCGTCATCGCAATCTGGCGTGACCGGCGGCCCCGACAAGCCGGCGACCGCACGCGGCGCGGGTGTTGCGTTCAAAACGTCATCGGCGTTCCGTGCGCTCGGCGCGGTCTCCGAGGGCTCAGGCATCGACCCGGTGAAGGTAGCAGCCGTGCGTGCCGCCATCGCAAACGGCACGTTCGGCGTGAGCGCAGAGCGGATCGCCGACAAACTGCTGTCCAACGCGCAAGAGCTGCTGGACCGCAACTAACTTCACTGCGCGTTGCTTATGCCGAGACCGATCGACGCGCACCAGGCGCAATCGCTGTTGCAGGAACTGGAGCGTCGGCTCGGCTCGGTGGATGCCCAGTTGCTGGCGGCAGAGCCGGCCGGGCTGGAGCGTGCGTGTGCCGAACTGCGGGACGGCAGCTTCGCGCTCGCAGATTTGATGACGTTGATCGGCTCGCCCCCATCCGGATCGGAAGCCGCATCGGGCCAGGCCTTGCGCAAGCGCCTCGATGCGCTCGCGCAGCGGTTGCTCGATCAACGCAATAGCCTGGCGCGCCGCAGTGTGGTGGTGGACCGCACGCTGGACTCCATCTTGCGGCCGCATGGCGAAGTGACTTACCGCATCCCGGGCGAGCGCGGCACGTTCAGCCGAAGCTGAAGCGCTGTGCCGCCGGCTGCCAGTGATTGGCGGCCCGACTCAGTGATTGCGCATCTTCACGCGCAGCCGCGCAATCGACTGGCTGTGCATCTGGCACACGCGCGATTCGGTGATGCCCAGCACGGCAGCGATTTCCTTCAGGTTCATGTCGTGCTCGTAGTACATGCCCATGATCTGCTTTTCGCGCTCGGGCAGCATCTCGATCGCGGCAACCAGTGACTTGCGCAGCCGTTGGTCCTTCAGGATGCTCATCGGGTCGCCTTGCGCATCGCCGGCGTGCCGGTCCAGGAAGCCTTCGTCGTCGTCGCTTGCGCCGCCGATGTCTTCCAGATAGACCAGCTGTGTGCCGCGCACGCGCCCGAGCAGCGCCTGATAGTCTGCCAGCGTCATTGACAGCTCGGCGGCGATCTCCGACTCGACCGGTGCGCGGCCGAGTCGATGTTCGAGCCGATGCACCGCCTGCTCGATCTGCTTCTGGCTCTTGCGCGAGCCGCGCGACATCCAGTCGCCCTCGCGCAATTCGTCCAGCATGGCGCCGCGGATGCGTTGTGTCGCGAACGTCTCGAATTGCACTCCCTGGCTCGGTTCGTAGCGCGACAGCGCATCGGCCAGCCCGATCATGCCGACCTGCACCAGATCGTCGAGCTGCACGTTCGGCGGCAGCTTGGCGATCATGTGGTGTGCGAGCCGCTGCACCAGCGGCACATGTTTGCGGATCAGCGCATTGCGGTCCAGCCCGCCGCTGGCGGTGTAGACCGAAACAGGCGTCGAAGCTGCCGTCATGGTCGAGTGGTCCAGCGCGTGCACATCAGGCGGCGCAGGCGGCCGGTGAAAAATAGTAGTCGAGATCAACACTTGCCGGATCGAACGGCAGCAACCGGTCGCCCTGCATCGAGCTGCGCACCAGTTCGGTGGCGTCCGGCGCGTGCCAGTCCTCCGGCACGCGCTGGCCATCGGTCACGCCGCGCAGCGTGAAGCGGTGTCGCATCAACGTGTCCAGCGCAGGCCCGAGTTTGGCCGCCTCGTCGAGCTTCGACAAGATCGCCTGCAACTGCAGCCCGCCCTTGAAGGTGCGCGCCATCTCGTCCAGCGTGTCGCCGTGCGCACCGGCATTCAGCACCAGCACGCGCTGAACGGCCGGCAGATCCAGCAGTTCGTGCAGCTCGTGCCGGCGCGGATCCCGCGGCGAGATGCCCGGTGTGTCGATCAGCACGAGTTGCTTGCCACTCAGCAAGCCCAGCATTTCCTGCAGCGCATCGCGGTCATGCGCAAGATGCGCGACGATGCCGACGCCGCGGCCGAACGCACGCAATTGTTCGTGCGCGCCGGCGCGCTGTGCATCGAGCGTGACCAGCCCGACACTGGCTGCGCCATGCGCGCGCGCGCATTGCAGGGCGAGTTTGGCGATGGTCGTGGTCTTGCCGACGCCGGTGGCGCCGACCAGCGCGAAGATGCCGCGCTCGTCGAGCAACGCCGGCGCGGCGGGGTCCACCGCGAGCATGCTCTCCAGCGTGGCCAAGACGTCGTGAAACGTGGCGTCCAGATCGACGCCGATCTGCAGTTGCGACAGCACCGCACGGGCCAGCGCGGCCGAATAACCGGCCCGCACCAGCCGCAGCATCATTTGCGACTGCACCGGATCGAGCCGGGCTTGCCCGAGCCATGCCACCGTGTTGAAGCGCTCCTCCATCAGGTGCTTCATCGCACTCAGCTCTCTCAACAGATGCGCAGTCAGATCGTCACTGGCGGCGCCGCCCGGGGCAGTCGCCGCCAAGGCGGCTGTGCGTTGCGGTGCATCCGGTGGTGTCATGACAGCCGGCGCTGCCACCGCAGCTGTTCTTGTCGCAGCGGTGGCGACCGAACGTGTGGGGCGTCCCTCAGCAGCAGGCAGGAGCGCGTGCACGGGTGGCGCCGCAAGCGGTGTTGCCATGGGTGTCGCCGCCTGCGTTGCAGAGTCCACCCCGGTGGGCGGCTGCAGGAAGGGGACATTGCTTGCCGTGACCGGTGCTGTGGCGGAGACCGGCTGCCCGTCGTCGGCACGCGCCGAGACTGCGGGTCGCTGCAGCGTGCGCGGCGCGGTCTGCGCCGACTCTTCCTGCTGGCGGCGCAACATGCGTTCGCGCACGTAGTCCTGAAAAGACAAGGTGCTCATTGCCAACCGCTCGGTGTCGGCTCGCACCTGATCCTGCGTGGACCGTGCATCGACCGATGCCGCGGCCGCCGCGCGAACGGCGGGCAAGGGCGCTGGCGTCGGCGCGGCCGTGGCACGCCTCAGCAAAGGCGTCTCCACGCGCGACGGCGCGGGTGGGCTGGCCGACAGCAGATCGTCTTCGGCGGCGGCCGAAATCTCGACGCCGTCGGCGGTCTGCCGGTTCGACAGCACCAGTGTGGAGTCACCGAATACGGCACGCGCAAGCGCCAGTGCCTCGCGTGCGGTCGGGGCGGGAAAACGTTGGATATTCATGTTCTAAGCCGATGCTCCACGCAGCAGGGGACCGATTCGAATGGTGTGGGTTTCCGGAATTTCGCTGTGCCCGAGCACCTGCATGCGCGGCGCGGTGCGGCGCACCAACCGGGCCACCGCCGCTGCGAATCAGGTCCGGCACCAGCAGGCAGGCCGGCACGCCGCGCTCTTCCTGCTTCAGCGCGACTTCGGCCGCGGTGCGCGTGAACACTTCGGCGACGCCGGGATCGAGCGCCGGCGCCTGCGCGTTGCCGAGCGCCTGCACCAGCAGGCGTTCGAAGCCGGGCTCAATCGCGATCACGTCGAGTTCGCGCACCGGCCCGTAGATCTGCTGCACGATCGCCGGCGCCAACGCGACCCGGACCCGGCGTGCGAGCTCATGCGCGTCGGTCACGTTCGCGGCGTGCTCGGCCAGCGTCTCGACGATGGTGCGGATGTCGCGGATGTGCACCGACTCCTCGAGCAGCAACTGCAGCACTTTCTGGAAGGTGGCGATCGGCACCAGCTTGGGCACCACTTCCTCGATCAGCTTCGGCGACAAACGGCTCACGTGTTCGACCAGTTGTTGGGTTTCGCTGCGGCTCAACAATCGGGCCGCCTGCACCTGCATCAAATGTGACAGATGGGTGGCCATCACGGTCTCCGAATCAACCACCGTGAAACCGGCTATTTGCGCGCTTTCCTTCTGCCGTTCCTCGATCCAGTGCGCGGGCAGGCCGAACGCGGGGTCGGTGGTCGGCGTGCCGATCAGCGGGGTGCCGATGCCACCCGGATTGATCGCGAGGTACATGCCCGGAAACGCCTCGCCCTCGGCGATCATCACGCCGCGCAGCGTGATCCGGTAGCCGCTCGGCTTCAGATCGAGGTTGTCGCGCACGTGCACCGCGGGCGGCAGGAAGCCGACTTCCTGCGCGAACTTGCGGCGCACGCCCTTGATGCGCGTGAGCAGGTCGCCCTGGCGGCTCTTGTCGACCAGCGCGATGAGACGGTAGCCGAGCTCGAGCCCGAGCAGGTCGACTGGCTGCAGGTCGTCCCAGCTCGCTTCCGCATCGGGGGCCGGTGGCGGTGGCGATGCCAGCGCGGTGCCGGGCACGGGCCGGCGCGACAGGTGCCAGGCGCTCCAGCCCAGGATCGATGCAATGCCGAGGAACACCACATGCGGCATGCCCGGCACGATCCCGAGCAATCCGAGGATCGCCGCCGTCAGAGCGAGCACACGCGGCGTGGTCAGCAGCTGCTGCACGATTTGCTTGCCGACGTCTTCTTCCTTGCCGACGCGGGAGATCACCATCGCGGCGGCGACCGAGATCAGCAGCCCCGGAATCTGCGCGACCAGCGCATCGCCGACCGCCAGCAGCACGTAGGTGTCGGCCGCCTTGCCCGGCGCCAGGCCGTGCTGCAGCACGCCGATCGCAAAGCCACCGACCACGCTGATCACGAGGATCAGGATGCCCGCGATCGCGTCGCCGCGCACGAACTTGGACGCGCCGTCCATCGAGCCGAAGAAGTTCGCCTCCTCGGACACCTCAAGCCGCCGGCGTCGCGCTTCCTTCTCGTCGATCAGGCCGGCGTTCAAATCGGCGTCGACCGCCATCTGTTTGCCCGGCATCGCGTCCAGCGTGAAGCGCGCCGACACTTCGGCGATGCGCTCGGAGCCCTTGGTGACGACCACGAAGTTGATCACCACCAGGATCGCGAACACGATCAGGCCGACTGCGAAGTTGCCGCCGATCAGGAAGTGGCCGAACGCCTCGATCACGGCGCCGGCCGCGCCCGGGCCGGTGTGGCCTTCCAGCAGCACCACGCGCGTTGACGCGACGTTCAGCGACAACCGCATCAGCGTGGTCAGCAGCAGCACCGACGGAAACGCCGAGAAGTCGAGCGGCCGCACCATGTAGGCCGCGACCATCATCACCATCAGCGCGACCGCGATGTTGAGCGTGAAGAATCCGTCGAGCAGCCAGGGCGGGATCGGCAGCACCATGAGTGCGAGGATCGCCACCACCAGCAGCGGTGCGGCGGCGCGCTGCACGGTACCGCCGTTGCTACCAAACCAGCGGCGGGCCGTCGTCATCAGATCGTTGCTCACGCGGCCACGCTCCTGCCGGGCCGGAATGCGGCGTTCAGCGGGTCGAGTTCGGGCGGCACGACCGGATCGGGCACGCCGACCGGCATCGAGCCTTCACCACGCAGCGCCGCCTTCAGCCGATAAACATAGGCCAGCACTTGGGCCACGGCGGCATACAGCGTCGACGGGATCGGCTGGTCGAGCTCCGCGTGTGCGTAGAGCGCACGCGCCAGCATCGGCGACTGCACCACAGGAATTCCATGACTTTGCGCGATTTCGCGAATCTTCATCGCGAGCAGGTCGGCGCCTTTGGAGACCACCTGCGGCGCACCCATGGTCTTGTCGTCGTAGCGCAGTGCGACCGCGAAGTGGGTCGGGTTCATCAGCACGAAGTCGGCCTTCGGCACCGCGGTGATGCTGACCTTCTGCGACATCTCGCGCGCCGCGTTGCGCTGGCGGCCCTTCATCTGCGGATTGCCGTCGGACTCCTTGTGCTCCTGCTTGACCTCTTGATGCGACATGCGCAGCTTGGCGCGGTGGAAATAGCCCTGCAGCGGCACATCGATCACCGCGGCCACGAACAGCACCAGCAGCATCAGGCCAAGGCCCGACACCAGCCAGTCGCCCAGCGCGCGCAGTGCGGCGCTGGACGCCGACGGCTGCAGCACCAGCCGGGCCACGTCGTCGATCGAACTCGAGACGAAGCTCCAGCCGACCGCCAGCAGCAGCGCCGACATGAAGACCAGCTTTGCCACGTTGGACAATTGCTGCTTGCTCACCAGGTTGCCGATGCCGGACAGCGGATTGAGCCGCTTGAAGTCCGGCGTGATGGTTTTCAGGCTCGCAATCCAGCCGCCGGCCGCGATCGTGCTGAGGACGACGGCGGCGATCACGATGGCGGCGAACAGCACGCAGGCGATCAAGCCTTTGCCGACCAGTCCGACCATGCGCGCGAGCATGTCGTTCGGCGCGGCGATGCTGCGTGCATCGAACACCATGGCCTGCTGCAACGCGGAGCCGAGATGGTCGAACCCGGCCGGCGCGAGCAGCAGCAACGCAATCGCGCCGGTGCCCACCACCGCGAGGTGCGACAGGTCGCGCGAACGCGGCGCCTGACCGTCGCGGCGGGCGTTGTCGAGCTTGCGCTGGGTCGCGGGAAGCTGGCGGTCCTGGCTGCTGGATTCCATGGCGGGTCGTTGTCGGAGATCGAGAAGGAATGGGTGGATCGGCAGGGCGCCCGAGCGCTCAGCGCCGCGATGTCTGGGTGCGGCGGGCCGCGGTCTTGAGGGCCTCGGCGGGCGCCGCAGCAGGCGCGTCTTCTCTGGCCACCACGGCCGGTACGGGCTTCTTGTCGATCTGCTCGACGATCGCCTTCACCGCGTCGGGTGCCTCCAGACGGGCGCCGCCGAACAGGCGCGATTCGGCTTCGTGCGTGAGCACCGTCACGCTGATGCGGCGATTGATCGGTGCCAGTGGCACCGCGCGCTCGAGCAGGTCGCTCGCGGCCAGTCCGACCACACGCACCAGCTTGTCATCCGGCATGCCGGCCGTCACCAATTCGCGCCGCGACGCGTTTGCGCGGTCCGCCGACAACTCCCAGTTGCCGTAGCCGCGCTCGCCGTTGCCGTAGGGCGCCGCATCGGTGTGCCCA
Source organism: uncultured beta proteobacterium (assembly GCA_963784295.1). Classification (GTDB taxonomy): domain Bacteria; phylum Pseudomonadota; class Gammaproteobacteria; order Burkholderiales; family Burkholderiaceae_C; genus JBBPYC01. The sequence continues at coordinate 217,170 of CAWAQL010000002.1, forward strand.
GCGAGGCTGACGCGGTTCTCGATGCCGTTCAGCGCGTTGCCGATCTCGTGCAGGATGTCGCGCATGTACGGCTTCACGAGCGCGCTGCCGCTGTCGAACATCGGGCGCGACTGTTCGTCGACGATCTGGATTTCGAGCCCGTCGTTGGTGATCGACAGCCGGATCTGGGACCGGTAATCCTTCAGTCTCGGGTTGCCCGTGATCAGCGCTTCGATCTTCTGGCGCAACGCCTCCATCCGCTGCGCGTCCTGGCGCGCGGCTTCGCTGCGCTTGCTGTCCTTGTCGGTTTTCAGCTTGCGCTCGCCCGCCTCCGAATCGCTTCGGTTGACCTGACCGGTGCTGCGCGTCAGATCGGTGCCGCCGCCAGGAACCACGCTGGAGCTGTTGCCGGCGCCAGTGCCGCCGTCCATGGATACCTTCATCGGTGCATGAAAGTAAGAAGCGATGCCCTGCAGGTCGCCTTTGGCGGTCGAGCCGAGCAGCCACATCAGCAGGAAGAACGCCATCATCGCCGTGACGAAGTCGGCATAAGCGATCTTCCAGGCGCCGCCGTGGTGCGCGTGCGCGGCTTTCTTGACGCGCTTGATGATGATCGGTTGCAGCTTCTTGCTGCCGGGAGCGGTGGCCATGGCGTCTACTCTGCTGAATCCGAATCGATCCGGTCGTCGGGCCGTGTCATTTCTGCTTCACGTGGGCTTCGAGTTCGGTGAACGTCGGCCGTTCCGTCGAATACAGCACCTTGCGGCCGAACTCGATCGCGGTCGTCGGGTTGTAGCCCTGCATGCTCGCAAGCAGCGTGGTCTTGATGCACTGCAGCTCCTTCGAGCCGTCGTCGGCTTTCTGCTCGAGCAGGCCGCCGAGCGGCTCGACGATGCCGTAGGCCAGCAGGATGCCGAGGAAGGTGCCGACCAGCGCCGAGCCGATCATTGCGCCAAGCACCGCGGGCGGCTGGCCGACCGAGCCCATCGTGTTGACCACGCCGAGCACGGCCGCGACGATGCCGAACGCGGGCAGGCCACCGGCCAGCCGCGCGATCGCCGACACCGGCGCATGCGACTCTTGGTGGTGCGTGTCGATCTCGCTGTCCATCAGCGCTTCGATCTCGTGCGCGTTCAGGTTGCCCGAGACCATCATGCGCAGGTAGTCGGTGGTGAACTCGACCACGTGGTGGTCCTGGCCGACGGTTGCGTACTTTTGGAAGATCGGCGACTCGGCCGGCGTCTCGACGTCCTTCTCGATCGACATCAGACCGTCCTTGCGAGCTTTTTGCAGGATGTCGTAGAGCAGCGCCATCAGCTCCATGTAGCGCGCCTTGGTGTACTTGGAGCCCTTGAACGCGAGCGGCAGCATCTTCAGCGTGGCCTTCAGCACCTTGGGCTGGTTGTTCACCACGAACGCGCCGAGCGCGCCCCCGCCGATCACCATCAGCTCGATCGGCAGCGCATGCAGCACCACACCGATGTTGCCGCCGTGGATGATGTATCCGCCGAAGATGCAGCCCAGCGCGACGAGGTAACCGATGATGACGAACATGGGGCGATTGACGGATGGAGAAGTGGTGGCCGATTGGGCAACGAAAGCTCGGTGGTCGATCAATGAATCAGGGCCCGTTCCCGGGCCCTGTTCGATGGACTGAATGACCGCTCACGCGCGGCGCGAGAAAAGGCCGTCATTGCAGCTGAATGCCGCCGGCTGCACCGCCTTTTCCAGCACGTGCGGGCGGTTCACAAAGGCCGCAGACGAACTGGCGCGCGTTCTCGTACGGTTCGGTGACGAAGTGCCCGCCACATTTGCGACACGGCGTCATCTGGAGCATGCGGTTTTCCACGAATCGCACGAGCCGCCACGCGCGCGTGATCGTCAGCTGCGGATCGAGCCCGCAGGTCGCCAGCTGGTCGGTGTAGAGCTGATACGCCTTGATCAGTGCATCGACGCTGTCGAGCGCGCTGGTCTTGTTGAGGTACGTGTGGATGTTCTGGAACAGCGACGCGTGGATGTTCGGCTGCCAGGTCAGAAACCAGTCGGTCGAAAACGGCAATTGGCCTTTCGACGGTGATTTGCCCGCGACTTCCTTGTACAGCTTCAGCAGGCGTTCGTAGGAAAGATCGGTCTCGCTTTCCAGCAACTGCAGCCGCGCGCCCATGCGGATCAGGCTGATGGCCCGTTCGATTTGCTGCGATTCGCGCAGCAGGCTTTTGGCGGTGGTCATGGGCGACGCGGCGCTTGCGCGAGTTCAGTGGCTCTCGGCGAAGCGGCCCGCCATCAGGATGTTCGCGTGCAGCCGGGTCGTTTCGTCGTTCGCCGCGCGGCCGGGCAGCTTGTGCTGTGTCAGCAGGCCCCAGACCATCTCGTCGTCGGCGCGGAACCGGCACAGCAGCATGTTGCCGGACGCGATCTTCATCACCTGCGCGGGCGACAGCATGGCCAGCAGATCGGCGGATTCTTCCGAAATTCCGAGCCGGAACAGCGCCTGCGCCTTGTCGGCGCGGATCAGGCTCTGCGCCAGCATCAGGTAGGTCAGGTTGGCTTCGCGGATTTCGCTCAGGATCTGTTCGCTCGTCATTGCTCGTCACCTTGTGGGGCCGGGAGATCCGGCTGAATCGACGAGGTCATTGTGTGTGGCGCAAGCGGTTGTTTCCACAGCTTCGACAGCCAGCGATGTCAGGGATCGTGACGTAGTCCACGACGCGCAACGCCGTTGTTGCGCGATTTCCATAGCTGGACGCGCGCGTCCGCCGTTGCGGCGAAATCTTGAGCGAAAAATTCAAAAAGAAAAAGCTAAAGACAGTTGCCAGCACATCCGAAAACCACCCAACGGGCCGGCAATCAGGTCCGCCAAGCGGCCAGTACGTAACTGGCAATACGTGGCAGCGATGCCGGATTCACGCAAATTCTTTTCTTTCTTCTCTGGAGATTCTCAAATGAGCTCGACCATCAACACCAACATCATGTCCCTGAACGCACAGCGCAACCTGAGCACCAGCCAGGCTTCGCTGGCCACGTCGATGCAGCGGCTGTCGTCTGGCCTGCGCATCAACAGCGCGAAGGACGACGCAGCCGGCTTGGCGATCTCCGAGCGCATGACCGCGCAGGTCAAGGGCCTGAACCAGGCCGCGCGCAATGCCAATGACGGCATCTCGCTGGCGCAGACAGCCGAAGGCGCGCTCAGCCAGGTCGGCAACAACCTTCAGCGCATGCGTGAACTCGCGGTGCAGTCTTCCAACGGCACCAACTCCCAAGTCGACCGCGATGCGATGAACGCCGAGTTCACGCAGCTCTCGTCGGAAATTCAGCGTGTGTCGGAGCAGACCTCTTTCAACGGCAGGAACTTGCTTGATGGTTCCTTCACCGGCGTGAGCTTCCAGGTCGGCGCGAACGCTGGCCAGACCATCACCGTCGCCAACATCGCCAACGTGCAGACCGCATCACTGGGAGGTACCACGACGCGAGTCGCGGGCGCAGTGGCCGCCAGCACCATCACCGGTTTTGCCACTGCGGTCGCCGCCGGTGGTCTGACCATCAACGGCACCGATGTGGGTGCAATTGCAGGTGCAGCCAACGCACAAGAGCGAGCTGGGCAAGTTGCCGAAGCGATCAACCGCGTATCGGCGCAAACGGGCGTTGGCGCGTCCTACGATGCGGTTTCCGGCCAGCTTTCACTGACTTCTGCCGCTGCGATCACCGTCGGCGGAACGGCGGCAGCGACCGATACCGGTTTGGCAACTGGCGCTTTTGGCGCTTCGACCACCACCACGGGCATCGCTTCGCTGAATGTGTCGTCGTTCACGAACAGCCAGATGTCGATCTCTCAGCTCGACAAGGCGCTGGCCTCGGTCAACGGTTCGCGCGCCACGCTGGGTGCGATGCAAAACCGCTTCGAGTCGGTGGTCGCCAACGTCCAGACCTCGGCAGAAAACACGGCAGCCGCCCGCAGCCGGATTCAAGACGCCGATTTCGCCGCGGAAACCGCCAACTTGAGTCGTGCACAGGTCCTGCAGCAGGCCGGCACCGCGATGATCGCGCAGGCGAACCAGGCACCGCAGGGCGTGCTGGCGCTGCTGCGCGGCTGATAGCGCGTTTCACAAAGCCACGAACAGGGGGCGTTTCACCGCGCTCCTTCGGCTTATCACCAAAAGGCAGCGCACGGACAATTCGCCGTGCGCTGCTTTGCTGCTTATTGCACGCTTGTTTGCGAAAGAACACCGAATGCCCACCATCTCCTCAGCCGGTATCGGCAGCGGTCTGAATGTCGACAGCATCGTGACGCAACTGATGGCGGTGGAGCGCCAGCCGCTGAACGCGTTGGCCACCAAGGCCCTCACGCTGGACAACAAGATCTCTGCGTTCGGCTCGATCAAGTCGCAGTTGTCGACGCTCGGCGATGCGGTCGCCAAGCTTTCGTCGGCCAGGACCTGGGATGCGAAGTCGGCCGCCTCGTCCAACGCTGCGGCCATCGGCGTCAGCGTATCCGACGGCAGCGTGGCTACAACCACCGCGTTCGGTGTGACCGTGTCGCAACTGGCCCGTGGTCAGTCGGTCGCCTCGGCCGCGGTGGCAGCCACCACAGGCTTTGGAAGCGGCAACCTGACGCTCCAGCTCGGCAGCTGGAGCGGCGGCGATTCGAGCGGCGGCAGTCCTGCGTTCAGCCCAGGCACGGGCAGCCCCGTTTCCGTCGCGATCGGCAACGGCGACACCGTGTCCGTGATCGCGGCCAAGATCAATGCCGCCGATGGCGGTGTGTCGGCGACCGTGCTGCGCGACCCCAGCGGCGATCGGCTGCTGCTCAACTCGAAATCCACCGGCCAAGCCGCCGGCTTCCGCGTCCAGGCGACGGACGATCCAGTGAGCGGCAATGGCAGCAACACCAGCGGTCCGGGCCGGAGCCTGTCGGCTTTTGCGTTCGATCCCGCAAATGGCTCCGAGGGCATGGCGGCCAATCCGGCTCAGTACGCGCTCGATACGAACGCCACCATCAACGGCATTGCCGTGACGTCATCCACCCGCGTGCTGGACAACACGGTACCGGGCTTGTCCCTCAACGTGATGCAAGTCACATCGGAGCCGGTGCAGATCACGGTCGGCAACGATACGGCCGCAATGCGCAGCGCGATCGATGGTTTCGTGAGCGCCTACAACGCGATGAACGGCATGCTGAACAGCGCAACCAAATACGACCCCTCGACGAAGACCGGCGCGCTGCTGCAAGGCGACTCGACCACGGTCGGGCTGCAATCGGCATTGCGCCGCATGGTCGGTGCGCTCTCAGGGGGCGGCGCGTTGCAGCGGTTGTCCGACTTGGGCGTTTCAATTACCAAGGATGCAGGCAATCTCGCGGTCGATGCGTCCCGCCTGGACACTGCGCTGAAGTCGCCGCAGGCGGTCAAGCGATTCTTGTCTGCAGCCGTCGACCCGGCGCTGGACAGCGCCACCGGCTTTGCGACCCGCTTTGCCGCCTTCACGCGGGCGGCGGTTGCCAGCGACGGCTCGCTGACTGGCAAGACCACTGCCCTGCAGTTACAAAAAACCGGCCTGGGTCGCGATCAGGACCGGCTGAGCGACCGGCTCACGCTGGTTGAACAGCGCTTGCGCAAGCAATACGGCTCGCTCGACACCAAGGTCGGCTCGCTGACCGCGCTGAACAACTACATCGGCCAGCAGATTGCGCAGTGGAACCGATCGACTTGAGCGCTCGGCGTGACAAATATCGATTCAGATTGACCGTCAACTGCCGATAACTTCAGTGTGAACTGACCAGGAACCCATTGCCATGTACACCCCCCCGAGCCTGCGCGTTGCCAACGCCTACCGAACCGTTGCCGCGACATCGATCGTCGACGGTGCCAGTCCGCACCGACTGATCGAGCTGCTGTTCGACGGCCTGCAGCAGGCGCTGAACGCTGCGCAGGGCGCACTGGCGCGCCGGGACATCGGGGCCAAGGGCGTGCAGATCCAGCGCGCGGTGCGCATTCTGGAAGAAGGCTTGAAGGGCGGACTCGACGAGGCGCGGGGCGGTGCGCTGGCCGGGCGGCTGCGCTCGCTCTACGACTATTGCACCGAGCGGCTCACGCACGCGAACCTGCACAACGATGCGGCGGCACTGATCGAGGTTTCGGCATTGATCGCGCCGGTCGCCGACGCCTGGAAGGAAATCGGCAGCAACGGCCACACGGTCGTACCCACGACGCCGGCCGCATCCGTGGCGCGGCGCGCCGCTTGACTGGAGGGCTTATGAACAACCGATTGCTGGACTACTACCTCGCGATCGAGCGAGCCAGCCGGCTCATGCTCGAAGCGGCACGCGCGGAAGACTGGGACGAGGTGGTGCGCGGCGAGGGCGCCTGCGCGGTGTTGATCGAGCAGCTGCGCTTCATGGCCAAGACGTTGCAGCTGTCGAGCGAGGAGCGGCTGCAGAAGATGCGCGTGATGCAGCAGATCCTGCACAACGACGCCGAGATCCGCGTGCTGGCCGAGCCCTGGCTTTCCCGCTTTGGGCAGCTGTTCGAGTCGAGCGCGCACCCGACGCACTGACACGGCCCTGGCCGGCCGCGAAGCGGGTGCTGGATCAGACCTGCATGTTCATGATGTCGGTGTAGGCCTGCACCATCCGGTTGCGCACGTGCAGCGTGGCCTGAAAGCCAATTTGCGCTTTCTGCATCGCCACCATGGTCTCCTCGAGTCCGACCTTCGGGTTTTCCAGCTGCACTTCGTTTTGCAGCGTGCCGGCCTGATGCTGGGCTGCGCTGACCGCGCGCAGGGCACCGGCGAACAGGTCGGAGAATCCGCCCGTCGGTGCCTTCGGCACGGCTCTCAGCGCCATGTCGAACGGCGCGGCGATGGGAGCGACGGATGAGGTGGTGAGCGGGTTCATGCGCTGGATGGTAGGACCGCACGACCGAAGCGAAGGCTCGGAAATGGGCCGAAAAGCGGCGCTTTTTCGACCCGCTGGACGCGCCGACGCGACCGAATAATCGGCGTCGAGCAAGAAGCACCGGGCTTCTCGCCGCACCCACGCCGCCATTCATGTCCGCTGTTGCCGATCTTTCCATGCCTGTTGTCGCCGACGCAGGTGCTGCGCCCAGGCCGCCCGGCTGGTCGGATCGTCTCGGTGCGCTCGATCGCGGCAAACGCATGCGGCTGCTGGTCGGCGCGGTGCTGCTGATGGTGCTGGTGGTCGGTGCGGTCGTGCTCGGGCGTCAACCCGACTGGCGCGTGCTGTATGCAAACCTCGGCGACAAGGACGGCGGCGCCGTGGTTGCGCAACTCGCGCAGATGAACGTGCCGTACAAGTACACGGAAGGTGGCGGCGCGATCCTGGTGCCATCCGACAAGGTGCATGACCTGCGTTTGAAGCTGGCTTCGCTCGGGCTGCCCAAGGGCTCGGTCGGAGGTTTTGAAGTCTCGGAGAACAACCGTTTCGGGATGACGCAGTTCCAGGAACGCTTGAGTTTTCAACGGGGTTTGGAAGGCGAGCTGACGCGCTCTATCCAGGGCCTGGCTTCGGTGCAAAGTGCGCGTGTGCACCTCGCGCTGCCGAGCCAGAACGGGTTTTTTCGCGAGCAGCAGAAGCCGTCGGCTTCGGTGCTGCTGACGCTGCACCCGGGCCGTGCGCTCGAGCGCAGCCAGATCGCCGGCATCGTGCATCTGGTGGCCTCCAGCGTGCCGGAACTCAAGCCCGGTGCGGTCAGCGTGCTCGACGACAGCGGCAAGCTGCTGTCGGACACGGCAGAAACGCAAGCCGGCTCGGCCGACGCGCAGCAGCTGCAATACCAGCAGCAGATCGAGCAGCAATACGCGCGCCGCATCCTCGACATCCTGGAACCTGTGGTCGGGCGTCAGAACGTGAAGGCGCAGGTGTCGGCCAATCTCGACTTCTCGCAGACCGAGGCGACGGTCGAAGAGCACCGCCCGAACCTGTCCGCACAGGCCAGCGCGGTGCGCAGCCAGCAGACCGTGGAGACCACCGGTGCACAGCAGCCTGCGGTGCCGTCGGGCGTGCCGGGTGCCACGTCGAACCAGCCGCCGGGTGCATCGTCGGCACCGGTGAACGGAAAAGCCGCGCCGCTGGCGCCCACCGCCGCGCCGAAAACCGCAACAGGGGCGGGCCGGCGTGAGTCGACCATCAACTACGAGGTCGACAAGACCGTCAAGACCGTGCGCAGCGCGACCGGGCAAGTGCGACGGTTGAACGCGGCGGTCGTGATCAACGCGGCCGGCGCGACCCCGCTCACGGCCGAGCAGATCGAGCAGATGACCGCGTTGGTGCGCGAGACGATCGGCTTCAACAAGGAGCGGGGCGACTCGGTCAGCCTGATGAACACGCCGTTTCTGGTGCAGGGTGGGCCGCCGCAACCCGAACTGCCGCTGTGGCGCGATCCGCAAACGCTGGAGTTCGCGCGCGGCCTTGCCTGGCCGATCGGGCTGGTGCTGCTCGGCGCGATCGTGCTGCTGGGCCTCGTGCGGCCGGGCCTGAAGGCGCTGGCCGCGCGGCCGACACCGGTGGTGCCGCTCGGCGTGCGGCTCGATGCGATCGAGGCCGAGGCGCCGTCGCGCCCCGCGCTCGGCCTGCCACAGCCGAGCACCGCCATCGCCAGCGATGGCGTCACCAGCGCTGCCTTGCCGGCTCCCGACGAGGCCCAAACCGAACAGGCGCGGCTCGAAGGTGCGCGCCACATGGCACGCGAAAACCCGGTCGCGGTCGCCAACATCGTGAAGGCCTGGGTGCACGGCGATGCGCCGGCCGCAGCCTGAATCCGTCCCGGCCTTCACCGCCCAGCCGCTTTTTCGGACTTGCCCGCGATGGACGACAAAGGATTGAACGACGCCGCGATTTTGCTGATGTCGCTCGGCGAGCGCGAGGCGGGCCAGGTGCTGCGCCACCTGTCGCCGCGCGAAGTGCAAAAGCTCGGCGAGACGATTGCCAAGACGCGGGCGGTCTCGCGCGAGCGGCTCGGCGAGGTGGCGGACCGGTTCGTCGCCGCGACCGCCGGCCAGAGCCTGTTCGCGGCCGACACCGGCGACTACGTGCGGGCGGTGCTGCAGCACGCGCTGGGCGACGAGAAAGCCGCGATCCTGGTCGACCGGATCCTGCAGCCGCATGACTTTTCGAGCATCGAAAACCTGAAGTGGATGGACGCGCCGTCGGTCGCCGAGGTGCTGAAGTTCGAGCATCCGCAGATCGTCGCGGCGATCTTGGTGCATCTGGAGCCAGAACACGCCTCGGCGATCCTGGTGCTGCTGCCGGAAGCGCAGCGCACCGAGGTGCTGCTGCGCGTCGCGACGTTGGAAGGCATCAACCCGGCCGCGCTCGACGATCTGAACGAAGTCATGCTGCGCGTGCTGGCCGGCGGCGGCAAGCTGAAGAAACCGTCGCTCGGCGGGCCGAAGACCGCAGCCGGCATGATCAACCTGCTCGGCGCCGGCCTCGACACCCAGGTGGTCGACGCGATCCGCGACCACGACCCCGACTTGGCGCAGGAGATCGCCGACCTGATGTTCGTGTTTGACGACGTGCTGAAACTCGACAACAAGTCGCTGCAGCTGGTGCTGAAGGAAATCGCGTCCGAGACGCTGATCGTCGCCCTCAAGGGCGCGGCACCTGCGCTGCGCGACAAGTTCCTGTCCAACATGTCGAGCCGCGCGGCCGAAACGCTGCGCGAGGACCTGGAAGGCCGCGGCCCGATCCGGCTGTCCGAAGTCGAGGCGCAGCAAAAGGAAATCCTGAAGGCGCTGCGCCGGCTGTCCGACGAAGGCCAGATCGCGCTCGGTGGCAGCAGCGGTGGCGGCTTTGTCTGAGCGGGCCATGCGCGGTGCGCTGATCCCGGGCGAGCAGATCGCGGGTTTCCAGCGCTGGCGTTTCGCTGCCGTCGACGGCGAACCCGTTGAGCCGAGCGAGCCAATCGACCGGCAGGCGCTGGATGCGGCGCGCCAGCTCGGCTTCGAAGAGGGCGTCGAATCGGGCCGCGCGCAGGCGCTCGCCGAAGCTGCTCGGCACATGGACGATTACGTCGCCGCGCAAGGTCATGCGGCAGCCCAGCGCTTCGCTGCGTTGTTCGATGCCGCGCAAGCCCGGCTTGCCGAATCCGAACAACAGATCGCGCGCGGCACGCTCGAGATCGCCTGCGCGCTCGCGCGACGCGTGCTGCGCCATGAGATCGCGACCAATCCGAACACGCTGGAGCCGGTCGTGCGCGAGGCACTGACGATGTTGCTCGGCGACGGCAAAAGTGCGCGTGTGCGGCTGTCGCAGGCCGACTTCGACATGCTCGAAGCACCGTTGTCCGCCGAGTTCTCGAGCCGATCCGTCACGGTGGTCGCCGACGCCGCGGTGCAGCCCGGCGACTGCCTGATCGAATCGGCCGGGGCCGTGGTCGATGGCGGCGCCGCGTCGCGCTGGGCCCGTGCGGTGGCCAGCCTGGGCTTGTTGCTGCCGTGGTCGACGCGCGCGACCGACCGCGACGGCAGGGGACGCGACCGTGCCACCGACTGATGCCGGCGAAGACGAAGTGCAGACGCCCGGCAACGGCGCCTGGGGGTGCTTCATGGACGATGCGCTGGCGCGCGCACGTTGCGACGCCGGGCTCGAGCTGCGCGGCACCTTGACCCGGCTGGCCGGCCTCGTGCTGGAGGCGACCGGCGTGCGCGCCTCGGTCGGGTCGCAATGCTTGGTGCGCAGCGGCGGGCAGCCGGCGGTGCTGGCCGAAGTGGTCGGCTTCGCGAACGACCGCGCCTACCTGATGCCGGCCGGCGACCTGCACGGGCTGTCCAATGGCGCCAGCGTGGCGCTGTCCGCACCGTACGTGCCGGTGCCACGGCTCGGCGAACCGGATCGCCATGTGAACGTGCGGCCCGGCGCGCTGCGGCTGCCGCTGGGCAACGGGCTGCTCGGCCGGGTGGTCGATGCGCAGGGCCATCCGCTCGATCCGCTCGGGCCGCTCGTCGACGTGCAGGCGACACCGCTCGATCGCCAGCCGATCAACGCGATGGACCGGGACCCGGTGCGCCTGCCGCTGGACACCGGCGTGCGTTCGATCAACGCGCTGCTGACCGTGGGCCGCGGCCAGCGCATCGGCCTGTTCGCGGGCTCCGGCGTCGGCAAAAGCGTGCTGCTGGGCATGATGGCGCGCTATACGGAAGCCGACGTGATCGTGGTGGGGCTGATCGGCGAGCGCGGCCGCGAGGTCAAGGAATTCATCGAAGACATCCTGGGCGCGGAAGGCCGTGCGCGCTCGGTCGTGGTGGCCGCACCGGCCGACGGGCCGCCGCTGCTGCGCATGCAGGGCGCGGCTTATGCGACCGCTGTGGCCGAGCACTTTCGCGACCAGGGCCAGCATGTGCTGCTGCTGATGGATTCGCTCACGCGCTACGCGATGGCGCAGCGCGAGATCGCGCTCGCGATCGGCGAGCCGCCGGCCACCAAGGGCTATCCGCCGTCGTGCTTCGCGAAGCTGCCGCAACTGGTCGAGCGCAGCGGCAACGGGCTGAACGGCGTCGGCTCGATCACCGCGTTCTACACCGTGCTGTCCGAAGGCGACGACCAGCAGGACCCGATCGCCGACGCGGCGCGCGCGATCCTGGACGGCCACATCGTGCTGTCGCGCGGTCTCGCCGAAGAAGCGCACTTCCCGGCGATCGACATCGAACAGTCGGCCTCGCGTGTGATGCACAACGTGGTGTCTGTCGAGCACAACGACTGTGCGCGGCGTTTTCGCGCGGTCTATTCGCGTTATCGCAAAAGTCGCGACCTGATCCGCGTGGGTGCTTACCTGATGGGCAGCGACCCGGCGCTGGATGAAGCGATCGCGCTGCAGCCCGAGATGAGCGCGTTCCTGCAACAAGACATGTTCGAAGCCGCGACGCTTGCGCACAGCATCGACGGCATGGCCGCGCTGGTGCAGCGTTGAATGGGTCCCGACCGGACAAATTTTTTTTCGATTCAAGGAATCATCGATGTCCACCCCGAACGGATTGCAAATCGCACTGGAGCTGGCCCTCACGCGCCGTGACGACGCCGCCCAGGGCCTCGCCGAAACACGGTCTCGTGCGGCCGCGGCGCGGCTGCAGCTGGAACAGCTCGATCACTACCGCACCGAGTGCAGCGACCGTTGGTCCGAGCGCTGCGCGAGCTGCACGCCCGACCTGCTGCAACACCACTATCAGTTCATGGATCGGCTCACGCACGCGATCGGGCTGCAGACCGACGTCGTCGCGCAGCACGAGCGCATGGTGCTGCGGACCGCCACGCTGGTGCGCGAGGCCGAGAGCCGCGTGCAGAGCCTGCAGCAGCTTTGGCAGACGCGCGAACGCGAACGCATGCAGTCCGAGAGTCGGCGCGAGCAAAAACAAAACGACGAGCAGGCCGCGCTGGTGCATGCGCGCCGGCTCGCGAGCAGCCGGTTCGCCAGTCTGGGCCTGTCGTGAACGCGCTGCCGCAACGCAGCGTCGGCGGGCTCGGGCTCGGCACCAGCGGTGCAGCGAGCGCTGGGTTGCCCGCTGAGCGCCTTTCGGCAAGCCAGGCATTGCAAGACGAGGCCGATTCGCCGATCGCCGGATCGTTTGAGGCCATGCTGTCGGCGGCCGATGCAGGCGCGCTCGGCGAGTCCGCCGATGGCCTGGGCAAGTCCGCGACGAGCTTGCCGCTGGCGGGGCCGGACGAGCAGCGCAATTCGGACGGCGCAACCGGCGGCGCGGTGCAGGCCGTCGCTGCGCCGTTGCCGCCGACAGCGCCTGCAACCGTCGATCCGGCGATGCTGCTGGCGCAAGGCGCGCTGTCGGTGCAGGCGGCGCCCGCTTCGGCTGCAGCGTCCACTGCTGCTGCAGCGACGGCGGTCGCGCTGGGCGCCTGCGGCGGCATTCGCTCGGCACCGGCCGAGCGGTTCGGTGCGCCCGTGCAACGACTGGCCGGTGGATCGGCCGGTGCGACAGTCCAGCCGGCGAATCCTGCGCCACTCGCGCCTGCGAATGGGTCCGGGCCCGCAGCCGCAGCCGCTATGGCATCAGCGGCCCAAACACTCGAAGTGCCTGCGACAAGCGTGAAGCCACACGATGCGCTGGTCGCTCCCGCTGCGCCGGTGCAGCCGACGCCGTTCGCCGGTGCAGCCGCTCTGGTTGCCACTGGCAGCGCAGCCGGACCAGCCGATCTCGCGCCCGACGCATTGTCAGCACCCGCGGTGACCCCGCCGGCGCCGATACCCGTGCCCGCCGAGCAGTCGGTAACGGTTGTGGTGGCACAAGCCACCAGACCACCGGTCGCAGGGAGTGTCAATGGGGCAACCTCACCTGGTTTCGTTCGACCGGACGCGCCGTCGCCGAAATCCGATGAGGCCGAGGCACTGCGGTCGGGAGCTGTCGCCGCGCCCGAGCAGGCGATCGAGACGACCGGGCCGGTCACCGCCGTCGGTGTCACCGAGCGGTCGGCCACGCGGCTGCTGCCCGCCGCGTCCGGCACTTCGGACGCGGCGGGTTCGCCGCAGGGCAAACGCGACGCGGCGATCGAGTCGGCCCTGTTGCGCGTCGATGCTCCATTGCTGGCCGGCCGGTTCGGCCGCGACAAAGACCTTCGAAGCGATCGCGACGGCAACGACACACCGGGTGCGTTCGTGCTGCCGGCCGTCTCGGGTGCTGCGCCGGTCGGCGCGGTGGCACCCATCCATGCGGCGCAAGCCGCCAATCTGCATGCGGCGTCGGTCGAGCGCATCGTCGACCAGATCGGCTGGTGGCTCGCGCAGAACGCGGGCAGTGCCGAGTTTTCGATCGACATGCCGGGTGGGCAGCCGCTGTCGGTCAGCGTGCAGGTGCGGGGCAACGAGGCGCAGCTGATCTTCCGCAGTGACCAGCCGGAGCTGCGTCAGTTGATCGGTCAGGCGCTGCCGCAGTTGAAGGAATCGTTTGTCCAGGAAGGGTTGCTGCTGGCGGGCGCATCGGTGAGCGCGCAGGCGGGCGGCGCCGACCACGGCAACCACGGCGGCCAGGCGCAGCCCGTGCCGTACCACACATCGGGCCGACCGCACGGCGCCGAGGAGCGCGCGACAGCGGCGGTTGCGCCCGCACCGGCATCGGCGGCAGCGGGGCGGCGTGCACCGTTCGGCGCAGCGGGCCGCTCGCTCGACCTGTACGTCTAGGCGCGACCACCGGAAGAGCGGCGTTTTCCTGCCGCTATTTCGCGCCTTGCGATCGGCTGCAGCACCGAATAATCCGGTACATCGACAGCCTGCGCAGTGCCCTTTCTTGTGCGCGTCGCAGCAGCTGCATGCTTTCACCTTTCTCGCCGACCTGAAGGAACGCCACCGTGTCCGCCAAGCCCGCTCCCGCCAGTCCCGAAGCGCCGAAGTCCGGCGGCGGCAAGTCCAAGCTCCTGTTGACCGCATTGGTCGCGGTGCTGGTGATTGGCGGCGGCGCAGGCGGCGCCTGGTACTACCTGGGAGCAGCCAAGCACGACGCCGACGACGCGCATGCACAAGGGCCGGCACGCGCGGTGCCGACCTACATGCCGCTCGAGAGCATGGTGGTGAACCTGGCCGATCCCGGCGGCGAGCGCGTCGCGCAGGTCGGCATCACGCTCGATGTGGACGGCGACAAGACGGTGAACCTGATCAAAGGGATGATGCCCGCGATCCGCAGCCGCGTGTTGATGCTGGTGTCGCAGCGCAGCTCGCAGGAGCTGCTGAAGCGCGATGGCAAGGAGAAGCTCGCCGACGACATCGCGACCGAAGTGGCGCGCTCGCTCGGCCATGAAGACGACGAGCCGCCGCGCAAGTCGGCGGCGAAAAAAGTGGCTGCAGCGGGCGACGAGGGAGCCGACGAGCAGCCGGTGCGCCGGAAGCGCCGCGCGCCGCCTTCGCCAGTCAACGGCGTGCTGTTCTCCAGCTTCATCGTTCAGTGACTGGGCAACCCGTCTGGCACGACCAAGGACCGACGCACCATGGATGACGCGCAAAGCCCGGCTGCGGACAGCGCACCGGTGCCGCCCGATGACCTGTCGGCGCTGCTGGCCGATGCGGCCGCGCGCGACTACAACCTGTCGCAGAACGACCGCTTCGTGCGGCGCCCGCTGCCGGCGCTCGACGCGGTGAACGAGCGGCTGCAGCGCAACCTGCGGCTGGGCCTGTTCCAGCTCGTGCGGCGCAGCCCCGAAATCGAGATCGAGCCGGTGCAGGTGCAGCGTTTTTCCGAATTTCTGGACACGCTGGCGGCACCGGTCAGCTACAACATCCTGTCGCTGCAGCCACTGCGCGGCAGCGCCGTGGTGGTCTGCGACGGCGATCTGGTCTGTGCACTGGTCGATGCGCTGTACGGCGGCGGCGGCACCTTGCGCGCGGCAATCGACGGGCGCGATTTCTCCCCGACCGAGCAGCGCGTGATCCAGCGCCTGATCGGCGTGGTCTGCACCGAATACGCGAAAGCCTGGGGCGACGTCTATCCACTGGTGCTCACGCATCAGCGCTCCGAGACACACGTGGAGTTCGTCAACATCGCCGCGCCTTCCGAAATGGTGGTGGTGACCAACCTTCGCATCGTCGTCGGCAACTTCGCAGGCGACTTGCGCATCTGCACGCCGTACGCGGCGCTGGAGCCGATCCGCGATGTGCTGTATGGCGCGCAACAGGCCCGCGCGCTGGCCGAAGACCGCCGCTGGGTGCGCCTTTTGACGCGCGAGATCCAGGCCGTCGACGTGGTGTTGACGGCCGAGCTGGGCCAGGCCGAGCTCAGCGTCGGCGAGTTGCTGGCGATGAAACCGGGTGACTTCATCGCGCTGCCGCGGCCCACGCAGGTCGTCGCATCGATCGACCAGACCCCCGTTTTTTCCTGCCGCTACGGCACCCACAACACGCGCTATGCACTCGCGATCGAGGACTGCCTGCGCGGCGACGATCCGCACTGGCTTGGAGGCCCGCTGACATGACCATCGAACATCTCGCCACCGCTGAAAACCCGGCCGACACCGCCGACTGGGCCCGGGCGCTGGAGCCGGGCCAGCCGGGCACCCCGGCGGCGAACGCGCCGCTCAACGACATCAACCGGGTGCTCGACATTCCAGTGCAGCTGTCGGTCGAGCTCGGCCGCAAGAAGGTGCCCATCAAGCACGTGCTGCAACTCGGCCAAGGCTCGATCGTCGAGCTCGACGCACTTGCCGGCGAGCCGATGGACGTACTCGTCAACGGCTACCTGATCGCGCAGGGCGAGGTGGTGGTGGTGAACAACAAGTTCGGCATCCGGCTGACCGACGTGGTGACGCCGTCCGAGCGGCTGCGCCGCGTGCATCGGAACTGAAGAACGGTCTGGTCATGACGCAAAGCCTCATCACCGTGGGCCTGTTCATCGCCGGCATGCTGATGCTGCCGCTGTTGTTGCGCTGGTTGCAGCGGCAGCGCAATGGCGTGTTGTCGAACGCGGCGTTGCCCGGTGGATCGCGGCTGGTGTCGGCTGTTCCGCTGGGCCCGCAGCAGCGCGTGGTCACGGTCGAAGTCGGCCCGCAGGACGCGCGCACCTGGCTCGTGCTCGGCGTGACCGGGCAATCGATCACCTGCCTGCATGCGTTGCCGGCCGAGCAGCGGGCACACTCGCGTGAATAAGGGCGGCGCGGGCAGCTTGCTGCCGGCTGCAGCGCGCAAGGCGTCCGTGCCGAGCGGGCTCCCTTTGTCTTTGTGCTGCTGCTGCTGCTGCTGCTCGCAGCGAGCCCGGCAGCAGCGCAGCAGGTCGCGCCCGCGGCCGGACAATTGCCGCTGGTGATTGGCTCCGGGGCGCAAGGCGCCAGCTACTCGGTGCCGATCCAGACGCTGCTGTTCTTCAGTGCGTTGTCGTTCCTGCCCGCGCTGCTGCTGCTGATGACCGGCTTCACGCGCATCGTGATCGTGCTGTCGCTCTTGCGCCAGGCGCTCGGCGCGCAGTCGGCACCGCCGAACCAGGTGGTGATCGGGCTGTCGCTGTTTTTGACGTTCTTCGTGATGGGGCCGACCTTCGATCGCGTCTACCAGGAGGCTTATCTGCCTTACTCCACCAATGCGATCGGCTTCGAGCAGGCGGTCGACAAAGCGGCCGCGCCAATGCGTCAGTTCATGCTGCGGCAAACGCGCCAGTCCGACTTCGGACTGTTCGCGCGGCTCGCGAATCTGCCGCCGGACGTCACGGCCGAGACCGCGCCGCTGCGCGTGCTGATCCCGGCGTTTGCCACCAGCGAGCTGAAGTCGGCATTCCAGATCGGCTTCATGATCTTCATTCCGTTTCTGGTGATCGACATCGTGGTCTCCAGCGTGCTGATGTCGCTGGGCATGATGATGTTGTCGCCGGTGCTGGTGTCGTTGCCGTTCAAGCTGATGCTGTTCGTGCTGGCCGACGGCTGGAATCTGCTGATCGGCTCGCTCGCGGCCAGTTTCTCCATCTGATGCAACGAGCGGACCATCGATGAACGCGCAGACGGTGCTCACGCTCGGGCAGGACGGCCTGCTGCTGCTGTTGATGGTGTCGCTGCCGGTGTTGCTGACGGTGCTGGTGATCGGTTTGGCGGTCAGCATCTTCCAGGCCGTGACGCAGATCCAGGAGGCAACGCTCGCGTTCGTGCCCAAGCTGATCGGTGCGGTGGTCGTGTTCGCGCTGGCCGGCCCCTGGATGCTGACCACGCTGGTCGACTACATCCGGCGCATGATCGAATCGATCCCGCAGATGGTTTTGTAGGTCGAGCCAGGTGCCGACGTTCACCGAGGCGCAGCTGATGGCCTGGCTGTCGCCGGTGCTCTGGCCGTTCCTGCGCGTGCTCGGCGTATTCACCACGGCGCCGATATTTTCTTCACGGGCGTTTCCGGTGCGTGCGCGCATCGGCCTTGCGCTGCTGGTGGCGCTGAGCGCGCAGGCGACGTTGGGCGCCCAGCCGCTGGTGCCGCTCGACGGGGCAGACGCGCTCGGCACGCTGGTGCAGCAGGTCGGCATCGGCATGACGATCGGCTTTGCGGTGCGGCTGGTGTTTGCTGCCGTGGAACTCGCGGGTGAGGTGATCGGGCTGCAGATGGGCTTGAACTTCGCGGCGTTCTTCGACCCGATGAGCAGCGGGCAGGCAAGTGCCGTCTCGCGCTTCATGGGCAACGTCGCAGCGCTCGTGTTCTTGGCGGTCAATGGCCACCTGATGGTGCTGATGGCGGTGGTGAAAAGCTTCGACACGTTCCCGGTCGGCGGCAGCGTGCTTGACGCGTTCGCACGGCTGCGCATGCACGAGCTCGGCGCCGATCTGTTCGCCAGCGCGCTGTGGATCGCGCTGCCGATGATCGGGCTCTTGCTGTTCGTGAACCTGGCGCTCGGCATCGTCTCGCGCGTGGCACCGCAGATGAACATCTATGCAATCGGCTTTCCGATCACGCTGACGGCCGGGCTGGGCGGCCTGTGCCTGTTTCTGACGCTGCTCGAGCAGCCGCTGGTGACGTTGATGAGCAGCGTGCTTTTGACGGTTTCCAGCAGATAGCGCGTTTCCAGGTGGAGGTCACCGGTACTGCGGCATGATGACGGGCGCAGCAACGGCAACCAGCATCCCCCAGACAAAAGAGAGAAACAGGCTCATGGGCATTTTGAGAACCCTCACGGCAGCGGCACTTGGCGCTGCAATGGTCAACTGGCTCGTACAAGAGAAGCGCGAACGCGCCTCGCTGTCGGGCATCACGCATTGGATGGACGACGACGAGCCGGATGCCGCCATCGCCTCCGGCTTCACACTGGAAAGCCGCGAGGTCAAGGCGGGCGGCATGATCGATGCGCGCTTCGAATTCAACGGCTTCGACTGCAGCGGCGACAACAAATCCCCCGCGCTGGTCTGGACCGGCGCTCCCGAAGGCACGCAGAGTTTTGCGGTGACGCTCTACGACCCGGACGCACCGACCGGCTCCGGCTGGTGGCATTGGGTGGTGATCGACATCCCTGGCCACGTGAGCGGCCTGAACGCCGACGCGGGTGCAGCCGACGGCGGCCAGCTGGCGCCCGGCGCGCGCCAGTTGCGCAACGACTATGGCCAGACCGGTTTTGGCGGCGTCTGCCCGCCACGCGGCGACCGCCCGCACCGCTACCTCTTCACGGTGTACGCGCTGAAGGTGCCCAAGCTGGAGATTCCTGACGATGCAACGCCGGCGCTGGCCGGCTTCATGATTCATTCGAACATGCTGGGCAAGGCCGGCTTCACGGCACGTTACGGCCGCCCGAATCGATAGCACGGGTTTCGGCAGAACCACCGCGCAGCCACACTGCGAAATGGCGGAATGGCGGCTGGCGCGGCGGCCAGCGCCGCGGTGGCATAGCGGTCTTGCAGCCCCGCTGGGGCCAAGCGGTTTTGATTCCGCATCTGCATTGCGCCGGCCGTCGTTCCCGGCTGTGGCCGGATGCAGTGGAAGCCACCGGCTGCGCAGACCGGTGACGAGCCGAGACGCGTGGAAACCATAGCACCGAAAAGCGCGGTTATTCGGTATATTGAAATGCACGGCGCGCCTCGGCGGGTCTGGCGACAAGAATCAATCCAGGGAGACGAACCCCATGAAGATGCTGCTCAAGGCGACGCTTGGTGCGCTCGCGATATTCGCTGCTGCGCAGGCCGCACTGGCGGCCGAGGTCACGCTGCGGCTGCACCAGTTGCTGCCGCCGCAGGCCACCATCCCGGCGAAGGCGATCGCGCCCTGGGCCAAGAAGATCGAGACCGAAAGCGGCAACCGCATCAAGATCCAGCAGTTCCCGGCCATGCAGCTGGGCGGCAAGCCGTCGGACCTGTTCGATCAGGTAAAGGACGGTGTGGTGGACCTCGTCTGGACCGTGCTGGGCTACACGCCCGGGCGGTTTCCGAAGACGGAAGCGTTCGAGCTGCCATTCATCTCGGGCAACGCCGAGACGTCGTCGCGTGCGTTTCAGGCGTTCGTCGAGAAGAACGCGATGGACGAGTTCAAAGACGTGCACCTGATCGCCGTGCACGTCCATGGCCCCGGCCTCTTTCACAGCCGCGAGCCGATCACGAAACTCGAAGATCTGAAGGGCATGAAGGTGCGCGGCGGCTCGCGCGTGATCAACATCATGCTCGAGCAGCTCGGCGCCACGCCGGTCGGCATGCCGGTGCCTTCGATCGGCGAGGCGCTGTCCAAGGGCGTGGTGTCGGCGGCCACCATTCCGTGGGAAGTGGTGCCGTCGCTCAAGATTCAGCAGATCGTCAAGAACCACACGCAGTTCTCGGGCGACGTGGGCCTGTACACGCAGACCTTCGCACTGATGATGAACAAAGCCAGCTACGACAAACTGCCGGCCGACCTGAAGAAGGTGATCGATGCCAACAGCGGCATGGAAACCGCCGCGCTTTATGGCCGCGCGATGGACGAAGGCGACAAGGCCGGCCTGGCCGTGGTGAAGGCGGCCGGCAACAGCATCGTCACGCTCGACGCCGACCAGACCGCACGTTGGAAGCGCGAAGCAGAAGGCACGCGTGCGATCTGGTTCAAGGAGGTCGCGGAAAAAGGCATCGACGGCCGCAAGCTCGCCGCCGAAGCCGAAGCGTTGATCGACAAGTACGCCAAGCAGAAGTGAGCCCTGCCGAACGCCCGGGTGCCGGGGTGCCGCCAATCACCAGTCGATGAGCCGCATCGTCTACGCACTGGCGCGCTTCACGGCCTGGTTCGGTGCGCTCGTGCTGACCGCCATCGCGGTGATGAGCGTCATCAGCATCATCGGCCGCGCGCTAACGCCGCTGGGCCTGGGCCCGGTGCCGGGCGACTTCGAGCTGGTCGAAGCCGGCACCGCACTCGCCGTGTTCTGCTTTCTGCCCTGGTGCCACCTGATGCGTGGGCATGCCATGGTCGATCTGTTCTGGAAAGGCTATCCGCCCGCCTTGCGGCGATTGCTGGATATTTCGGCCGACGCGCTGATGCTGCTCGCCTGGCTGTTCCTGACCTGGCGCATGGGGGTGGCCACCGCCGAGTACCGCGACAACGGGGAGATGAGCTTCATCCTGCAGATGCCGGTCTGGTTCGGCTATGCCGCGTCGATGGTGCCGGCCGTGTTCGGCTGCGTTGCGTACCTGTGGCGGCTGCTCGAATCGCTGGGCCTGGCAGCGCCACCGGCGGCTTTCGCTTCAGTGGCCGGCGCGGGCGCAGGCCACTGAAGCGATGGACCCGCTGCTGCTGGCCGTCTGGTCGTTTCCTGTCCTGCTGCTGCTGATCTTTCTGCGCGTGCCGATCGGGCTGGCGATGCTCGGGGTCGGCTTGGTCGGCGCTTGGCAGGTGTACGGCGGCTTGGCGCCGGTGCTGGGTCAGGCCAAGACGCTGGCCTACGGCACGTTCTCCAACCATTCGCTGTCGATCGTGCCGCTGTTTCTGCTGATGGGGCAGTTCGCCACCCTGGGCGGCATGTCGCGCGCATTGTTCAAGGCGGCCGAAGCGTTTGTCGGGCATCGCAAGGGCGGCGTCGCGATGGCTGCGATCGGCGCCTGCGCGGGCTTCGGCTCGATCTGCGGCTCCTCGCTGGCGACTGCCGCGACGATGGGGCAGGTCGCGCTGCCCGAGCTGCGTCGCGCGGGCTATGCGGGCAGCCTGGCCACCGGCGCACTGGCCGCCGGCGGCACGCTCGGCATCCTCATCCCGCCATCGATCGTGCTCGTGATCTACGCGATCCTGGCCGAGCAGAACATCGCCAAGATGTTTGCGGCCGCGCTGATGCCTGGCATTCTGGCCACGCTGGGCTACATGCTCGTCGTGAACCTCTCGGTGCGCTTCAAGCCCTCGCTCGCGGGCGATTTGCCACCGGTGCCGTGGCCCGAGCGCTGGCAGGCGCTGGCCGCCGTCTGGCCCGTGCTGCTGATCTTCGTGGTCGTGGTCGGCGGCATCTACGGCGGGCTGTTCACGCCGACGGAAGGCGCAGCCGTTGGCGCGGTCACGACCGGGCTGCTGGCTTGGTGGCGTGGCGGCTTGAGCAAGGCGGGTGTGCGCAGCGCGTTCGAAGCCACCGCGTCCGGCACCGCGATGGTGTTCCTGATCGTGCTGGGTGCCGCCGCCTACAACACCTTTCTGGCGTTGTCACAACTGCCGCAGGAGCTCGCGGGCTGGGTTGGCAGCCAAGGCTTGTCACCGTATTCGATCCTTGCGGCGATCCTCGTGTTCTACATCGTGTTCGGCTGCGTGATGGATTCGCTCTCGATGATCCTGCTGACCATTCCGATCTTCTTTCCCATGGTCTCGGGGCTGGACTTCGGCCTGTCGCCCGAGCACACCGCGATCTGGTTCGGGGTGCTGGTGCTGATCGTGGTGGAGGTCGGCCTGATCACGCCGCCGGTGGGCATGAATCTCTTCATCATCCAGTCGATGGCGCCCGACATCCCGATCCGGGAGACGTATCGCGGCGTCTGGCCGTTCGTGGCCAGTGACATGCTGCGGGTGTTGCTGCTGGTTGCGTTTCCGTCGATTGCGTTGTATGTGCTGCGGTTCTCCGCTTAGCCAAGACCACCGCGCGAGGCGGCTGCTTGCAAGCACCGACCGTGCCGGACACCGTGTCGGCGATGGCGTTCCACACCACAACCGTCAGGCGTGCAGTGACCTGGAGGTGAAGCCGGCGCTGACAGTCCGCCATCGTTGCCGAATGGCGGCATGCGAGAGCCGGTCGAAATGAACGCGAGAAGTGCGGGCCAGCCTTACTTCAACGTGCTCATCTTCACTTCGCGAATTTTGCCGTCTTCCACCACGGCAACGCGCCCGTCGGCTTCCGAGCTTCCGGTGTCCGAGACGCCTTCGACGCCGAACATGTTGAACTTCTTCGGCATGGTCTGGAACGCCTCGCTGAGCTTGGCGCGGATCGCGGCCGCGTCGGTCGCGTTGCCAGCCAGCTTCATTGCCTGTGCCAGCGCGTGCATCGCGCTGTAGTTGAGGGAGGTCTCGGACGTGGTGGGGCGGCCGGGGTAGAGCTTGTGGAACCGCTCGACGAACGCTTTTGATTCCGGCGCCGCGTCTTCCTCGACCGGCAACACGCCGATCGAGCCTTCCAGCGATTTGTAGCCGCCACTGACCTTGGCCACTTCATCCATTTTGGCCTGATCGATCAGGATGAAGCCACCCTTGAAGCCGAGCTCGCGTGCCTGCTTCACGACCAGCCCGGTCGGCTCGGATGGGCCGCCGATGAACATCACTTCCGGTTTGGCCGCGAGCACCCGGCTCACGCCACTGTAGAAGTCGGTGGCGCGCGTGTAGCTCATCGGATTGTCGGCGACGATGGTGCCGCCGGCTTTCTCCCAGCGCGGCTTGAACTCGGTGTTCCAGGCTTTCGCATAGTCGTGATCGGCGTCCGCGATGCCCACGGTCTTGCCGAACTTCTTCATCTCGTAGTTCATGAACGGCGCGATGTAGGTCGTGAAGTCCGGCGGAATGCGCAAGCGTCAGCTTGTTGCCACGCGCGGTGATCTGCGGCGTGCTGCTGTAGGCAAGCACGAGGTACTTCTGCGCTTCGTTGTTGGTCTGCAGCGCATAGATGCCGCCCGAATGCGGCACGACGATCACCGGCACCTTGCTTTCCTGCACGAGCCGCTGACCGTTGATCGCGGTCTCGGACGGGTTGTATTTGTCGTCGTAGGCGACGACTTCGAGCTTGACCTTCTTGCCGCCGACTTCCAGGCCGTCGGCGTTGATCTCGTCGATCGCCATCTTCATGCCGTCGAGCACGTTCTTGCCGTACTGCGCGGCACCGCCCGAGAGCGGGCCCGAATAGCCGATCTTGACGGTTTCCTGCGCAAACGCCGGTGCGCCGGCGAAGGCCGTCGCCATCGCCGCGGCGACGACGGCCTTGCGGCGGTTCATGATGGTGGTCGTTCATGGTCATTCGAGTCTCCTTTGTGGTTGCGGTGAATGTTTGAACGACGCCGTGGCGATTTGTTCAGGCGCCGATATAGGCTTTGCGGACCGCGTCGTTGCCGAGCAGCGAATCGCGGTCGCCTTCCATCACGATGCGGCCGTTCTCGATCACATAGGCGCGGTGCGCGATCTTGAGTGCCGCGAATGCGTTCTGTTCCGCCAGCAGCACGGTGGTGCCGGCCGGTTGATGCGCTGGATCACCTCGAACACGGTCTTGACGACCAGCGGCGCGAGCCCGAGCGACGGCTCGTCGAGCAGCAGCGCTTTCGGCCGGCCCATCATCGCGCGGCCGATCGCGACCATCTGCTGCTGGCCGCCGCTGAGCGAACCGGCCGGATCGTCTTTCTTCTCGTCGAGGATCGGGAACAGACCGAGCACTTCATCGAGCTTTTTCTTGTTGCCGGCCTTGTCGCGCCGGTGCACGTAGGCACCGAGCATCAGGTTCTTCAGCACCGACATGCCGGGAAACAGTTTGCGGCCTTCCGGGCATTGCACGACGCCGGCTGCAACCACCTGCGACGGCTTCATGCCGATCAGTTCGCTGTTCGCGAAACCGGATGCTGCCGCCAGCTGCCTTGTGCAGCCCGCTGATGGTCAGGAAGATCGAACTTTTGCCTGCGCCGTTGGCGCCGAGCAGCACGACCAGCTCGCCTTCGGCCGCCGTCAGGCGTGACGCCGTCGAGCGCGCGAAAGCTGCCGTAGTTGAGCGCGACGCTGGTCAAGCTGTGAGCATCGACGCGGCTCCAGATGATCGATGCCGGCGTGCTCGGTGCCCAGGTAGGCATCGATCACGGCCGGGTTCGCGCGGATCTCGGCGGGGGTGCCTTCGGCGATCTTCTCGCCGTAGTTGAGCACCAGGATCTTGTCGGCCAGGCTCATGATCATGTCCATCTTGTGCTCGATCAGGCACACGGTCAGGCCGCTGCTCGACCATCTTGCGGATCAGCGTCGGCCAGGCCGACGGTTTCCTCGGGGTTCACGCCGCCGGCCGGCTCGTCGAGCAGCAGCAGGCTCGGATTCGGTCGACAGCGCCAGCGCGAACGCGACGCGCTTGCGCTCTTCCTGCGTGATGTCGCCGGCGAGCCGGTTTTCGATGTGCGCAAGGCCGACGAAATCGAGCGCTGCGCGCGCCTTCTCGCGGCAGATGCGCTCCTCGTCGTCGGAGCCGTCGGCTGCCCGACAATGCATCCCACAGACCCGGACTGCGTGCGCAGCCGGTGGCCGACGATCAGGTTGTCGAGCACGGTCGCCATGTCGAACAGCGCGGTGCGTCTGGAAGGTGCGCGCGATGCCGAGCTGCGCGACCTCGTCGGAGCGCAGATGGGTGACGTCGCGGCCCTTGAACGCGATCCTGCCCGACGTCGGCCGATGCGTGCGCGCCGATCAGGTTGAAGAAGGTCGTCTTGCCGGCGCCGTTCGGGCCGATGATCGCGTTGATGCTGGCCGGTTTCGATGCGTGGTGCTGACGTCGTTGACCGCGGCCAGGCCGCCCCAGCGCTTGGTCAGGTGCGAGACCTCGAGGATCGGCTCAGACATGGCTGCCGCTCCTTTCGTGCGAGACGGTGCAGGTGCGGCTGCAGATGCTGTCGTCGACCTCGGCACCGGTGCGCGCCGCACTGGCGGCGCGCCTGCGCACGCCAGCCCTTCCAGGTGCCGACGACGCCGTGCGGCACGAAGATCACCAGCAGCACCAGGATCGGCCCGAACACGAGGAACCGATAGCTCCTGCAGGAACTGCAGATACTGCGTCAGCCACGGCACCGCCAGCGCACCGAGCAGCGGCCCGAGCAGCGTGCCGATGCCGCCGACCAGCATGTACATCGTCATGTCGAAGGTGTACTCGACCCCGGCGATGCCCGGCCCGAGAAAGCGCACGAAGCCGGCATACAGCCCGCCCGCCATGCCGGCGTAGAACACCGACAGCATGAACGCAAGCACCTTGTTGCGCATCAGGTTGATGCCAAGCGATTCGGCCAGTTCGTCGCTGTTGCGGATCGCCTCGAAGGTGCGGCCGAGCAGCGAGCGCACGATGCGGCTCATCAGCCAGACGCCGAGCACGAGGAACACGAACACGAGGTAGTAAAGCGTGCGCGGGTTGTCGAAGGTCAAGGCGCCGAACGGCGTGACGATGCGATTCCGGCGCCGGAATGCCGATGATGCCGACCGGCCCGTGCGTGAGCGCATCCCACTTCTCGATCACGAGAAACATGATGTAGCCGATGCACAGCGTGAAGATCGAGAAGAAGTGGCCCTTGAGCCGCAGCGACACGATGCCGACGAAGAAGCCAGGAATGGCTGCTGCGATACCCGAAAGCGCGAACGCCGCCCAGAACGGCCAGTGGTGATCGACCGTCAGGATGCCGACCGTGTAGGCGCCGATCGCCATGAAGCCGCTGTGCGCGAGGTTGAACTGGCCCGTATAGCCCGTGATCAGGTTGAGGCCGATGGTCGCCAGCGCGAAGATGTAGGCGGTCGACATCACGGTGAGCTGATAGTCGTTGCTCGCAAGGAACGGAAACGCAACCCCGAGCGCGATCAGCAACCACCAGCCGAAGCGGGAGCGAAGCGATGCATCCATCAGTTCGCCCCTCTCGAGAAGATGCCCTGCGGCCGGAACGACAGGATGACGACCAGCAGCGCGAACGCGATCACGTCCTTGTAGTCGGTCGACAGGTAGAACGCACCGAAACTCTCGGCAAACCCGATGATCAGGCCGCCGACGATCGCGCCCGGCACGCTGCCCATGCCGCCCAGCACGATGATGACGAACGCCTTGGTGATCACGAGGTTGCCCATCGCCGGATAGACCAGATTGATCGGTGCATAAAGCGTTGCGGCAATGGCCGCCAGCGCGCCGGAGATCGCGAATGTCAGCATCGCGACCCGGTTCGCGTCAATGCCGACCAGCGATGCACCGTCGCGGTTCTGTGCCATCGCGATGATCGTCGAGCCGGTCACGGTCTTCTTCAAAAACAATTGCAGCAGCACCATCAGCGCGAACGCCGCGCCGATGATCAGCAGCCGCTGCACCGGTGCGGTCACGCCGCCGAGATCGACGATGCCGCTGTAGGGGGTCTGCATGCGCTGGAAATCCGCGCCCCAGATTGCCTGCGCGGCCGCTTCCAGAAACAGCAGCATGCCGATCGCCGCGACCATCGGGTGCAGCCCGCTTGCGTGGCGCAGCGGATGAAACACGAGCCGTTCGGCCACCGTGCTCAAGGCCGCCACGCCCAATGCGGAGCCGGCCATCGCAACCCAGTAGTTGAAGCCCCAGGCATTCATCAGGTGAAACGAGAAGAACGCGCCGGCCATGTAGAACGCGCCATGCGCGAAGTTCGGCACGTGCAGAATGCCGTAGACCAGCGTGAGCCCGAGCGCGACGAGGCTGTAGATGCCGCCGAGCGTCAGCCCGTTCAACACTTGCTGAAGAAAGAGGTCCATGAAAGCTGTTCGGCGATGTCTGGCGGCAGGCGGTGGCAACCCACAACGCCTGTCATTCTGCGGGATCGTGCCGGCTCACGGCATAGGGTAAACAATGAGCGAATGGTGCCTGTGAGGCAGGCGCGCCTGCAGCGCAAGCAGCGGCAAGGAACGGTCGCTTCCCCGGCCACGCAGGGCCGGCCCGAGGGTTTTTCAATCGACCATCCTGGCAGCACGTGAGCAGCAATCGCACGCAAGTCCTCGTCATCGGCGGCGGTCCGTCGGGCCTGATGCTGTCCCACATCCTGCGTCGTGCCGGCATCGACAGCGTGGTGCTGGAGCGGTCGTCGCGCGAGCATGTGCTGCAGCGGATCCGCGCCGGCGTGCTGGAGGACGGCACCGTGCGCATGCTGCGGGAGCATGGCCTGGGCGGGCGGCTCGATGCGCGAGGGCCGCATCCACAACGGAACCGGCATCGTCTGGTCCGGTGGCGAGCAGCATTTCTTCATCGACGTGAAGAAACACACCGGCCGCACGATGACGGCCTATGGTCAGACGGCGATCACGGAAGACCTCTACGCAGCGCACGACGCAGCCGGCACCCCGATCGTGGAAAACGCCGAGGACGTGACGCTGCAAGACGTCGGCAGCCACAAGCCATGGGCCAGCTACCGCAAGCACGGTGTCCCGCATCGCGTCGATGCCGATTTCGTTGCCGGCTGCGACGGCTTTCACGGCGTCAGCCGCGCAGCCATTCCACCGAGTCGTGCTGAAGACGTTCGAGAAGGTCTACCCATTCGGCTGGCTCGGCATCATGTCCAGGACCAGGCCGGTGCCCGAAATCGTCTATGCAAATCACCCGCGCGGCTTTGCCATGTGCTCGCAGCGCAACCCGCAGCTCAGCCGTTATTACGTGCAGTGCCCGCTGACCGATGCGGTGGAAGATTGGAGCGACGACCGCTTCTGGAGCGAACTGACCACGCGCATGGGGTCGGACATCGCAGCGCAGATCACGACCGGCCCGTCGATTGAGAAATCGATCGCGCCGCTGCGCAGCTTCGTCGCCGAGCCGATGCGCTGGGGGCGACTGTTTCTGGTTGGCGACGCCGCGCACATCGTGCCGCCAACGGGCGCCAAGGGGTTGAACCTCGCGTTCTCCGACGTGCATTACCTGTCCACTGCGTTGATCGCGCATTACCGCAGCGGCAGCGACGCGCCGATCGATGCGTATTCGCAGACCGCGCTGCACCGCGTATGGAGTGCCACGCGGCTGTCGTGGTGGCTGACCAATCTGCTGCATCGGTTTCCGGATCAGACCGAGTTCGACCAGCGACTGCAGGAGTCCGAACTCGCGTTCCTGCGCAGCAGCGACGATGCGCAACGGGCTTTGTGCGCGCAATATGTCGGCTTGCCGTTCTGATCCACCACGAGAGAGAAACCACGCATGCCCCATCTCAGGCCCGTCCCACTCGCCGAAGTGCCGGACGTCGACATTCGCGAACGCTTCGAGCATTACAAAAGCACGCGCGGCTTCACGCCGAACAGCATCATGACGATGGTGCGCCGGCCGAACATCGTGCGCGCGTTCATGGCGCTGAACCAGGCCGTGCTGTACGAAGGCACCGTGCCGACCGAGACGAAGATGCTGGTGAGCCTTGCCAGCAGTTATGCGGCCGGCTGCCGCTATTGCCAGTCGCACATGGCGAACCTGTCGAGCCTCTATCGGGCGTCGGATGAGAAGATCGCCGCGCTCTGGGATTTCGAACGCAGCGAGCTGTTCAACGATGCCGAGCGGGCCGCGATTTCGCTGGCGCTGAAGGCCGGCACGCTGCCCAACGAAGCCAGCGAGGCCGACTTCGACGAACTGAAGAAACACTACGACGAAGGCCAGATCGTCGAGATCGTCGCATCCATTGCATTGTTCGGCTACCTGAACCGCTGGAACGACACGATGGCGACCGAGCTCGAGCCGCTGGCTGCGCAAGTCGGCGATCGCGCACTCGGCGGCGTCGGCTGGGAGCGCGGCAAACACGGGGCTTGAGCGACCCCGAGCCGACTTGTGGCGGACCCCGCATGACGCACGACCGTCGGTGCCCGGCGCGGTCAGGCCGTCGCGCCCGGATCGTTCAGCCGAACACCTTCGTTGCCAGCTCCGCGATCCGCTTGCCCTGATAGCGCGCACCGGCCAACTCATCGGCGCTCGGCTGGCGCTTGCCGTCGTTGCCGGCGATCGTGGTGGCACCGAACGGGGAGCCGCCGCGCACCTCGTCGACGCCCATCTGGCCCTTGAAGCCGTAATCGAGGCCGACGATCGTCATGCCCTGGTGCATCAGGTTCGTGACGATCGAAACCAGCGTCGTCTCCTGTCCGCCATGCTGGGTCGAGGTGGACGTGAACGCACCGCCGATCTTGCCGACCAGCGCGCCGCGCATCCACAGGCCACCCGTGGTGTCCCAGAACGACGCCATCTGCGATGGCATGCGGCCGTAGCGCGTCGGCGCGCCGACCACGATCGCGTCGTAGCCGGCCAGCGCGTCCGCGCCTTCGATGATCGGGTGGGGGCTGTCGGTCTTGAAGTGCGCGCTCCTGGCGACTTCCTCCGGCACCGTCTCGGCCACGCGCCGCACGTCGACCGTGGTCGCGCCGCCCGCGCGGGCGCCTTCCGCGACCGCATCGGCCAGTTGTTCGACGTGGCCGTAAGACGAATAGAAAAGCACCAGTACCTTGCTCATGCGTCGATGTTCCTTGGATTGAGTTGCCGATGAAGCGAAAAGGAATGGATGTTGGCAGCTTGCGGCCTTGAATCCGCGATGCCTCAGCAAATGCCGTGCGGGGACTGGGGACAGGCATCTCAGCGCCTCCCACGGCCGTTGCCTTCCGCACCCCAGAACCGCTCCATCGCGATGTAGGCGTAGGACGCGGACCAGCCGATCAGCAGCAACCCGTTCAACGCCTCGACGCCGGCGATCAACCGCAACGGGCCGGTCGGCGTCAGGTCGCCGAAGCCGAGCGAGGTGTAGGTCTCGGCCGAGAAGTACATGCAGTTGACGAACGAGAACGGCTTGCCGGCCAGACTGCCGACGGTGCCGTACTTGATCAGCAGGAACGCAGCAGCGCCGTACACCGCGATCTCGAGCCCGTGCGCGAAGAACGCCGCGAACATCACGGCCAGCAGCTTGGTGCGGCTCGGAATGCGCAACGTCGGCAGCCGCTGGTTCACGATGCGCAGCACCTCGTAGTGAATGACGGTGGACAGCCCGATCAGCAACGTGCAGGCCAGCATGACGATCAGCATGGCGCGCATTGTCGGTGCTGCGGGTGGCGCGTCCCTATGATGGCTGCGGACCCGAGTCCTTCCCATCACCGATTCAAGCAGGAGACCCATCCCATGATCCACGTCGTCGCCGTCATCACCGCCAAGCCGGGCCAGCGCGCCCACATCCTCGAGGCGTTCGCCACAAATCGCGCCGCTGTGCTGGCCGAAGACGGCTGCGTCGAATACAACGCGACCGTCGATGCGAAAGGCATGCCCGCGTCGCCCGGCAGCTTTGGCGAGGACACGTTCGTGGTGATCGAGAAATGGGACACGCTGGCCGCACTGCAGGCGCACGCCGTGGCGCCGCACATGAAGGCCTATGGTGCGAAGGTGAAGGAGTGGACCGACAAGCGCCTGATCCATGTGCTGGAGCCGGTTGCCTGAGACCGTATCGGCGGCAAGACCCACCAGCCGGCCGACGCGGGCGGCATGGCATTTGCCGAAAGCGCTCGACCTCTTCCACTCGTTGCTGCCCAGCCCGTGTCAAATCCTTCCAACCCCATTGATTTCAGCGACCTGCGCCGGCTCGAGCCGATCGACGACGGCTTTGGCCTGGGCCGCGGCAAACCGATCGATCGTCACTACATCGAAGGATTTCTGCAGCGCAGCAGCGGTGACGTGCGGGGCTGCGTGCTTGAAGTCGGCGAGTCGACCTACACGAACCGCTTCGGTGCTGTGCAGGTGACGCAGCAGGACGTGCTGCACATGGACCATGCGCATCCGGGCGTGACCTTCGTTGCCGATCTGGCGGACGGCGACGGCCTGCCGAGCGACCACTTCGACTGCTTCATCTGCACGCAGACGCTGCAGTACGTCTATGCGTTGCAGCCAGCAATCGCCACGATCTGCCGCATTCTGAAGCCCGGCGGCGTGCTGTTGTTGACCGTGCCGGGCATCAGCCAGATCAGTCCGTACGACCGCGCGCGTTGGGGCGAACATTGGCGCTTCATGCCGCAGTCGCTCGAACGACTGCTGGGCGACGAAAAAAACTTCGCAAAAGTAAGCGTGGAAGGCCACGGCAACGTGCTCGCGGCGACGGGCTTTCTACAAGGGCTTGCGTGCGAAGACCTGACGCAAGCCGAACTCGATCACCGGGACGACCGATATCCTGTGCTGGTCACGGCGCGCGCGGTGAAAAGGAGCGGGCGCGCGTAGCCATCCATCAAGGCGGCGCACGAAGCGACGTGCGCGGGCGGCCTCGTCGAATGCGATCCTGCGCAGGGCTGCTCATCGCGGCCTGCACAGGGGAGCCCCTGCGTGCAACGCCGATGCGACGCTCACCCGGGTTGGCGTCGATGCCCGGCGCCGTTCTTCAGCCGCTCGTGCGCCGGCCTTTTCGCCGGCTTCTTATTTCCCGGCGACCACGCGCGCCATCTCGAGCGTCTTGTTCGAGTAACCCCACTCGTTGTCGTACCAGCTCACGACCTTGATGAAGGTCTTGTCGAGCGCGATGCCGGCATCCGCATCGAACACGCTGGTGCACACTTCGCCGCGGAAGTCGGTCGCAACCACTTTGTCTTCGGTGTAGCCGAGGATGCCTTTCAGCGCACCTTGCGACTGCGCCTTCATCTCGGCGCAGATTTCTTCATAGCTGGCGTCTTTGACGAGTTCGACGGTCAGGTCGACCACCGACACGTCCGACGTCGGCACGCGGAACGACATGCCGGTCAACTTCTTGTTCAACTCCGGGATCACGACACCGACGGCCTTGGCGGCGCCGGTCGATGACGGGATGATGTTTTCCAGAATACCGCGGCCGCCGCGCCAATCCTTGTTGCTCGGGCCGTCCACGGTCTTCTGCGTGGCGGTGGTCGCGTGGATGGTGGTCATCAGGCCGCGCTTGATGCCCCATTTGTCGTGCAGCACCTTGGCGACCGGTGCGAGGCAGTTGGTCGTGCACGATGCGTTCGAGATGATCGCCTCGCCTTTGTAAGTCTTGTCGTTCACGCCGAACACGAACATCGGCGTGTCGTCTTTCGACGGTGCCGACAGGATGACCTTCTTGGCGCCCGCTTTCAGGTGCTTCTCGGCCGTGTCCTTGGTCAGGAACAGGCCGGTGGATTCGATCACCACGTCGGCGCCGACTTCGTCCCACTTCAACTCGGCCGGGTCCTTGACGGCGGTCAGGCGGATCTTGCGACCGCCGACGACCAGCGTATTGCCTTCGACCGAGACTTCGCCTTTGAAGCGGCCATGCACCGAGTCATAACGCAACATGTAGGCCAGATAGTCGGGCTCGAGCAGGTCGTTGATTGCAACGATCTCGATGTCCTTGAAGTTCTGCACCGCCGCGCGAAACACCATGCGCCCGATGCGCCCGAAGCCGTTGATGCCAATCTTGATCGCCATGATGGAGCCTGCCTTTGCTTTCAGATGAAAAA
>CAWAQL010000003.1:0-125178 GCA_963784295.1 uncultured beta proteobacterium
AAACCGTTCTATTTGCGGGAAGGGGCCGCTTGTTGCCGTGCCAGCACCGCGCGCACCGTGTCCGCCACATTGTCGGGCGTGAAGCCGAAATGCTGGAACAGCGCCGGGGCGGGCGCCGATTCGCCGAAGCTGTCGATGCCGACGACGGCCGCGCAGCCGTACTTCCACCAGAAATCGGTCGAGCCCGCCTCGATCGCGATGCGCGGCAGCCCGCTGGGCAGCACGCGCTGCTTGTAGGCGTCGATCCTGGCGGTCGAAGGTGGTCGTGCTCGGCATCGAGACCACGCGCACGCCACGATCCTGTGGCTCGGCCAGATCTTCTGCGCCGCAGAGCCAGCTGCACTTCGGAGCCGGTCGCGATCAGCACGGCCTGGGCGCGTGGCGACTTGCTGCGCCCACTCGCTCGGCTCGGCCAGCACGTAGCCGCCGCGCGCGATCTCGTCCAGGTCCGTCTTCGGCGCATACCGGCAGGTTCTGCGCGTCAGCAGCAGCGCGGTCGGCCGCTGTCGTTCTGCAGCGCGACCGCCCAGGCCACCACCGTCTCGGCCGTGTCGCCCGGGCGCCAGACGTCCAGGTTCGGGATCAGCCGCAGGCTGGCCGCATGCTCGACCGACTGGTGCGTCGGGCCGTCTTCGCCCAGGCCGATGCGAGTCGTGCGTGAACACGTGGATCACGCGCTTCTTCATCAGCGCGGCCATGCGGATCGCGTTGCGGCTGTAGTCGCTGAAGGTCAGGAAGGTGCCGCCGTACGGGATGTAGCCGCCGTGCAGCGCCACGCCGTTCATGATCGCGGCCATGCCGAACTCGCGCACGCCGTAGTTGATGTGGCGGCCGATCTGGCCTTCGGCGCTCTTGATCGACATCGCCGCCGGCGTCGAAGCGCAGCGGCGGCGTGCCTTGGTGTTGGTCAGGTTGGAGCCGGTCAGGTCGGCCGAGCCGCCCAGCAGCTCGGGCAGGGCGGCGGTGAAGGCTTCCAGCGCGATCTGCGACGCCTTGCGCGAAGCCACGCGTCTCGGCCTTGGCGTGCGGCGCCGACGGCGGCGTCGACGGCGACCTGCGTGGAAGTTCTTCGGCAGCTCGCCCTTCATGCGGCGCACGAATTCGGCGGCGAGCTCCGGGTGCGCCGGCTCGGTAGGCGGCGAAAGCGCTGGTCCCAGTCGGCTTCGGCTGCCTGCCCTTGGCGCGCGCATCCCACTCGTCGTAGACGCCCTTGCGGCAGCTCGAAGGGCTCGTGCGGCCAGCCCAGCGCGGTGCGCGTCAGCTGCGATCTCGTCGGCGCCCAGCGGCTCGCCGTGCGCCTTGGCGGTGTTGGCGCGGTTCGGCGAGCCCTTGCCGATGTGCGGTCTTGGCAGACGATCAGCGTCGGCTTGCTCGGCGACTTGCGCTTGGCGTCGGCGATGGCCGCGTCCACCGCGTCGACGTCATGGCCGTCGACCGGGCCGATCACGTTCCAGCCGTAGGCCTCGAAGCGCGCCGGCGTGTCGTCGATGAACCAGGGCGCGACCTGGCCGTCGATGGAGATGCCGTTGTCGTCGTACAGCGCGATCAGCTTGTTCAGCTTCCAGGCGCCGGCCAGCGCGCAGGCCTCGTGGCTGATGCCCTCCATCAGGCAGCCGTCGCCCATGAACACGTAGGTGTGGTGGTCGACGATCGTGTGGCCGTCGCGGTTGAATTCGGCGGCCAGCAGCTTCTCGGCCAGCGCCATGCCCACCGCATTGGTCAGGCCCTGGCCGAGCGGGCCGGTGGTGGTCTCGACGCCGGGCGTGACGCCGACTTCCGGGTGGCCGGGCGTCTTGCTGTGCAGCTGGCGGAAGTTCTTCAGCTCCTCGATGCGGCAGGTCGTAGCCGGTCAGGTGCAGCAGCGCGTACAGCAGCATCGAGCCGTGGCCGTTGGACAGCACGAAGCGGTCGCGGTCGGCCCAGTGCGGGTTGGTCGGGTTGTGCCTCAGGTGCCGGCCCCACAGCGCCACGGCGATGTCGGCCATGCCCATGGGCGCGCCGGGGTGGCCCGAATTGGCTTGTTGCACGGCGTCCATGGCGAGCGCGCGGATCGCGTTGGCCATCATGGGAATTGGCCATCGGTCGAGGGGAAAACGTTGATTCGGGACGGGCAAGCAGCGCGTTGCGCAGCGAGCTTGGGCACTGCAGGGTGCCGTCAGGGAAACCCGGATTTTAACGAGCCAGCCGCCTTTGCCCGGACGGCATGCCGGGCGCGGTGCACGCGTCGACGCGAGGCGATGGCGTTCGACACATCGCCTGCCAACGAAGAAGCGCCGCGTGCCCCGCCTGGAGCCGATCAGCCGAACGCTAAAGTCGCCGCCATGAAGGGCCTGCACCTCACCGCCGACCTGCGCGGCTGCCGCTGCGAACGGCGCTGGCTGCTCGACGCCGACGCGCTGGGCGCGTTGTGCCGCAATGCGGCGGTCGCTGCGGGTCTGCGGCCGGTGGGCCAGCTCGTCCCACACGTTCCGATGCGACCGCGCACGGCCCCGGCGGCGTCACGGCGACCGTGCTGCTGGCCGAATCGCACCTGTGCATGCACACCTGGCCCGAGCACGACGCGGTGACGCTCGACGTGTACGTCTGCAATTCGGAGCGCGACCATTCGGCGCGGCCGCGGCCTGCTCGCGGCTGGTCGACACGCTTCGAGCCGCGAAGGACCGACGCAGCGGCTGACCCGTGGCAGCATGAGGGCATGAGCGCCGCCCCCGCCACTCTCCGATCGCGCAAGGTGCCGCCCTGCCGATCTCGCGATGGTCCTGGCCGCCGGGCGCGGCGAGCGCATGCGGCCGCTGACCGACACCTGCCCGAAGCCGCTGCTGCCGCTCAAGGGCAAGCCGTTGATGCAGTGGCACCTGGAGCGGCTTGGCGCGCGGCGGCTTCACGCGCATCGTGGTCAACACCGCCTGGCTCGGCGAGCAGATCAGTGACCATTTCGGACCAGCCGACGGTCGGCGGCAAGCGACTGCGCATCCGCTACTCGCACGAAGGCCGCGACTTCGGCGACGCGCTGGAGACGGCCGGCGGCATCGGCCGCGCGCTGCCGCTGCTCGGCGATGTGTTCTGGGTGGCGGCGGGCGACGTGTACGTGCCGGGGTTCGAGTTCACCCGACGCGGCGGACCGTTTCGTCGCCAGCGGCAGGCTGGCGCACCTGTGGCTGGTGCCCAACCCGCCGCACAACCCGAGAGGCGACTTCGGCCTCGACGCCGACTGGCCTCGCGCTCGAACGAGCCCGGGCCGGATGGCCGCTTGCCACACCTATCTCGACCATCGCGCTGTATCGTTCCGAATTCTTTAGCGAAGACATCGGCGCGCCGCCGTTCGGCAATCCTGCACGGCGTGCAAGCCGCACTGGCGCCGCTGCTGCGCAGCGCGATCGCACGCGGCGAGGTCAGCGCCGAGCTGTACGACGGCGCCTGGACCGACGTCGGCACGCCGCGAGCGGCTGCAGCAACTGAATTCGAGCCTGGATCATTCCTTATGAACACTTCCACCGCCACCAGCCACCTCACGCAGCAGCCCGCGATCCACGCCGACCGCCGCGCGCGGCTCGCCAGGCAGCTCGGCCCCGACGGCATCGCCATCATCCCGACCGCGCTGGAGCGCCCGCGCAACCGCGACAGCGACTTCCTGTTCCGGCACGACAGCTACTTCTACTACCTCACCGGCTTCACCGAGCCGAACGCCTGGCTGGTGCTGACCGGCGACGGCAAGACCACGCTGTTCTGCGCGCCCAAGGACCTGGAGCGCGAGATCTGGGACGGCTACCGGCTCGGGCCCGAAGCGGCGCCCGATGCGCTCGGCGTCGAGCGGCGCTACTCGGTCAACGAGCTCGATCAGCGGCTGCCCAAGCTGCTGGAGAACCGCGACACCGTCTGGTACCCGTTCGCCACCACGAGGGGCTGGAGACCGCGCGTCGACGGCTGGCTGAACCAGCGTGCGCGCGCGCGTGCGCTACGGCGCGCTGTGCCCCGAGCAGCAGCGCGACCTGTGCGCGCTGCTCGACGAGATGCGGCTGGTCAAGGACGCGCACGAACAGGACATCATGCGCCGCGCCGCCGAGATCAGCGCCGAGCGCACATCCGCGCGATGCGGCTGTCGGCGCGGATGCTGCGCGAAGGCCGCGACGTGCGCGAGTACCACCTCGACGCCGAGCTGCTGCACGAGTTCCGCATGCGCGGCTCGCAGTACCCGGCCTACGCTCGATCGTCGCCGCCGGCGCCAACGCCTGCGTGCTGCACTACCGCGCCGACGTGGCGCCGGTGCGCCCGGGCGAGCTGGTGCTGATCGACGCCGGCTGCGAGCTCGACGGCTACGCCAGCGACATCACGCGCACCTTCCCGGCCGACGGCAAGTTCAGCGGCCCGCAGCGCGCGCTCTACGACATGGTGCTGGCGTCGCAGGACGGCCGCCGTGCAGTCGATCCGCGCCCGGCGCGCGCTTCACCGATCCGCACGAAGCGGCGGTGAAGGTGCTGGCGCAGGGCATGCTCGACGTCGGCCTGCTCGACGCGAACAAGGTCGGCAGCGTGGACGACGTGATCGAGCAAGCGCGCGTACTTCCCGTTCTACATGCACCGCACCGGCCACTGGCTCGGCATGGACGTGCACGACTGCGGCAGCTATGTCGAGCCGTCGCAGGTCGGCGAGATCAGCGAACGCAAGGACCCGCTGTCCGGCGAGATCATCAAGAACCGGCCGAGCCGCATCCTGCAGCCCGGCATGGTGCTGACCATCGAGCCGGGCATCTACGTGCGGCCGGGCGAGGGCGTGCCGGAGCAGTTCCACCACATCGGCATCCGCATCGAGGACGACGCGGTGGTCAGCGACGACCGCAGTCAATGGCTGCGAGCTGATCTCGCGCGGCGTGCCGGTGGATGCGGACGCGATCGAGGCGTTGATGCGGGGTTGAGGCGGGTCAGCCGCAAGCAGTCGACCGATCGTTTTGCTACTGAATAGATAGCTGTATCTTCAGTAAAAATAAGCAACTCAGCCCATTTTTATTGATTTTTCAGAGAAATCCGCCACCATCAAGCGCTTGGCAGGCGCCAGCTTGCACGCGGTGCCCAGCAGCGTCGCGCACAGCGTGTCCTTGTCCCCATTGACGGCGAACACATCGGCGGCGCAGATCGTCAACAGGGATGCTGTATGCACGACCCAGCCCCGCGCGCAAGCAGTCCCCGTTGGCCGGCGCGGCGCGTTTGAGCTAGGCATCGACCATCGCATTGAGCCAGCCGGGCGGCAGCAACGTGGCCGCTGCCGCCACCGCAGCGAAGTCGGCCGCGGCAAACACGGCGGTGGCCTGAAGCTGGCCCGGCCAAAAACAAAAATTCGTTGCTGACCGGCACTTCGAGTTCGACCTCACCCGGCGCAACGCGCACGAAGCGCAGTCCCAGGGTCTGCGCCATTGGCATCGCCAGGATCAACTGCTTGAGTTGTTCGATATGCGCAGTGCGTGCGTCGGTGCTGGTCATGGACGTGCCTTTTTTGAAGCAGGCCAGGGTGGGGTTCGTGCTTGCTCAACGGTCGCTGTGCGCTGATTGCGCAGGCCCTTGCGAAACCAGCCGATGTCGGTCTTGACCTGGCGGCGCTGCGCACGCAATTGCGCAATCTGCGCGTCGATCTGAAGAACGCGGTTGTCCAGCGCGTCAATCATGTCCTCGGCGCGCAGCCGGCGACTTCGGTATGCGGGCAGCCACTGCGCAATATCCTTCAGTGAAAAACCGATGCGGCGCGCCATCACGATGAAGCGCACTTCGCGCACCACACTGTCGGCGTAGTCGCGGTAGCCGCCGCCGCTGCGCGCCGCCGTGATCAGGCCGACTTTCTCGTAGTGGCGCAGCGCATTTGCGGAAGCGTCACTGCGCGCAGCCAGTTCGGAAATACGCATGGTGCACAGGCTAACAAGCTTCACCCCGTGCGAAGGTTGCTTGTCTTGCACGACCGATGGTATCGAGCTGCGCCGATGCCGCTTATCGATCCGGCTGCTCGCGCCCGCCCGGCTTGTTCTTCTTAGCCCCCGGCGCCAGCAGCGGCGTCGCCGGCCGGCCGATCAACATGCTGCGCACCCAGCGCGGCAGCGGGTTCAGCAGCGGTTCGGGCTGGCCCGCCATCACGATCGCGGCGAGTTGATGGCCGCCGTGTTCGATGTCGACCGCGTCGTACAAAAACGCGACATCCGCGTAACTGACCGCCGCCTGCAGCAGCGCGAGGCTGCGTGGATAGCGCGCGAGGATGCGTTCGGGCGGCACCGGATGGCCGCCTTCGCCAATGCGCGTGGCGACCCGCTGCACAAGCCGCGCCGGGTCGTCGAGCGCGACCACGTAGAGCGCGACGACGAAGCCACGGCGCTGCGCCTCGCTGACCAGTTCAAGCTTGGATTCGTGCGAGAACACGGTCTCGCTTGCAAAGGATTGCCCGGCGTTGAGCAATTCACTGCGACGCGTGTCGGCCCAGTGGCGCGCCGCGTCGGAGCGGTGAATCGGATCGGCGATGTGCTGCAGGCAGGCCCGTTCGTGCAGATCGGCGTTCACGAACTCCAAGCCCGGATCGATCAACCCGCCGGCCGCAAGCGCGCGGTACAGCGTGGTTTTGCCGGCGCCGTTCGGGCCGGCGAACAGGTGGAAGACAGGTGCTGCGGGAAGGGCGGGCGAAGCGGGCACGGGAGTTGACGCCGGGTCAGAATGCCGGCGTTTTCAAGGAACAGGGAACTACGACCGACCGGCGAGTCGATCGGCTGGTCGATCAGGTGCCGCCCGCGCGGTTTTTGGCAATCACTTGCTGCAACTGCACCGCCAGCGTGCCGTTCTTTCCACTGGCCGCGCGGATGCGCTCGCTCAAATCGGTCACGGTGCGCTCGTGGCCGTTGTCCTGCGTGCTGCTTTCGTACGCTGCAATCGCGCTTCGTGCTTCCTGTACCGTCAGGCCCGCATGTTCGACCACGCGGCCCAGCGTGGCCCAGTATTCGATCTGGCTCGCGACCGACCGGCGCAGTGGCTGGGCTGCGAGTCTTGCTTCGTCGACCAGTGCGCCAGGAAGTTTGACGGAAGCGAATGCGGTCGGCATGGTTGGGTCCACCTGTCGGAAAGCTCGATTGACTGAGGGCAAAGGGTAGCAAGATGGCGCAGTTTGGCGCCAGAACGAGTCCGATTTGACCTTCGATCAAGCTTGGGTATTCGGGTGGGCGCGGTGCCGGCATGACACAGCCAAGGCGGCGACAACCCGATTGCCGTCACCGCCGCAACAATTCCGCCATGGCTGCACCGAACCCCACTGGCGATCACACGCAGGACGACGACCCGTCAGCTGACCGCGACGCATTGCTGCCGCAGCCGACTGCAGCGACAAGCCACCGCTACAACCTCGCGCGCTTTGATCTGGTGTCGGTGCGGCTCGCCGTCGCCTGCGCGCAGTTCGGGTCGCTGAGTGCGGCTGCGCGCGCGTCGCACCTGGCATTGGCCGCGGCCAGCCGGCGGATTCGGGAGCTCGAAGCAGCGGTCGGCGAGCCGCTGTTCGAACGCCATGCGCGTGGGCTCATCGCGACAGCGGCCGGACGCGTGTTTGCCCGGCACGGTGCGGCGCTGCTGCAGACGATGGACCGACTCGGCGGCGAACTCGCCGACCTGCGGCTCGGTGTATCGCGCCACATCCGGCTGGCGGCCAGCACCGCGGCGCTGAATCCGTATCTGCCGCCGCTGCTCGCGCGCTATCAGGCGCTGCAGCCGGGCATTCGGGTCGCGGTCGACGAGCATGTGTCGGAAAGTGTGGTCAGCACGCTGCGGGACGGCCGCGCAGATCTCGGGCTGTTCGTCGAAGGGCCGGACAGCAGCGGGCTGGAACTGCTGCCGTTTCGCAGCAGCGAGCTGGTGCTGCTGTTGCCGCGCACCCACCGGCTGGCCGCATCGGTTGCGGCGATCGCATTTGCCGAGCTGCTGCAGGAGGACTGGATCAGCCTCGAAGGCGGCGCGCTGTTGCTGCTGCAGCAACAGCGCGCCGCGCTCGCTGCGGGCCGGCCGCTCAAGATCCGGATGCAGCTCGGCAGCTTCGACGCGGTCTGCCACATGGTCGCTGCGGGGCTGGGCGTCGCGCTGCTGCCGCGCGATGCGGTGCAGCCGACCTTGCGCGCCTTGAAGCTTGCGACCCGGCCGCTCGAGGATGTCTGGGCGCGGCGCCGCCTGCTGGTCGCGCAGCGCGCCGGCCAGGCCGACCCGGCGATCGTCGCGTTGCGTGATCATCTGGCCGACCCTTCGCAAAATGCGAAAGCTCCCCGACGAAAACGGTGATGGACAGGTCGCTGCCATGCGCGCGACACTGCCCTCCATGCACGCATCCGTCGTCCCGCCGCAACCCTCGTCGTTCACCGATGCAGCGCCCGCGCTTGGCCCGCTCGA
Source organism: uncultured beta proteobacterium (assembly GCA_963784295.1). Lineage (GTDB taxonomy): Bacteria > Pseudomonadota > Gammaproteobacteria > Burkholderiales > Burkholderiaceae_C > JBBPYC01. The sequence continues at coordinate 8,391 of CAWAQL010000003.1, forward strand.
CGGCCTCAAGGTGCTCGAACTCGGCCAGCTGATCGCCGGCCCGTTCGCGGCCAAGACGCTGGCCGACTTCGGCGCCGACGTGATCAAGATCGAGCCGCCCGGCGCGGGCGATCCGCTGCGCAAGTGGCGGCTGTTGAAGGACGGCACGTCGGTCTGGTGGCAGGTGCAGTCGCGCAACAAGCGCTCGATCGCGCTCGACCTGAAAGCGCCGGAAGCGCAGGACATCGTGCGCGGCTTGCCGCCGAGGCCGACGTGCTGATCGAGAACTTCCGGCCCGGCGCGATGGAAGGCTGGGGCCTCGGGCCGGACGCAGCTGCTCGAACATCAACCCGCGCCTCGTCATGCTGCGCATCAGCGGCTACGGCCAGACCGGGCCGTACCGGGACCGGCCCGGCTTCGGCGTGGTGGCCGAGGCGATGAGCGGCCTGCGCCATCTGACGGCCGAGCCGGGCCGCGTGCCGGTGCGCGTCGGCGTCAGCATCGGCGACACGCTGGCCGCGCTGCACGGCGTGATCGGCATCCTGCTGGCGCTGCAGGAGCGGCAGCGCTCCGGCCAAGGCCAGGTGATCGACGTCGCGCTGTACGAGGCGGTGTTCAACTGCATGGAAAGCCTGCTGCCCGAATACAGCGCGTTCGGCGCGGTGCGCGAAGCCGCCGGCAGTGCGTTGCCGGGCATCGCGCCGAGCAACGCCTATCTGTGCGCCGACGGCGGCTATGCGCTGATCGCCGGCAACGGCGACAGCATCTTTCGGCGGCTGATGGGCGTGATCGGCCGCGCCGATCTGGCGGCCGACCCGGCGCTGGCCGACAACGCCGGCCGCGTCGCGCGCGTGGCCGAACTCGATGCGGCGATCGGTGCGTGGACCATCCAGCAGCCGGTCGACGAGGTGCTGGCCGCGCTCGACCAGGCCTCGGTGCCGGCCGGCCGCATCTACACCGTGGCCGACATCGCGGCCGATCCGCACTACCAGGCGCGCGGCATGCTGGATACGGTGCGGATGGACGACGGCAGCGAACTGGCGGTGCCGGGCATCGTGCCCAAGCTGTCGCGCACGCCGGGTGCGCACCGGCGCAACGCGCCGCTTGCGGTGGGCCAGGACAGCGATGCGGTGCTTGCAGAGATCGGCCTGACATCCGAGCAGATCAAGGCGCTGCGCGAGCGCGGCCTGGTGCAGTGAACGAATGAATCGATGAGGCAAGGAAGGCCACTCATGAAACCGCGCATCTACTTCAACGAAGTCGCCACCCGCGACGGCTTCCAGATCGAGCCCGCGTTCATCCCGACCGACACCAAGATCGCGCTGGTCGATGCGCTGTCCGAATGCGGCTACGCGAAGATCGAAGTCACTTCGTTCACGTCGCCCAAGGCGATCCCGATGCTGCGCGACGCGGAAGAGGTGATGGGCCGCATCCGGCGCGTGCCCGGCGTCGAGTACACGGTGCTGGTGCCGAACCTGCGCGGCGCCGAGCGAGCGATGGAAAGCCGCGCCGATGAGCTGAACCTCGTGATGTCGGTGTCCGAGACGCACAACTTGGCGAACCTGCGCATGACGCGCGAGAAGAGCTTTGCGGCGCTGTCGGACGTGATCCGGCACATCGGCGGCAACACGCCGATCAACGTCTCGCTGTCGTGCAGCTTCGGTTGTCCGATGGAAGGCGAGGTGCCCGAAGGCGTGATGCTCGACTGGGCGCAGCGCTTTGCCGATCTGGGTGTGCGGGGACTGAGTTTTTGCGATACCACCGGCATGGCGCAGCCGGCGCAGGTGATGCGCATTGCGGACGCAGTGAACGCACGCTTTGCTGGCCTGCAGCGCACCTTCCACTTCCACAACACGCGCGGCATGGGCCTGGCCAACGTGCTCGCGTCGGTGCAGCACGGCATCGACCGTTTCGACGGGTCGCTCGGTGGCCTGGGCGGCTGCCCGTATGCGCCGGGTGCGTCCGGCAACATCTCGAGCGAAGACGCGATCAACATGCTCGACGAGATGGGCTACGACACCGGCATGGATCTCGACAAGCTGCTGGCGGTGGCGCGCCGGATGCCGCAGATCGTCGGCCACGACGTGCCGGGACAGGTCGCCAAGGCCGGGCGCTCCAGCTGGTTGCATGCCGCGCCGCCCGCCGTGGCCGAGCTGCGCGCGCAGGCGGTCTGACGCGGTCCGTTTTTCTCAGCCACTGACATGATCGATCACCTCGACCATCTGGTGCTGACCACGCACGACGAAGCCGCCTGTGTGGATTTCTATTGCCGCGTGCTCGGCATGACGCTTGAGCGTTTTGTCGGCGGCTTGCCGCCGGTCGAGCGCAAGGCGTTTCGGTTCGGCCAACAGAAGATCAACCTGCATGTCAAAGGCAAGGAGTTCGAGCCGAAGGCGCATCTGCCGGTGCCGGGATCGCTCGACCTGTGCTTTTTGCTCAGCGTGCCACTGCAGCAGGCCATCGATCGGCTTGCGGCCGAGAACTGGCCGATCATCGAAGGGCCGGTGCTGCGTACCGGCGCCACGCAGCGCATTCGCTCGGTCTACGTGCGCGATCCGGACCTGAACCTGATCGAGCTGTCGGAGCCGGCTTGACCGACCAAGCGTTCGATCGATTGGCCGTGTGCCGTTTTGGTCGCTTCATTCATCCATTTGTTCATCCACCAACCACCCAGGGAGACCTTGTCCGATGACCCGCAACCTTGTCACGCGCGCAGCGCTCTTTCCAGCCTTTGCCTTGCTGGCGACAGCTGCTGCACCCACCGCCTCGACGGCGGCTGAGTTTCCGACCAAGCCGATCACCTTCGTGGTGCCGAACCCGCCCGGCGGCGTGGTCGACTCATCCGCGCGGCTGGTCAGCGACACCATGTCCAAGATCCTCGGCCAAGCGGTCGTGATCGACAACAAGGGCGGCGCCAGCGGCAACATCGCGTACGGCCAGGTCGCGCGTGCAGCCAAGGAAGGCTACCAGCTGCTGATCTCCTACTCGGCCTATCACGTCGGCAATCCCAGTCTGTTCGCTTCGCTGCCCTGGAAGCAGGCGGACTTCACGCCCGTCGCGCTGATCGCCGCCGCCACCAACGTGATCACGATCAATCCGAAGCTGCAGGCCGACAACCTGAAGGACTTCCTGGCCTACCTGAAAGCCAATCCGGGCAAGGTCAACTACGCGTCGCAGGGCAAGGGGTCGCTGTCGCACGTCGGCACCGCGCTGTTCGAGCAGACCACCGGCACCGAGATGACGCATGTGCCGTACAAGGGCTCGGGCCAAGCGATCCAGGACGTGCTCTCGGGTCAGGTCGAGGTGTTCATGACGACGCCGCCGTCCGTGATCGGCCACCTCCAGGCCGGCAAACTTAAACCCCTGGCGGTCACGAGCAAGACGCGCCATCCGATGCTGCCCGACGTGCCGACCACGGCCGAAGCGGGCCTGCCCGGCTTCGAGCTCGAAGCCTGGGTCGGCCTGTTCGCGCCGGCCGGCACGCCGAAGGACGTGATCGACAAGCTGTCGGCGGCGGTCAAGCAGGCGCTGGACACACCCGAAGTCAGGAAGCGGGCTGAAACCCTCGGCATCGAGCCGCGCTACCTGGGCCCGGACGCTTTGGCGAAGCTGGTCGAAACAGACACGGATTACTGGAGCAAGATCATCAAGGCCAAGGGCATCACCGGAGATTAGGTCTGGCTCGCCCCCAAGGCTCCGTTCCCTTCGGTCGGCTTTCGCCTTCTTCCCCCTCGACCCCGGGGGCGACGGCAGCGGCCCGGCAAAGCCAGCTCCACGGCGCCTGCTGGTGTCTCGCAACGCAGCGCTCGGTTCGCGCTGGCGGTTCGACGCGGCCGAGTGGGCGTGCGGGCTGCGATTTCAATTCAATTGTCGAAAGGACCTGACATGAACAAGATCCACCACCGCATCGGCCAGATCGTGCCGAGTTCGAACACCACGATGGAGACCGAGATTCCGGCGATGCTGCGTGCGCGCGAGGTGGTCGAGCCCGAGCGGTTCACGTTCCATTCGTCTCGCATGCGCATGAAAAAAGTGACGAAGGAAGAGCTCGCGCAGATGGACGGCGATTCGGACCGCTGCGCGCTCGAGCTGTCAGACGCACGGGTCGACGTGCTCGGCTATGCCTGCCTGGTCGCGATCATGAGCATGGGGCGCGGCTACCACCGCGTGTCCGAGCAACGACTGCATGGCCGCACGGTGGAAAACGGCAACCCAGCGCCGGTCGTGACGAGTGCCGGGGCGTTGATCGAAGGCCTGCAGGCGATCGGCGCGAAGAAGATCGCGGTGCTCACGCCCTACATGAGGCCGCTGACCGCGCTGGTGGTCGACTACATCGAGCACGAAGGTTTCGAGGTGCTCGATGCGATGTCGCTCGAAATCCCGGACAACCTGATGGTCGGCGCACAGGACCCCCGCGCGCCGATCGAGCTGTCGAAGCGGCTGAACACCGCGAACTGCGACGCGGTGGTGCTGTCGGCCTGCGTGCAGATGCCGTCGCTGCCGTCGATCCAGCCGGTGGAAGACCGCATCGGCCTGCCGGTGCTGTCGGCGGCCGTTTGCACCACCTACCGGATGCTGCAGACGCTGGGGCTGAAAACCGTGGTGCCAAACGCGGGTGCGCTGCTGTCGGGGCGGTTCGAGCTGGCGAGGGTCTGATGCCGGATCGGCTGCACGAAGTGCTTCGGTCGAGACCGCACGGCCGATGGTCCGGCGCTCGAGTCGAAGCCATGCGACCACGCATCGACGTTCGCAGTTGGCAGCCGGCGCGGGTCGACGGAGCCGTCAATCCGTTTTTGAAAACCTAATTCGCCCCGCGCGGAAACATCGGCGCACCCGCCGCGCTGGTGTCCACACCGAAGCCCGGCTCATGCGGTGCGGCCGGCACGCCGGTGACACCGGGCGCCAGCCGTTCCCGGGCGCGCGCGTCGGCGCGCAGCGCCTCCACCGCCGGCCCGAGGATGCCGAGGTTCAATGCGGAGGTGTCGGGCCCGGAACTGGTGCCGACCAGCGCGCCATCGCCACTGACCAACCGCACCTGGCGCGCCACGCCGACGCCGATCGACTCGGGCCCGCCGCCGGTGTTCACGCCGCCGTTGCTGCCGGTGGCCGCAAGGCTTGCGGCCAGCGCCGGACTCACCGCAGGCGGCGCGCTCGTGCGTGCGGCACAGCCGGTCAGTGTCAGCAGCATCAGCAGGCAAGCACTTGCCAATGCCGAATGGCCGCGCGGCAGCACGTCGTCAGACCAACAGTGCATTGACACGACGCACGTAAGCGGCCGGGTCGGCCGGCAGGCCGCCTTCGGCCAGCAGCGCCTGGTCGAACACGATCTGCGCAAGATCGTCGAAGCGTGGCGACGACGCTTCCGTGTCGATCAGCTTCTTGATCAGCGGATGATCCGGATTCACCTCGAGCACCGGCTTGGTGTCCGGCATCTTCTGGCCGGCAGCCTTCATCATGCGCGCCAGCTGGTTGCTCATGCCCTGGTCCTGCACCACCAGACACGCGGCCGAATCCACCAGCCGGGTCGTCACGCGCACGTCTTCGGCCTTGTCGTGCAGCGCGTCTTTCAGCTTGACCAAGAGCGGCTTGAACTGCTCGGCGGCTTCTTCGGCGGCTTTTTTCTCAGCCTCGTCCTGCAGCGTGCCAAGATCGACCGCGCCCTTGGCCACGCTCTGCAGCGGGGTCCCGTCGAACTCGGTCAGGTAGCTGAGCGCCCACTCGTCAACGCGGTCGCTCATGAGCAGGACCTCAATGCCTTTTTTCTTGAAGACTTCAAGCTGCGGGCTGCTCTTGGCCGCCGCCAGACTGTCGGCGGTGATGTAGTAGATCGCTTGCTGGCCTTCTTTCATGCGGGCTTTGTAGTCGGCCAGGCCCACCGTCACAGTGTCCGACGTGGTGGAGGCAAAGCGCAGCAGCTTGGCGATCCGGTCGCGATTGCCAAAGTCTTCGCCCAGGCCTTCCTTGAGCACTGCGCCGAACTCGTTGTAGAACGTCGCGAATTTTTTCGGTGACTTGGTCTTGGCTTCGACGTCCTGCACGTCGTCTTCATGCTTCTCGGCGTACTCGGCAGCCGCTTCGGCCGCGGAAGCGCTCGCATCCGTGTCCGCTGCGTCGCCCGCATCGCTCGATGCAGTCGGCTCGGGCGCTGGCGTCGATTCGCCGGAGCCGATGTCGATTCGCTGGTCCATTTCGGGCTCAGCGTTGTCGGTCGGCGCGGCTTCCGCAGCCTTCACCGGTTCGGCCGTGCCAGTCTGCACGACGTCCTGCTTCGCCAGATCCTCGATCATCGTCAGCACGCGCCGCGTGTTGCCTTCGCGGATCGCCTTCACGTCGCGACTTTCCTGCAGCAGTTCGCGGCTCACGTTGAGCGGCAGGTCGGCCGAATCCACCACGCCTTTGACGAAGCGCAGATAGTTCGGCAGCAGCGCTTCGGCGTCGTCCATGATGAACACGCGCTTTACATAGAGCTTGATGCCGGCCGTCTTGTCGCGGTTCCACAAATCGAACGGCGCTTTGGCGGGCAGATACAGCAGCTGCGTGTACTCGGTCGCGCCTTCGACCTTGTTGTGGCTCCAGGCCAGCGGCGCTTCGTAGTCGTGGCTGAGCTGTTTGTAGAACGATTCGTACTGCTCGGCCGTGATGTCTTTCTTCGGCCGGCTCCACAGGGCGCTCGCCTGGTTCACCGTCTCCCATTCGTCGGTGACGACCATCTGGCCGCCTTCGTTGTTCTCGCCTTCCTTCCATTCTTCCTTGCGCATCAGGATCGGCAGCGAGATGTGCTCGGAATACTTGCTGATGATTTCCTTGAGCTTCCAGCGATTCATGTAGTCGAGCGCATCGTCCCGCAGGTGCAGGATCACGCTGGTGCCGCGTTCGGCCCGCTCAATCGCCTCGACTTCGAAGTCGCCCGAGCCACCGCTGGTCCAGCGCACGCCTGCGCTGGCCGGCAGACCCGCGCGGCGCGACTCGACGGTGATCTTGTCGGCCACGATGAAGCCCGAGTAAAAACCCACGCCGAACTGGCCGATCAGCTGGCCCTGATCGCTGGCCGAAGTCTTCTGCTCGGTGCTCAGGCGGTTCAGAAAGCTGCGTGTGCCGCTCTTGGCGATCGTGCCGAGGTTGTCGATCGCCTCCTGCTCGGACATGCCGATGCCGGTGTCGGTGATCGTCAGCGTCTTGGCGTCCTTGTCGTAGCCGACGCGCACCTGCAGATCGCCCGCGCCTTCGTACAGTGCCGGCTCGTTCAGCGCCTCGAAGCGCAGCTTGTCGCACGCGTCCGACGCATTCGAGATCAGCTCGCGCAGGAAGATTTCCTTGTTCGAATACAGCGAATGCGTGACGAGGTGCAGCAACTGCGCGACTTCGGCCTGGAATGACAGGGTTTGCTTGCTCATGGAATCGTTGGTTGAAGGGAAATGAAGGAGATGGGTGAGGGCGTCGACACACCGAAGGTGCGCCAGCTCACCGAAAAACAGGTGGGCCATCGGCAAGCGCGGCCCATCGGGGCCACGCGGGACACCATGCCGGTCAACTGGGGCCTGAGGGCCCGATTTTCAACCCGGAGCCAACGCAGCCCGAATCAGAACGTCTCGTTCGCGCCCAGATACCGCCACTGTCCGAGCGGCAGTGGCCCGAGCGCGACGCCGCCGATGCGCACGCGCTTCAGGCCTGTTACTTTCAAGCCCACCTGCTCGCACATGCGCCGAATCTGGCGTTTTTTGCCTTCGGTCAGCACGAAGCGCAACTGTTCGGCGTTCTGCCAGTCCACTTCCGCCGGCTCGAGCGCCGCGCCGTCGAGCTCCAGCCCATGCCGCAGCTTGGCAATCTGGGCGGGCTTCACCGCTTTTTGCACGTCGGTGGTGACGTCGCCCAGCGCCACGCGCACCAGATACTCCTTCTCGATCCGCGAATCTTCGCCAATCAACTGGCGCGCGATGCGGCCGTCCTGCGTGAGCACCAGCAAGCCGGTGGAGTCGATGTCGAGCCGCCCAGCCGGCGCCAGCCCCTTGAGCTGCGCGGCCGCGAACCGCGTGTGGCTCGAGTCGCCCATCCAGTGGCTGCGCTGGCCGATCAGCGAGACGGCGGGCTTGTGGTTGTCCTCGGGCTGCCCGCTTACGTAGCCGACCGGCTTGTTCAGCAGGATGGTGGTGGCGAGCGACTGCTGGCCGTGGGCTCTGCGGTCGATTTCGATGCGTGCATCCGGCCCGACTTTCAAGCCGATCGCGGCAATTTCGCCGTCGACCTTGACCCAGCCGTTCTCGATCCAGTCGTCGGCTTCGCGGCGCGAGCACAGGCCGAGGTCGGCCATGCGCTTGTTCAGGCGGATTGCGTCGGACGGGTTCTCGATCGGGTCGGACATGGCGGTCTGGGTGGCTGTAAATCGGACGAAGCGGGAACAAAACGGAGGTAAACGGGAGCAGAGTGCCGCACTGGCCTTAAAGCCGGCCTCGGTTCGCGTCGCACCCGACACGTGTGCGACGGGGCGACCGGGTGTTTTTTGCCGGAACCCGCGCTCAAGGCTGCTCGCCGCCCGATATTGTCCACGACGACTGCAAGGTGGCCACGTCGTGGCCTCGACAACCCGATGGACCGCGCGCACGCCGGGGGTGCGCCGGTCGCTGTGACACGGCTGGCAGCAACGCGTTTGGTATGGCGCGGCAGCATGATTGGCGCACCGGGCGCCGGCTGGAATTGAGCGACCAGCGGCAGCTTGCCTGCCGTCGCGGCTGCACACTCAGCCGGTCTGAGGCTGTTTCGCCGTCGATGGAGCAAACTGGTAGCGGTTCTTGCCGTGAGTCTTGGCTTCGTACATCGCCCTGTCGGCGATTTGTCGCAAGCCCTCGGCGGTCAGCGCGTGATCGGGGAACAGCGCCACGCCGATGCTTGCGCCGACCTGCAGTGCATGGCCGTTCCAATTCACCACGCAGGCAATTTCGCTCAATACCTTATCGGCCACCTCGGCTGCGGTGGCGGCGGCGGTCAACTCGCCCAAGATCACGACAAATTCGTCACCGCCCACCCGCGCGACCGTATCCGATTCGCGCAGCGCTGCGCGCAGCCGGTGGGCGGCAGTGACCAGCACGAAATCACCGGCCGAATGCCCATGCCGATCGTTGATCGACTTGAAGCAGTCGAGGTCGATGAACAGCAGCGCGGCGCGCTTGCCGGTGCGGCGCGCACTGGCAAGCTGCACTTCGAGGCGGTCCATTGCCAATGCGTTCTGCGGCAGACCAGTCAACTGGTCGTGTCCGACCAGCAGGGCAAGCTGTTCGCGTTGCGTCTCCAGCTTGTTCATCAGCAGTTCGGTCATTGCGTGATGATTCGCGATCGAATACAGCAGCGACACGGGCACGAAAATCACCACCACGAAAAAGCCGATCCAGGCCGAGGGACTGGTGACGAACGCATTCTGGTCGATCGAGATCACGAGCAGGCCGGACGTGAAGCCGTACGCTGCGGCGATCACCAGCAGCGCGCAGTAGACGGAAACCATTCCTGCGACGCGCAACGAATACAACGCCGCTGCGATCACCATGGCTTCCAGCAGCCACAGAAAGGCGGGACCCACCAGTCCCATCGTGAACACCCCTGTGCTCCCGAGCATAAGCAGGCTGATCAGCGCGACAGCCGATTTCACCTTCAACGGTATGCGCTTGGCGAGCAAATAGATGCTGGTGACCAGCAACATGAAAAACAAATGGACGCCGAATTGCGCATGCCACCGCCCCTCAATGATGCGCCAAGCCAGCACCGGTGCGTAAAGCAGTGCGACGATCAAAGCCGCCCCGTACAGCCGATCCACCAAGCGGTTTTGAAAGTCGGCCAGCAGCAAGGCTTTGGCCCGTGGCTTTGTCTCGTGTCCTAACGTTGCTTCCAGTTGCGTATCCTCGAACACACCGATCCTTTCGCATCAAACGGGTACGCACGCGCCTCGCGGTGCACTGGATGTCCGGATTCTAGGTAGCTGGTGCGCACTTTGCGAAGCTGTCCGAGTCAAGCCGTGCGTGGACTGCACGCAATGTTTCACGGAATCCCGCGCTTCGTGCGCTGTTTGCCGGATGACTGGGCAAAATCGGGTTCATGCCATCGCTGCACCCGGTTGCTCGATGGTTCTCAACATTTGCCAGCGTCCTCCTGTTCTTCCTCAGCCGCAACTTCCAAAGGAAGCCATGACCTCGTCCAGCCCCTCCATCGACCGACTGCTGATCACCGGCGCTGCCGGCGCGCTCGGCCAAGTCTTGCGCAAAAGCCTGAAACCCCATGTGCGGTCGATGCGGCTCTCCGACATCGCCGCGATGGCGCCGCCGGCCGATGAGCGCGAGGAAATCGTGATCTGCAACCTGGCCGACAAAGCCGGCGTCGATGCGCTCTGCCACAACGTGGACGCGGTGCTGCATCTGGGCGGCATCTCGGTCGAGCATTCGTTCGAAGACGTGCTCGCGCCGAACATCGTGGGCGTCTATCACGTCTATGAGGCCGCGCGGCGCAACAACGTGCGCCGCGTGATCTTTGCGAGTTCAAACCACACGATCGGCTTTCACCGCCAGGGCGAGCTGCTGCAGACCGATTGCGCGCGCCGCCCGGACGGCAACTACGGCCTGTCCAAATCGTTTGGCGAGGACGTCGCGCGGTTTTATTTCGACCGGTACGGCATCGAGAGCGCGTGCCTGCGCATCGGCTCGGCGTTCCCAGAGCCGAAGGATCGGCGCATGCTGGTGACCTGGCTTAGCTATGCCGACCTGACCGAGCTCGTGCGCTGCTGCCTGGTGGCGCCCGATCTCGGCTTCACCGTGATCTGGGGCGTGTCGGCCAACCGCGATGTCTGGTGGGACAACGCCGGCGCTGCAAAGATCGGATTCGTGCCCAAAGACAGCTCCGAGCCGTTTCGCGCGAAGGTCGAATCCGCACAACCCGCATTGCCTGAGGACGATCCGGCGAAGCGGTTCCAAGGCGGTGCGTTCGTCAAAGCCGGGCCTTATGCGGCCGGTTGATCCGCCGGCGTGTCCAGCGGTTTGACCGGCACCTGGCCACTGGCACTGCTGGCTGCGGGCGCACTGCTCGTGCTGGCGGCCTGCGGCTGGCTGGCGATGCGGCTGATCGGCTGGGGTTGGCCGCGCCTGATCCGCGTGCGCGATCGGCTCGTGCACTGGGCTCGGCCGAAGCCGCGTCATCCGGTTGCGCTGCTGATCGTGTCGCTGCTCGACCCGACGCGACCCGAGTCGGCCGGGTTGCTCGCAGCGTCGCTGCTGGTGCTGGGCGGCGGCTGGGCGTTTTTCGGGCTGCTGGAAGACGTGCTGGAAAAGGACCCGTTGGTGCTGCTCGACCATGCGGTGTTCAGCACGCTGCAGGGCTGGCGCACCGGCTGGCTCGATCATGCGATGGTCGCGGTCACCGAACTTGGCAGCGCGCCGGTGATCGTGCCGGTGGTGCTGGCCGTCGGCGCGCTGCTGGCCTGGAAGCGATGCTGGCGCACGCTCGGCTACTGGGTCGCGACGATCCTGTTCGGACGCGCGCTGGTCTGGGTGCTGAAGTCGAGCGTGCAGCGCACGCGGCCGAATCAGTCGCTCTACGACGGGGTGGTCGACCAGTTCTCTTTTCCGAGCGGGCATGCGGCGTCGAGCATCGTGCTGTTCGGTTTTCTGGCGTTCCTGCTCGCGCGCGGGCGACCGCGCGGGCAGGCGGTCGCGATCGGGCTGGCGTCGGCGGTGATCGTCCTGCTGACGTCGTTCTCAAGGCTGTACCTGGGCGCCCACTGGATGTCGGACGTGCTCGGCAGCCTGGCGCTCGGGACTGCCTGGGTCGCGCTGGCCAGCGTCGCGTTCAGCTGGCATGCGGGCCGGGAAGTGGTGCGGCAACGTGCGCTCGCGCTCGTCACCGTGGCCACGCTGGTGGTTGCGGGCAGCCTCTACATCGGCCTTCAGCACGGCAAGGACATGCAGCGCTACGCGGTGCAGGTGCCGACCGCGTTGGTGCCGCTGGCCGATTGGCGCAATGGAGGCTGGCGCGTGCTGCCCACCCACCGGATCGACCTTGACCGCGAGCCCAGGCAGCCGATGGCGCTGCAATGGGCAGCCACGGCCGAGCGCGTGCAGCAAACGCTGGAAGCCGCCGGCTGGCAGCCCGCGGCGCGCTTCGGCCAGCCCGCCTGGTCGGCAATGTTCGCGCGCGATCCCAACCTGCTCGCGCTGCCGCTGTGGCCCGAGTTTCACAACGGCGCGTTGGCCGCGCTGCGCTTTGTGCATGCAGCCGCCGATGGCCAGCGCCTGGTGCTGCGGCTGTGGTCGACGCCGTATTCGGTGGATGCGGGCCGCGCGGCACCGGACAGCCCGCCCGCCGTCGTGCCGCTGTGGGTCGGCGGCCTGGAGCGGCAGACGCCATACCGCTTCCACGGCCTCATCGGCTGGGCCGAATCGGCGTCCGGGCCGCCGCCGTTGGCAGCACTGCGTGAGACGCTGAACGGCAGCTCCGGTGCCGCCGTCCAGATCGCGCCGCAGTCGGACGGTGCGTTGTGGCTGCTGCAGTGAAAAACCCATGCCGTTGCAGGCTCGGGCCGGCTGAAGGCATGATGTGGGTGCTGGCGGTGGGCAATCCTGCCCGCTTCAGCCAGTGGATTCGCATCCGTTCTCAATTCATTTCAGCAGGGGACCCAAACCATGACTTCGAAACATTTCATCGCCGGCAAACACGCCGTGTTCGCCGCCGCCGCGCTGGCGTTCGGCCTGGCGGCCGCCCCGGCGTTTGCCGACGACAACAAACTCACCGGCGGTGAGGAAGTGCCGCCGGTACAGACCTCGGCCACGGGCGAGAACATGCTGAAGATCGGCGCCGACGGCATGGTGACCGGCATGGTCACGACCAAAGGCATCGAAGGCACGGCGGCGCACATCCACATGGGTGCCAAAGGCGCGAACGGCCCGGTCGTCGTGCCGCTGAAAAAAGGCGAGAAGGCCGGTGAATGGGTGCCCGCCGACGGCGCCAAGCTGACCGACGAACAGATGAAGGCCTACAAGGACGGCAACCTGTACGCGAACGTGCACAGCGAAGCACACAAAGGCGGCGAAATCCGCGACCAGATCGAGCCGTGATCACAAACGTGGCGCGTTAGACCTCAAGCGCCCCTTTGCAGGGCCTGGGCACCCATGCGATCGCGTTGGTGCCCAGGCCCTGTTGCGTTCGATCTGCGCGGTGCGCCTGTGCCAACTCGCCGCCTCGTCGGGGCCGTGCGCTCTGCGCTCTGGATAAGGCCCTGCGATCAAGACAATCGACAACGCATCCTCACACAAAAGACCAGGAGACCTGCATGCACTCCTCATCGATCTTTCGCCGCAAAGCCATGCTGCTGCTGGGCTGCGTCGGCGCATTGATGGCGGCCGGCCCTGCGCCAGCGCAGACGCTGCCCACCGGTCCCGTCAAGATCGTCAACGCGTTTCCACCCGGCGGGCCGTCGGACATCATCTCGCGGCTCGTCGCCGACAAGCTCGCGGCCGTGCTCAGGCAGTCGGTCGTGGTCGAGAACAAGCCCGGCGCCGGCGGCAACATCGCGGCCGATCAGGTCGCGCGCGCCGCGCCCGACGGCCAGACCATCCTGTCGGGCATCGACACCACGTTCACGATCAATCCCGCGATTTACAAGTCGCTCGGCTGGCGGCTGGAAGACCTGCAGCCGCTCTTGATCATGGCGTCTTCCGGGCTGTTGCTCGGTGTGAATCCGGCGCTCGGCGTGACGACGCCGCAGCAGTTGATCGACATGGGCAGGAGCAAGCAGGGCCTCAGCTTCAGCTCGGGCAGCAACGGCAGCCCCGGCCATCTGGCGGCCGAGATCCTCGGCGAGTCGACCGGCGTGAAGGTGCTGCACGTGCCGTACAAAGGCAACTCGCCGGCCGTGCTCGCGGTGTTGTCGGGCGAGGTGGACGGCGGCATCCTGGCGACGCCGGGCATGATCCCGCACGTCAAAGCCGGCAAGGTGGTGCCGCTGGCCGTGACCAGTCGCCAACGCTCGCCGCTCGCGCCCGATGTGCCGACCACCGCGGAGCTCGGCCTGAAGGATTTGCAGGTCGAAGTGCTCTACGTGGCGATGATCCCGACCGCCACGCCGCCTGCGATGCGCGCGGCACTGGCCAAGGCGTTTGCCGATGCGCTGGCGCAGCCCGATGTAGAAGAAAAGCTCGCGCAGCTCGACCTCTTCGTGGAGAACGTCGGCGGCAAAACAGCCGAAGACATGCTCGCCGGGCAGCGCGACCGCTACACCCGCATCATCCGCTCGACCGGGATGACGATCGATTGAAGCGGCGATTTGCAGTGCGTTCGGTTGCCCGACGGCGGCGGTAGGCATTGTCGCGGGCAGGGTTGCAGCCCTACGGACTACAACGCAACGCGCAGCCAGGCGGCAACATCGCTGCTTGTGTTCCATTACCGGCGATGCACCGCCGTCGCCGCTTGCCATGAAAATTCGATCCGCTCTTCGTCGGTCTGTATCGCGCAGACCATCTCCGCAACTCGCCGTGTGCTGCGTTGCACTGGCCAGCGCCGCGCTGATCGCGGGCTGCGCCGAGCCCGCCTCGTTGCCGGTCGCGGCCGGCATCGGCCCGAACCCGACGCTGCCCAAGCCCGCCGAGTCGTTGATTCCCACGGTGAACATCGCGCCCGCGATCGGCTGGCCCGACAACGCCGCGCCGCAGGTGGCCGCCGGTCTTGCGGTGCAGCCGTTTGCCGAAGGACTCGACCACCCGCGCTGGCTTGCGGTGCTGCCCAATGGCGACGTGCTGGTGGCCGAAACCAACGCGCCGCCGAAGCCTGAGGACGGCAACGGCATCAAGGGCTGGATCATGAAACTGGTGATGAAGCGCGCCGGCGCCGGCGTGCCGAGCGCGAACCGCATCACGCTGCTGCGCGACACCAACGGCGACGGCCGTGCCGATCTGGCGCACGCCGTTCCTGCAGAATTTGCACTCGCCGTTCGGCATGCAGCTCGTCGGCGACACGCTGTACGTGGCCGACACCGACGCGGTGCTCGCATTTCCCTACACGTCCGACGCGACCAAAATCGAGGCGGCCGCGCGCGAAGGTGGTCGAGCTGCCCGCCGGTCCGATCAACCACCACTGGACCAAGAACCTGATCGCGTCCAAAGACGGCAAGAAGCTGTATGTGACGATCGGCTCGAACAGCAATGTGGCCGAGAACGGCATGGCGGCCGAAGCAGGGCGCGCCGCGATCTGGGAAGTCGACATCGCCACCGGCGGTCACCGCATCTTCGCCAGCGGCCTGCGCAACCCGAACGGGATGGCCTGGCAACCGCAAAGCGACGCGCTCTGGACGGTGGTCAACGAACGCGACGAGATCGGCAGCGACCTGGTGCCCGACTACCTGACGTCGGTGAAGGACGGCGCGTTCTACGGCTGGCCCTACAGCTACTACGGCCAGCATGTGGACGAGCGCGTGAAGCCGCAGCAGCCCGAACTGGTCGCCAAGGCGGTGGCGCCCGACTACGCGCTGGGCCCGCACACCGCATCGCTCGGCCTGGCTTGGTCGAACAAAGACAGCACGGCGCTGCCGGCGGCATTTCAAAGCGGCATGTTCATCGGCCAGCACGGCTCCTGGAACCGCAAGCCGGCCAGCGGCTACAAGGTGATCTTCGTGCCGTTCCAGGGCGCGCAGCCGAACGGCCAGCCGACCGATGTGCTGACCGGTTTCCTGAACGACGACGGCAAGGCGTTCGGTCGGCCGGTGGGCGTGGCGCTGGACGGCCGCGGCGCGCTTGCTGGTGGCCGACGATGTGGGCAACAAGGTGTGGCGGGTGACGGCGGCCGGTCCGGCTGCCAAGTAGCCCTGCAGGCTGCGGACCGCGGTTCAGGCAGGCGGTGTGGTTGGTGCGGCGCCGGTTGCTTCCGGGCGCTGCTTGTGCGCTTCCACATAGATCCGCCGGATGTGCGGAAATGCCGAGCGCATGTCGTGCTCGATCGCGTCCACCACACGCGCGGTCTGCTCGGCCGGCGTGCCGTTGCGAAACGCGACGTCGATCGCCAGCAGCACGTCGTCCGGCCCCATGTACATCGTGAGCGGCAACGATGCGCTGTGCACCTCGGCCGGGCGCAGCGCGATCTGCCGCAACCGCTCGGCCGTCTCGCGGCCGCACGCCTTCGCCGACCAGCAGGCCGCGCGCTTCCGACACCAACAGCACCGCGACACCGGCCAGCAGCAACCCGATCAGGATCGATGCCACACCGTCGAGCACCGGCAGTTGCAGTGCGTGGCTTGCCCAGACACCGGCTGCGGCGATCGCCAGCCCCAGCAGCGCGGCCGAGTCTTCGGCGATCACGGTGTAGGTCGACGGATCCTTGCTTGCATGCAACGCGCGCCAGAACGGGCGCGGGCCTTTGGTCGAATTGAATTGATGCAGCGCGTAAGCGAGGCTTGTGCCCTCGAACACGGCGGCTGCGGCCAGCACGATGTAGTTCCAGAACGGATCATTGAGCGGCACCGGCGCCAGCACATGCTGCACGCCTTCGTAGAACGAAATGCCGCCGCCCAGGCCGAAGATCAGCACCGCGACGATCAGGCTCCAGAAATAAAGCTCCTTGCCGTGGCCGAACGGATGCTCCGGCGTGGCCGGCCGCTGGCTGCAGGTGGATGCCGATCAGCAGCAGGATGCCGTTGCCGGTGTCGACCGTGGAATGCACCGCTTCGGACAACATCGCGGAACTGCCGGTGATGCCGGCCACGACGAATTTGGTGATCGCGATCGCCGTATTGGCGGCGATGGCGCCATAGACGGCAAACTTCGATTCGGCCATGAGCTGCGGTCCGGCCGACCGGACGAAAGTGGGAAACGATTTGGGGGGGGGCGCCACCACGCGCCCGTCAAAAGGCGGTCCGCGGTACGACGCAAGGCCGATTTTGCCTTGCTTGATGGGGAGAAACCGCCATCTGGGCGCTGCTTTGCCCGATGCACCGAACCGGTGCATAGCTGCTTGGTGCGGTCTTTGCTTTTCAGGTGTCAATGGAAGCCGCCACGCCACCGCCCGCCGCCGTCGAACTGGTCGCCCTGACGAAGCGCTATGGCGCGATCGGGCCAGCCGCGGTCGACCGGATCGACCTGCGCATCGCCAGCGGCAGCTACTGCTGCCTGCTCGGGCCCGTCGGGCTGCGGCAAGAGCACCACCTTGCGCATGGTCGCCGGCCACGAGTCGGTGACCGAGCGGCGACATCCTGCTGGACAACCGCAACATCACGCAACCTGCCGGCGGCCGCGCGCGGCACCGCGATGATGTTCCAGAGCTTCGCGCTGTTTCCGCACCTGTCGGCGCTCGACAACGTCGCCTTCAGCCTGAAGATGAAGGGCGTCGCCAAAGGCCGAGCGCCACAAGCGTGCCGGCGACCTGCTGGAGCGCGTCGCGATGGGCCACCTGGCCGACCGCAAGCCGGCCGAACTGTCCGGCGGCCAGCAGCAGCGCGTCGCGCTGGCGCGCGCGCTGATCACCGAGCCGCGCGTGCTGCTGCTCGACGAGCCGCTGTCGGCGCTCGACCCGTTCCTGCGCATCCAGATGCGCGCCGAGCTGCGCCGCTGGCAGAAGGAGCTGGGCCTGACCTTCATCCATGTCACGCATTCGCAGGAAGAAGCGATGGCGCTGGCCGACACGATGGTGGTGATGAACCACGGCCTGATCGAGCAGGTCGGCGCGCCGCACGAGGTCTACAACCATCCGGCCAGCGAATTCGTCGCGCGCTTCATGGGCGGCCACAACGTGCTGCGACACCGCCAACGGGCATGATCGCGGTGCGCAACGACCACATGCAGATCGCGCCCGGCCGCAGCACGCGATGCCGCCGGCCTGCGCGGCGCGTTGTGACCGACGTGGAATACCAGGGCACCTATGTGCTGCTCGGCCTCGAGTCGATTGCAGGCGCAACCACTCCTGCGCCGGTTTCGGTGCTGCTCGGTGAAGCCGCGTTCCTTGCCCGGCCCTACGCCACCGGCGAACACGTGCGGCTCGACTGGCATGCGGCCGACGCGCGCGTGCTCGCACCCGACGTCGCACGGACCCACTGCGGCGTCGGTGCCCGAACGCCGACTGCTGAACTCGAGCCGTCCCCGCAACGCTCGGTGGCCCCCGCGACATGAGCAGCAAGGACAAGCGCCGTCGCGCCGCTCAGCTGCCTCGCCGCGTTCCACCGCCTTTTTTTGAAATTCATCAACCTTGCCCTGGAGACCTGTCGAGCATGTCCAACTTCAACGACCCCACCCATCATTCGATCGTCATTGCCCCTGGTTTGAATCGCCGCGCCGTGCTGCAACGCGGCGCCGGTCTGGCCGGCATCCTGGCCAGCGGCGCAGCGCCGTTCGTCCATGCGCAGGAAAAGATCGTGCTGCGCTACCTCGGCACCGCGGTCAACCAGGACAAGGCGATCGCAGAAAAATTCAAGGCCGATACCGGCATCGAGATTCAATACGTGGCCGTCACCACCGACGACGTGACCAAGCGGGCAGTGACCGCGCCGAACAGCTTCGACCTGATCGATACCGAATACTTCGCGCTGAAAAAGATCGTGCCGACTGGCAACCTGAAGGGCATCGACAGCAAGAAAATCAAGAACGCCGAACGGATCACGTCGGTCTTCACCAAAGGCACGGTGGACGGCAAGAAGATCGGCCTGCAGGGCACCGCGCCGGTCAAGGTGATTTATTTGGAAGGCGAGAAGTCGAAGAACTTTTCGGATTCGCCGACCCAGTTCATGTCGCTGATTCCGACCACCTACAACGCCGACACGCTCGGCATCCGGCCCGATCTGATCAAGCGCCCGATCGAGTCCTGGTCCGAGTTGTTGAACCCGGAATTCAAAGGCCGCGCAGCGATCCTGAACATTCCCTCGATCGGCATCATGGACGCGGCGATGGTGGTCGAAGCCAAGGGCATCCACAAGTACGCCGACAAGGGCAACATGACCAAGCCCGAGATCGACCTCACGATCAAGACCTTGATCGAAGCGAAGAAGGCCGGCCAGTTCCGTGCGCTCTGGAAAGACTTCAACGAGTCGGTGAACCTGATGGCGTCCGGCGAAGTGATGATCCAGTCGATGTGGAGCCCGGCCGTGACCGCGGTGCGCAGCAAGGGCATCGACTGCGTGTTCCAGCCGCTCAAGGAAGGCTATCGCGCCTGGGCTTCCGGCTTCGGGCTGCCGGCCACGCTGTCGGGCAAAAAGCTCGATGGCGCCTACGAGTTCATCAACTGGTTCCTCGACGGCTGGGCCGGTGCTTACCTGAACCGCCAGGGCTACTACAGTGCGGTGCTCGAAACCGCGCAGACCAAGATGGAGCCGTACGAGTGGGCGTACTGGATGGAAGGCAAGCCGGCCGCGCAGGACATCAAGAGCCCACAAGGTGACGTGATCGCCAAGGCCGGTGCGTTGCGCGACGGCGGCAGCTACAACCAGCGCATGGGTGCGATCGCGTGCTGGAACGCGGTGATGGACGAGAACGAGTACATGGTGCGCAAGTGGAACGAGTTCGTCGCTGCCTGAAGTGAAGCTCGCCCCCAGCCTCCGCTCCCTCCGGTCGGCTTTTGGCTTCCCCGACCGGGGGCGACGCTGGCGGCCCGGAAAAGCCGGCTCCGCGGCGTCTGTTGGCAAGGCGTTTGCAGACCCTTCGTCGGTCGCGGGCCGCGTCGAGCGCAGTGGAGCAGCCGACATGACGATCGGCCGGATGGCTCCTGGCCTTCGGTCGGAAGCCAAACAGGCGCGCAGCGCTGAACTGCCATGAGCCATCCGACCGTCCTGTCCGCCGAGACGGCCCAGGCATCGGCCACCACGCACACGGTCAAGCCGTGGTGGCAGGCGGCGCCGTTCGCGCTCGTGTTCCTGCTGTTCTTCCTGCTGCCGCTCGCGCTCGTCGCGATGGTCAGCTTCTGGGACTTCAACGAGTACGCGTTGATCCCGGCAGCCACCTTGCGCAACTACGCGAGCGTCTTCGAAGGCTGCTCGCACCTGACCGACAACGGCGATTTCTGCGTCACCTTGTCGACGTACTTGAGCACGTTGAAGTTCTGCCTGCTGGTCTGGGCCATCACCTTGTTGATCGGCTTTTGCGTCGCGTATTTCCTCGCTTTTCATGTGCGCACGCCGCTGATGCAGACGGTGCTGTTCGTGCTGTGCACGGTGCCGTTCTGGACCAGCAACGTGATCCGCATGATCTCGTGGGTGCCACTGCTCGGGCGCAATGGCCTGGTCAATCAGGCGCTGCTCGGAACGGGTCTGGTCGATCAACCGCTCGACTGGCTGCTGTTCTCGGATTTCTCCGTCACGCTCGCATTCGTGCACCTCTACACGATGTTCATGATCGTGCCGATCTTCAACAGCATGATGCGCATCGACCGCAGCCTGCTCGAAGCGGCAAGCGACGCCGGCGCCTCCGGCTGGCAGACCTTGTGGAACGTGATCGTGCCGCTGTGCAAAAGCGGCATCGTGATCGGCTCGATCTTCGTCGTCACCATCGTGATGGGCGACTTCGTGACGATCGGCGTGATGGGTGGCCAGCAGATCGCCTCCATCGGCAAGATCATCCAGGTGCAGACGCAGTACCTGCAGTTCCCGCTGGCTGCTGCCAACGCGATGATCTTGCTGGCCATCGTGCTGATGATCATCTGGGGCCTGACGCGGGTGGTCGACATCCGGCGCGAACTGTGAGCGCGCGCATCGGCGAGAAACGGGCACCAGGTTTCTGGCCGCTCGCTGTCGTGTTCTCCGTGTTCGTGATTTTTCTCTACGGGCCGATGCTGACGATCTTCGTGCTGAGCTTTCAGGGACCCGACGGCGGCCTCACGTTTCCGATGCGGGGCATTTCGCTGCACTGGTTCCACAAATTGGCCGAAGGGCTCGGCACGGTCGACATCGGCGCCGCGTTCCGCCGTTCGCTCGCGCTCGGTGCGGTGGTGATGTTGCTGACCGTGCTGCTGTCGGTGCTCGCGGGCCTGGCTTTCCGCAAGCGGTTGAAGGGCGGCAACGCGCTGTTCTTCGTCACGGTGGCCAGCCTCATCATGCCGTCGATCATCATCTCGCTGGGCATCGGGCTGCAATTCCGGCTGCTCGACGGCGGCATCAAAAGCGTGCTCGAGTGGTTCGGCGCGGAATCGACGCTGCAGAACTACGGCACCGCGCTCGGCCTGTTCAGCTCGGCCATGGGTGCGCACCTGACCTGGACGCTGCCATTCGGGTTGCTGATCATGTTCGCGGTGTTCAACCGCTTCAATCCGGCATATGAAGAAGCCGCGCGCGACCTGGGTGCGTCGCCATGGCAGGCGTTCCGTCACGTCGTGCTGCCGCTGATCGGCCCGGCCATCGTCGGCATCGGCATGTTCGGCTTCACGCTTTCATGGGACGAAATCGCGCGCACCTCGCAGGCGATCGGCGACGTGAACACGCTGCCGCTGGAGCTGCAGGGGTTGACCACCACCGTGACCACGCCGTCGATCTATGCGCTCGGCACGGTGACGACCGTGGTGTCGCTCGCGGTGATGGCCGTCGCGGTGACAGCCGCCGTGCTGCTGGGCCGGCGCGCTGCGCGGCCGCTCTGAACCCAGGGCCGGCATCGCGATTGCCAATCCACCTGCCCGCGACGTCCAAGAGGCGTCACTGCCGCACGGCGCACCGCCTGTTTTGTTTCCAGACCCCACCAGCCAAGCCGACCGATGCCCCGCCTTCTCATCATCAATCCAAATACGTCCGAGTCGGTCACCGCCTTGCTGCAGCAACACCTGCAGGCCGCCGTTGGCGACGCGTTGACCGTGCACGGCATCACCGCACGCTTCGGCGCCGCCTACATTGCCGACGAAGCCAGCTATGCAGTCGCCAACCATGCGGTACTCGACAGCTGGGCGCTGGCGCAAGCGCAGGCGCTCGACCCGGCCGCGGTGCTGGTTGGCTGTTTCGGCGACCCGGGCCTGTTCGCGCTGCGCGACAGCGCGCGCGTGCCCGTCACCGGGCTGGCCGAAGTCGCATTTGCCGCCGCTGCGTGGCACGGCCAGTTTGCCGTCGTGACGGGTGGCAACCGCTGGCGCCCGATGCTCTCGAGGCTGGCGACCGCGCTCGGCCACGGCTCGACATTGGCCGGCATCCACACCGTGGCCGCCACCGGCGCGGAGCTGGCGGCCGATCCGGTGCGTGCACGCCGACTGCTCGCCGACGCCTGCTGCGAAGCGGCCGAACGCTTCCATGCAAAAGCCGTCGTCCTGGGCGGGGCGGCGCTGGCCGGCATGGCCGCCGACATCGCCGATTCCGTGCCGGTCCCGCTGATCGACAGCATCGGCGCAGCGGCCGCTTGGGCGGTGGCGTGCTCGCACGCGCCCACGCAATCGCTCGACCACAGGTCGGGCTTCGACGTGACTTGGCGCAACGTCTCACCGGAACTTTCCGCGCTGCGCTGAGGAGGTGCTGCCGTCGCTCCGCCTCGGCGCTGGTCGGCTTGGCAGCGCGACGCAAAAAGCCGTTGCGCTGCGTCGTCGATCGTCGGGTTCGTAAAATGACCGCTGGCTCGGATCCGCGGCCACTCGCCCAGCAATGGCCGTTCTGGGTGAATTGCACCGTCGGCGGACGCTGCAGGGTCTGCACCGCAGGGCGCGGTCGATGAGTTCGCTTCGCACGCGCTTTTGATCGGAGGCCTCCGCGCCCGACAACGCGTGTTGCCCTCGGTCGTCGCGGGTTGCAGCCGCCTCCCATTCGAACCCGGACCGACTGGCGGGCGTACGTTGAAGAGCGCGTGCTTGCAAGGGCGCCCACCCGTTCCCGCCTGTCCAGGGGAACGAAAGCAGCATGCCCGCGTTCCAAACCCCACCTCGCCATGCCCGATCGCCCTTTGCACGTTGCCCGCCTATTGCCAGCCTGTTGCCGGTTGGACGGGGTCAGTGCGTGCGGTGCGCCGGACCCCATCGCGCCGCCTCGCCAGGTGGCCAGCGCGAACGCAGCGATCGGCCGTCGGTCTTGAAAACGCCGCTGGATGGGTGCAGCATGGACCGGCGCCGTGCAAGTGCGCAACTGCAGGTGCTGGCGGCCGGTGCGCTGCTGACCGCCTGCGCGACGGGTTCGCCGCCCCGTGCGCCCGATCTGGGGTTGCCGACGGGCTACGACACTTTGCCTGCCGGTCCTTCGGGGGCATTGCTCGACCGCTGGTGGACGCTCTACGACGATCCGCAGTTGACACAGCTCACCCAAGCCGCGCTCGCGCAGGGTTTCACGGTGCGGACCGCGCTGGCCCGGCTCGAAGAAACGCGTGCGCTGCGCAGGGTCGCGCTGGCGCGCTTCGACCCGCAGGGCAACCTGCAGGCCAACGCCGACTACCGCTACACCCGCAACCTCGAAGACGCGCCCACCTTCGACGCCACGACGGCGGGCACCACCGCGCTGCCGGCGGGCACCACCGCGAGCCTGGCCGGGTTCGGCGCGACGAAGTCGGCGGGCGTGTCGCTGCCGGTGAGTTGGGAGCTCGACTTTTTCGGCCGACGCGATGCGGCTGGCACCGTGGCGCAGGCCGATGTGGTCGCCGCGCGTTTCGACGTGGAAGCCGCGCGCGCTGCAATCGCCGCCGAGGTCGCGCGCTCGCTGTTTCAGGCACGCGGCTTCAAGGTGCAGCGCGACGAGTCGGCCGAGACCGTGCGCATTCAGGGCGCGCTGCAGGCGGTGGTGGCCGAACGCGCGCGGCGCGGCTTGGCGCCTTCGTCCGAGCTCGACCGGGTCGCCACCGACGTCGCGCAGGCGCAGGCACAGGCCGAGGCGCTCGATGCGGCGCTGCTGGCTTCGCGCCGCGCGCTCCTCGCCGTGCTGGGCACCGGCGGGCAGCCGCTGGCCACGCTCGATGTCGAAGCGCGGCTCGGCGCTGTGCCGGCGGTGCCGGCCGCGCTGCCGGGCGAGTTGCTTGCGCGCCGGCCCGATGTGCGCAGCGCGTTCGCGCGGGTGCAGCGCGCGGCCGGCAGTGTGCGGCTGGCCGAACTCGACTTCTTTCCGCGGCTGACCTTGAACCCCGGCATCGGCATCACCGCGCAGCGCAGCAGTTTCGACACCACGACGAGCTTCTGGTCGCTCGGCCTCGGGCTCGTGGTGCCGATCCTCGACCGGCCGCGGCTCCAGGCGCAGCTGGCCGCCGAGGGCGCACGCGCCGAACAAGCGGTGCTCAACTACGAGCGCACCGTGCAGACCGCGTTCTCCGAGGCCGACCAGGCGCTGCTGCGGCTGCAGTCGGACCGGCGCCGGGTCGACACATTGATTGAAGGCGAACGCCGCGGCCGCTCGGGCTACGACGCGGCGCGCAAACGCTATGAGCTCGGCTTTGCGAATCTGACCGAACTGCTGGATGCCGAACGCGCATGGCGCGCCACCCGCTCGGCCCTGACCAGCGCGCGGCTCGATGCGCTGCAGCGCTCGGTGCAGGTGTTTCAGGCGCTCGGCGGCGGCTGGGACTTCGCGCGTGCGGCTTCGGCGGCATCACCGGCAACCGCGCGTGAACCCGAGCAAGATCGACGGCCATGATCGACCACCGAACCCGCTCTCCGAGGTCGACGTTGGCCTGCGCGCTCGCACTGCTGCTTGCGGTGACGATCGCCGGCTGCACGAGGCGGCCTGAAGGTGCGCCCACCCCGTCGGTGGCCGACGGCGCTGTCGCGCGCGCGGTCAGCGTCGCGCAAGTCGTGCTGCGACCGATGGCCGGCTCGCTGACCGCGTCGGGCCTGCTCGTGCCGCGCGAAGAAATTGCCGTGGGCGCCGAGATCGCGGGCTACCGCGTGGCGACCGTGCTGGTGGAAGAGGGCGCGTCGGTTGAAAAAGGCCAGCTGCTCGCACGGCTCGACCCCGGTCTGCTGAAGGCCCGCATCGCGCAGGGCCGGGCCGGCGTGGCGCAGTCGCAAGCCAAAGCCCGCCAGTCGAAAAAAGAAGCGGACCGCGTCAAAGGCCTGGACGGCACCGGCATCCTGTCCGACGAGCAGATCGACAGCCGCCGCTGCGCAAGCAGCCGGCGCGAATGCTTCGGTGCAGGTTGCGCAGGCCCAGCTCGACGACCTGCGCGCGCAACAGCAGCGCATGGAAATTCGTGCGCCGGTGGCCGGCCGCGTGCTCGAGCGCACCGTGCGGCCCGGCGACATCGCGGCGATGAGCCAGCCGATGTTTCGCATCGCGCGGGACGGCCTGATCGAGCTCGACGCCGAAGTGCCCGAGGCTGGGCTGGCCGCGATTCGCCAGGGCGATGCAGCAAGCGTCACCTTGCCTTCGGGTGCCGAGCTGACCGGCAGCACGCGCCGCATTTCGCCGCGCATCGATCCGCAGTCCAAGCTCGGGCGCGTGCGCGTCGCGCTGCCGCTGGACACCGCCTTGCGCGCGGGTGGCTTCGCCAGCGTGGTATTCAGCCGCGACGCCCAGCCGGTGCCTGCGGTCCCTGAGAAAGCCGTCCAGTTCGAGGCCAGCGGGCCGTTGCTGATCGTGATCGATGCAGCCAACCGCGCGCGCCGCGTGCCGGTCCGCACCGGGACCCGCGACGACGGCTTCGTCGCGCTCGAAGACGGTCCGCCGGTCGGCACGCGCGTGGCGCTCGGCGGCGGCGCGTTCCTGCTCGACGGCGACAAGGTCGATCCGGTTGCCATGCCTGCAGCCGCATCGGCCGCATCGGTGGGCGCCCAGCCGGCGTCTGCCGCACCCGAAGTCGCGAGCGCCGGCAAATAAGCGCGCAGCGAACAGCCCACCCATGAATTTCAAGATTTCCGCCTGGGCGATCCGCAACCCGATTCCGGTCGCGGTGCTGTTCATCGCGCTGCTGATCGCGGGCATCGCCGGCTACCGTGCGCTGCCGATCAAGCTGTACCCGGACGTGTCGTTTCCGGTGGTGGCGGTCAGCGTGGTGCTGTCGGGCGCGGCGGCCAGCGAGGTGGAGACCCAGGTCACGCGGCCGGTGGAGGCGGCGGTCGCCAACGTCGCGGGCGTCAAGCACGTCACCTCGACCGTGACGCTGGGGCTGTCGTCCACCGTGGTCGAGTTCGAGATGGGGTCCGAGACCCAGAAATCGTTCGACGACGTGCGCTCGGCGGTCGACCGGATCCGCATCGAGCCTGCCGCGCGGCATCGAGTCGCCGATCGTGCAGCGCTTCGATGTCGATTCGCTGCCGCTCGTGACCTATGCGGTGGCGAGCGACCGGATGTCCGACCTGGAGTTGAGCTGGTTCGTCGAAGACACCGTCCGGCGCGCACTGATCGCACGCAAAGGGCGTCGCGCAGGTGGACCCGGTCGGCGGCGTGGCGCGCGAGATCAACGTCACGCTGGACCCGGCCCGGCTGGTGGCGCTCGGGCTCACCGCCGCCCAAGTCAACAACGCGCTGCGCGGCTCGAGCATCGACGTGCCCGGCGGCCGCTCCGAGGTGGGCGGCCGCGAGCAGACGGTGCGCGTGCTCGGTGCGGCGGAGACGGTGCAGGCGCTGCGCGACCTCGTGATCCCGACCGGTGCGGGCCGCGATGTGCGGCTCAAGGAAGTCGCGAACATCGCCAGCGGCGCGGCCGAGCGGCGCGGCTTTGCGACGTTGAACGGCCGATCCGTGGTCGGCTTCCAGGTCAAGAAGACCAAGCACGCGTCCGATGTGGCCGTCGCGGCCGAAGTCGCGCTCGGCGCCGAGGCGCTGGCAAAGCAGTATCCGGGCATGCGCTTCGAGCGCATCGTCTCGAGTGCCGACGGCACGCAAAACAGCTACCGCGCGACCTTGCACGCACTGCTCGAAGGGATGGCGCTCGCCTCGATCGTGGTGTTTCTGTTCCTGCGCGAGTGGCGCGCGACGATGATCGCGGCGGTGGCGATGCCGGTGTCGCTGATCCCGACGTTCGCCGCGATGAGCGCGATGGGTTTTTCGCTCAACATGATCACGCTGCTGGCGCTGACGCTCGTGATCGGCATCCTGGTCGATGACGCGATCGTCGAGGTCGAGAACATTCAAAAGCGCGTGGAAGCGGGCGAGTCGCCCTACCAGGCCGCGCTGGTCGGCGCCGACGAGATCGGGCTGGCGGTGGTGGCCACGACCGCGACCATCGTGGTCGTGTTCCTGCCGGTGTCGGTGATGGGCGGCTTCGTCGGGCAGTTCTTCAAGGAGTTCGGCTTCACGGTCGCGCTCGCGGTGCTGTTCTCGCTGCTGGTGGCGCGGCTGCTGACGCCGTTGATGGCGGCCTATCTGCTCAAGCCGTCCCGGCACCCACACCCGCGCAAGCCGTTCAAGGGGGTGTATCGGCGCTCGCTCGACTTCGCGCTCGCTCACCGCTGGCTGTCGATGGGCGCGGGAGCGATGTTGTTCGCAGGCTCGCTCTGGCTCGTCACCCTGCTGCCCACCGGGTTCACGCCGCCGCAAGACAACGGCATCGTGAACCTGTCGCTCGAAGGCGCGCCGGGCGCCACGCTCACCGACATGCGGCGCAGCAGCGAAGGGCTGACCACCAAGTTGACCGCGCTGCCCGACGTGCAGACGGTGTTCACCGCCGTCGGCTCGAGCTCCAGCGACGGCGACGTGCGCAACGGCAGCGTCACCGTGCTGCTCAAAAAACCGCGCTCGCAGACCACGCAGGCGTTTCAGGCCGCGATCAAGCCACTGTTGATGAGCGTGCCCGATGTGCGGCTCGGCATGGGTGCGGTCAGCGGGGGCGGGGGCAGCTCGACCGTGCAGATTCTGCTGGCCAGCGAAGACGGGGACTTGCTGTCGAAGACCGCGCTCGAACTCGAACTCGGCATGCGCGGGCTTGTGCAGCAGTTGAGCGACGTGCATCAGGTCACGCCGCGGCCGGGGTCGGAACTCGTGATCACGCCGAAGCCGCGTGAGGCCGCGCGCCTGGGCGTGACGGCCGAAGCGCTCGGCGCCGTCGCCCGTGTGGCCACCCTCGGCGACATCGATGCGAACACGGCCAAGTTCAACACCGGCGACCAGCGGCTGCCGATCCGCGTGCGGCTCGAAGGCGCGGCGCGCGCCGATCTGGACACCTTGCGCAACCTGCGCGTGCCGACCAGCAGCGGCGCCGCGGTGCCGCTGGCGGCCGTTGCCGACATCCACTTCCAGCCCGGCGTGGTGCGCATCCAGCGCTTCGACCGCCAGCGTCGCGCCACGGTCGAAGGGCAGCTCAATCCGGGTGTCTCGCTCGGCGACGCGATGAAGGCAATCAAGGCGCTGCCGGTGATGAAAAACCTGCCGGTCGGCGTCGCGCAGCCGGCGTACGGTCAAAGCGAGAACATGGCCGAGTTGTTCGCAAGCTTTGGTGCGGCGATGGCGGCCGGCATTGGTTCGATCTTTGCCATTTTGGTGCTGCTGTTCCGCAGCTTTTTCAAGCCGGTGACGATCCTGGCCGCGTTGCCGCTGTCGTTGGCGGGCGCGTTTTTGGGCCTGCTGGTCGCGGGCAGCGAACTGGGCTTGTCCGCACTGATCGGCCTGCTGATGCTGATGGGGGTGGCTGCGAAAAATTCGATTCTGCTGGTCGAGTTCGCGATCGAGGCCGAACGGCGTGGCCTGGCGCGCCGGGACGCATTGATCGAGGCCTGCCGGGAGCGCGCACGGCCGATCGTGATGACCACCGTGGCGATGGCCGCCGGCATGGTGCCGACCGCGCTCGCTTTGGGCGAAGGGTCGGAGTTTCGCGGGCCGATGGCGATCGCGGTGATCGGCGGTCTCATCAGCTCGACCGTGCTGTCGCTGGTGCTGGTGCCGGTGGTCTACGAATGGATCGACGATTTCGAGCGCTGGGTCTCGCCGAAGCTCGGCCGGCTCGTGGTGCAGCGCGCACCCGGTGCGCTGCCTGCCGTCGATGCGACCCGAGACGCAGCACGCCCAGCCAAGGGCGTCGCTTGAACTGGAGATGCAGGTGATGATGGACGGTTGGCGTGCTCGCATCGGGGACCGTGGGCAGCGGCGCTGGAACCACTTGGCCGCGTCGCTGCTGCTGGTGGTGGTGGGCTTGCTGGGTGCGGCCGACGGACACGCGCAGGTGCTTGCGCCGGCCGAAAAAACGTCGGCGGAGAAAGCGGCGGCCCCGGCCGATCCTTATCCGCGCGGCACCCCGCGCGCGCTGGCGACTGGCCTGGTGGCGGCATTTGCCGTCGGCGACTACGACCGCGCCGCGCACTACCTCGAGGGCGACGACAACAAGCGCAAGGCGGTGCTCGCGCGTCAGCTGCATCAGTTGCTCGACAGCCGCGGCACGTTGCTGCCGTTCGCCACGTTGTCCAACGAGATCGCGGGTTTGCTCGGCGACGGCCTGCCCGCCGACCTGGAACGCATCGGCGCCATCAAGTCCCCGGCGGGCGAGTTGCCGCTGATCGCGCACAACGTGGCCACCGGCGACGATGCGCCGCGCTGGGTCGTCTCGACGCAGACGCTGGCGATGGTTGCCAAGCAGACGCCGCAGCCGAACGCGCCGGTGCTGGCCGACAAGCTGCCGGAAGCGTTAAGCGAAACCCACGTGGGCGGCGCTTCGATCGCCGACTGGCTGATCGTGTTCGGCCTGGGCGTCGCTTCGTTCGTCGTGATCCGGCTGCTCTTCACGCTGTTGCTGCGGGGAGGGCGCGCTTTGATCAAGGAGCCGCGCAAGCACGCCGCATACCGATTCGTGCACATCGCGTCGCCACCGTTGTCGCTGTATCTGTCGGTGATCGCGTTTTTCATCGTCACGCAAAACGTGCAGGTCGCCATCGTGGCGCGCCAGACCTTGCTGCGCTATGCGGGCATCGTCGGCTGGATCGCGCTGGCGTGGTTTTTGTGGCGTCTCATTGACCTGAGCGCCGAACTGTGGTCACAGCGCATGGCGCGTTCGGACCGGCGGCGCGCGCTCTCCGCACTCGTGTTCGGCCGTCGCACCGCCAAGACCGTGCTGGTGGTGGTCGCGCTCGCGCTGGTGCTCGACACGCTTGGCGTGGACGTGACGACCGGCATCGCCGCTTTGGGCATCGGCGGCCTGGCGCTCGCACTGGGCGCACAGAAGACGATCGAGAACCTGGTCGGCAGCGTGACGGTGATCGCCGACCAGCCGGTGCGGGTCGGCGACTTCTGCAAGGTCGGCGACGTGGTCGGCACGGTGGAGGACATCGGCATGCGCTCCACCCGCATCCGCACCAACGAACGCACGGTGGTGACGATTCCGAACGGCGTGTTTTCCTCGCAGCAGATCGAGAACTATTCGCGCCGCGACCGCTTCCTGTTCGCGCCCACGATCGGGCTGACCTACGACACCGACGCGGCGCTGATGCAGCGCGTGCTCGAAGGCATCCGCCAGGTGCTTGCCGACGACGAGAATGTCGCCAGCGGCGCGCGCGTGCGCTTCACGCACTTCGGTGCGCATTCGCTCGACATCGAAATCTTTGCCTACATTCAAACGTTCGACCATGGGCTGTCGCTCGGCATGCGCGAAGCGGTGCTTTTGAAGATCATGGAAAAAATCGCCGAGTTGGGCGCCGACATCGCGTTTCCGACCCAGACGCTGTTGCTGAAGCGCCCATGAATCCGTTCGCATCGCATGGGCTCGCGCAAGTCGATATCGCCCCGCTTGCACTGGCCGACGTCGCGGCGGTGGACGTGTCCCCCTGGTACCGCGCGCTGGGCCGGCGAATGGCAACCCAGTGGCTGTTGAAGACGGTGGCCACAGCGGGCGGCATCGGTTTTTTCTTTCCTGTGTACTTCTGGGTCATGCAGCAGGCCGCGCCGCGTGTGCGCGTGATGCCGCTGGTGTTCATCGACCACTGGGTTGCTTTGCACGATGGTGCGCTGTGGCTGTATGCGTCGTTGTGGATTTATGTGTCGCTGCCGGCCGCGTTCGGCCGGGACGCGAAGGCGCTGCTGCGCTACGGTGCGGCCACCGGCGGGATGGCGGCCATCGCCTTTGCGATCTTCTGGCTCGCGCCGACCGCGGTGCCGGCGTTCCCGATCGATTGGGCGACGCATCCGTCGCTGCAGTTCCTGAAAAGCGCGGACGCGGCCGGCAATGCGTTTCCTTCGCTGCATGTGTCGTTTGCGGTGCTGGCCTGCACGGTGATCGCAAATCAGTTGCACGCGGTCGGCGCGCCGCTTTGGCTGCGCGTGGCGAACGGCGTCTGGGCGGTCGGCATCGTCTATTCGACGCTGGCAACCCGGCAGCACGTGGCGCTCGACGTGCTGGGTGGGTTGCTGCTGGGCGGCTTTTGCGGCGCGGCGTTCTACATTCGCTCGCTGGAGCGGGGGCCGTACGAATGAACGGCGTTTGATCGATTGACGCACGGTCCGTGCGACGCAGCCGGCCAGCGGGCGGTTCGCGCGGCCAGCCAGGCGCGCACTCCCGCTTTGCACGGTTGCGCTGTTTGTCCCCAAAAAATCAGCGGGCGCTGGCGGTGTGGCCAAGGCGCCGACCGAGGCACTTTCCTCCACCTTATGGTTCACACCCACCTGGGTCATTCGATGATCTCCATGAAAAACACCACCTTCGTCCCGCCCGTCTTGCTCGCCACTGCGTTTGCACTAACTGCGTGTGCGGGCCCGGCATCCGAGCCCGCGATCACGACCACGACCACGACCACAGTCGGCACTGCGCAAGCGCCATCGAGCGTCGTGGCGGTGCCGTCGCGCACGACGGCACTGCAGGTCCACGTGCGCGGCACGCTGGAAAGCGTCGACGCGCAGACCCTCGTCGTGAAGGATCGAACGGGCCGATCGGTCCGGCTCGTGCGCCCGGCTGCGTTGTCGATCTCCGAGGTGTATCCGATCGGGTTGAACGACATCGCACAGGGCAGCTTCGTCGGCACTTCGGCCGAGACGCGCGCCGATGGCACCTTGCAGGCGCTCGAAGTGCACGTGTTCCCCGAGAACGCACGCGGCTTGGGCGAAGGCCATTACCCATGGGATCTGCAGCAAGGCGCCACCATGACCAACGCCACCGTGTCCACGCTGGCGCCAGCGCCCGCTGCCGTGCAAGGCGGCAAACAACTGCGGCTGAACTATGCGGGGGGCGAGAAAACGGTGCTGGTGCCGGCCGGCGTGCCGGTGTTCACCTGGAAACCGGGCGATGCCGGGCTGCTCTTGCCCGGCAAAAAAGTCTTCGTGATCGCGCAGGACAAGGACGGTCAGCCAACCGCCGTGAACGTGCTGGTCGGCCGCGACGGCTACATGCCGCCGATGTAGCGGAACCACACTCGGGCCGGCTGCAGCGGTCGCCACATGCGCTCGCATGAAGCGGCTCGTACGCAAGTTGCGCGACGGCGCGCGTGGTGTAGAACCGCATCGATGAACGTTTCAGATGGTCTTGTTCCACACAAGTGCGTGCGACGGCGCTCATCGCCGTGGGCTGCCGTGGCCGCCGCGCTCTCGATGACGCTGCTGACCGCGTGCTCCGGTTTGCCGACCCTGGAAGGCCGCAGCGTGAGCAGCGCGCTGCAAGACACCAACGACACGGCGCTTGGCCAGGCAATCCAGCCGCGCGTCCAGGCGCACGCCGGCTTCTCCGGCATTCATCTGCTCGCCGACTCGACCGACGCATTCGCCGCGCGCATGCTGCTCGCCCACCGCGCCGAGCGCAGCCTCGACGTGCAGTACTACATCTGGCACGCCGACCTGACCGGTACCTTGCTGTTCGAGGCGCTGCACCGTGCGGCCGAGCGCGGCGTGCGCGTGCGCCTGCTGCTGGACGACAACAACACCAGCGGGCTGGACGCCACGCTGGCCGCGCTCGATTCGCACCCGAACATCGAGGTGCGGCTGTTCAACCCGTTCGCGGTGCGCAGCCCGCGCGCCATCGGCTACCTGACCGACTTCTTTCGGTTGAACCGGCGCATGCACAACAAGTCGTTCACCGCCGACAATCAGGCCACGATCGTGGGCGGCCGCAACATCGGCGACGAATACTTCGGGGCCGGCAGCGGCACCTTGTTCGCCGACCTCGATGTGCTGGCGATCGGCCCGGTGGTCGGCGCCGTGTCGAGCGACTTCGACCGCTATTGGGCCAGCGGCTCGACCTACCCCGCGCAGCAACTGTTGACAGCGGCCGAGCCGGGCGCATTGGCGGAACTGACGCGGCGCGCGGCGCGTGTGGAGGCCGACGCGGAAGCGGCAGCGTACGTCGAAGCCGTGCGCACGTCGCCGTTCGTCGAGCGGCTGCTGCAGCGCGAGCTCGAACTGCTGTGGGCACCCACGCGCATGCTCAGCGACGACCCGGCCAAGGGCCTGGGCAACGCGCCGCCCGAGCAACTGCTCGCGGCCAAGCTGGAGCCGGCGATCGGCCCGATCGAGCGCAGCCTGCAGATCGTCTCGCCGTACTTCGTGCCGGCCAACACCGGCAGCGCCGATCTGCTGCGGCTGGCCGCAGACGGCGTGCAAATTGCGGTGCTGACCAATTCGCTCGAAGCCACCGACGTGGCGGCCGTGCACGCGGGTTATGCCAAGCGGCGCAAGACGCTGCTGGAAGCCGGCATCGCGCTGTTCGAGCTGCGGCGCGCGGCCCAGGGGCCGCAAGCCGCGCCGAGCACGGCGGCCAAACTGGGTGTGGGCAGTGGTGGTGGCAGCGGCGGCGGTTCGCTCAAGCGGGCAGGCAGCTCCGCTTCCAGCCTGCATGCGAAGACGTTCTCGGTGGATCGCGCAGCGCGTGTTCATCGGCTCGTTCAATTTCGACCCGCGCTCGGCGAAGCTGAACACCGAGATGGGCTTCGTGATCGACAGCCCGGACATCGCGCAGCAGATTGCGCAGACCTTCGAAGACGGCCTGCTGGACACCGCCTACCGCGTGCGCCTGACCGAGCAAGGCGAGCTCGAGTGGATCGAGCAGCGTGGCGACGAGACGGTGGTGCACGCCAGCGAGCCGGGCACGACCTTCGGCCAGCGGCTCCTGATCCGCGTGCTGTCGCTGCTGCCGATCGAGTGGCTGCTCTGAGCGCGGCAGCGGGCCGGCGGGGCGGTTGTCGCGATGCGATGTAATTCACCGTCAGCCACGCGCTCCTCCACTTCCTATCCCTCTTTCAAAACGCCCATGAGCAATCCCCCGATCGAAATCGAAACCG
This sequence comes from uncultured beta proteobacterium, assembly GCA_963784295.1. Taxonomy (GTDB): domain Bacteria; phylum Pseudomonadota; class Gammaproteobacteria; order Burkholderiales; family Burkholderiaceae_C; genus JBBPYC01. Next base: position 42,366 of record CAWAQL010000003.1, read on the forward strand.
GCGCCAACCCCACCGCGTCGATCCTCGTCATGCACGGCCTGGGCGCCGACGGCAACGATTTCGTGCCGATCTGCAAACAGCTCGACCTGCAAGGCATCGGCCCGATCCGCTTCGTGTTCCCGAACGCGCCGGTGATGCGCGTGACCGTCAACAACGGCTACCCGATGCCGGCCTGGTACGACATCTTCGGCGCCGATCTGGTGCAGCGCGAAGACGAATCCGGCTTGCGCCGCTCGCTCGCATCGATCGAGCAACTGATCGCGCACGAGAAGCAGCGCGGCATCCAAGCCAACCGCATCGTGATCGCGGGCTTCTCGCAGGGTTGCGCGATGGCGCTGCTGACCGGGCTGCGCCATGCAGGAGCGGCTTGCCGGCATCGCGGCGCTGTCCGGCTATCTGCCGCTGGCCGCCAAGACGGAGGCCGAACGCAGCGAAGCCAACCGCGACGTGCCGATTTTTCAGGCGCACGGCCAGCGCGACGGCGTGATCCCGATCGCGCGCGCGCAGGCTTCACGCGATGCGTTGAAGGCGCTGGGCTACGAGGTCGAATGGCATGCGTACCCGATGGAGCATTCGGTCTGCCTGGAAGAGATCGCGGACTTGAGCGTCTGGCTGCAGCGGGTGTTGAAAAACTAGGGACAGCCTCCGGGCAGTTTGTCTGCCGCCTGTCGATGGACCGTTTCCGAAAGAAGGCGCTGCAAGCGCGCCGCGTTTGCAGCGCCGGCCCGCCCGGTTTCGATCAGCAACGAAGCGCCCGGTCGCGCTTGCGCAGGAGGTGGAGCTGCTGCTGTACGACGGGCCGGCCTTCTGCGGATTCCGAGCGCTCCTTGGCTTCGAGTTGCGCAATGCCGCTGTCCAGCCGGGCGCATTCCTGCCGCTCCTGCGGCGTCAGCTTGTGGCGTCGCTCATGCACGGCCCATGGGTTCGGGGTCATGTTGACCATTGGCTTCCAGATCTCGGCCATCTGGTCGCGATGGTTCTCGCGCGCCACATCGGTGCCCACGCGCTCGCGTCCGGTGGAATTGCTGAAACCGCGCGTCGGCTCGATGTCGATGCGCTGCGCACCAGGGCAGGGGTCGTCGCTGTAGACCGTTTTGTTGCCCACTGCGCATTTGAAGACCGTGCGCCCGGTCGGCGGCAACGTGGTACGGTTTTGCGCCTGCACGGCCGGCATGCAGAACAAGGCGACGACGAATGGTGCAAAGCGGCTCGAGCGGATCATGAACGTCGTCTCCAAAACCAATCCGAGACGGATCGGTGAGCGCTCGATTTTCACGATGGAATGCACGCAGCCGCCGCTCGACGCAAGCCGACTCGGCGCGCAGGCGCGCATTCGATCACGTGGTGGGACGTTGTGCCCGAACGAAGAACGCGTTGACCTCCTGCGCCCGCGTGTCAAGCCATGCACAGCCGGGCAATGCGAAAGCTCGCTGCACGATCCGCCCGTCGGCTTGATCGCTCGCTGCGGCGCCCCCACGCGTTGATCCGTCCATGCAGCGGCAGCGTCGCGTTGCTCTTCCTGAACCACAGCCGAAGCAAACGCAACACGTTCAACGGTTGACCCGCTCGAACCGCACGACGAAAGACACGTCGCTCGTCTCGCGTTTGGAGGCCGCAACGAATGCTTCGAATCGCGCGCCGCCGTCGAGCGATTCGACGACTTCGAAAGCGCCCATGTATTCCCACCGATTCGCCGCCTGCTTGATGAAGATCGGCAAGGGTCCGACATGCCGGGTGAGCCGCTCGCTCGCGGGCGTGGTCTTGGGGCCGACGCCGCACAGCATCACGCGCGGCGCCTCGGGGCTGAACGACTTGAGCAGGCAGGCGGCGACGATCTGGCCGTCTTTCATCGGCAGGCAGGACACCTTGCTGCCGCCCAAGCGGTCGTGGATGTCTTTGCGGGTGTAGAGCGTGCCGGGTTTGAACATGCGCGATTGTTGTGCCGTCCTGGCTGCGTCACGCTCCGCAGCACGGGGTTGCCGGTTCTCAGTCCGCGGCCAGCTCGATGATGCGTGCGGACACCGCATTGCCATCGATGCGCAACTCACCGACGGAAATCGGCAGCTTGAAACGCCGCGGCCCGGCGCTGCCCGGGTTCACGTACAGGGTACCGCCTCGTTGTTCCACCGATGGTTTGTGCGAATGGCCGAAAACGACGGCCCGGGCGTTGCAGCCGGCCGGATCGACCTCCATCCGCGCCACGTCATGAATGACGTACAGGCAGACCGAGCCGAACCGAACCCACTCCGTCTCGCGCAGCCGCGCAGCCCAGGCGCCGCGGTCGTTGTTGCCGCGCACCGCCGTGACCGGCGCAATTTTCTCCAGCGCATCGAGCACGTCGGCGTCGCAAATGTCGCCTGCGTGGATGATGTGGTCGCTGCCTGCAAGCTGTGCCAGCGCCTGTGGCCGCAACCGGTTGTGGGTGTCGGAAATCAGGCCGATGCGCATCGGGAGTCGATCGATGGGGCGCGGTGCGCCGCGTAAGCGAGTTGGCAAGCATCGACCGGAGAGCCTTCGCCCTGGCCAGGCACCCCAGGCGACCCTACGACTTGACGCGATGAAGGGCGCAGAGCTTGTGCCCATCCGGGTCCCTGACATAGGCAAGGTGCATCGCCCCCATCCCGCCCGACCGCAGCCCAGGCGGCTCTTCGATCGATTGGCCTCCGTGGGCCACGGCGACGTCGTGGAACGCTTTCACCTGCTCGGGGGAATTGCACCGGAAGCCGATCGTGGCGCCGTTCGCTGCGGTCGCCGGCTCGCCGTTGATGGGCTGGCTCAGACCGAAAGTGCTTCCATCATGCCGATAGAACAGCCGCACATGGCCTGTAGGTGCCGAGTTCTGAACGGGCTCGCCCGCGCCGAGCACGCCCAGGACGGCGTTGTAGAAGCGCTTGGAGCGCTCGATGTCGTTCGATCCGAGCAGGACGTGGTTCAGCATGGCGGTGTGGGTCAGAAGTTGTTTTGGAAGCCTCGGATGCTACCGGCTGGGCCGAAATCGGATTTCTCTGGCAACCGACGCCGGAACCCTTCGTCCACCACCCGAGCCCGCCACCCACATCCTGCGCGCCACTGGCAGAAACCGTGATCTGCCTATTGCAGCGATTGCCCTTGTACCGGACCGTGGCCGGGTCGGTGGCGGGATAGGTCGCAGCAATGGTCTGGCCGCTCTCGCACCGAGGGTCATGCACAAAAGACGTTGATGCCGCCGCAGGAGTCCGGGCGCGCGCGTCATCCCGTGGGGCGTTCCCCCTGCAGCTCGTGAAGCAGTGCCACCGCCTCAAGCCGTTGCGTTTGCTCCTGTTTGCTGTTGCAGTGCGCGCCAGTGCTCGCACTTCTGCTGGGGTGACCGGGGGTCGTATGGGGCATGCTGGGCTCGCGGTATTGGGAACTGCTCAAGCCGGCGTCAGACCCACCCAAGCCTGTTCCGTAGGACCGGCCATCGTCGCTGCTGCGTGTGCTTCTGAGTGGCGGCGGTAGAGGCAAGCATGCCCGCACAGGGCTGTAGCGGCGATGGCCGTTCAGCGCCCCATGCCGCGGGAACTTGAACGGGCGGCCGCAAACTTCATGTCGTGGGTATTGCGGTTTCCCTGCCTGGCACGGTAGCCGTTTACTTTCATAGGCGCCGAACGAACGAGCTAAGCGGTTGCCGTAGGTAATCCGCTTGAACGCTTGGTTAGGTCAAACGCATGGGTCGTAGAGTCCGCGCTAGGCCTAATGGCTACATTTTCTCGTGACTTCACCATCCACTTGATCAATCTCACCCGAGAAGAAGATTCCACCAAGGATCGGGAACCAAGCCATTGGATTGGCATTGGCATATCCCCGCGATGTGCAAGCACAAAATTCACTCTTACCTCCCAACTTCGCCTGACAGTATTGCAAGGCATCGCGAGCGTTTTGGTTCTCTCGACCATTCGCATTTACGTAAAGAATCAAAAAAAGCGCGGTCACTGCTGCCAGCGTGACGATCAACGGAGTGTTGTTTTTACTTTTGAGCTGAGTTATCGATGCTTCGCTCCATTGGTGACTTGTTTGCCGCGATGCTAACTAGATTTAGGTTCATAAATGGATTGAATCAGTACGCTGGACGTAACCCAAATTCAGTGCAGAAGATGTGGCAAAAACGCGGTGCGAAATGCAAAACAAATCCCGGACTTTCTAGCGACAGCCCAGTCATAACGCCCCTCACTTGAACTTTGTGCAATAGTTGGCGTTTTTTACCCACGCATATGCGCTTACCGAAACGCTACCAAACACGTTGCACTGCTCGCCAGACCAAATCTCACATTCATTTGCATTTGTTCTGCATACCGGTGTTGGCGTTAGTGACATTGCCGAGCCTGTGGGAATACAAAGCGCTGTGTCCAACTGCTTATCGAAGCAGGCTGCAATTTGCTTTGCGACTTTTGAATCCTTTGTTCCCTGTACGCATACGCACATATCAGCAGTTTGTTTCCATTTCTGAGGATCATCACATTGGTCGCCATATACTTTCCTATCATCACCGATCGGAATCGCATAGATCGTCACAACAAGATGAGAATCGGAACCATAGCCATTTGGTGCCCCCGGCTGATTGAGCGTTGACATATGCCGTCACTAAATGGCTATTCCGGACAAAGCCATAGCTCGAAGCCGTTCTCCACCTGTGTTCTGGTGAGAGTATGCCGGCAATACGATAAACCTGGATTTAATGTAAACGTCTGTTCTATGTGGCAGGAATCGCCGTTGTTCGCCTCACACCCGAAGTCGGGAAACGGAACCGCCAAGGGATAACCCGCGGTCTGCGCAAATATTGTGTTTGCCATAAAGCAGAGAATCAACAACATGTAGCGCAAGTGTGACGAACTGATCATGGTCAACTCCTTATCGGAAAATTATACTAACGATTGCTAGGGATCTATGCGTTGCGATACCCCACGTTTCATTTTTAGCGGCCGCCGACGTGGTCCGCTGGAATGAAGAAGTACGCGCCGCCGTTTAAAATGATCTCACTTGCAGCTCGCTATCCCCGAAACCCACTGGTATTGAGCGCTATAAACCGAACAGACTCTTGATGATCCTGGATCGACAGCTGGATTGCACGTGCCGGTGGTATTTAGGCCAGTGCTGGTACGAAGATTGACAGTGGGATTGGATCAAACGGTTGACCGCAGCCATTTGTAGCATCAATGTTCGCCTGGTGGCCGCTCTCAGTTAAGGACACTGCCATCGATAATGCAGGACGCTTTTGCGTCGGTTGCTGGGGTTGCCTCCTTGATCATGCCGCTTTCGGTGCTCTGGCCTGCTGGAGCTGGATATTTCCGGTCGCCCAACGTCCTTGGCCTCCTGAGCTGTGGCCGCAGTAGACACGAGTAGAAAAGCGCAGGCCAATGCGGCTGCAACGTCGCGAACGCCTATTGCTCCATCGGATACTCATCATGTTCTCCTCCGATGAAACACAGGTGATGCGCACCTGCGACGCATAACGAACCAATTCAGCCGCCGCCGTAGGCGGTCGCCGCACTAATAGTTAAGAAGTCATGGCTTAAATAAAGAATAAATGGTAGGTGTGCTCGCTAATAGACCCAGCAAACCAACGGCGACACCTAAAATCGCTAGCTTTTTCTGTTTCATCAATTCCCTTTGGTTTTTTGAATACAATTCACTAAGGAAACGCTGATCAATTCACCGCCGCAGGCACGCGCACGTGCATGCCTAAAGTCATCGATCAGCCGCCACGCCGACCATGAGCCAACGCAGCTTTGCCAGCGCCGAGTACGCTTTGAAGAAGAAGCGCACGCGCCGCGAGAAGTTTCTTGCCGAGATGGAGCGGGTGGTGCCGTGGGCGCGTTGATCGCGGTGATCGAGCCGCTGTACCCGACGAGCGGCCGGGTCGGCCGTCAGCCGATGGGTGTGTCCAAGATGCTGCGCATGTACCTGCTGCAGCAGTGGTACGGGCTGGCCGACGAGGCGCTCGAAGACGCGATCTACGACAGCCAGGCGCTGCGCGACTTCGTGGGCATCGACCTGTCGCGCGAGTCGGTGCCCGACGCCACGACGCTGCTGAAGTTCCGGCGCCTGCTGCTGGCCGGCGACCTGACCAAGGCGATGTTCGAGGAGATCAACGCGCACCTGGCACAGCAAGGCCTGCTGATGCGCGCGGGCACCATCGTGGACGCGACCATCATCGCCGCGCCGAGCTCGACCAAGAACGCGAGCAACGAGCGCGACCCGGAGATGCACCAGGCCAAGAAGGGCAACCAGTGGCACTTCGGCATGAAGGCGCACATCGGCGTGGATGCCGAGTCGGGCATCGTTCACACGGTGGTCGCCACGGCGGCCAACGTCAACGACGTGACGCAGGCCGGTGCGCTGCTGCACGGGCGAGGAGACCGACGGCGTTCGGCGATGCCGGCTACCGCGGCGTGCACAAGCGCGAAGAAGCGCAAGGCCCGCAGTGGCACGTCGCGATGCAGCCCGGCAAGCGCAGGCTGCTCAGCCGACAGCGCGCTGGGCCAGATGCTCGAGAAGGCCGAGCAGATCAAGGCCAGCATCCGGGCCAAGGTCGAGCATCCGTTCCACGTCGTCAAGAACCTGTTCCGGCACAAGAAGGCCCGCTACAAGGGCCTGGCCAAGAACCACGCGCAATTGCTTCAGCCTGTTCGGCCTGGCCAATCTGGTGATCGCCAAGAGGCGGTTGCTGGCCATCCATGGCCCGAGGTGCGTCTTGACACCGGGCAATGGGCCTGTAGAGGGCCGAAAAACCGCTCGAATAGCGTCAAAGAATGCTGAATTCCGCGAATTCAACATGTTCTGCGAGAAAACGATCTGACTGCTAATCAAATCGAGCCGTAGTGGGCTTTGATCAGCGATTCCTAAGCGATGCAGCCAACTGCGAGACAGCGTTCGGCATGTTCGTGAGAGAAGGTGAAATTGCAGCAAGCTGAAGACTGATATTTTCTGGTAGCTCGGCATAAGGCTCCCGCGACTGGTGCTCCACAAGTAAGTTGCGAACAGATTCGCTTTATTTGAAAGCAGTTGTCTTCATTCTGCAACTGCCTGTGACAGCAATACGCGCAACTGTATGAAGAACGGATTTTCTATTCTGGATTTAACGTTCAGCCATATGCTGTAGGTCAGAATAATTCAAAGTTTCTTTTGAAACACTTGCTTTTAGCTGCTCTTGAGCCGCCATTTTTCTTTTGCCCAATCTGCGAGCATATAAATAGCAAAACCCAGAGATAGGGCAAGTGTGCCTACACAGGAAAAGAGTTTTTCAAAGTAAAGTAGCATGTCAGCAGGATAAAGGTCTAGAGAGATGAATGAATCTTCGTGCGGTCTAATCGCTCAAAATCCAGCCGCTGCCAAGGCAGTCGGCTGCAGAACGAGGTTAGGCATCAAGATAAGACATCTTCATTCGGATCATCGGTCTCAAACTGGAATCGAAAAAGATCGTGCGCTGAAGTTCTTCAAAAGTAGTTAAGAGTATCGCGTCATAGCTAACGCTGAACTCGTGTTCGTTTTGTCTCTGGATATCTAAAATCCTCAAATACATTGCGGTTCCACTTTGGTGGAGTTTTTTCCACGAGGATGGTGTAGGCACCCGTGAATCTTGAAATATCAACGCGTATTTAGGAGACGACCGTCTAGCCTCGTATTTTGAACTTAACACGAATCGATCTGATTTTTTTAAGCTGGCGATAAAGTTTGTAAAGATCATGTATATATGGATAAGATTCAGTCCGCAACGTAACAAGCACTTCAACGACAACTCAGTGGCTAAAGCAGTGTTCGTTAGCAGCGGAGCTGCAATGTGAAGTGATCTAGTCGTCAAAATCAGGCCGTAGCAAGGCTTTGCCGCACGCCGGAAACCTACGGCTAGTGCAAAAAGTTCTTCTACTTTGTTACCGGGGCGAGAACTGGGTAAAGGCGTAGTGTCAACCATCGTTATGCCTAACGAACGTAGTTAAGCGACGGCGCGCGCAGCGCGATCGTTCGCTTGAACGCAGGGTTCTACGTCGTCAGCGCGGCGGGCCCGATAGGAAGCAATGACGAAGCACGACGTACGGAGAAAAGCGACGCCAGCAAGGCTGATACGTTCATGCTGCGCCGTATTAGCGTCGTCCGCATAAGCAAGCTTATGCCGCGCGCTGGAGGTGCAGCACAGGCTATCAGACATTTCGCGTTTTATAAAGTCCCCCGGTCTGTGTTATCGAGAGGGGTGTCTTTATGCATAGCGCTGATGTCGAAGAACTAGAATTAGACTGCAGCGATCCTAGCTGGACAGGCCGCCTAACGCAACCAACCTGATGGCCCGCATAGGGAAAGCCGCCCATGCCGCCCCCATTAGGCAAACCTAAAATTTGGCGGATGAGCACGCTTCACCTGACGCCGCCGCCTTGCTGCGCCCTCGCCACGAGCCGCCAGCCGTCGCGCCACGGCGAAGCACCGCCTCCCGACTCCGCCTGCCGCCCCCAAGCTGCTGGACCAGCTGCGCATTCATCTGCGCACTCGCCACTACAGCATTCGCACCGAACAGGCTTACGTCGATTGGGCGCGGCGCTTCATCTTGTTCCACGACAAGCAACACCCGCGCACGCTCGGCGCGGCGGAGATCGAGGCGTTTTTGTCCCATCTGGCGGTCAATCGAAACGTGTCCGCTTCCACGCAAAATCAGGCCAAAGCGGCGCTGCTTTATTTGTACAAGCAGGTGCTCGGCATCGATTTGCCTTGGCTCGATGAGGTGGTGCAGGCCAAGAATACCGAAGCGATTGCCCGTGGTGTTGACGCAGCGCGAAGTGCGCGAATTGCTTGACGCAATGAATGGGCCGATGTGGTTGATCGCGAGTTTGCTCTACGGCACCGGCATGCGGCTGCTTGAATGTCTGCGGCTGCGCATCAAAGACATTGAATTCGAGCGGCGAGAAATCTTGATGCGAGAGGGCAAGGGCAACAAGGACCGGGTCACGGTGCTTGCCGGAGAACCTGATTGCGCCGTTGCGCGCGCAATTCGAGCAAGCGCGGGAGGTTCATGCACGCGATCTCGAAGCGGGCTTTGGCGATGTTTATCTGCCGTCGGCGCTCGCCGTCAAATATCCAAAAGCCGGCCGCGCGTGGGGCTGGCAATATGTGTTTCCCTCGGCGGTGCGCGCCATCGACCCGCGCAGCGATCCGCCGGTGGAGCGGCGGCATCATGTGTTTCCCGAATCGGTGCAGCGCGCGGTGCGCGAAGCGGCGCGGACTGATCGAATCGGCCAAGCCGATCACGCCGCATGTGCTGCGCCATTCGTTCGCCACGCATTTGCTGCAGTCCGGCTACGACATTCGCACCGTGCAGGAGTTGCTCGGCCACAGCGATGTGAGCACCACGATGATCTACACGCATGTGTTGAACAAGGGCGGTCGCGGCGTGCTGAGCCCGCTCGACGCGCTTTGATGCGGGTGGTGGTCACTCCGCTTGCGGCGGCGCTCCCAGGCTGCACCGCAGCGCCTCCAGATCCAGCACGCGCAAGCCGCCATATTCCACGCGAATGCTGCCTTGCCGCTCCAGCACCGCCAGCGCCTCGTTCACCCGCTGGCGTGACAGCCCCACCAGATACCCCAGCTCCTGCTGCGTGATCCGCAGCACGCTGCCCACACCGGGGTAGAGCACCGGGTTGAACAGCGCGGCCAGGCTGCGTGCCACGCGCACGTCGGGGTCGCTCAGGCGGTCGATCTCGCGCGCGGCGATGAACTGGCCCAGGCGTTCGTTCAACTGGTTCATCAAGAAGCGGTTGAAGCCGAGCGAGTGGTCGATCAGCCAGTGAAACGTGTCGATCGGCAGGCCGGCCACGGTGCTTTTGCGCAGCGCCTGCACGTTGTAGCGGTAGCTCTCGCGCTTCAACGCGGTGCCTTCGCCGAACCAGCCGCCCGAGGGCAGGCCGATGAAGGTCATGGTGCGGCCCTGCGCGGTGTCGGCGCTCATCTTGAGCAGCCCTTCGACCACGCCGAACCAGTAGGTCGGCGGGCGGCCGACACGGCAGACCAGGTCGCCCGGGTTTGCGTCGCCCACCGTGATGTCGCCGACCGCGCGGGTGCGCTCCACCGGCTGCAGGCAGCGCAGCCAGGGCACGCTGGCGATCTCTTGCGGGGTGGGCTCGCGGCGGCGCTGGTGCAGCGGGGCGGCGCTTGAAGAGGTAGCAGACACGACGCCCTCGAATTAGGGAAAGTCCCATCGAACAAGACCCTTGGATTGTCGTCGGAACGACAACTTGGCGTCAAAGTGGGTTCTAGGATGAAAAGAGGATCGCTGCTCGATCGGCCGCTGTGCCGACGCAAGACAAGACGGTCTTCCAGACCCCGGAACCGCGTTCGATGACGACCACCACCTTCCCTCAACTGCTGCTGCACCACGCCACCCAGCGCGGCAGCGCGGCGGCCATGCGGGAGAAGGAATACGGGATCTGGCAGACGCACAGCTGGGGCGACATGGCGCGGCTGGTCGAGCAGGTGGCTTGCGGCCTGCACGAAGCGGGACTGCGGCGCGGGGAACACATGGTCGTGATCGGTGCGAACCGGCCGCGGCTCTATGCGGCGATGCTGGCCGCGCAGGCGCTCGGCTGCATCCCGGTGCCGCTGTATCAGGATGCGGTGGCGGCCGAGATGGCGTTTCCGATCCAGAACGCCGACGTGCGCTTTGCGCTGGTGGAAGACCAGGAGCAGGTCGACAAGATGCTGGAGCTGCGCGCGCGGTGCCCGCAGCTCGCGCACGTCTGGTATGACGATCCGCGCGGGCTGCGCAACTACGCGGCGCCGGGGCTGGCGTCGTTCGAGCAGGTGATCGAGCAAGGCCGCGCGTTTGCAAAGGCGCAGCCGGACTTCTTCACCGAGCAGGTGGAGCGCGGCCAGCCGGATGACGTGGCTGCGATGTTCTTCACGTCCGGCACCACCGGCAACCCGAAGGGCGTGGTGCACACGCACGCGTCGCTGATCGACCGGGCTCAAGCCGGGGCCGAATTCGACAAGCTGTCGGCAAAAGAGGAAGTGCTGGCCTACCTTCCGCCCGCCTGGATCGGCCAGAACATCTTCAGCTACGCGCAGTGGCTGGTCTGCGGCTACGTGGTGAACTGCCCGGAGCAGGCCAGCACCGTGACGATCGATTTGAAGGAAGTCGGCCCCACGTATTACTTCGCGCCGCCGCGCGTGTTCGAAGGGCTGCTCACGTCCGTGATGATCCGCATGGAAGACGCGGGCACCATCAAGCGCCGCATGTTCCATTACTTCATGGACGTGGCCAAGCGCGTCGGCCCCGCGCGCATGGACGGCAAGGTTTTGAGCACGCACGACGAATGGCTCTACAAGCTCGGCGACTGGATGGTCTATGGCCCGCTGCGCAACGGTCTGGGTTTTTCCCGCGTGCGCGTGGCCTATACGGCGGGCGAGGCGATCGGCCCGGACCTGTTCACGTTCTACCGCTCGATCGGCATCAACCTGAAGCAGTTGTACGGCTCGACCGAGACCGCCGTGTTCGTCTGCCTGCAGCCCGACAACGCGGCGCGCGCCGACACCGTGGGCGTGCCGTGCAAGGGGGTGGAGATCAAGGTGGCCGACAATGGCGAGATCCTGGTCAGGTCCCCGGGCCTGCTGCGCGGCTATTACAAGAACCCGGAAGCCACCGCCGAAGTGCTGACCGCAGACGGCTGGTATCACACGAGCGATGCGGGTTTTCTGGACGCACATGGCCACCTGAAGATCATCGACCGCGTGAAGGACGTGGGCCGGCTCAAAGGCGGCGCGGCCGATGGCGCGATGTTCGCGCCGAAGTACGTGGAGAACAAGCTCAAGTTCTTCTCCGTGATCAAGGAAGTGGTGGCCTACGGCGACCAGCGCGACCGGGTCTGCGTGCTGATCAACATCGACATGGAGGCGGTCGGCAACTGGGCCGAGCGGCGCAACCTGCCGTATGCGGGTTATGCCGATCTCGCGCAGAAGCCCGAGGTGTATGGGTTGATCCAGGAATGCGTCGAGAAGGTGAACGCCGACCTGGCCGCCGACGAACTGCTGGCCGGCAGCCAGATCAGCCGCTTTCTGGTGCTGCACAAGGAGCTCGACGCGGACGACGGCGAGCTCACGCGCACCAACAAGGTCCGCCGCGGCTTCATTGCGGAAAAGTACGCACCGCTGGTCGACGGCCTCTACCACGGCGCGACCGAGCAGTACATCGAGACGGCGGTCAAGTTCGAAGACGGCCGCAGCGGCAGCGTGAGCGCGACGTTGAAGATCGCGGATGCGAAGACGTTTGCGCCGGTAAAGGCTGCTGCATGAGTGCTGTGTTGACGCCCCCGGATGCCGAGCGCGCGCAGACCGCCGAGCCGCCTGCGGCCGAGCGAAAGATCGGCGACGTCATCCTGGAGGTCAAGAGCATCTCCCTGCGCTTCGGCGGCGTGCACGCGTTGACCGACATCTCGTTCGACGTGAAAGAGCACGAAATCCGCGCGATCATCGGCCCGAACGGCGCGGGCAAGAGCTCGCTGCTCAACTGCATCAACGGGGTCTACGCGCCGTCGGAAGGCACGATCAATTTCCGCGGCCGGACGTTCTCGCACATGAACTCGCGCGCGGTGGCCGAGATGGGCATTGCGCGCACGTTCCAGAACCTCGCGTTGTTCAAGGGCATGAGCGTGCTCGACAACATCATGACGGGCCGCAACCTCAAGATCAAAGAGCAACATCCTGCAGCAGGCGCTGCGCATCGGCCCGGCCGAGCGCGAGGAAATCAAGCACCGCGAAGCGGTCGAGCGCATCATCGACTTCCTCGAAATCCAGCCGTATCGAAAAGTCCCCGCGGGCCAGTTGCCGTACGGCCTGCAAAAGCGCGTCGACCTCGGCCGCGCGCTCGCGATGGAGCCGCAGGTGCTGCTGCTCGACGAGCCGATGGCCGGCATGAACCTCGAAGAAAAGCAGGACATGAGCCGCTTCGTGCTCGACGTGAACGACGAGTTCGGCACCACCATCGTGCTGATCGAGCACGACATGGGCGTGGTGATGGACATCTCGGACCGCGTGGTGGTGCTCGACTACGGCAAGAAGATCGGCGACGGCACACCGGATGCGGTGCGCAACGACGAGGACGTGATCCGCGCCTATCTGGGCGCTTCCCATTGAGCATGAGCCACTCCAGGCCGCTTCTTTTGTGGCACGCGCTTCGCACTGGCGCGGCCCCGTCCAACGGACGCCGTGGAGCGGGCTTTGCCCGGCCGCCGGCGGCGCCCCCTCGCTGGGGGGAGGCGGCTGCGCGAAGCGAGCACGCAACGGGGGTGGGCATCTAGCATGGGATTCTTCATCGAGACCCTGATCAGCGGCCTGATGGCCGGCATGCTCTATGCACTCGTCGCACTCGGCTTCGTGCTGATCTTCAAGGCATCCGGCGTGTTCAACTTCGCGCAGGGCGCGATGGTGCTGTTCGCGGCGCTTGTGACCGCGCGGCTCGCGGGCTGGATCCCCGAATGGTGGCCCGCGCTCGCGCCGCACGCGTGGCTCGTGAACGCGACCGCCATCGCGATCGCCGCGCTTGCGATGGTTGCCGTCGCCTGGCTTGTCGAGCGGCTCGTGCTGCGCCATCTCGTGAATCAGCCTGCGGTCACGCTGCTGATGGCGACGCTGGGCATCGGCTATTTCCTCGACGGTGCAGGGCAGCTGCTGTTTGGCAGCAGCACCTACAAGATCGACGTCGGAATGCCGAAGGACCCGATGTTCGTGCTCGACAGCGTGTTCCCCGGCGGGCTGCTGCTCAGCCGTGAGGATCTGTACGCCGCCGGCGTCGCGGCGCTGCTCGTCGCGAGTCTGTCGCTGTTTTTCCAGAAGACATCGACCGGGCGCGCGCTGCGCGCGGTCGCCGATGACCACCAGGCCGCGCAGTCGATCGGCATTCCGCTCGCAAGGATCTGGGTCGTCGTCTGGTCGCTCGCGGGCATCGTCGCACTCGTTGCGGGCGTCATCTGGGGGTCGCGGCTCGGGGTGCAGTACTCGATCTCGCTCGTTGCGCTCAAGGCGTTTCCGGTCGTGATCCTCGGTGGCCTGACCTCGATTCCGGGCGCGATCATCGGCGGGCTCATCATCGGCGCCGGCGAAAAGCTCTCCGAGATCTATCTCGGGCCGTACGTCGGCGGCGGCATCGAGACCTGGTTCGCCTATGTGCTTGCGCTCGCATTCCTGCTGGTTCGGCCACAAGGCCTGTTCGGCGACCGGATCATCGATCGGGTTTGAGATGGCCATGAAAGGTTGCGGTCGCTTCCCCCCTGCAGTACCTTTCACTGGGTCGAAGTGCAGGAAAGCCCGGGGCGGCCCGGCGCTTTTTTGAAACACAGAAGACATCGAACATGTTCTACCGGGAAAACGGCCAGTTCAAGAGCAGCTACGCCGCCGACATGGGGCTGTTTGCCGTGCGGCAGGACCGCATCGCGATCGCGCTGCTTGGCGTGATCGCGTTCGTCGCGGTGCCGCTCCTCGCGAGCGACTACGCGCTGCGCGCGCTCCTGATCCCGTTTCTGATCCTGTCGCTTGCGGCGGTCGGGCTCAACGTGCTGGTCGGCTACTGCGGGCAGATCTCGCTGGGCACCGGCGCGTTCATGGCGGTCGGTGCCTACGCCGCGTACAACCTGCAGGTGCGCATCGACGGCATGCCGCTCGTGCTCGCGCTGCTCGGCGGTGGTGTCTGTTCGATGCTGTTCGGAATCCTGTTCGGAATTCCGAGCCTGCGCATCCGCGGGCTCTACCTGGCGGTCGCGACGCTGGCCGCGCAGTTCTTCGTCGACTGGTTCACGAACCGCGTGAAGTGGGTCACGAACGGTTCCTCGTCGGGGTCGGTCAGCGTCGGCGCGCTCGACGTGTTCGGCCTTGCGCTCGATACGCCCGCGCGCAGGTACCTGCTGTGCCTCGTGCTGCTCGTCGGGTTCGGGCTGCTCGCGAAGAACCTCGTGCGCGGTGCGATCGGACGCGAATGGATGGCGATGCGCGACATGGACGTCGCGGCCGCCGTGATCGGCATCCGCCCCGTCTACGCGAAGCTCAGCGCGTTCGCGGTCAGCTCGCTCGTCGTCGGCGTCGCGGGTGCGCTCTGGGGGTTCGTGCACCTCGGCGCGTGGGAGCCCGCGGCGTTCGGAATCGACCGCTCGCTGCAACTGTTGTTCATGATCATCATCGGCGGGCTCGGCTCGATTGCGGGCGGCGTCTTCGGCGCGGCGTTCATCGTGCTGCTGCCGCTGCTGTTGAATCGCGTGCCGCACTGGCTCGGCCTGCCGATCGACACCGGCACCGCGGCGTTCCTCGAGCACATGATCTTCGGTGCGCTGATCGTGTTTTTCCTGATCGTCGAGCCGCACGGCCTCGCGCGCCTCTGGCAGACCGCACGCGAAAAACTGCGGCTCTGGCCGTTTCCGCATTGAGCTTTCACGGCCCCACCGATTTCGCAGCGCACCACAAGGTGCTTTTTTCCACCAGGAGACCCGCAATGACGACGACCACGACAACGATGAAAAGGAAGATCCAAGCCGCTGCTGCCGTGACAGCGGCAACCGCCGCGCTGTTCACGTCGCTGCTGCCGCTGCCGGCGGCCGCGCAGCAGCAGGCGGCAGCGGGCGGCGAGCAGCAGTTCATCCCGCTGCTCGTCTACCGAACCGGCCAGTTCGCACCGCTCGGCGTGCCGTGGGCGAACGGCAAGCAGGACTACTTGAAGCTCGTCAACGCGCGCGACGGCGGCGTCAACGGCGTCAAGATCGGCTACGAGGAGTGCGAGACCGCGTACGACGCGGCCAAGGGCGTCGAGTGCTACGACCGGCTGAAAAACAAGGATGGCGGCGCCTCGGGCTTCGATCCGCAGTCCACCGGCATCACCTTCGCCGTGACCGACAAGGCGTTTCGCGACAAGGTCTCGATCGAGACGATGGGCTACGGCCTGTCGCAGTCGGTCGACGGGGCCGTGTTCGAGTGGAACTTTCCGCTTCTGGGCACCTACTGGACCGCAACCGACGTGATCGTGCAGCACCTGAGGAAGCTCGAAAAGGGAAGTCTCAAGGGCAAGAAGATCGCGCTCGTCTACCACGACTCGCCCTATGGCAAGGAGCCGATCCTGCTGTTGCAAAAGCTGGCGGCGAAGGACGGGTTCGAGTTGCAGCTGCTGCCCGTCACGCCGCCCGGCGTCGAGCAGAAGTCGACTTGGCTGCAGGTGCGCCAGCAGCGCCCCGACTACGTGCTGTTCTGGAGCGCGGGCGTGATGACCCCGGCCGGCATTCGCGAAGCGCAGGCGAGCGGCTATCCGCGCGAGAAGATCTACGCGGTCTGGTGGGCCGGCTCCGACCACGACGTGCGCGACATCGGTGACGGCGCCAAGGGCTACAACGCGCTCACGATCCACAACAGCGCCGCGCGCGATCGGGTGCACGCGGACTTGAAGAAGTACGTCTACGACAAGGGCGAGGGCACCGCCAGCGACGCGGGCGAGATCGGCACGCTCGCGCACACGCGCGGCATGATGATCTCGATGCTGCAGGTCGAGGCGATCCGTGCCGCGCAGGAAAAATACGGCAAAGGCAAGCACATGACGCCCGAGCAGGTGCGCTGGGGCTTCGAGCACCTGAACCTGAACGACGACGCGCCTCAAGACCCTGGGGTTCGGCGAGATCATGCGACCCGTGCAGACCTCGTGCGCGAACCACATGGGCACCGACTGGGCGCGCATCGTGCGCTGGGACGGCGGGAAATGGCAGATCCAGCCCGACTGGTATCAGGCCGATCAGGCCAACGTCGGGCCGCTCGTCCAGGAGTATTCGGCGAAATACGCGAAAGACAAGAACATCGAGCCGCGCAAGTGCGACTGAGGGCGGGACAACGATGAGTGCGATGCCGATCTCACCACGGCCTGCTGCAGCCGACACGCCGCTGCTCGTGGTCAACGGCATCGAGGTCATCTATCACCACGTGATCCTCGTGTTGAAGGGCGTCTCGCTGACCGTGCCCGAAGGCGGCATCGTCGCGATTCTGGGCGGCAACGGCGCCGGCAAGACGACCACGCTGCGCGCGATCTCGAACCTGCTGCAAAGCGAGCGCGGCGAAGTCACGAAGGGCTCGATCGAGCTGCGCGGCGAACGCATCGAAAACCTCACGCCGGCCGATCTCGTGAACCGCGGCGTGGTGCAGGTGATGGAAGGAAGGCACTGCTTCGCGCATCTGACGATCGAGGAAAACCTGCTGACCGGCAGCTACTCGCGCAGCGACAAGGGAGAAATAGCGCGCAATCTCGACAAGGTCTATACCTACTTTCCGCGGCTGACGGAACGCCGCACGATGCAGGCCGCCTACACCTCGGGCGGTGAGCAGCAGATGTGCGCGATCGGCCGCGCGTTGATGGCGAACCCGTCCGTGGTGCTGCTCGACGAGCCTTCGATGGGCCTGGCGCCGCAGATCGTGCAGGAGGTGTTCGACATCGTGGCCGACCTGAACAAACGCGAGCGGGTCACGTTCCTGCTGGCCGAGCAGAACACGAACATGGCGCTCAAGTACGCGAACTATGGCTACATCATGGAGTCCGGCCGCATCGTGATGGATGGTGCGGCCAGGGACCTGGCCAACAACGAGGACGTGAAAGAGTTTTACCTGGGCATGGGCGGCGGCAGCGAGCGCAAGAGCTTTCGGGATGTGAAAAGCTACAAGCGGCGCAAGCGCTGGATCGCCTGAAGGGCTTGACGTTCACCCTCCCGGGCTCCGCTTTGCTCTTGCCAACGCCGCTACCGGAGGCGCCGCAGGTGGCAGGCGAAGCCCGCGCCACGGCGTCCGCTGGCAATACCGTGCCGTTCGAATCTGGAAGAAGCGATGACCGATTTCTACGATGCGCTGGAGACGCGCTCTGCCGATGAACGCGAGGCGGCGTTGCTTGCGGCGTTGCCGCGTCAGGTGGCTCATGCGAAGGCGCACGCGCCGGCGTTTGCGAAGTGTTTGACCGGCGTGGACGCGGATGCGGTGTGCACCCGCGCGGCGCTGGCCGCACTGCCTGTGACGCGCAAGAGCGATCTGCTGGAAATGCAGAAGGCTGGCCGTGCTGCGGGTGGTGGTGCGTTCGGCGGCTTTGCGGCGATCGGCCACGGCGCCGCCATGCCGAATGTGTTCGCAAGCCCCGGGCCGATCTACGAGCCGCAAGGCACCGCAGTCGACTACTGGCGCATGGCGCGCGCGTTGTTCGCAGCGGGCTTCCGTGCGGGCGATCTGGTGCACAACGCATTCAGCTATCACTTCACCCCGGCCGGCTCGATGATGGAGTCCGGCGCCCAGGCCTTGGGCTGCACCGTGTTTCCCGCCGGCACCGGCCAGACCGAGCAGCAGGTGCAGGCCATGGTGGATCTGCGGCCAGCGGGCTATGCAGGCACACCGAGCTTCCTGAAGATCATTCTCGAAAAAGCCGCTGAACTGAACACACCACTGCCGGGCCTGACCAAAGCCACGTTCGGCGGCGAAGCATTTCCGCCGAGCCTGCGCGACTGGTTCACCGAACAGGGCGTGACCGGCTACCAGAACTACGGCACCGCCGACCTCGGCCTGATCGCGTATGAGACCTCGGCGCGCGAAGGCCTCGTGCAGGACGAAGGCGTGATCCTCGAGATCGTGCGGCCCGGCACGGGCGATCCGGTGGCAGAAGGCGAAGTCGGCGAAGTGGTCGTCACCACCTTGAATCCCGACCATCCGCTGATTCGTTTCGGCACCGGCGACCTGTCCGCGGTGCTGGCCGGCCGATGCCCGACCGGCCGCACGAACACGCGCATCAAAGGCTGGATGGGTCGTGCCGACCAGACCACCAAGGTGCGCGGGATGTTCGTGCATCCAGCGCAAATTGCCGAAGTCGTGCGGCGCTTTTCGCCCGTGAAGCGTGCGCGGCTCGTCGTCTCCGGCGAGATGGCGAACGACCGCATGCTGCTGAAGGCCGAGGTCGAATCGATGCCGGACGGTCTGGCCGCACAAATCGGTGACGCGGTGCGTGAGCTGACCAAGCTGCGCAGCGAGGTCGAGCTGGTTGCACCCGGCAGCCTCCCGAACGACGGCAAGGTGATCGAGGACGCACGCAGCTACAAATAAAGTAGCTAGAAGTGAAGCAATGACAAGCGCCTGGCCATGATTTGTTTAATAACTGGGATGTGAAATGCTCAAGGTCTGGGGTCGGAAGTCGTCGTCCAACGTGCAGTCGGTGATGTGGTGCATCGCCGAGCTCGGCCTGCCGGTCGAGCGCATCGACGCGGGCTTCAACTACGGCGTGACGAACACGCCCGACTACCTGGCGATGAACCCGAACGGCACGGTCCCGACCGTGCAGGACGACGACCGGATCACCTTGTTCGAGTCCGGCGCGATCCTCAGGTACCTCGCGAACCAATACGCCGAAGCCCCGTTCTGGCCGACCGACCCCCTGCAGCGTGCGCACATCGACATGTGGGCGGAATGGGCCAAGGTGAATGTGGCCATGAAGTTCAGCGCCCCGATCTTCTGGCCAGTCGTGCGGACGCCCCCGGCACGTCGCGACCCGGATGCGCTTGCGCGTTCGGTGGCCGAGTTCGAACGCATGCTGGGCATCGCAAGCGCGCAGCTGCAAAAGTCGGCGTGGCTGGCAACCGACGATTTCACGTTGGCGGACATCCAGTTCGGGCATCTGCTCCATCGGTACTTCGACATCGAGATCGACCGGAAACCGCCCGACCGCATCGTTGCGTACCACGACCAGTTGAAGCAGCGCCCCTGCTTCCGGGAACACGTGATGGTGTCGTACGAAGAACTGAGGGCGCCGAAGTAGGCGTTGCGCGCCAGAAAGACGGCAGCCGCTGCGCGGTGCCCACAGCCGCATCTCCAGCAGGTGTCTGCGCGGGCAGGGTGCAGCCGGCTTGCAGCACGACATGACCGATGGCTTCTGCCGATTCCATTGCCACCCATTTCCAATCGTTCCAGCCCCGAAAGACCCCCATGAACCTACATCCGCCCCATCCCGTACGCCGCACTCTGTCCAAAGCCGCGCTGGCCGCTGCACTCGCCGTTGGCACGTTGAGCGGCGCGTTTGCGCAAACGCCGAAACTCGATGGCCCGCTCACGATCGTCGTCGGCTACGCACCCGGCGGCGGCACCGACCGCGCGGCACGCCTGCTCGGCCAGGCGATGCAGGAGAAATACGGCATCAACGTCGTGGTCGAAAACAAGCCAGGCGCTGGCGGCCGCATGGCGGCGCAGCACTTCGTCAACGCGGGCGCGAACGACAACGTGCTGCTGTTCGCCAATCCCGCGATCGTCGTGATCGGACCACTCGTGTTCAAGCAGGTCGAATACAACGCGGAAGCCGACTTCGTGCCGGTCGCGCAAGTCACGTCGTACGACTTCGGCGTGGCGGTTGCCAACGACGTGCCGGTGAAAACCGCGGCAGAACTCGTCGCGTGGCTCAAAGCCCATCCGGAAAAATCGTTTTTCGGCGTGCCGGCCACCGGCAGCCTGCCGCATTTCTTCTCGCTGATGGTGGGTGACCGGGCGGGCGCCAAGACCGAAGTGGTTGGCTACAAGGGTTCGGCGCCGTTGATGAACGCGATCATGGGCGGCGAGATTCCGGTGGCGGTCGACTCGATCGAGCCGCTCGCGCCGTTGCACAAGGGCGGCAAGCTCAAACTCATTGCGGTGTCCGGCAAGGCGCGCTCGCCGCTCGACCCGGACGTGCCCACGCTGACCGAGTCGGGCATCGATCTGGCGGCCACCGGCTGGAACACGTTGTTTGCGGCCAAGACGATGCCGGCCGCGAAAGTGACGGCGCTGTCCGAGGCCGTCCGGATGGTGATGGCCGACCCGGCCGTCAGAAAACGCTTCACCGACGCCGGCATGGACCCGGTGTCCTCGGGCCAGGCCGAGACGGCCGCGATGCTGAAAGACTACAAGGCCCAGTGGGAGCCGGTGGTCAGGCGCAGCGGCTACCAGCAGTAGCGCAGCATGCGGTCGGCGCGGTCCGGCCGGGCAGGCAGCGAACCCCGCACATCGGTCGAACGATCGCGCGCGATGTCAGTGCTTGGCCGCTGACCAACCCGCATCGTCGCGCCAAAGTACCATCGCACGCCCGCCGCTGCAGGCAGCAGCCAGCAGGCCGGTCAGTTGTCAGTTGTCTTCCTTCACTTTTTTTCACTCGACGCACCCACCATGAAACACCACGCGAACCGCAAGCCCCTCGCCTTGCTCGCAGCCGCCACCATCGGGCTCCTTGCAGCCGGCGCCGTGCAGGCCGCCGACTTCCCCGAGCCGGGCAAGTCGATCACCATCATCGTGCCGTTCGCCGCTGGCGGTCCGACCGACCGCGTGGCGCGCGACCTGGCCGAAGCGATGCGCAAACCGCTGGGCGGCGTCAGCGTGGTGGTCGACAACGCGGCCGGCGCCGGCAGCACGATCGGCACCGCGAAGGCCGCGCGCGCCAAGCCGGACGGCTACACCGTGCTGCTGAACCACATCGGCATGTCGACGATCCCCGCGCTCTACCGCAGTCTGCCGTTCAAGGTCGAGTCCGACTTCGACTACCTCGGCATGGTCAACGAAGTGCCGATGACGTTGATCGGCAAACCGAGCCTGCCCGCCAACAGCTACAAGGAGCTGACCGGCTGGATCGAGCAGAACAAGGGCAAGATCAACCTCGGCAACGCGGGCCTGGGCGCCGCCTCGCACCTGTGCGGGCTGCTGCTGCAGGACGCGCTCAAAACCGACATGACCACCGTGCCGTACAAGGGCACCGCGCCCGCGATGACCGATCTGATCGGCGGCCAGATCGACCTGATGTGCGACCAGTCCACCAACACCACGAGCCAGATCGAAGCCAAGAAGGTGAAGGCCTATGCGGTCACCACCAAGAACCGCCTGACCACGCCCGCGTTGAAAGACCTGCCGACGATGCAGGAAGCCGGCGTGAAAGGCTTCGACATCTCGATCTGGCACGGCGTCTATGCGCCGAAGGGCCTGCCCGCCGACGTCGCGAAGAAGCTGAACGACGCGATCAAGACCGCATTGAAGGACCCCGAGTTCATCAAGAAGCAGGAAGGCCTGGGCGCCGTGATCATTGCGGACAACCGGGTCGAGCCGGCCGAGCACAAGAAGTTCGTCGCTTCTGAGATCGCCAAGTGGGGCCCGATCATCAAGGCCGCGGGCGTTTACGCGGACTGATCTCCAGACAGCACGCGCCTGTCGTCGGTCGACTGCATCTTCCCAAACCCCGAAAGGCACCCCCCTGTGACCGCTTCGCCGACCGACCAACCCGCCCTGCCGGGCCGTTCAACGGATGTTCGGCCCCTGTACTCGCTCTACCGCATGATGGTGCGCATCCGCGCGTTCGAAAACGCGGCCGAAGCCGCGAGCCAGGGCGGCGTGAGCGCGTACGGCAGGGAGTCCGACGGCAGCGCCCAGGTGCGCGGGCCGCTGCATCTGTCGACCGGCCAGGAGGCGGTTGCCGCTGGCGTTTGTGCGCATCTGCGCCGCAGCGACTACCTGACCTCAACGCACCGCGGCCACGGCCACACATTGGCCAAGGGCGCGGACGCCACGCGCATGATGTGCGAGCTGTTCGGCAAGAAGACCGGCTACAACGGCGGCAAGGGCGGCTCGATGCACATCGCGGATTTTTCCGTCGGCATGCTCGGCGCCAACGGCGTGGTGGCGGCCGGCCTGCCGATCGCAGTGGGCGCCGCGCATGCGCAGAAGGTGCGCAGGAACCGTCACGACGCGGCTGGTGATGAAGCCGGCGCGGCCACCGCGCGCCGTGGCGAAGGCGGCGACGGTGGCAAGCGCAGCGGTGGCGCCAGCACCCCGAGCGGCCCGCACGATGCGATCACCGTCTGCTTCTTCGGCGACGGCGCGATCAACCGCGGGCCGTTTCTGGAAGCGCTGAACTGGGCGCAGATCCACACGTTGCCGGTGCTGTTCGTCTGCGAGGACAACCGCTGGAGCGCGACCACCGCGAGCGGTCCGATGATCGCAGGCGAGGGCGCCTCGGCGCGCGCCCGCGCGCTCGGCATCGCCGCGCTGCAGGTGGACGGCAACGACGTGCTCGCCGTGCACGAAGCGGCTGCCCAGCTGATCGCCGCCGTGCGCAGCGGCGCCGGCCCCCGGTTGCTGCACGCGATCACTTATCGCATGAAAGGCCACGTCTCGGTGGACCCGGCCGCCTATCGCGATGCCAGGGAAGTCGAAGCCGCGCGCCAGACCGATCCGATCGCACGGGCGCGGGCCAAGGCCTTAGCGCAAGCCGATGCCGATGGCGCCGCGCTGGACCGCATCGATGCGGAAGCCCAGCAGGAGATCGCTGCCGCATTGGCCGCCGCCGCCGCCGCCCCGTGGCCCGATGCAACCGACGCATTCACCGACGTGCAGACCACCGGAGCCGGGCAATGGTATTGAAGGCGCCGATCGCCGATGCGCAGCCGCAGGCAGGCGAACCAAGCGTGAAGCAGTTGAGCTACGCGCAAGCCGCCGTGCTCGCCGTGCAGCGCGAGATGGAGGCCGACGCGGCCGTGCACGTGATCGGCGAAGACGTCGGCCGCGGCGGCATCTTCGGCCAGTACGCGGGCCTGCAGCAGCGCTTCGGGCCCGAGCGCGTGATCGACACGCCGATCAGCGAAGCCAACATCATGGGCGCAGGCGTCGGCATGGCGCTGGCCGGCCTGCGCCTGATCGTCGAGATGCGCGTGACCGACTTCGCGTTGTGCGCGATGGACGAGATCGTGAACCAGGCCGCGAAGAACCGCTTCATGTTCGGCGGCCAGGGCCGCGTGCCGCTGGTGGCGCGCCTGCCCGGCGGCATCTGGGACGCGTCGGCCGCGCAGCATTCGCAGTCGCTCGAAGCCTGGTTCGCGCACCTGCCCGGCCTGGTCGTGGTCTGCCCCGGCACGCCGCAGGACAACTACAGCCTGCTGCGCGCGTCGCTCGCGTGTGGCGACCCGGTGATCTACATCGAGCACAAGACGCTCTGGGGGATGCAGGGTGAAGTGGACGAAGCGGTCGAGGTGCCGCTCGGCAAGGCAGCGGTCCGACGTCAGGGCAAAGACCTGACGATGGTGAGCTGGAGCCGGCAGACGCAGCCCTGCGCCGCTGCGTGCGAACAGCTCGCGATCGAACACGGCATCGACGTCGAGCTGATCGACCTGCGCACCATCTGGCCGTGGGACCGACAGACCGTGCTCGACTCGTGCGCCAAGACCGGGCGGCTGCTGGTCGTGCATGAAGCGGTGCAGGTGGCGGGCTTTGGTGCCGAGATCGCCGCCACGGCAGCGGAAGTGACGGGTTGCCGCATCAAGCGATTGGGTGCACCGCGCATCCCGGTGGGGTATGCGCCGGTGCTGGAGGCGCAGTCGCGCATCGGTGCAGAGCGGATCGTCGATGCCGCGCGCGCGATGCTGCAATAAGCGCTCGAACAGCGCCGGCCTGGCCGGGTGCCGGCGACCTTCACGGATACCCGAACGGCGACAGAAACGGCCGCCCGAACGGCCTGCCGGCGCGCACCACCTGAACCGGCTTCAGATAACGGTCGCCCTTGCGCACGTCCTTCATCGTGTCGACGAGCCCGGGCATGACCAGCCGGCCTTGCGCATCGATCGACTGTGCGGCTTTCTCCAACGCAATGTCCGGCTCCAGCGCCGCGATCATGCCGTTTTGGATGCCGATGTCGCGCTGTCCCCGAAGGCCCGGGCTCGGGTCGATCACGTCACCGCCCTTGATCACCAGAGCGAACCGGTCCGGGCCGCCGGTGTCCAGTTGCGCGAACACCGGATGGACAGCGAGCCAGCTTGCGCTGCCCACTGTGAAAGCGCCTTGCAACATCGGTGGGCTCGGCACCCGAGCGCCACCTCGTGACGGGCGCCCGAGGCATCCCGCGCAGGCCCTGCTGCACCAGCGCCGGCCTGCAGGACTCGGGGGAGCGTCGCTTCAAGCCTCGACTGGCTTTGTCGTACCTGACTTGGCACGCATCGTCCGTATTCCTGCACGCGCCTGGCGGTCTGCCATCGCCGGCATTCGACCTATCCCACCACATGACCACGCCCGCGCAGGCTGTTTAAACTTCTGCAATGCATCCGCCTCGTCGCCCCGCATCGCACAGCCATCGGCGTGATCTGCAGACACTTCGATATCGCGCGGCCCGACGTATTTGGCTCGGCCGCGCGCGTCCATGACTTTGATCCCGCAAGTCGCTCCTGTTGGAGAACATCAATTGCAACCGCGAGCCCGTCGACGCCGCGCGACCCTCGCGTCTGCCGGTGGGACGTGCAGGAAGCCATCGTCGCAATTCAGGCATTCGTCGAGGACCTCGATGCACAAACATATCCGGTGGCCCTCCTGGTGCAGGCAGCGGTCGAGCGAAAGTTCGACGTCGTTGGAGCCAGCGATCGAACGGCTCGGCAAGCTTGATGAAACGCTGGCTGCACGCATTCCTCCGGGGGCGCGAGATCATGGCCTTGCGCAATCTGTCGATCCATGGCTGCATGGCTGGGAATCACCAGACGGTGTGGCACAGGGTGCAGACGTCGTTGCCGCCGTTGCCAGCCACCGTGCGTACTTTGCTACAGGTACCGGACACCGCTTGAACCCAGATGCTTGTCTGACGCTGAGGGCCGTGTTCCCCTTCGCTGCTCAGCCGAGCACCCTTTGCGCAAACCGACCATTGTGATGAAGTCTCTTGGCAAAAAACCCGAAGGCCTGCGCCTCGAACGCATGCGGGCTTCGCCGCTGTGGCAGGGCGATGCGTTCCGCAACATGCATCCGGTGCTGCCGGGTCTGCGGGATCCGACGGTGCCGGCGCCGTCGATCGCCGACTTCCTGTGCGGTGGGGAGCGGCGCGTGCCGCAGGCGCCGCTGCCGTCGGTCGATCCGGTGCACGCGTGGCTCAAAAAACCGGCCAGCGGTCTGCGCGCGACCTGGCTCGGCCATTCGACCGTGCTGCTCGAAATCGACGGCGTGCGTGTGCTGACCGATCCGGTCTGGGGCACACGCGCCTCACCGTCGCGGCTGATCGGACCCAAACGATTTCAGCCGGTGCCGGTCGAGTTGAAACGGATGCCCGAGATCGATTTGGTCGTGATTTCGCACGATCACTACGACCATCTCGACTATCCGACGATCCGTGCGCTGGCGAAAAGCCATGTCCCGTTCGTCACGTCGCTCGGCGTCGGTGCGCATCTGGAAGCCTGGGGGATTGGGGCCGCGCGCATCACCGAACTCGATTGGTGGGAATCGCACACCCTGCCGGGCACCGACCTCACGGTGACGGCCGCGCCGTCCCAGCACTTCTCGGGGCGCGCGCTGAAGGATCGCAACGCGACGTTGTGGTCATCGATGACATTGCGCTCGAACCGGCACACGGTGTTCTTCAGCGGCGACACAGGCCTTACCACCGAATACGCAGCGATTCGTGATCGACTCGGGCCGTTCGATCTGGTGCTGCTCGAAGTCGGTGCGTTCCATCCGTCGTGGGGCACCGTGCATCTCGGGCCGGTGCATGCGCTCGAAGCCCATGCGCTGCTCGGCGGCGGTGCGTTTTTGCCGGTGCACTGGGGCACGTTCTCGCTTGCGATGCATGCCTGGGACGAACCGGCGGAGACGTTGCTCGCGCAGGGCTTGCAGCACGGCGTGCATCTGGTGATGCCGCGGCTGGGTGAGGCGGTGGAGCCGGTGCAGGTCGAGCAGGTCACACCCTGGTGGCGCGGTGTCGACTCGGCGGGTGCGGCGGGTGGCGGGACCAGGCGCGTGCCGGACACGCCGGCAAACGGCTATCCGAAGTCGATGCCTTGGCCAGCTGACTGATACGCTGACGGCAACGGCAACAACGGCAACAACGGCAACCATGACGGTTGCAGCGGCAGCTACCGCCGCCTTGGATCAACCCCGCTTGCCGCCCACGTCGTCGTTGTTGTTGTGGGCAATTTCATGTCAGGACAATTCCGTCGCATCGATCTGGTCATTGACGTCCGATCGCGTGGTATGCCCCCGAAAGCGTTGGCTGCGCGGGTCCGGCGCCGCTTCCCCTGCTCGTGGGGCGACGTGCCGATGCCGCTGCCGACCGCACATGCCGCAGCGTGCCCCGTGCTGGACCGCGGGTTCGACCAGCACGGTAGTCGCTCACTCGTGGTCGGCGAGTTCGAGCACAGCGCGCTGCCGAAGGCCTTCGGCGCCGAAGGCATGGGCATGTTGCCGGGCGTCGACCTGAAGCACGACCGGTGGGTCAAGCGTTGCCGCGTGCTGCGCGTCGGCGCCTGCGTCGGCGTGTACGAGCACTTTCACATGATCGGCACCGAACAGAAGATCGCGCACCCACTGGTCGAGCGGTTGCGGGCCGGCGTGGACCATGGCCAGCACGCGGCCGAAACGATTCGATTAGAGTCCCGGTTCGCTCCCGGGGCAGGCTGCTGGCTCATGGCCGGTGCGGCCAGCACACAACGAGCGGACGATCCCCAGGCAGTGACTTCTCGCGCAGCGTCCACAACAACCTTGCATCCAGAAAGTACGCAACAGATGAATTCGATCCAGATCCTTCACAAACGCCGCACCGCATTGTTGGTCATGAGCGCGCTCGCGTTCGGCGTGGCGCTGCCCGCTGCCTCGTTCGCGCAGGACAAATGGCCAACCAAGCCGGTCAAGATCATCGTGCCCTTTGCAGCCGGCGGCACCACCGACCTGCTGGCGCGTGCGATGGCGCCGGAACTCGGCAAAGCGTTCGGCGAATCGTTCATCGTCGACAACAAGCCGGGCGCGGGCGGCAACATCGGTGCCGATCTGGTCGCCAAGGCGCAGGCCGATGGCTACACGCTGTTGATGGGCACGGTGGGCACGCACGGCATCAACCGCGCGCTGTATCCGAAGCTGAACTTCGACCCGATCAAGGACTTCGCACCGATCACGCTGGTGGCTGCGGTGCCGAACGTGCTCGTGATGCAGGTCGAAAAAGCGAAGGAATGGGGCATCAACAACGTGCAGGACCTGATCAAGTACGCGAAGGCGAACCCGGGCAAGTTGAACATGGCGTCCAGCGGCAACGGCACGTCGATCCACCTGGCCGGCGAGTTGTTCCAGAGCTTGACCGGTACCAAGATGGTCCACTCGCCGTACAAGGGCTCGGGCCCGGCGTTGATGGACATGGTCGGCGGCACGATGGACGTGATGTTCGACAACCTGCCGTCCGCGCTGCAGCAGATCAAGGGCGGCAAGTTGAAAGCCTTGGCCGTCACCAGCGCCAAGCGCTCCGCGGCGCTGCCCGACGTGCCGACGATCGCCGAAGCGGGCGGCCCGGAATTGAAGAGCTACGAAGCCAGCTCATGGTTCGGCCTGCTCGCACCCGCCGGCACGCCGGCCGCAGTCGTGGAGCGGCTGCAGCAGGAATCCGCCAAAGCGCTCGCCAGTCCGGCCGTGGCCGAAAAGCTGCTTGCTCAAGGAGCCATCCCCGGCGGCATCACGCCGCAACAGTTTGCACAGCACATCGACGCCGAACACAAAAAGTGGGCCGAGGTGGTGAAGGCGTCGGGCGCGAAGGTGGACTGAAGACCTTGCCGAAGCACCCGCCCGCCGGCGTCGCAGCGCGCGGTTGCGCTTTGCGAATGCCCGCGTGTGACCGGAGTGCGTTCGCTGCCACCCTTGCCTGAACTTTGACCACCATCGCCGATTCCGCGCCGCGCGACGGCCTGCCGACGCCTGCGCGCTACTGGTCGATGCTGGCCATCGGCATCGGCATTGCGATGTCGGTGCTGGACTCCTCCCTCATCAACATCGCGCTGCCGACGATCGCGCGCGAGCTGCAGGCGTCGCCGTCGACCACCATCTGGGTCGTCAACGCCTATCAGATCGCGATTCTCACGTCGCTGCTGCCGCTGGCGGCCCTGGGGGAGCGCATCGGCTACGCGCGGGTGTATCGGTTCGGGCTGGTGCTGTTCGCCGCGAGTTCGCTGGCGTGTGCGTTGTCAAACAGCTTGGGCTTGCTGATCGCAGCGCGAGCGGTGCAGGGGTTGGGTGCGGCCGGCCTGATGAGCGTGAGTGGTGCGCTGGTGCGCTACACGTATCCGGACAACCTGCTGGGTCGCGGGGTCGGGCTGAACGCGCTGGTGGTGTCGATGGCGGCCGCGATCGGGCCGACGCTGGCTTCCGGCATTCTGTCGATCGGGTCGTGGCCGTGGCTGTTTGCGATCAACGTGCCGATCGGCATCGTGAACCTGCTGATCGCGTGGCGCGCGTTGCCGGTGTCGCCGATCGCGCAGCGGCCGTTCGACCGGGTCAGCGCGGGGCTCAGCGCGTTGATGTTCGGGCTGTTCTTCATCGCGGTGCAAAGCTTCACCCATGGCGACGGGTCGCTGCTGGCGGCCGGTGTGGAGCTGGCGGGTGCACTGGCGGCGGGTGTGTGGCTGGTGCGCCGCAATGCGCCGGTGGCCGCACCGATGATCCCGCTCGACCTGCTGCGCATTCCGACCTTCACGTTGTCGATCGCGGCGTCGGTCGGCGCGTTTTCGGCCTACATGCTCGCGTTCGTTTCGCTGCCGTTTTATTTCGAAGCGGTGCTCGGCCGCAGCACGGTGGAAACCGGTTTGCTGATGACGCCGTGGCCGGTCGCGCTCGGGCTGATCGCACCGATCGCCGGGCGGCTGTCGGACCGCGTGCCCGCGGCCGTGCTCGGCACGCTCGGCATGGCGCTGCTGGCCACCGCGCTGCTGTTCCTTGCGCGGCTGCCGGGCGATGCGAGCACGCTGGACATCCTGTGGCGCATGGCGCTCGGTGGCCTGGGCTTCGGGTTGTTTCAAACGCCGAACAACCGCACCATGTTGACGTCGGCGCCGAAGGTGCGTGCCGGCGCTGCAGGCGGGATGATGGCCGCCGCGCGCCTGACCGGCATGACGGCCGGCGCGGCGCTGGCGGCCGGCGTGTTCCGGCTCTACCCGAACGGTGCGGAGTCGGTCGGCCTGCACATCGGCGTTGCACTGGCGATTGCCGCTGCAGTCGCCAGCTTCAGCCGTTCCAGTCGGCCGCGTTGAACCGAACGGCAATGCAGGCCCGGGCGTTGCCGCGCGCCGCGCTGCGGCTCACACGCCCCAGACGATCTCCTTGCCGGCGGCTTTGCATTCGCGCAGCATGTCGATGAACGGCACCACGCGCTGGCGCAGGCTCACGTCGCGCTCGGCCTTGTCGCCGTAGCCGTCCTTGTCGCCGCTTTGTCCTGCCGGCGCAGGCGGTGGCGGTGTGGCACCGGCGCGCTCGACCGCCTGCTGCAACTTCTGGATCGCGTCGTCCATTTCTTCGGCCAGGATGATGCCTTGCGAGCCTGCGTGCTTGCCGATGATCTCGAGCAACTGGCGGCCATTCGGCTCCAGCATGATGAGGTCGCCGGCGGCTTGCGATTTGAATCTGTAGATCACGGTCGTTGTTTCCAATTGGGGGTGGGAAGGCCCCGGGTTTCAAAGTGGCTGCCATTGTGCATCGGCCACCCGGTCCGTCCGCGCGGCACAAAGTGCCCCCTTGACACCCGATGATTGAGGCCTAAACTGTTTTCTTATGAACATTTTGTGCATCGGTGGCGGCCCGGCCGGCCTGTATTTCGCGCTGTTGATGAAAGGCGCAGGATGCGTCGCACCGGATCACCGTGCTGGAGCGCAAACCGCCCGTTCGACACGTTCGGCTGGGGCGTCGTGCTGTCGGACCAGACGCTCGGCAACCTGCGCGATGCGGACGCTGAGAGCGCCGCGCTGATCGGCGGCGCGTTCAACCATTGGGACGACATCGAGGTGCATTTCAAGGGCCGCACGGTGCGCTCCGGCGGCCACGGCTTCTGCGGCATCGGCCGCAAGCGCCTGCTCAACATCCTGCAGGAGCGCTGCCTCGCGCTCGGCGTCGAGCTGGTGTTCGAATGCGACGCACAGGACGACCAGGCGCTCGCCGCTCAATACGCCGCCGATCTCGTGATCGCCTGCGACGGCCTGAACAGCCGGATCCGCACGCGTTATGCGGACGCCTTCCAGCCCGACATCGACACGCGCCAGTGCCGCTTCGTCTGGCTCGGCACCAAAAAGCGCTTCGACGCGTTCACGTTCGCGTTCGAGCAGACCGAGCACGGCTGGTTTCAGGCGCATGCCTACCAGTTCGACGAAGACACGTCGACGTTCATCGTGGAGACGCCGGAAGCGGTCTGGAAGGCGCACGGGATGGACCGGATGGAGCAAGCCGAGGCAATTGCTTTCTGCGAAAAGCTGTTTGCCAAGTATCTCGACGGCCACCCGCTGATCAGCAACGCATCGCACCTGCGCGGCGCAGCCATCTGGATCCGCTTTCCGCGCGTGATCTGCGGCAACTGGGTGCACCGCGTGGAGGTCGATGGCCGCAGCGTGCCGGTGGTGCTGATGGGGGACGCCGCGCACACCGCGCATTTCTCGATCGGCAGCGGCACCAAGCTCGCGCTCGAAGACGCGATCGATCTGGCCGCTGAATTCCGCGCCGACGAATCGATCGATGCCGTGCTGCAAAACTATCAGGACCGCCGCAGCGTCGAAGTGCTCAAGATTCAGAACGCCGCGCGCAATTCGACCGAGTGGTTCGAGAACGTCTGTCGCTACACCGGCATGGAGATCGAGCAGTTTTCTTACTCGCTGCTCACGCGCAGCCAGCGCATCAGCCACGAGAACCTGCGGCTGCGCGATGCGAATTGGCTCGAAGGCTACGAACGCTGGTTGAGCCGCCGGGCGGCGAATGCCGACACGCACGACCAGCCGCAGGGCCTGCCCGCGGTGCTGCCGATGCTGCTGCCGCTGACCGTGCGCGGCATCGGCCTCAAGAACCGCATCGTCGTCTCTCCGATGGCGATCTACAGCGCCAAGGACGGCGTGCCGCTCGACATGCACATGGTGCACCTTGGCGCGCGCGCACTGGGCGGCGCTGCGCTGGTGTTCGTCGAGATGACTTCGCCCGTGCCGGAAGGCCGCATCACGCCAGCCTGCACGGGGCTGTGGAACGACGAGCAGCAAGCCGCGTTCACGCGCATTGTCGATTTCGTGCACGGCCAGACCGATGCGCGCATCGGCATCCAGCTCGGCCACAGCGGGCCAAAAGGCTCGACTCGGATCGGCTGGGAAGGCATCGACGAACCGCTGGCGGCCAACAACTGGCCGCTGGTGGCCGCCAGCGCGGTGCGCTACGGCGAGCAGAACCAGGTGCCGGCCGAACTCTCGCGCGCCGTCATGCAGCAACTCGTGCAGCGGTTCGTGGCCAGCACCCAGCGCGCGTCCGCTGCCGGCTTCGACTGGCTCGAGTTGCACTGTGCGCACGGTTATCTGCTCGCGTCGTTCATCTCACCGCTGACGAACCATCGCAACGACGCCTACGGCGGCAGCCTGGAAAACCGCTTGCGCTTTCCGCTCGAAGTGTTCACCGCGATGCGCGCCGCCTGGCCGATGGAGCTGCCGATGAGCGTGCGCATCTCCGCGCACGACTGGGCGCCCGGCGGCCTGACCGACGACGACGCGGTGCAGGTTGCGCAAGCCTTCAAGGACGCGGGCTGCGACTTCATCGACGTGTCCTCCGGCCAGACCACGCGCGCGGCCAGGCCGGTCTACGGCCGCATGTACCAGACGCCGTTTGCCGACCGCATCCGAAACGAAGTCGGCATCCGCACGATTGCGGTCGGCGCGATCACCGAGGCCGATCACGCCAACAGCATCATCGCGGCGGGCCGCGCCGACCTGTGCGCGGTCGCGCGGCCGCACCTGGCCGACCCGAACTGGACGTTGCACGAAGCCGCGCGCCTGCAGAGCCGCGCCGTGACTTGGCCGCGGCCGTACGAGAGCGGGCGGGATCAGCTCTATCGGGAGCTGCAGAAGAAACAGCAGATGGAAGCCACGGCGGGCATCACCCCAGCGGCGATGGCCGCGGTGGCGGGCGGCGGCGCGGAAACCTGAGCAGTCCCATGGATCTCGAAGCCCGCGCCCACGCCGAACATCCGGACAGCCTGCGCCTGTGGCTGCGGCTGCTGACCTGCACCCAGCTGATCGAGCGCGAGGTGCGCAGCCGGTTGCGCACCGGGTTCGAGACCACGCTGCCGCGGTTCGATCTGATGGCGCAGTTGGAGCGCGCGCCGCAGGGCCTGCGCATGAGCGAGTTGTCGAAGCGGCTGATGGTCAGCGGCGGCAACGTGACCGGCATCACCGATCAACTGGTCGATGAAGCACTGGTCGAGCGCGTGGACGAACCCGGCGACCGGCGCGTCTACCGTGTGCGCCTGACCGCGAAAGGCCGCGCGCTGTTTGCCGAGGTGGCGCACGCGCACGAGCGCTGGATCGTCGATGCGTTCGCGGGCCTGAACGAGCGCGAAGTCGCGACCTTGCACCGCCTGCTTGGGAAGGTGAAGGCACACCACCAGCACAGCACGCCGCCGCTCGAGGCCACACCCAGCAAAACCCAATCGATGGAAACCATTGCATGAAGCATTTCATTGGCCAGGACAACCCGATGCGTGCGCAGTTTGCACCCAGGGCGGATTACGCGGGCCAACATTTCAACTGGGCCTGCGACGACGCGGGCGTGGCCACGCTGACCTTGAACCGGCCCGAGCGCAAGAACCCGCTCACGTTCGATTCGTACGCCGAGATGCGCGACCTGTTCGGTTCGCTGCAACGCGCAACCGACGTGAAAGCGGTCGTGATCCACGGCGCCGGCGACAACTTCTGCTCGGGCGGCGACGTGCACGAGATCATCGGACCGCTGACCAGGATGACGCTGCCCGAGCAGCTCGAATTCACGCGCATGACGGGCGACCTCGTCAAGGCGATCCGGCACTGCCCGCAGCCCGTGCTCGGCGCGATCGACGGCATCTGCGCGGGCGCCGGAGCGCTGATCGCACTCGCGTGCGACCTGCGCTACTGCACCGCGCAGACCAAGACCGCGTTCCTGTTCACGCGCGTGGGCCTGGCCGGCGCCGACATGGGCGCGTGCGCGCTGCTGCCGCGCATGATCGGTCAGGGCCGCGCGTCCGAGCTGCTGTTCACGGGGCGCGTGATGACGTCGGATGAAGGGCTGGCCTGGGGCTTTTTCAATGCGCGGCATGAGCGCGGTGAACTGCTTGCGGCCGTGCAGGCGCAAGCCGCGCTGCTCGCCGCCGGCCCGACGTTTGCGCACGGCATGACCAAGACGATGCTGGACCAGGAATGGTCGATGAGCGTGGATCAGGCGATCGAATCGGAAGCACAGGCGCAGGCGATCTGCATGCAGACCGAGGATTTCAAGCGCGCTTACCACGCGTTCGCGGCGAAGCAGTCGCCGGTGTTTGCGGGCGACTGAGCCACGGCCCACCAAAGCACCACGCCTAGCCATGGCACACCTTCCCGCACCAGCCCCGCCCACCGACCATCTGGCGCTGCCGTTCTTCGACGCCGCGCACCGCGAGCTCACGCCGCGTTTGGTCGAATGGGCCGCCGCTCAGCAAGTCGATGAAACCGACGACCGCGCCGCGTGCCGCGACTGGGTGCGTCGTCTGGGCGCTGCAGGCTGGCTGAAATACTGTGTGCCGGCTGCGCATGGCGGCGCATTGCCGAAACTCGATTCGCGCGCGCTGGTGCTGCTGCGCGAGACGCTCGCATTCCATTCGCCACTGGCCGACTTCGCGTTCGCGATGCAGGGCCTGGGCAGCGGCGCGATCACGCTCGCGGGCACCCCGGCGCAGTGCGAGACGTACCTGCCGGCCGTCGCGCGGGGCGAGAAGATCGCTGCGTTCGCATTGTCCGAGCCGGATGCGGGTTCCGACGTCGGTGCTATGCAAACCATAGCTGAAAGTGCTTGTTCTGCAAGCGTCCCAGTCGGAAAATATCAAAAAATCGGCTCCGATGGCGGTTCCGGCTTCGTCTTGAACGGCAGCAAGAGCTGGATCAGCAACGGGGGCATCGCCGACTTCTATCTGCTGTTCGCCAAGACCGACCGGGAAGCCGGCACGCGCGGCATCAGCGCGTTCATCGTCGATGCGAACACGCCTGGGTTGGATGCGAGCGAATCGATTCATCTGATGGCGCCGCATCCGCTCGCGACGTTGCGCCTCAAGGACTGTGCGTTGCCCGCCGATGCGCTGGTCGGTGAACTGCACGGCGGCTTCAAGCTCGCGATGCGCACGCTCGACATCTTCCGCGCGTCGGTCGCCGGCGCTGCGCTCGGCTTTGCGCGGCGCGCGTTCGCGGACGCGGTCGTGCACGTGCGCCAGCGCCGCATGTTCGGCCAGACGCTGGCCGACTTTCAGTTGACGCAGGTCAAGATCGGCGAGATGGCGACGCTGATCGATGCCGCTGCCTTGCTGACCTACCGCGCCGCCTGGCTGCGCGACGTGGCTGGTGCGCGCACCACGGTCGAAGCCGCAATGGCCAAGATGGCGGCCACCGAGCACGCGCAGAAAGTCATCGACATGGCGCTGCAGTTGCACGGCGGGCGCGGCGTCGAGATCGGCAGCAGCGTCGAGCACTTGTACCGCGACATTCGCTCGCTGCGCATCTACGAAGGCGCGACCGAAGTGCAGCAGCTGATCATCGGCCGCGCGCTGCTGGCCGGTTGATACGGTACCCAACCGTCCCACTCGATCGGAGGCCCGTCATGAACGCACCGACTCCACCCATCAGCGCGCAGACCGATCGTTTCGTGCACGACCGGCTGCCGCCGCCCACGCAGTGGCCGCGGCTGCACTACGACCTGCCCGAACTGCAGTTGCCCGACCGGCTCAACCTCGTCCAGGAACTGCTGGACCGCGCGGTGGAAGGCAAAGGCTGGGAAGGCGGACCCTGTTGCGCTCGGACGGCCTCGACCTCGACTACGCACAGGTGCGCGACCACGTCGACCGGATCGCGCGCGTGCTGACCGAAGACTTCTCCATGCAGCCGGGCAACCGCGTGCTGCTGCGCGGCACCAACTCGATCGGCCTGGCGCTGGCCTGGCTGGCGGTGGTGAAAGCCGGCGGCATCGCGGTCGGCACGATGCCGATGCTGCGCGCCAGGGAGCTCGGCGCGATCCTCGACAAGGCCCAGCCGACGCTTGCCATTTGCGAAGCGGCGCTGCTCGGCGAGCTCGAAGCGGCGCAACGCGCTGGTCCCGTGCTGGGCACCATCCTGCGCTACGGCGGCAGTGCAGACGATCCCGACGATCTGGCCGCACGAGCCGCGACCAAACCCACCGGCTTCACCGCCTGCGCCACCGCGGCCGACGACATCGCCCTGCTCGCATTCACCTCCGGCACCACCGGCACGCCCAAAGCCGCCGTGCACACGCACCGCGATGTGCTGGTGGCGTGCGAAGCCTGGCCGCGCCACGTGCTGCAAGCCACGGCCGACGACATCGTGCTGGGCTCACCGCCGCTCGCGTTCACGTTCGGCCTCGGCGGGCTGTTGATCTTTCCGATGTGGGCCGGCGCGAGCGTCTACTACCCCGACGGGCCGCAGTCGCCCGAGCGCGTGGTCGAACTGCTCGCGCAACACCGCATCACGATCCTCTACACCGCGCCGACTTTCTACCGGAAGATGGCGCCGTTGGCCAAGGCGCAAGGCGTGGGCAGTCTGCGCATCTGCGTGAGCGCCGGCGAGGCGCTGCCCGATGCGACGCGCCAGCTCTGGAAGATTGCCACCGGCATCGACATCGTCGACGGCATCGGCGCGACCGAGATGTTCCACATCTTCATCTCGAGCGCGGGTGCCGACCTTCGCACCGGGGCGATCGGCAAGGTGGTGCCCGGCTATCTTGCGAAGGTGGTGGACGAGGCCGGCCGGGAAGTGCCGCACGGCACGATCGGCCGGCTCGCCGTCACGGGTCCGACCGGCTGTCGCTATCTGGCCGACGAGCGCCAGCAACGCTACGTGCAGGACGGCTGGAACTATCCCGGGGATGCGTTCACGCAGGATGCGGACGGCTATTTCTACTACCAGGCACGCGACGACGACATGATCGTTTCGGCCGGCTACAACATCGGCGGCCCGGAAGTCGAGGACGCGCTGCTCACGCACGGGGCGATAGCCGAATGCGCGGTGATCGGCCAGCCGGATGCCGAGCGCGGCATGATCGTGAAAGCGTTCTGCGTGCTCAAAGACGGCCACGCGCCGGACGCCGCACTGGTCAAGGCGCTGCAGGACCATGTCAAGCAGCAGATCGCGCCGTACAAGTACCCGCGCGAGGTCGTGTTCAGGGCCGAGCTGCCGCGCACCGAGACCGGCAAGCTGCAGCGCTTCAAGTTGAAGCAGGAGACCACATCATGAAGCCAAACGCGTCGCATCCGTGGTCCACCATGGCAACGCCAGACAGAACGACAAGGGCCGTCCTGTGAACCGCTTGCTGCAACCCGAAGGCTGGGCCGTGCCCCGCGGCTATGCGAACGGCATCGCCGCACGCGGCACGCAGATCTTTGTCGGCGGTCAGATCGGCTGGAACGCAGAGGCGCAGTTCGAAACCGACGACTTCATCGCGCAGACCCAGCAGGCGTTGCTCAATGTGCGTGCGGTGCTCGAAGCCGGTGGGGCGGGGCCCGAGCACATGGTGCGCATGACCTGGTACGTGCTCGACCGCGTCGAATACCAGGCACGGCTGAAGGAGCTGGGTGCCGCCTACCGCGAAGTCATGGGCAGGCACTTCCCGGCGATGACGTGTGTGGAAGTGTCGGCGTTGATGGAAGCGCGCGCCAAGGTCGAGATCGAAGTCACGGCGGTGTTGCCGGACCGATCCGACCGGCTATGAGCCGATGATCTTTCGGTATTGAACGAAACCGCTTTTGTCCGCCACCTTGTCGTAGAGGTGCATCGCGTCCCGGTTCGACTCGTGCGTGAGCCACCAGACGCGCGCCGCCGCGTCGTGATCTGCGGCCGCATACACATGCTCGATCAGCGCGCGGCCCACGCCTCGGCCGCGCAGGGCCGCTTCGGTGTAGAGGTCCTGCAGATACACATAATCGCCCGCCGTCCAGCAGCTGCGATGAAAGATGTAATGCACGATGCCGCGCAGATGGCCATCGGCGTCTTCGGCCACCGCGCAGTGCATCGGCTCGGCGGGGTCGAGAAACCGCGCCCAGGTCCGCGCTGTGACATCCGCCGGAATCTGCGTCTTGTAAAAGCCCTGGTAGGCCTGCCACAGCGGCAGCCATTGGTTGTGGTCGGCTGCTTCGCACATTCGGATTTGCATGGATCGCTCTCCTTTGTCGTTCAGGCGCGGCGGCCCTTGCCGGCGGATTTGGCTCTCAACAGCTGCGCGTCCGCCTGTTCGACCAGCCGCTCCGGATCGATCTCAGGTCCGTTCGCGAACGCGACACCGATGCTCGCATCGAGCCGCAGCAGCAAGGCGCCGAGCTGGAAAGGAGCCTTGGCCGCACGCAGCACCTTGTCGGCGACACGGTGCGCATTGGCCGCCTCGCCCACACCGAATAGAGCGATCGCGAACTCGTCGCCGCCCAACCGCGCCAGCGCGTCGGTTGGTCGCACGACGCTCTCGAGCCGCTTCGCGAACAGTTGCAGTACGCGGTCGCCGGCCGGATGCCCGTGGCGGTCGTTCACCGGTTTGAAATGGTCCAAATCGATGTAGAGCACAGCGAGCGACATATCGGCGGCGTGCCGTTGCAACTGGCGCCGCACGCTGTCTTCGAAGCCGGAGCGGTTCAGCAGGCCGGTCAGTCCGTCTCGTTGCGACAACTCGAGCAACCGGCGCTGTTCGAGTCGTTGCTGCGTCACGTCCTGTGCCACCACGACATAGCCGCCCACTGTGACCGGGCCGGCTTCCGTGCGCAACGGGATGTAGGTGATCGATTGGTGGGCTGGGCGGTGGCCCGGATAGTCGAGTTCGAAGCTGACCGTCTCACCTGACTTCGCTCGCTCGATCCAAGGACGGCGGCGCTCCAACTCATGCTCGCCGAGCACCACGGCCGGCCGGCGGTCCAGGATCTGCTCGCGAGGCAGGCCGCACCATTGCTCGAAGGTGCGGTTCACGAATTGGTAGCGGCCGTCGACGCCGAGTACGGCGATGCTGCTCGGGATCGCTTCCGCGACGGAGCGTAGGATCGCGGTCTGCCGCATGGCTTCGGCTTCGGCTTCGACCGCAGCCGAGATGTTGCGCATGACGGCAGAAAATCGTGCGATGTGGCCCTGTCCATCACGATGCGCGATCACCATCTGGCTCACCGGTATCTTGGTCCGGTCTTTTCCATAGACTTCGGTATCGCCGACCCAGACCTTGCCCGATCGGATGGTCGGGACGATGACTTGGTTGAACGCCCGATTCGTCTGCGGCGTGTTGAAGTCGGAGAAATGCAGGTTCGATACCGGTGCGTCCGCAGCGAGTCCAAGGAACTGCCGGACCGACGGGTTCATGTAGCGGATCTGTCCTTCGCGATCCGCCTGCACCACGTAGTCGGTGGTGTTCTCGATGATCGCCGTCAGCTCCCGCAGCGAACGCTCGGCCGTGGCGCTTTCCGTGATGTCCACGCCGATCGAAAAGTAGCCATGCACTTCGCCGTTTTCGGCGATGTCCGGCAACAGTTGCGCTTCGATCCGGCGTGCCGCGCCGCCTGCCGTGTCGTCGAACTCGAAGTGCTGGTGCCGTCCCGACAGCGTGGCTTCGATGCGCTGAGCGATCAGCGCGTCGTCCTGACCCTTGTCGCCTACCAGTTCTGCGCGGGTGCGGCCGACGATGTCATCGCGCGCAAGGCGCAAGCTTGCGCAATGCGCGCGGTTCACGAAACGATAGCGGCGCTGGCTGTCGACGTACGCGATGCGCACCGGCACGCTGTCGGTCACGTGGCGCGTGAAGCGTTCGCTGTCGGCGACTCGCTGCTCGAGCCGCTTGCGCTCGGTCACGTCCTGGAACGCGCCGACCAGACGTTTCGCGCGTCCGTCCTCGGTCTCCACCTCGCCGGCTGCTCGCACCCAGATGGGGCGACCCGTCGCCGTCACGAGCGGCAGTTCCAGATCCCAGGGCACCCCGTGGTCGAGCGCAGCGCCGATCGCCGCTTCGATCGCCGCTCGGGCCGATGGTGAATAGAACGCGACCGCGTTGCCGAGCGTCGGCACGAAATCGCTTGCGACTTCGTGAATGCGCCGGGTTTCTTCGGACCAGGTCAGGGTACTGTCGTCCAGGTCGAGCTCCCAGCCACCGACGCCTGCGATCCGGCCGGTTCGCAGCAGGAACGACTGGCTGGTTCGCAGCGCCAGCTCCGCCAGCTTGCGTTCGGTGACATCCCGTCCGACCGAATGCAACAGCGAGCCGCCCCGATCATCGAACTGCAGCGCATTGGTCCATGCCATCCAGCGCTCGGTGCCGTCAAGCGAGCGCATCCGGTTTTCGTCGGTCCGTGTGATGCCGTCGGCCAACACCAACGAAATTCGTGTGCTGACCGCAAACCGATCGGGCACCGCCACGTAATCGAACAAGTTGTGCCCGACCATCGCATCCGGTGTCATCCCGAACTGGCGCGCATAGGCGGCATTCATGTAGACCAGCCTGCCGCCGGGCTCGGCCAGCGACACCAACTCGGCCTGCTGCTCGACCAGCGACCGGTACTTGCTTTCGCTTTTGGCCAGTGCGGCTTCGTATCGATCACGCACTTTCAATGAGCGCTCGATCAGTCGATGTCGCATCACGAGCGCCTGAACGGCCATCGCGGCGAGCTTCTGTATCGAGTTGCGCTGGGCTTCATCCAGCCGGCGCGCCTGGTGGTCGAGCACGCACAGCGTACCGACACGCTCGCCGCCCGGCAGCACCAACGGCGCCCCCGCGTAGAAGCGAATGTCGGGTGCGTCGGTGACGAGCGGATTGTCGGCAAAGCGTGGATCCTGCATCGCGTCCGGGACTTCAAGCAAGTCGCAACCGCCGATCGCATGCGTGCAGAACGCAATGTCGCGCGGCGTTTCATAGACGCCGGGCATCCCGACGTTCGCCTTGAACCACTGACGGTCGGCATCCACCAAGCTGATCAATGCGATCGGCGCGCCGCAGATCTCGGACGCCATCTGCACAATGCTGTCGAACAGCGGCTCGGGCGCACTGTCGAGCACCATCAGCTTGTGCAGCGCCGCCAGCCGCGCGGCTTCGTCGGCAGAGCGATCTGTCAATGTCGCAATCGTCATGCTGGATTCGATCGGTCGTCTCGGCAGTGGAAATGAGAAGACGGAGAGTTTGCTGCGATTCGTGCCGTGCGCTACTTGCTGCCGGCTCGGTCGGTTGCGGGTTCCGTGCATTCCGCGCAGTTTGCGCACGGGAGGCAAGACGGCTGGTCTGGTTCGTTACGGTCTTTCAACGGCCCCCAGAAGCAACACAATCAATGCGTCCCCGGCACGTGCTCGTCACCGCTGCGACCGGCCGCAGGGTGGGTCGTCGTGCTGGACAGGCCCATCAGGATGCCGCAGTCGGCCGCGACGTTCGATTCGGTGCACTGCGCGCGCAGTTGTACGAGTTGGCGCTCGAGCGCACGAAGTTCGCGGATGCGATGCGACACATGGCCGATGTGCTCGTCCAGCAACGTGTTCACACCGTGGCAGTCCACGCCGGGTGCGTCCTTGAAGCGCAGCAGTACGCGAATCTCGTCGAGCGTCATGTCGAGCGACCGGCAGTGGCGAATGAACGTGAGCCGCTCGGCGTGCCAGCGTTCGTACTGCCGATAATTGCCTTCACTGCGGCCGGGTGCGGGCAGCAATTGCTTGCGTTCGTAGAAGCGGATCGTCTCCGCCGGCGTGCCGGTGACGCGCGCGAGTTGGCCGATTTGCATGGGGGGATAAGTGGAGATTCGGACCGCTGAGAAAAGGTTCGGGGCCGCCGCTTGACTCTACACCTGCTACAGGGTTTCCAATGCCGCTATCCGACGAACAACCCCCGTACATGAGCACCCTACAAGAATCCCGCACGACTTCCCTTGCGCCCGCGCGCAGCGGCACATCGTCCAGCACCGTCTTGTCGATTCCGACGATGGACTGCGCCGTTGAAGAAAGCGAATTGCGCCGCGCGCTGGAGCCGATTCCCGGTGTGCGCGGCCTGCGCTTCCAACTCGGCAAACGGCTGCTGACGATCGATGCCGACCCAGACGCGATGCCGCAGGTGCTGCGCACGATCAAGCAGACCGGCTTCAATGCGCAGCTGCTGCCTGCGGCCAAGTCGCATGAAGGCCACCCTCACGCACCGGGCGGCGCCCACGGCGCCGATCATGGCCACGATCACGCGCCGCCCGTGAGCAGTCTGCGGCTTGGCGCAGCGCTCGTGCTGGCCCTTGCCGCGGAAGCCGTGCATTGGTTTGCCGCCGACCTGCCGGTGCTGAGCTGGCTTGGCCTGGGCCTTGCAGTGATCGCGATCGGTCTGTCCGGGCTGGACGTCTACCGCAAAGGGCTCTCCGCGCTGCGACACGGCAAGCTCAACATCAACGCGTTGATGAGCGTGGCCGTCACGGGTGCGTTTCTGATCGGCCA
The DNA here is from genome assembly GCA_963784295.1 of uncultured beta proteobacterium. Lineage (GTDB taxonomy): Bacteria > Pseudomonadota > Gammaproteobacteria > Burkholderiales > Burkholderiaceae_C > JBBPYC01. The sequence continues at coordinate 84,776 of CAWAQL010000003.1, forward strand.
GTGGCCGGAAGCCGCGATGGTGATGGCGCTCTACGCGATCGCGGAATTGATCGAAGCGCGCGCCGCCGACCGCGCGCGCAACGCGATCGAAGGGCTGGTCGCGCTCGCGCCCGAGCAGGCCGATGTGCAGCAGCCCGACGGTGCTTGGCGCAGCGTGCCGTCGGCCGAGGTTGCAAAGGATTCGGTGGTGCGCATCCGCCCGGGCGAACGCGTGCCGCTCGACGGCGTGATCACGCAGGGCGCGAGCGCGCTCGACCAGTCGCCTGTGACGGGCGAGAGCCTGCCGGTGGAGCGCACGGTTGGCGATGCGGTGTTTGCCGGCACCATCAATCAGACCGGTGAACTCGTGTTCCGCGTGACCGCGACCGCATCGGGCAGCACGCTCGCGCGCATCATCCACGCGGTCGAACAAGCGCAGGCCACGCGCGCGCCGACCCAGCGGCTTCGTCGACCGATTTGCGGCCGTCTACACGCCCGCGGTGTTCGTGCTGGCGTTGGCGGTCGCGCTCGCGCTGCCGCTGCTGTTCGGCGTGCCGTGGCAGGGCGCGGTCTACAAGGCGCTGGTGCTGCTGGTGGTCGCATGCCCGTGCGCGCTGGTCATCTCGACGCCGGTCACGGTCGTCAGCGCGCTGGCTGCGGCAGCCAGGCGCGGCATCCTGATCAAGGGCGGCACGTATCTGGAGGACGCCCGACGGCTCAAGGCGATCGCGCTCGACAAGACCGGCACGATCACCGAAGGACGCCCGAAGCTGGTCGAATGGACCCCGATCGACGCAGCCGCCGATCGGGCCGACATTGGCCGGCTTGCACTGAGCCTGGCAAGCCGATCCGACCATCCGGTGTCGATGGCAATTGCCACCGCGCTCAAGCAGGAAGCCACGGGGGAGCCGGTGCCGGTCGATGCGTTCACGGCGCTCGCAGGGCGGGGCGTGCAAGGCCAGCGTGAACGGCCGCAGCTACGTGCTCGGCAACCACCGACTGATCGAGGAACGCGGCCAGTGCAGTCCGCAACTCGAAGCCTCGCTCGCCGAACACGAACGGCAAGGCCGCACCGCGACGTTGCTTGCCGACGACGCCCGAGGGGTGCTGGCGGTGTTCGCCGTGGCCGACACGATCAAGCCTTCATCGCGCGCCGCTGTGGCCGAACTGCGCGCGCTGGGCGTGACGCCGGTGATGCTGAGTGGCGACAACGCCGCCACGGCCCAAACGGTCGGTGCGCAAGCGGGCATCGATCGGGCGCATGGCAATCTGCTGCCCGAAGACAAACTGGTGCGCATCAAGGCATTGCAAGCCGAGCTCGGCCCGACCGCGATGAGCGGCGACGGCATCAACGACGCGCCGGCGCTCGCTCAAGCCGAGATCGGTTTCGCGATGGGCGGCGCGGGCACCGACACCGCGATGGAAGCCGCCGACGTCGTGATCATGAACGACGACCTGCGCCGCATCCCGGAGACGATCCGGCTGTCGCGCCGCGTGCATGCCGTGCTGGTGCAGAACATCACGCTCGCGCTCGGCATCAAGGCGGTGTTCATGGTGCTCGCAGTGCTCGGCAGCGCGACCATGTGGATGGCGGTGTTCGCCGACATGGGCGCGACGCTGCTCGTGGTCGCCAACGGCCTGCGGTTGCTCAAAGCCGACCGCCGAGCGTCGGATTGATCAGCCCTTCAAGCCCAGCAGTTCCTGCTTGCGTGCGGCCATCTGCTCCCCCAGGGCGACCAGGTCAAGCTTGCTCGCCTTGGCTTTTTGAAACATCTCGCCTTCCTCTTCCTTCACATGGTGCTTCACGTATTCGGACAGCACCTTGACCTTCGCGTCGTACATCTCGCCGTCTGGTTCGATGCCTTCGATCTGCGCGATCAGGTGCTTCATGGTCGCGTGCTCAACGGTGGCCTCGGGGATCAGCTCCTTGTCCTTCAGCGCCTGCTTGACCGCGGGATAAAAAATCTCTTCTTCGATCTGCGCGTGCACCGTCAGCTCGATGCAGACCTGCTCAACGAGCTTGCGCTTCTTCGCCGTCGATCGGGTTGATTCGTACTGCGCGAACATATCGGCCACCGTGCGGTGGTCGGTGCGCAGCAGGCGGGTGGCTTCTGCAGCCTTTGGTGCTGCGCTGCGGGTGCCCTTGCTGGGCGCTACTTTCTTGGCCGGCGCTTTTTTCGCTGCCGATCGGCTCGCTGGCGATTTCGTGGTTGACATGGGGTTTCGTTTTTCGTGGTTGATGGATTCGCGGGAACTGGCTAGGACACAGACGAGGAGGCGGATGAAGTGCGATCGGCATTTCCGGCAGGCATGTCTTTTTCTTCTTCTTCCCGCTCCGCGGCTTTCTCGGATTTCACCGCACCGCGGATGTTCATCGCTGCCAGCGCGATCTGCAGCACGATCAGCGCATAGGCCGAAGCGATGAAGCCCCAGACGACCCAGAGCACATTGCTGGCCAGGAATACCCAGAAACCGACGTTGCGGCGCGCCGAACTTTCCGATGCGACCAGCCAGGCAGCGGCGATGGTGACGGCCATGGCGGGCCACTGAAGCCAGGAAAAAGATTCCATGAATGTATGCGGAGATGATAGATCGAACACCAGAATGCACAACAGCGGGACAGCCGCTGCGCTGCCGAGCCTTTGAGCCACGGCCAGCCCGCATTTGCAGGACGCCGCTTGCCCATCATGGGGACGGCCTCGGACCGATCGCTGCTGTCCATGCCCGTGCCCGAGTAGGACAACGCCGCAATGGCTGGGCGTTGGACGCTGGGGGTTGACGAACCTCAGCGCGCCGCTGTGCCCAGGGGCCGATGGCGCCGCAACTCATGCAGGGTGTGCAGCGTGATCTTGCGCACCTCGGTCTTGCTCTGCTCGATGTGTGCCTTCAGCAGCAGCAAAGCCTGCGCGCGCTTGCGTTGCAATACCGCGCGAAGCAGCTTGGCGTGTTCGACGTAAGTTGCCTCGATGCGGTCGGCGCGCGTGAAGTCGAGCCGCCGCACGATCCGGATGCGGTCGGTCACGTCCTGGTGCACGCGCGCCATCTCGTCGTTGCCGGCAGCGCTGCACGAGCGAGGCGTGAAACGCTTCGTCGAGACAGCGCGACCTGGTCCGCATCGGCCAACCGTTCACCAACCGGCACGAGCCAGACACGCTGCAATGCCTGCAGTGCGGGCGCCTCATGGAGTTGCTCGGCCAGCAGCAACCGTTCCACGCTGGCCGACTCCAGCACGATGCGCAGGTCGTAGAGTTGGTCGAGCCGGCCGAAGTCGATCGGCCGCACGAACCAGCCGGACTTCGATTCGACTTCCAGCAACCCTTCGTTGCGCAGCCGGAACAATGCCTCGCGCACCGGCGTGCGGCTCACACCGAGCCGCACGCCGACCTCCGACTCGGACAAGCGGTCGCCCGGCACCCAGCGAAAGTCATGCAGCTCGGCCTTCAGCGTCGCATAGACAAGCTCGGCCAGGTTGACGCGTGCGGGCGGCGGTGTTGTGGCGGAGGCAACCAGGATTGGGTGGGCATGCATGCGCTCGGGATCAGGCCGCAAAGTGGCATGCCACGAGCCGGCCGTCGACCAGTTGGCGCAATGGCGGTGCCTGGCGGCCGCAGCGGTCCTCGCCGCGCGGGCAGCGGCCGTGAAAGCGGCACGCGCCCTGCGGCGGATCGATCGGACTCGTGACCTCGCCTTCCAGTCGGATGCGCGGGCCCTGACCGGGAATCGCCGATACGAGCGCCTGCGTATACGGATGCTTCGGCGTCTGGAAGATTGCGTCCGACGCACCCAGCTCGATCACCTTGCCCAAATACATCACGGCGACCCGGTCGGTCAGCAGCCGCACCACGTTCAGGTCGTGCGAGACGAACAGCAAAGTCAGGCCGAGTTCGCGGCGCAGCCGTGCCAGCAGTTGCAGCACGACCGCCTGAACGGACACGTCGAGCGCGGCCGTGGGCTCGTCCAGGATCAACAGGCGCGGGCTCGGTGCCAACGCACGCGCGATGCCGACCCGGGCCTTCTGGCCGCCCGACAGTTGGTGCGGATAGCGTGCGAGCAGCTCCGCTGCGAGCCCGACCTGCTGCGCCACCTCGTCGACCCGCCGCTGCGCCGCCGCGCCGCGCAGCGTCGGTCAGCAACGCCAGCGGCTCGGCAATCGTGTCGCGCGCGGTGAAGCGCGGGTTCAGGCTGTCGGTCGGGTCCTGGAACACCATCTGGATCGCGCCGCGCAGCGGCGAGCGGGCGAACGTGGTGGCGGGCATGCTGTCGATGGGCCGGCCGTCGAACACGATGCGGCCAGCGCTCGGATCGAGCAGCCGCGCCAGCAGCCGCGCCAGCGTGCTCTTGCCGCAACCCGATTCGCCGACCAGGCCCAGGCTCTCGCCGGCAGCGACGCGAACGACACATCGTCGACCGCATGCAGCTGCGCGTTGCCGGCCGACCGGAAAGCGCTTGCTCAGGCGCTCGACCTGCAGCAGCGGCGCGGGGTGGTCAGCCATGGGCGGCCGCTTCCATCACCGGCAGCGGATGCCAGCAGGCGACGCTGTGCGTGCTGCCGGGGTCGAGCCGCGGGCGCTCGGTCCGGCAGCGATCGGTGGCGCGCTCGCAGCGTTCGGCGAACCGGCACGCGGGCAGATCCGCGCGGCGCAGGTCGGGCAGCTGGCCGGGCACCGGCAGCAGGCTGTCGATCGTGCTGCGCTCATCCGGTGAAGAACTCATGAGCCGCGCGGTATAGGGGTGGCGCGGCGCGGCGAACAGAGCGCGCGTGGGCGCCGCTTCCACCACATGGCCCGCGTGCATCACGACGATGCGGTCGCAGTGTTCGGCCGCCAGCGCCAGATCGTGCGTGATGAACAGCGTTGCCATCCGGCGCTCGCGCGCGAGGTCGGCGATCAGGTCCATCACGGCCGCCTGCGTGGTCACGTCGAGGCCCGGTGGTCGGCTCGTCGGCGATCAGCAGGGTCGGCTCGCAGGCCAGTGCCAGCGCGATCATCACGCGCTGGCACATGCCGCCGGACAGCTCGAACGGGTAGGCATCGACGCGCCGCTCCGGGTCGGAGATCGCGACGCTCGCGCAACGCCTGCACCGCGCGCTGCCTTGAGGCTGGTGCGCAGGTCCGGCGCCGCGGGCCACCGCATGGCGGCGCAGCACATCCTCGATCTGCAGGCCGACCGTGCGGATCGGATTCAGCGCGGTGCGCGGGCTCTGGAAGATCATCGAGATCTCGCGCCCGCGCAGATCGCTCAGCGTGGCCGCGATCGGCCTGCAGCAGGTCGAGCCGCCGAACAGCGCTGCTGCCGCCGGTCACGCGCGCGGCCGCGGTCGCTGATGCCGAGCAGCGCGTAGCTCAGCACCGACTTGCCCGAGCCGCTCTCGCCCACCAGGCCGACGATCTCGCCGCGGTGCACCTGCAGATCAATCCCTTCGAGCGCGTGCACCGTGCCGCTGCGCGTGCGGAACTCGAGCCCGAAGCCGCGCACGTCGAGCAGCGGGGGCTGCGTCGAATCGGTGCGTTGCATCATGACCTGTTGCTGCCGTTGCCGCTGCCCAAAGCAGACGGAGTCGCCATGGCAAGGTCCAGCAGGGGACGCGGAGCTGGCTCCGCCAGGCCGCAGGCGCCGCCCCCGTTGAGGGGGAAGCCGAGAGCCGACCGAAGGGAGCGGGGCTGGGGGTGATCATGTGCGCCTTCGCGGATCGAAGATGTCGCGCAGCGCGTCGCCCAGCAGGTTGAAGGTGAACACCGCCAGCATCAGCGCCAGCCCCGGAAAGAAGGCCACCCACCATTCGCCGGAGACGATGTACTGCGCGCCTTCGGCCACCAGGATGCCCCACTCGGCCTCCGGCGGGCGCACGCCCAGGCCGATGAAGCTCAGTCCCGCCGCGTTCAGGATCGCCCAGCCCATGTTCAGGCTGACCTGCACCATCGCCGGCGGCAGCGTGTTCGGAAACAGATGCACCGCGAGCAGCCGCGCGTCGCCGTTGCCGGCCAGGCGCGCCGCTTCGATGTAGCCGGCGTCGCGCCGCACGTTCGCTTCGGCGCGCGCCACGCGGACATAGAACGGCAGGTTGATGATCGCGGTGGCGAGCACGATGTTGCCGACCGTGTTGCCCAGCGCGGCGACGATGCCCATCGCCAGCACGAACAGCGGAAACGCCATGATCGTGTCCGACAGCCGGGTCGACGATCCGGTCCCACCAGCCGCCGAAGAAGCCGGCTGCCAGCCCGAGCGGCATGCCGATGCACGAACGACAGCAGCGACCGCCGACAGCGCGATGCCGAGGTCGAGCCGGGTTGCCACGACCACGCGCGAGAAGATGTCGCGCCCGAGCGCGTCGGTGCCGAACCAGTGCGCCGGCGATCGGCGGCTGCAGCGCCGCGCTCGCCGTCGCTGGCCAGCGGGTCGTACGGCACCAGCGACGGGCCGAACAACGCCGCCAGCACGAACAGCGCGAAGAGTCCGCGCGGCCAGCAGCGTGACCGGGTTCTCGCGCGAACACATGGCGAAGTGTGCCGTTGGCGTGCGTGGCAGCGGTCATCGGGCTCATGCCTCGTAACCGCCACCGCGCGGGTCGATCAACGCGTACAGCACGTCGACCGCCAGGTTCAGCAGCACGAACAGGATGCCCATCGCCAGCACGAAGCCCTGCACCGGCGCATAGTCGCTGGCCGTCAGCGCGTCGATCGCATAACTGCCGACGCCGGGCCAGCCGAACACCTTCTCGACGATCACGCTCGAGCCGAGCATGAAGCCGAACACCAGCCCGAGCGTCGTGACCACCGGCAGCAGCGCGTTGCGCAGCGCATAGCGCAGCAGCACCGTGGTGCGACGACAAGCCCGCTGGCGCGTGCGGTGCGGACGAAGTCGGCGGACAGCACGCCGATCATCGAAGCACGCGTCATGCGTGCGATCGGCGCGAGCACGAAGATCGCCATCGTGACCACCGGCAGGATCAGCTGCTTGAAGCTGGCCCACCACAAGCGCCGCGTCGCCGGCGATCAGCGGCATCGATCAGGTACAGGCCGGTGACTCTGCGCGGGCGGCGAATACATCGGGTCGAGCCGGCCCAGCGGCGAGGGCGCCCAGCCGAGCAGGAAGTAGAAGACGTAGGCCAGCAGCAGCCCGGTGAAGAAGGTCGGCAGCGACACGCCGGCGGTGGTGATCAACCGGCACAACTGGTCGACCCATGAGCCCGGTCGCGTGGCGGCCAGCACGCCCGAGCGGCAGCGCGATCGCACAAGCCAGCACCAACGCGAGCAGCACCAGCTCCAGCGATGCCGGCAGCCGCAGCAGCAGCTCCTGCAGCACCGGCTGCCCGGTGGTCAGCGACAAGCCCGAGGTCGCCATGCGCCAGCGCCGACGACGTAGCTGAAGAACTGCTCGGGCAGCGGCCGGTCCAGCCCAAGTTGCGCGCGCACCTGCGCGACCGCCTCCTGCGTGGCGGCGCCGCCCGCGAAGTAGGCGGCCGGGTCGCCCGGCAATGCGCGCGTCAGGATGAAGGTGATCGACGATCACGCCGAGCAGGTTCGGCAGCGCGGCGAGCAGCCGGGTCAGAATCAGGCGCGTCAAACCGTGCCGCCTTCGCCGAGCGCGGACAGCACGGCCGGCAGCGCCGCAGCCCAGCCGACGATGCCGCCTTGCGCGACAATCATCTCGATCGTCTGCGTCTTGAACTGCGGGAAAATAGCTCGCGGTCGCGTCTTCCACCAGCAGGCAGTCGTAGCCGCGGTCGTTGGCCTCGCGCATCGTGGTCTGCACGCAGACTTCGGTCGTGACGCCGCCGAAGACCAGGTGGGTGATGCCGAGCCGCTGCAGCAGTGGCGTCGAGGCCGGTGGCATGGAATGCGCCCTTGCCGGGCTTGTCGATCACGGTTTCGCTGCGGCAGCGGCGCGCAGCCCGGCGACGATCTCGCAGCCCGGCTCGCCGCGCACCAGCAGCCGCCCCATCGGGCCGGCATCGCCGATGCGCAGGCCGGCTGCCGCGGCGCGCTTCGACGGCGGGCAGTCGGACAGATCGGCCGCGTGCGATTCCCGCGTGTGGAACACCGGCCAGCCGTTGCGCGCGCCAGCGCTCAGCAGCACTCGCGCGGGCCGGACGACGCCTGCAGCAGCGTCACGTCGTTGCCGAGCGCCGCACCGAAGCCGCCAGGCTCGACGAAGTCGCGCTGCAAGTCGATCAGCATCAAGGCCACCTGGCCCGGCTCGCAGCGCGAACCGGGAAACGGCCGCGCTTCGATGGCCAGTGATCGAAGGCTCATCGCGACGCGGCTTTCCCATGCGCTGCGCCGCCCAGATGGCGCCCGATCTCCGCGCGGTCCGCGCCGGCCGCCGGGCTCGCTGTGCACGATCCGGCCTTCGCTCATCACGACGATGCGGTCTGCCACCTGCAGCAGCTCGTCCAGGTCTTCGCTGACCATCAGCACCGCGGCGCCGCCGTCGCGTGCGGCGATCAGGCGCCGATGCACTTCGCCAACCGCAGAGAAGTCGAGCCCGAACGTTGGATTGCTGACCAGCAGCAGCGCTGAGTCGTGGGACAGCTCGCGCGCCAGCACCGCACGTTGCACGTTGCCGCCCGACAAGGTATCGATCGCGGCCGTTTCGCTGCGGGTTTTGACGCCGAAGCGGTCGATCAACGCGCGCGCACGCTGTCGCAATTTGCCGGGGCGGCGCCAGCCCAACTGGGCAAACGGCGCCTCGTCGAAGCTGCGCAGCCCGATGTTGTCGGTCACGCTCATGCGGCCGACGCAGGCGTTGGCCAGCGGCTCTTCCGGCAGGCTGCGAACGCGCAGAGCCGGTTCTGCGCACGGGTGGCATGAAACGGCTGGCCAGCCACCTGCACGCTGCCCCGCGCGCGCTGTCGCTGGCCGACCAGCGCCTCCATCAACTCGCGCTGGCCGTTGCCGGACACGCCTGCGACACCGACGATCTCGCCCGCATGCACGTCGAGGTCGAGGCCGTCCACCGCGGTCTCGCCGCGGTCGCCGTCCACGCGCAGCTGCCGCACCTGCAGTCGTGGGGCACCCGGGTGTGCATTGGATCGGGACAAGGCGTCGCCGCTGTTGCTGCCGGTCTGCATGATGTCGTCCGCACCCACCATCAACGCCGCCATCGCGCCCGCGCTGCTGCCTGCGACCGGCAGGCTGCCGACTTGTCGGCCGCGGCGCAGCACGGTCACGTCGTCGGCATAGGCGGTCACCTCGCGGAACTTGTGCGTGATCAGCAGCACGCTGCAGTCGCCGGCATGCGCGCGGTCGCGCAAGGCGCCGAGCACCTCGTCGGCTTCCTGCGGCGTCAGCACCGAAGTCGGCTCGTCCAGGATCAGCAGGCGCGGACGCAGGAACAGTTGCTTCAGGATTTCGAGCTTCTGCTTTTCGCCGGCGGACAACTGCAGCGGCGTGGCATCGAGGTCGAGCGCGAACGGCGCCGCGTCCATGAATGCGCGCAGTTCTTCCCGCACGCGTGGCCACGGAATCACGGCCGGCAACGCGCCGCGCGCGATCAGCAGGTTCTCGGCCACCGTCATGCCCGGCACCACGGTGAAGTGCTGATACACCATGCCGATGCCGAGGCTGCGTGCCACGGTCGGTGAGTCGATCGACTGCTCGCGCGCGTCGATCAGCACCGCGCCGCCATCCGGCCGCTGGTAGCCGACGATGCATTTGACGAGCGTGCTTTTGCCCGCGCCGTTTTCGCCGAGCAGCGCATGCACGCTGCCGGGTGCGACTTTCAGCGACACGGCGTCGAGTGCGGTGAACGCACCGAAGCGTTTGGTCAAGCCCACGGTCTCGAGCGCGAGTGCTGTCACCTTGTCAATCACAGTGCCGCGACCAATGCATCGGAGGTGCCGACGGTGCCGAACACGCCGCCCTGCATCAGCACCATGTTCAAGGCTGCTCGATGGTTGTCGGCATCGGTCGCGCCGCAGCAGTCTTCCAGCAACAGGCATTCGAAGCCGCGGTCGTTCGCCTCGCGCATCGTGGTGTGCACGCAGACGTCGGTCGTGATGCCGGTCAGCACGACGTTGCGAATGCCGCGCGTGTGCAAAATCAGTTCGAGGTCGGTTGCACAGAACGCGCCCTTGCCGGGCTTGTCGATCACCACCTCGCCTTCGATGGGCGCGAGCTCGGGGATGAGCTCCCAACCCGGCTCGCCGCGCACCAGGATGCGGCCGCACGGACCGGGGTCGCCGATGCCGATGCCGTCGGTGCCGCTTCGTCGGGAGCGCCAGCGCTTGTTGGCCGGCAGATCCGAGAGATCGGGCCGATGCCCTTCGCGCGTGTGGATCACGTGGCCGCCCCAGCCGCGCATCGCCGCCAGCACACGGCCGATGGGCGCGATCGGGGCGCGTGTGAGCGACAGGTCATAGCCCATCTTGTCGACATAGCCGCCGATGCCGCAGAAGTCGGTCTGCATGTCGATCACGATCAGCGCGGTGTTGGCCGGCCGCAGATCGCCGTCGAACGGCCAGGGGTAGGGGCGGCTGGCGACGGTGCACATCAACGGTCGTTCTGGGGCTCGACGCTGACGCTGCTGTTGCCACCGCCGTAGCTGCGCGTTGGCGATTCGAAGCCGCATGAGGCACCGTCGCGGATCTGGATCGTCGCGTCCCACGGCAGTTTGTAGGTGCCGGTCACCATGTCGTGCATGAAGGTGTAGGGGCAGTCTTGTGCGCCACCTTTGACGGCCACGTAGCCGCGGTGGAAAAGCTGGTACGGGTTGTTCTCGACGCCCCAAACGGCGCGCGCTTCGCGCACCAGATCGGGCCGCAACTCGCAGGTGATGATCTCGTCGACGCGGCCGCCGCCTTGCACGAGCACGGTGCCGTCCAGGTGGCAGAACATGCCTTCGCCCATCGAGTCGAAGCTGCCGTCGCTGCCCGACAAGCAGACGCTCGCGGTCTGCGCGAGGTTTTGAAATGCGTTGGCCTGGTTCGTGATCTGCCATGCATGCCGGATCGGTGCGGTGTAGCCGGCGGTGCGCAGAATGACCTCGGCGCCCTTGTACGCGGCCTCGCGCGCCATCTCGGGGAACATGCCGTCGTGGCAGATGATCAGGCCGAGCTTGCAGCCACGCGGGCCGTCGCAAACCGGCACGCCGAGGTCGCCCGGCTCCCACGGCTCGACCGGTACCCACGGATGCAGCTTGCGGTAGTAGAGCCGCACTTCGCCGGTGTCGTCGATGATGAGGCCGCTGTTGTACGGGTTGCCGTTCGGGTTCGCTTCCATGATCGAAAAGCAGCCCCAGACCTTGTGCTCGACGCACGCGGCCTGGAATGCGGCCACTTCCGGGCCGTCGCGGCGCACCATCAACTCGGGCGCGATGCTCATCGACAGGCCGTGCAGCGAATACTCGGGAAACACGACAAGGTCGAGCGTCGCCATGTTGCGTCGCGCCTTGGCCACCATCTCGCAGATGCGCTGCGTCTGCGCCGCGAGCTGCGCCGGCGTCTCGACCACCGGCAACTGCAGTTGCACCAGCCCGACCACCACGCCGTTCGGAGATTTGTTGAGTCCACCAAGTCCTGTCGTCATTGCATGCTTCCTTGTTTCATCATCGATTCACCGTCAGTTCCATCGGCGCGCCGGACAGCGACCGGCGCGGCGAACACGTTGCGATCAGGATCGCCAAGGTCAGCGCATACGGCACCGCGTTGAACAGGTAGTAATAGCCGCTGACCCCGATCGACTGCAGGGCCGGCCCCAACGCACCCGCGCCGCCGAACAGCAACGCCGCACCCAGGCAGCGCAGCGGATGCCAGCGCGCGAAGATCACGAGCGCCACCGCGATCAGTCCCTGGCCGCTCGACAGGCCTTCGTTCCAGCTGCCCGGGTAGTAGAGCGACAGCGACGCGCCGCCGAGCCCCGCGATCGCGCCGCCGGCCACGGTGGCTGCGACCCGCACGCCGGCCACCGAGGTGCCCAGCGCCCGCGCCGCATCGGCCGAATCGCCGACCAGCCGCACCAACAGCCCCCAGCGCGTGTGCGCAAAGCCCCAGGTCATCAGCAGCGCCAGCAGCACGCCGACCGGAAACAGCGCGTTCATGCGCAACGCTGCAGCCACGGCCCCGCTGTCGCTCCAGGAGCCGAGCGCGATCGACGGGATCTGCGGAGCCTGCGGCTGGATCAGCGCTTTGCCGAAATAAAACGCAAGGCCGATGCCGAGACCCATCACCGCAATGCCGGCCGCAATGTCGTTCACGCCGCGCAGCGAACAGATCAGGCCGTGCACCAGCGCGATCAACGCGCCGCTGACGGCGGCCGCAAAGACGCCGACCCACCAGTGACCGCTCAGGTACGACGCGCCGAAACCGGCCATCGCGGAGAACACCAGCACGCCTTCGAGCCCGAGGTTGATGCGACCGGATTTCTCCGTCAGGCACTCACCCAGGCTCACGAACAGGAACGGCGTACCAACGCGGATTGCGCCACCCGCGACGGCAAGCAGCAGGTCGCCGTATTGGGAGCCGGTCATGCGGGCACCACGTTGGTTTCGATCGTCCGCTGCGGGTCGCGCACCGGCAGCAAGCTCCAGAGCCGCCCGCGCAACGACTCGCTTGCAAGGATCAGCACAAAGGAGAACCCCATCAGCACCTGCACCGACGCATCGGGCAGTCCGAGCCGGCGCTGCAGCAGGCTGCCCGCCGCCAGGAAGCCGCCGAACAGGATCGCCACGATCGGAATCGCGGCCGGCTGGTGCCGCGCCACGAAGACTGACCAGGATGCCGGTGTAGCCGAGTCCCGCGATCAACGATGCGTTGGCGGCGGTGTGCACCGCCGCCACTTCGATGCCGCCCGCCAACCCGGCCGCTGCGCCACCGAGCGCGCAGGCCGTGATCACCAGTCGATTCGCTGGCAGGCCCACGAGCCGCGCCGCGCGGCCATTGCCCCCGACCACGCGCGTTGCAAAGCCGTGCGTGGTGGCGCCCAGCCAGACAGCGGCCAGCACGCAAAACACGATGCCGAACACGAATCCCCAATGCACATCGAAGCCGCCGATCGGCCCGATCCGGATGTCGGGCGACAGCGGCAACGTGGACGGCTTGTTCAAACTGTTCGGGTCGCGCAGCACGCCTTCGACCAGATGCTTGAACAGCGCGATCGCAAGATAGCTCAGCAGCAGGCTCGAGATCGTCTCGTTCACTCCGCGGAACTGGCGCAGCACGCCAGCCAGCGCAATCCAGGCCGCGCCGGCAACGGCAGCCGCCAGCAGAATGCACGCACTGCCAAGCCAGCCGCCGGGCAAGGTCGCCGCATACGGCAACGTGGCCGCAGCCAGGCCGCCCAGCACCAGCGCGCCTTCGCCGCCGATCACCACCAGCCCGGCACGCGCTGGCAGGGCCACGCACAGCGCGGTGAGCATCAGCGGTGCGGCCCGCTGCAAGGTGTTCTGGATCGAGAACGCATCGCCGAACGCGCCGCGAAACAGCAGCCGCCAGACTTCCAGCGGGTCATGGCCGCCGAACCAGACAAACGCGCCGAACAGCGCCAGTCCGCCCGCCACGGCGAGCACCGGCAGCGCGACGGCCTCGGTTCGATCGGCCCAGGTTGCCATGATCGATTTGGCGTCGCTTGGCCTCAGGCCTTGCCGACCACGCCTTCGACCAGATAGTCCATCGATTCGAGTTCTCGATCCGTCTGCCGATAAGCCTTGCCCTTGGGCACCACGACCTTGCCGGTGTTGTCCTTCAACTCGCCGCTGAAGATGTCGAAGCTGCCGGCCACCATCTTCGCGCGCACCTCGTCGGCGTTCTTGCGCGCCGCCTCGGTCACCGCCGGGCCGTAAGCGGAGGACTTGACGTAGCCTTCCTTCAAGCCACCGCGCAGGAAGTTCGGGTGCGGTTTGCCGGTACGGGCGGCGTCCACCATCGCGGTGTAGGCGATGATCCAGTTCCATTCGGCCCCGGTCAGGTAGGCCTGTGGTGCGAGCTTGGCCTGGCTCGTGTGGTAGCCGCAGACCATCTTGCCGCGCTTGGCAGCGGTTTCCACCACCACCTTCGGGCCGTCCACGTGCATCGTGAACACATCGGCGCCCTGGTCGGCCAGGCTGTTGGTTGCTTCCGCCTCCTTGACAGGCATCGACCAGTCGCCGGTGAAGATCACGGTCGTCGTGATGCCCGGGTCCACCGAGCGGGCACCGAGCGTGTAGGCGTTGATGTTGCGCAGCACCTGAGGAATCGGCTTGGCCGCGACGAAGCCGAGCTTCTTGCTCTTGCTCATGTGGCCGGCGACGACGCCGTTCAGATATTGCGCCTCGTCGATGTAGCCGAAGTAGCTGCCGACGTTGGTGGGGTGCTTCTTCTCGTCCCACAGCCCGCCGCAATGCGCGAAGCGCACCTTCGGATTCTTTGGCGCCACGGCCAGGATGAACGGATCGAAGTAACCGAACGAGGTCGGAAACAGCAGCGCCGCGCCGTCCTGCGAGATCATGCCCTGCATCGACTTCTGCACCGCCTGCGTCTCGGGCACGTTCTCTTCCTCGATCAGCTTGATGCCCGACATCTTGCCGATCTGCGCCGCCGCTTCGGCCTGCGCCTGGTTGTAGCCGAAGTCGTCCTTCGGACCGACGTAGATCACGCCGACGGTCAGCGGCGCGGCTTGCGCGAACGCGCTGCGCAAGGCGCCCGGCAGCAACAGCGAGCCGCCGGCCAGTGCGCTGCCGGCGAGCAGGCGGCGGCGCTGCATGGCAATTTTTTCGATGTCGGTCGGGTTGCTCATTCGGGTTGCCTTTCAGGTTTATGGAAAAAGGGGGGTTGGTTGCAGCCGGTCAAGTCGGATCGATCAGGCTCACGTGCGCCGCGACCACGCGCCAGCCGTCGGTCGTGCGCACCCAGGTCTGGCTTTGCCGGCCGATCTTCCGGCTGCCTTCGCGCTGGAACAGCGTCATCGCCGTAGCAAAGTCGCGGCCGTAAGTGGTGATCTGCGTGCGCTGCAGCTGCCGCAGCAGGCCCTGACTCGGGCGCGACTGGCGAAACGCGAGGATCTCGGCGGCGCCGTACAGGTTCTCGCCCGTGCCGTAGCGGATCGTGCGCGGATCGGTCCAGAACAGTTCGTCCAGCACATCGACCTTGTTGTGGATCAACGCGTCTTCGTAGCGGGCGAAGGCGGCTGTGACTTCGGCGTGAATCTCTGGCAGGTCGATGTCCATCGGGGTGGCTTTCTTCAAACGGTTTCGAAGCCGGGCGCGACCGCAGCGGTCGCAACGCCAGCGGCTTCGAGCGTGCGCGCGATGCGCAGGCACAAGTCCTCCCGCCAGGGCGCCGCGATGATCTGCACGCCGATCGGCAGGTGCGGCGCCTGCGCGTCGCAGCCGGCGAGCGGCACCGCGACCACCGGCAGGCCGATGCACGAGATCGGCTGCGTCAACAGCCCCATGCTCGCGCGGCTCGGCAGCCGCTGGCCGTCGATCTCGATCCAATCGGTGCCGATCGCAGGCGCGGTGCAGGGCGTCGCGGGCGCGAGCAGCACATCGACGTCCAGGAAGCTCGCGGCGACTTGGCGTGCGAACCAGTGGCGCACGCGCTGCGCCTGTGCGGTCCAGACCGCCGGCAGCAAGGCACCGGCCAGCAGCCGGTCTCGCGTGAGGGGTTCAAAGTCCTGCGCGCGGGTTTTCAAGTCCGCCAGATGCAATGCGGCGCCTTCGACGTTGGTGATCAGGAAGGCCGCCGCACGGGCACGTTCGACTTCCGGCCATTCGATGACGCGGCTGGTGCCCAACGCGGCTGCAACCCGCTCCACTGCGATGCGCGCAGCCGCCGTGGTCTGCGACTGGAACCAGCCGCCGAGCACGCCGATGCGCAAGCCCTCTGCGCCGCGATCAAGCGAGCCGGTGGTGGGTTGAACAATTCGCTGCGCACACGCGGGATCGTCCGCATCAGGACCCTGCATCGCGTCGTACGCGGCAGCGAGATGCGCAACCGACCGTGCGAACGGCCCGACATGGTCGAGGCTCGCGACGAACGGATAGGTCCCCGTGCGCGGCAGCCGGCCGAACGTCGGTTTCAGGCCGAACACACCGCACAGCGAGGCCGGCACGCGGATCGAACCGTTCGTGTCCGAGCCCAGGCTGAGCGGCACCATCCCGGCCGCAACCGCCGCCGCCGAGCCGCCCGACGAACCGCCGGCGATGCGGCTCGGATCGTGCGGGTTGTGCGTCGGCCCGTAGTGCGTGTTCTCGGTCGTGAAGCCGTACGCGTACTCGTCCATGTTGAGCGCGCCGACCAGCACCGCGCCCGCCGCTTCGAGCCGGCGCACGAGGGTCGCGTCGCGGGTGGCAGCCGGCCGGTCGCGCTCGATGATCGAGCCGGCGAGCGTCGTCAAACCTTCCACATCGAACAGGTTCTTCACCGCGAACGGCAAGCCGGCCAGCGGCATGGACGGGTCGCCTCGCCGGTCAAGCGCTTCGGCCCGTTCCACTGCGCGCTCGGCCAGCACCGCGGTGAACGCATTCACGCGCGGGTCGGCCGCTTCGATGCGGGCGAGCGCGGCCTGCACCTGGGACCGGGCGCTGCTCATCGCGTCGCCTCATCGGGCACGCCGATGCCGGGCTCGACGGGCTGGAACACCGTCGCGGCTTCGTCCTCGCGGGTGAGGTCGAAATCCATCACGCGCGGTGCCATCGCTGCCGCGAGCCGCAGGTAGTGCAACACACCGGCGCGTTGCTCTGGCGCGATCGGCAAACCGAGCAGCGCGGCGCTTGCGTCCACATACGCTTCGATGTCGTGGTCGTTCATCGGCGGCTTCCGCTCGGGCTCAGCTCTTCGACAGCTGCCGGAAATCCGGCTGCAGGTGGAACCAGTACATGTATCCCTCGACGTTCTTGTGCATCGCCACATCGATGGTCGGCTGAAACAATGGCACGCGCGGCACGTCCTCGTAGGCGATCTGGATCATCTGCTCGACCGATGCGTCGTAGACCGGCTTGCTGTCCGCAAAGCGCGCGTCGCCGACCAGCTTGTCGAGCGTCGGGTTCTGGTAGCTCATCGTGTTGAACACCGCGTTCTGGCTGTGATAGGCCCAGAAGAAAAAATATTCGGGATAGTCGAGCCAGCCGCCGAAGCGGTTCAGGATCATCGGCATGTCTTTTTTCAAGAGCGCGCCGCGCCAGGTCGCGCCGGGGATCTTGTTGATCTGCGCCTTGATGCCGATGGTGGCCAGCGCTTCCTGCGTGAGCACCGCCATCGGCTCGCCGATGGTCGCGCCGCCGAGGTCGAAGCTCAGCGTGGTCTCGAAGCCGTCGGCTGCGCCGGCCTGCTTCATCAGCGCCTTGGCCTTTTCGACGTCGGTCTGGTACCAGGTCGGCTGCGGCCAGGCGGGGGTCGTGATCTTGTCGCTCGCGGCGCCGTACATCTTGGCCGCACGGCCGTAGATCGCGTTCTGGTAGATCTTGTCGTAGGGCATCACCCAGGCCACCGCCTGGCGCACCAGCTTGTTGTCGAACGGTGGTTTGGTCACGTTCATGCCGAGGTAGAACAGCGCGTTCTCGTTCGGCGTGGCGGAGACCTTCACGTCGCCGCCTTCGGCAGCCAGTTCGGCGAAATCCTTCGGCGGCAGGTCGTAGGTCATGTCGATGTCGCCCTTCAGCAGCAGGGCCCTGCGGTTGCCCGCGTTGGGCACGTCGCGCTGCACGACGCGGCGGATTTTGGGCAGCGGGCCGCTTTTCCAGTCGTCGAAGCGCACGTAGACGATCTCCTGGCCCGGCCGCCAGCTCTCGACCCTGTAGGCGCCGCCGCCTGCGGTGTTGTTGCGGGTCCAGGCCAGGCCCCAGGGGTCTTGCTCGGTCACGTGCTTCTTGACCAACTCGCTGTTGAACACGCACGGCACCACCACGGCCAGGTCGGGCATCGTGAGCTTGTCCTTGCGCAGGAAGTCGACGCGGAACGTGTGGTCGTCGACCGCCACGAACTGCTTCGGTTCTTCGAGCGAACCGGCTTTCATCTGAAACGTCGGGAAGCCGCCCACGGTCACCGCGCGGTCGAAGCTCCACTTGACGTCCTTTGCGGTGACCGGCGTGCCGTCATGGAACTTCGCGTCGCGCCGCAGCTTGAACGTGACGGACATGCGGTCCGGCGCGAGCTGCCAGCTCTCGGCGAGTTCGGGCACGAGCTGGTCGCGGTCGTACATCGCACGGCCGTCGGGCAGGGTCTTCTTCGCATAACTCATCAGCCGGTCGTAGGCGACCCAGCTCACGCCGTAGGACGGCCGGTTCGCGCCGACGGTATGGATGTCGAGCGAGTTCGGCCCGAACTCGTTGGCAATCACCAGCACGTCCTTCGGCCGGTTCTGCGCGTGCGCGGCAAAAGGCACGGTCAGTGCGAGCGAGGAAAGGGCGCTGCCGGTGGCAACGAACTGGCGTCGGTCCATGGGTCGAGTTCTCCTGGGGTCCGTGGGTCAAAGCGATGCGAGGTAGGCGCGCCAGCCACCGAAGCGGCTGACGTCCTCGGCAGCGGCCAGCGCGGCCGGCTCGCAGATGAAGCCGTGCACGGCGCGGCCGTCGGCGAGCGTCAATGTGCCGAGGCCGAGCGGCGCTGGAATGCCTGCGAGAAAGCGGCCGACTTCGCGCATCGGAACGGCCCAGAGCTCGAGCGCAATCGATGCGCCGCCTTCTGCCACGCGCAGCAACCCTGGCTTGGGCGGTGTGGTCCCGGGCAGTGCATGCAGCCGATACGCCGGAGCGCTCTGCGCAGCCTCGATCAAGGTCGCGCCGAGATCGGTCAGTTGGTGGTTCAGCGGCAGGCCGGACAGATGCGCGCCGACCACTGCGATCGGCAACATGGGTTCGGAGGCCGGCTGCGGCAGGGTGTCGCCAGCCGACGCAGCCCAGGCGCGGCCGGTCGCACCCAGCGGCTGCGCGGCGAGCGCCTGCCAGTCGGCTCCGAAGCGCGCGAGCGCCGCATCGAAGCCGCCCGGTGCGATGAACGTGAGGCCAACCGGCAACCCGGCAGGCGAGACGTCCGCCGGCAGCGCCAGCGCACACCAGCCGAGCAGGTTGACGAAGTTCGTATAGAGCCCCAGCCCGCCGTTGGCGCCGAGCGGGTCGGCCGCCACCTGCGAGAAGGTCGGGTGGTACGGCGCGGTCGGCACCATCAGCACATCGCAGTCGCCCATCAATGCGTCGGCCTGCCGCGCGAGCGCCTGCAGCCGGTAGCGCGCGGCGAACGCATCGTCGGCGCTCATCCGCGCGGCCGGCGTGATGACCGCGCGCACGGTCGGATCGATCGCATCCGGGTCGCGTTCCAGCAGATCGCGCAGCACCAGATGGCGCTCGGCAAGCCACGGTCCCGCATAGAGCAGGTCCGCCACCTCGTGCAGGACGGAGAAATCGAGCGGCACGATCCGGTGCCCTCGTGCCTGCAACGCCTGCACCGCAGCCGCATGGGCCTGCACCACGTCGGCCTGCACGCTGGCGGGCCAGGGCGGCGCGGGCACGCCGATGCGCAGCCGGTCTGCGAAGCGCGCTGGCCCGGGCTGGAACCGGCTGAAATCATCGGCTGGGTCGAGCCCTTCGATCGCGGCCAGCACGGCGCCGGCGTCCTGCACCTGCAGCGCGAACACGGACGGACAGTCCAGCGTGCGGCAGGCCGGCAACACGCCCGCCATGCTGACGTGTCCCGGTGTGGGTTTCAGCCCCACCACGTGGTTGAAGCCGGCCGGGATCCGGCCCGAGCCGGCGGTGTCGGTGCCGATCGAAAACGGCACGTCACCCAGTGCCACAGCGACCGCCGAGCCCGAGCTCGATCCACCGCTCACATGATTGGCCGACCACGCGCTCGCCGGTGCTCCGTAAGGGGAGCGGGTGCCGACCAGTCCGGTCGCGAACTGATCGAGATTCGTCTTGCCCAGGCAGATCGCACCGGCATCGAGCAGCCGTTGCACCAAGGTGGCGTGCCGCTCCGGGGTGAATGCAAAAGCCGGACAGCCTGCGGTGGTCGGCAATCCAGCCACATCGATGTTGTCCTTCACGACGAACGGCACGCCCCACAGCGGCAGACGGCGCAACCGCTCGGCGGGATCGGCCAAGGCGACATCCGAGGCAGTGGATGCTTCCAGTGCATCGAGTTGCGCATCGAGCGCCGCTGCGGAGAGTATGTGGAGGTAGACCGGCCGACCACGCGTGGCCAGGCGATCTCGCTGCGCGGCGAGCAGATCGCGTGGCGAGGCGCCCGCAAGGTACGCGGCCCGCCAGTCGCCGATCGTCAGCAGGTCCGACATGACCCCAACACCGTGCACGATCTCGTATACATGCAGGTGTACTGCACGATGCATGCCAGTGTGGGGTGCGCGGTGAAGAACGCGCAGTGGCGGCGGCTGCGTCACCGGCTGGGAGCACGCCCCATGGGCGGCGTGCTTCAGCAAATCGAGGGAGAGGAGGAAGGCCGGTCTGAAGATCGCGAAGCGTCAGACGCCCGCACAGGCGCCGTCCGCGCGCGGGTCGCAGGCCCCTTCGATCAAGCCATCGGCGTGCACGCAGACCGCGCCCGCATGGCCCATCGTGTCTTCGAAGTCGCCCAGCACTTCGACGTCGTGCCCAGCCGCGACCAGCGCTTCCACCAACGCCGGGTCGAAGCGCGATTCGATCTTCAGATTCGTCGAATCCTCGCCCCAGGTGCGCCCCAGCAGCCAGCGCGGTGCAGTCACCGCGGCCTGCAGGTTCTGACCGAACAACACATGCCGCGTGAATACGGCCGCTTGCGTCTGCGGCTGGCCTTCGCCGCCCATGGTGCCGTAGGCCAGCGTGCGGCCGTCGTCGAGCCGTGCGAGCGCCGGGTTCAGCGTGTGGAACGGCATCCGGCCCGGCGCAAGTTCGTTCGGGCCTGAGCTGAGCGTAAGGCTCGCGCCGCGGTTCTGCCAGTTGATGCCCGAATTGCGCAGCACGATGCCGCTGCCGAACTCCCAATAAATGCTCTGGATGTAGCTGACGACGCGGCCTTGGGCATCGGCCGCACCCATCCAGATCGTGTCGCCGGGCACCGCCACCTGGGGCCAGGCGGCGGCGCGCTGCATGTCGATCGCGGCGGTCTCTTTGGCCAGCGACGCATCGGTCAGGAAAGCGGCCGGATCGGCACCGCGATCGGCCATCGCATGGGGATCGCCGACATGCGCGTTGCGCCACAGGAATGAGCGCTTGGTTGCTTCGACCAGTCCGTGCAGGTGCTCGAACGTCTCCGCCTCGCGCACGCCGAGCCGGTCGAACACGCCGAGGATCGCGAGCGACGACACCCCTTGGGTGGGCGGCGGGTGGTTGTAGATGCGGCCGACCGAGGTCTGGATCGACAGCGGCGCCACACGCTCGGCCCAAAACGCCTGCAGGTCGGCCAGCCGCAACGGGCTGCCGACCGCTTCCAGGTCATTGGCGATGCCGCGCGCAAGGTCACCGCGGTAGAAGTCATCGAGCCCGGCACGGGTGAGTTGCTCGAGCGTGTGGGCCAGGCGCGGATAGGCCAGCGCGGCGCCGGTCTTCGGCAGCCCATCGGGTGCAAAGGTGTCGGCAAAACCGCTCACGTCCTTCAACTCGGGCCATTTGGCGGCCGTCAGCGCGGCTTGCGAGCGCGTGACGGGCACGCCGTCGTTTGCATGCCGGATGCCGGCGGACAGCAGCGCATCGAGTGGCAGCGCGCGGCCCCAGGGCTTGGCCACCGCAAGCGCTTCGGCCCAGCCGCCGATCGCGCCAGCCACTGTCACGGCAGCGCGCCCGCCGCGTGTCGGAATTGCCGCGTCGCCCTGATCGGCATAGAACGCTTTGGTCGCCAGCGCCGCCGCACCGCCGCAGGCGCGCACCGCGACCGGCTCCTTGCCCGGTTCGGCAATCAGCCAAAAGCCGTCGCCGCCGATGCTGTTCATGTGCGGATAGACGGCAGCGATCGCAGCGGCCGCGGCCACCATCGCTTCGACCGCGTTGCCGCCTTCGCGCAGGATCGCGGCGCCGGCTTGCGCCGCGAGGTGATGGGGGGCGGACACCATGCCGCCGCGGCAGGTCAGGGGATGCAACATCGAAAGCAACGCCGCCTCAGGCAGGCAGCCGGGAGTTATGAAACGCCCGAAAGTATCGCATCCGGTTGAGCCGCCGCGACCGGTTGCGGCTTTGGAAGGATCGGCGCGGTTGCATCGAACCGTTCGCCCGCGCGCAGGCAGAACGCGGGCATCAGCAGCCGCTCGGCCACCACTTCGGTGCCTTCGTTGTCGCGCAGCACCCACCGGCCCGCGTGGGCGTCCAGCACGCTGACGTCGGCCGTGCCGCCGACCTTCAACGTGCCAAGTTCGCCTTCCATCCCGACCATGCGCGCCGCGTTGCATGTGGCCATCGCCACCACATAGGGCAGCGGCAGGCCGAGCGCGAGCATGCTGGTCATCGCAGACACCAGGCTGAACTGCGTGCGGCCGCGAAACAAGTGGTCCTCTTCGTCCGGGTGAAAGTCCGGCGTACCCGGCGGCGCCGGCACCGTGGTGTTGTAGCCGTGCATGTCGGCGCCGAGCGTGTCGGGCAGCACGCCGGCGTCCAGCACGATGCGCGCGGTCTTGTAGCTGAAGTGCGAACCGTGGCCGACGTCGATCTTGAGGCCGCGCGCGACCGCTTCCTTGACCAGCGGATGCAGCGAGCCGTCGAGTTCGACAAAACCGCCCGGATGCCGGCTGAACGGGTGCGCGAGCACGTCGCCGGGCTTGAGCATCTCGACCACCTGGTTGAAGATCGAATCCGGATCGACCGGGCGCGCACTGCCGTCCTCGGGTTTCGGCCAGAGCTGGCCGAAGTGGATGTAGAGCGGCAGGTTCGCCTGACGCCCCATCTCGGCTGCGATGCGCATCACGTCGATCCCCCAACGCGCAAAGCCGCCGATCTCGGCGTGCGCCTTCAGGCCCTTGACCAGATCGGTGTTTGTGCGCGCGGCCTTTACCGTGGCCGCCACGTCCAGGCATTCGGGCCGGTACAGCTCGGGGTAGTAGTGGCCTTCCAGCCCGCCGACCAGATAGCACGACATGAACGCGAGCACGCGCGTCTTTGCAGGCTCCGCCACGAACTGCCTGAACCCCGGCAAAGTGATGCAGCTCGGCCCGCCCTGATCGACCAGCGTGGTGACGCCGGAGTGCACGCCGCACATGTCCGCGTTCAGCCCGAAGCGGCCGGTCACGCCCTGGAACACGTGGCCGTGTGTGTCGATCAGGCCCGGCAGCACCAGCTTGCCGCGGCAGTCGATCACGTGTGCGCCGGCCGATTCGGCCGCCGACTCGAGGTCCGGGCCAATCGCCTGGATCGTGTCGCCGGCGACCAGCACGTCGAAGAGGCCGTCGCGGTCGGCCGATGGGTCGACCACGCGACCCCCTTTGAGCAGGCAAGTGTTCATGGTGATGCGAGAAAAGCGCGGAAGTTCGTTGAACGACAAGTGTATGCGTGGCATGCCGCATGTTTTGTACCAGCATCGAACAACGACGACGCCCAGACGTGTGGCAGCGACCCATTTTGGGTGCTGGATAAACTTCCCGCGCACCCCCAACCCCCGCATTACCCCGCGCCGCCATGACCAGCCCTGCAAGAACAAAAAAAATTCAGGCCCAGCTCCAGTCCGCCCAGGAGCGCTCGCTGCTGTTCACCCGGCCGGGCTTTTTGATTCGGCGGCTGCACCAGATCCACAGCAGCCTGTTCGCCCAGGAAACCCGCGCGTTCGACGTGACGCCCGTCCAGTACAGCCTGCTGACCGCGCTGGCCGACCACGGCGAGATGGACCAGAACACGCTGGCCATGGAAATCGGCCTGGAGCGCACCACGGTGGCCGAGGTGCTGCCCCGGCTCGAAGCGCGCGAGCTGATCGTGCGGCGGCAATCTGTCGACGACCGCCGGGTCAAGCTCGTCAAGCTGAGCCGCAAGGGTGCCTCGCTGGTCAAGCGCATCGCCGAGTCCGCGCAACGCGCGCACGACCGCACCATCGAAGGCCTGCCTGAGGCCGAACGCGAGCTGTTCCTGCTGCAGTTGATTCGGTTGGTCGAGGCGAACAACGCGCTCGACATGGCGCCGTTGCGGCTGCGCTGAAGGCCAAGACGAAGCGAATGGCGTGATGCGCCGATGTGCACCACCAGGCACGGTTGATTGCGTGGCATGCCCCACAATGTGGCGGCGATGAGCGCGAATGGTGCGCACGCGCAACCATTGCGGGACCGCTTCGCGAAGTGCTGTCGAGAAAATAAGGGGCAAACCCCAGAATGCCGGTGCTTGCAGTGGTTGCGTGGCCGATGGCATGGACGTTGCTTTCCAGCTTCTCCAAGATGCGGTCTGCGACGGGCTGCCAGATCAACAGGGGTTCATTCCATTGCCTCCTTTCCCTGCTGTGGGCTGCGCGACTGCCAAATCGTCCATGGATCGCGCGATCGGGCGCAATGGGTGGGTGATGGGGTTGCTGGGCAATTCCATGCCTGAATGCCAACGGCGGGCCGCTGCCGGAGCGCCGATACACGCGAACCACCGCCCATGAATGCACCCACCTCGCCGGCATTGCTGGTCAACCCAGCGGACCAGCAACAGGGCATCGGCGCCAGCCCGCCGCGCAAGGAGGACCAGCGCTTCCTGCTGGGCCGCGGCCAGTACGTCGGCGACATCCGGATGCCGGACCTGCTGGACGTCGCGTTCGTGCGCTCACCGGTTGCGCATGCGCGGCTCGGCGGATGTTTTCTGTCGATCGGCGACATCCACACGTTCACCGAAGGGATGACGAGCGGGGCCGGCTACCTCTCAACCGCCGCGATGATATTCGGCAACTCGCGGGTCGGGCGCATGGGGCTGGCGTGTCTGCTGTTCGGCGCGGCGATCGCGCTGCAGTTCCGGTTGCCGGCGCTCGGAATCGACGTGCCGAAGGCGCTGCTGATCATGTTGCCGTACGTGCTCGCATTGCTCGCCGTGAGCGGCTTGATCGGCCGACAGACGGCGCCCGCTTATCTGACTCAAGCCTATCGTCGATAGGCACGGGCGCGGGCCGTCCCCCTCGCCCTGCCCGCGCAGCGCGCGTCCCGCGCGCAATCGACGGGATCAAGTCGGGTGTGCGCAGCCGCGATACCGCATGCGCTGTCGAGACGGACCAATCCGGGCAGCGGCCCCTTCAATCCCGACTTGCCTGCAAGGCAAGTGTTCGAGCCAACCCGATCAACGCCCGATCGCTGCCCGCCGGCCCCAGCAGGGACACGCCCAACGGCGCGCCATCGCACAGATGCGATCGGCACACTGACCTGCGGCAACCCCGCGATGCCCGCAATGCAGGTGATCGCCATCGTGCGCAGCCGCACCGCGTCGACTTCAGCCGCATCGGCGTCGAGCCGCGGCGCTGGGCTGGCCGCGGACGGCAGCACGGCGATGCCGTCGTCGCCGAGCAGCGTGCGCACCTGGCGGCGGATGCGTTCGACCAGTTCGCGCGAGCGCAGCGGCTGCCGCATCGTCGATGCGGCTGGCGGCCTGGAAACGGGCGGCGATCGCAGCGCCGAACTGCGGAGCGTGCGTGGTGATCCAGCCGCCGTGAAGCCGCCAGGCTTCGGGCGCGCCGGCGGTCGCATACGCCTGGCGCCAGTCGCTCAACGATTCGCCACCCGCGGCATTTGCGTCCAAAGGCGACAGACCAAGTTGTGCAGCCAGCGCATCCAACGCCCACTGCAGCGGATCGGCGAACACCCCGTCGGCCAGCGCCCAGGCGTCCTCCAGCCGCAGCAACCGCTTGGGCACAAATTCGGACGCAGGCAGCAACACTTGGCCAACCCGCTCGAACGTGTCGGCCTCGTGCGCCAGCCAGGTCACGGTGTCGAAGCTCGGATGAAGCGGAACCAGACCTTCGGCGGACAGCAGCCCGTGCGTCGTGCGCAAGCCCCAGATGCCGCAGTAGCTTGCCGGCACGCGAGTCGAGCCGCCGGTGTCGGTGCCGAGCGCGAAATCGAGCAGGCCCGCTGCCACGGCGGCGGCCGAGCCGCTCGACGAACCGCCGGTCACGCGGTCGGGCGCCTTGCTGTTGACGGGCGCGCCGTAGTGCGCGTTGTCGCCGTGCAGGCTGTAGGCGAGTTCGTCGGTCACGAGCTTGCCCATCAGGGTGGCGCCGGCATCGAGCAGCTGCGCGACCACCGCGCTGTGCCGCGCCGCTGCCGCATGGGTGGCGAGCCAGGTCGGGTTGCCGGCGCCGGTCGGATGGCCGGCCACGTCGAACAGGTCTTTGGCGCCGAAGCGCAGACCCGCCAGCGGTCCGCCGGGAGCGCCCTCGACCACGAACCTGCCGTGCGGCACCCAGGCGCCGACGGTGTCTTCGATCGGGAAATCTTGCTTGGTGTTCATTTGAATGCGCCCGGGTTTTCTGCGGCGAGTTGGTCCATCTGGTTGCAGATCGCGCCGGGCGTGGTGAACCAGACGCCACCGCGATCGCGCTCGGCTGCGATGTGCTGCAGCGCGCGGCGCAGATGCCGCAGCCGGTAGGGCTGGCCGACCAGATAAGGATGCAGCGCGATGCCCATCACGAGCGGCTGCCTTCGCGCTTGCTCGCAGCATCTCGTCGAACTGGTCGATGATCATGCTGCGCGAAGTCCTTGCCGTCCAACTGGCGTGCGACGATCATCGGGATGTCGTTGAGTTCCTGCGGATAGGGCACGGCCCACAGGCCGTTGCCGTCGCGCGTGCGCATCCGCATCGGCTGGTCGTCGTGGCACCAGTTCAGCGTGTAGCGAATAGCCGGTCTCGGCCAGCAGATCGGGTGTCAGCACGCTCTCGGAAATCCACGGCGACAGCCAGCCCGCGGGCGTCCGGCCGCTCGCGCTGCGCGCATGCGGTCCCGACACAGCGCCAGCAGCTCGCGTTCGGCCGCCTCGCTCAGTGTGCCCTGGCGCTCGGCATTGCTGTGCCCGTGGCCGATCAGCTCGTCGCCGCGCGCGACGAATGCGGCGACCAGTTCCGGACAATGGTCGTAAAGCGCGGTGTTGATCAACGCGCCGGCCGGCAGGCCGAGCTGGTCGAACAGCTCAAGGCAGCGCCAGGCGCCGACCCGGTTGCCGTATTCGCGCCAGACTGTAGTTCAGCACATCGGGCTGCGGCGAAGCCGGGCCGATGCCTGCGCCGAGGCCTTCGCCGAACGCGAAGTGCTCGATGTTGAAGCCGAGATAGACCGCGAGTCCGGCGCCGCCCGGCCAGCGGTAATCGGGCCGCTCGGTGATCGGCCGATACGGCGAAGCGTCCGTGGTCGGGCAGGGCACCCAGGTATTGCGCTGCCCCGGCCGTGCTTCGGTCCGGCGTCATGCCGCCGCCAGCCCGGCCCGCATCAGCAGCCATTCGGCGCTGTCGTTCCAGACGTCCATCTGCGCGATCAGGCCGCCTCTCACGACGTAGCGGTCGACGTAGCGATTGCCTTCGAACGCGGTGCCGTCGGGCCAGGCGCCGTACAGGGTGCCGGTGCTGTAGACCACCGTGGCGTCATCGATGCGACCGGCCACCGTTTCGGTCTGCTCGACCCTTTTCTTGACCCAGCGGTAGCGGCTCGCGTTGAACGCGGCGCATTCGGCCGGGTCGCGCATGGCGCGGCCGCCGGTGAAGCGGATCTGGAGGTCGTCGGCGACGAACCGGCGCGCCGCCGCCGGGTCCGGAATCATCAGCAGGCGCAGGTATTCGTCGACGATCGCGGCGGGTGTGGTTGGGGATTCGGCGGTGTCGGGCATGGACAAGTCTTTCGTTCGGGCGTTGTTTGATGAGGCACCACATCGGTGCTTGCTGCCCCCGATGCGTGCATGCGGCGATTGTCTGCAAAAGACATGCCGCGTGAGGCCACCGCACGGCCGGTGCCTGGGAGACGGTGGGTCCGATCGGCGCCGCCTTGGCACGTGCCTTGCGTGGCCTCCGGTGCACACGAAAACGTGGCATGCCGCGCGTTTGCCACTTTGTATTCACCCGTTCGCATTTGGAGACATCACGATCATGACCCAATCCCGTTCGCATCGCATGCTCGGCCGCCGCAGCGTCGTCGCCAGCGCAGCTGCATTGCTGCTCGCATGCACTGCTGGAATCGCCACCGCAGCGGACCCGGTCAAGGTCGGCCTTATCACCGCTTTGTCGGGCCAGTCGGCCCTTGCGGGCGAAGCGATCACACGCGGGCTGCAGGTCGCGATCGACGAGATCAACGCAGCCGGCGGTGTGCTCGGCGGCCGCAAGTTCGAACTGGTGCGGCGCGACGACGAAGCGAATCCGGCCAAGGGCGTGGTCGCGGCGCGCGAGTTGATCTATCGCGAGAAGGTTGCGGTGCTGTTCGGCGGGCTGGACACGCCGGTCTCGATGGCGATCGTGCCGCTGGTGAATCAGGAAAAGATGCCGTTCGTGGGCCCCTGGGCGGCCGGCACCGGCATCACAAAAAACGGTGCGAATCCGAACTTCGTCTTTCGCGTCTCGGCAGTGGACGAGACTGTCGACGTCGGGATGCTGAACTACGCACAGAAGACGTTTCAGGCAAAAAAGCCCGGCCTGATGCTGATCGACAACCCCTGGGGTGAGAGCAATGAGAAAGGGCTGAAGGCTGCGTTGGGCGCCAAAGGCATGACGGCCGCCGGCGTCGAGAAATTCGACGGCAGCGACAATCGACATGGTGCCGCAGTTGTCGCGGCTGAAAGATGCAGGCGCCGACTCGATCTTTATGGTCGGCAACGTCGGGCCGTCGGCGCAGGTCGTCAAATCGATGGACCGGATGGGCTGGAAGGTGCCAATCGTCTCGCATTGGGGCCCGGCCGGCGGGCGTTTCACGGAGCTCGCAGGGCCGAATGCGAAGGACGTGCATTTCGTGCAGACCTACAGCTTCTTCGGCAAGCAGGGCTCGGTCGGTGAGAAGGTGACGAAGGCGCTGATGGCCAAGTACCCAGCCATCAAGGGCCCTGGTGACATCACGCCCGCGGTCGGCGTCGCGAACGCCTACGACGCGATGCATCTGGCCGCCAAGGCGATCGAGGCTGCGGGCTCGACCGATGGCGATGCGATTCGCCAGGGCTTCTACAAGATCGGCCGCTACGAAGGTCTGATCAAGACATACGACAAGCCGTTTTCAGCGTCTGTGCATGATGCGCTGTCTGCCGACGACTACGTGTGGGCGCAGTTCATTGACAACCGCATCGTGCCCGTGGGCGTGACGCCGAACTGATGCGGAGGCAGAACGGGCCGCTTCCATCATGTTCACCGCCGCCTTGCTCAGTGGCCTCGGCTTGGGCAGCATGTACGGGCTGATGGCGCTGGGTTTTTACGTGACCTATGCGGTGTCGGGCACCGTGAACTTCGCGCAGGGCAGCTCGATGATGCTTGGCGCGGTGTTGACGTACGCGTTCTCACAGACGCTGGGCTGGCCATTTGCATTCGCGGTGCTCACGGCGCTGGCGCTCTGTGCGCTGTACGGTCTGGTGGTGGAAGCGCTCGCGGTGCGGCCGTTCGTCCACCGCGGCTCGGACGCCTGGCTGATTGCCACCGTGGCTTTGGGCATCGTGCTCGACAACCTCGTGATGTTCACCTACGGCAAGGAGCCGCGCAGCCTGCCGTCGCCACTGGCGGAGACACCGCTGTCGATCGGTGACGTCGCGCTCGGCATTTATCCGTTGCAGCTGCTGATCCCGCTGGTGGGTCTGGGGCTGGCCGCCACGCTTCACTTCACCAGCCGCCGCACGCGCTGGGGCACGGCCATGCTCGCGGTGGTGCAGAACCGGAATGCAGCGCGGTTGATGGGCATCCCGATCGGGCGCGCGGTCGCGCTCAGCTTCGCGCTGTCCGCGATGTTTGCAGGCATTGCGGGGGTGTTGATCGCGCCGCTGTTCAATGTGAATGCCGACATGGGCACGTTGTTCGGGCTCAAGGCGTTTGCGGTGGCCATCCTGGGCGGCATCGGCAGCGCCTGGGGCGTGATGGTCGCGGGGTTGCTGTTCGGTGTGGTGGAGGCGCTGATCACGACCAGCCTCGGTTCCGGCTACACGCAGATCCTGAGCTTTGCGCTCGTGATCGTGGTGCTGGCGTTGCGGCCGAACGGTTTGTTCGGCCGGGCCGAAGTCAGGAAGGTATGAACGGCGGCGCACCCGCTCGCGCGCTGCCGCCGATCGCGCCGCTGCAACCGGCGCGATCGGCGACGCAACCGCTCGGTTTCGGCACACCAGGGCAGATTGGTGCCGCGCTCGCGCTGCTGGCCATGGGCTGCGCGCTGGCGGTCAGCGTGAATGGCTATTGGGTGTTCGTGCTGGCCAACGTCGCCTTGCTTGCCGTTGTCGGCATCGGGCTCAACGTGCTGATCGGGCTGACCGGTCAAGTGTCGTTCGGTCATGTCGGCTTCTACGCGATCGGTGCCTACACGGTCGCCATCCTGACATCGAAGTTCGGCGTGAACTTCTGGCTGGCTTGGCCGCTCGCGGCGCTGCTCGGCGGTGCCGCTGGCGCCTTGCTCGCCTTGCCCGCATTGCGGGCCAAGGGTCCGTACCTTGCGATGATCACGATTGCGTTCGGCTTCATCGTTGAAAACGCGATCGTCGAAGCGCGCGGCCTGACCGGCGGACAAAGCGGGCTGATGGGCATTGGCGCGCCGGGGTTCGGCAGCTGGCTGCAGGGCGAGCGCGCGGTCGCCCTGATCGCGGTGTTGACCGCCGGAGTGGCGCTGGCCGGCTACCGCCGGCTTGAGTGCGGCGCCTGGGGCGCGGCCATGCGTGCCGTGCGCGACGCCCAGACCGCCGCCGAGTCGATCGGACTGAACCCGTTGGCGATCAAGACCGTCGCGTTCGCGCTGTCCGCGGCGTGCGCGGCCGTGGCGGGTGGGCTGTTCGCGCCGTTGTCGGGCTTCGTCACGCCGCACACGTTCACCTTTTTGCAGTCGATCCTGTTCGTGCTGGTCGTGATGCTGGGCGGCGCGGGTTCGGTCGCCGGCCCGCTGATCGGCGCCATCGTGGTTGGGCTGCTGCCGGAGCTGCTGTCGAGCCTGGAGGAGTACCGGCTGCTGTTCTTCGGCGGCATGCTGCTGCTGGTGCTGTGGCTTGCGCCGGACGGCGTGGCCGGTTTGATGCGGCGGCTGCGTGCGCGCTGGTGGCCGGTTGCGCCAGCCGCGCCATCGGCCGCCGTTGCCGACGCTGAGCGTGCGTTGCCCGCACGCGCCCGTGCGCCGCTGTCAGCGACCGGTTTGTCGATGCAGTTCGGCGGCGTGCGCGCGGTGAACGGTTTGAGCTTCCACGCCCAGGCGGCCGCCGTCACCAGTCTGATCGGGCCGAACGGTGCCGGCAAGACCACGGCGCTGAACATGCTCGGCGGCTTCTACCGCCCGACGTCTGGCGGCTTTGCGCTCGGCGACCGTGCGCTGGCCGGGCGGTCGACGGTGTCGATCGCGCGGGCCGGCATCGCGCGCACCTACCAGACCTCGCAGCTGTTCGGTTCCTTGTCGGTGCAGGACAACGTGGTGCTGGCGATGGGCCGCGGCCGGCTCGGGAGCCTGCTGGGCGCTGCCCAGCTCACCGCACCGGCGCTGCGGGCACGCGCGCATCGGTTGCTCGATTACTGCGGCTATCACGGCCACCAGGGCACGCTCGCGGCCGATCTGCCGCACGTGGACCGGCGGCTGGTGGAGATCGCACGCGCGCTCGCCAGCGACCCCGATGCGCTGCTGCTCGACGAGCCTGCCGCCGGCCTGTCGCGGGAAGAGAAGTCCACCTTGGCCGCGTTGCTGCGCCGCGTGGCCGATGCCGGCGTCACCGTGCTGCTGGTCGAGCACGACATGACGCTCGTGATGGGCATCAGCGACCACATCGTGGTGCTCGATGCCGGCGAACGCATCGCGCAGGGCACGCCGGCCCAGGTGCAGGCCGATCCGGCGGTGCAGGCGGCCTATCTGGGGGAGTCGTTGCAAGCGCAAGACCATTGTGCGGTGCGTGAGGCCGATGCCGGGCCGCGCCCTGAAATGCTGGGCGTCGGTGAATTGATCGCCGGCTACGGCGCCGAGCCGGTGCTGCACGGCATTGACCTTCAGATACGCCAGGGCGAGATCGTCGCGCTGCTGGGGGCCAACGGCGCCGGCAAGTCGACGCTCATGAAAGCGCTGGCCGGGCTGCACCGACCGGTGCGCGGCGGCATTCGTCTGGACGGGCGCGATCTCGTGCCGCTGGGTGCCGAGCAGATCGTGGCACTCGGCCTGGTGCTGGTGCCTGAAGGCCGGCAGGTGTTTGCCGAGCTCAGCGTGCATGGACAACATCCGGCTCGGTGCGTTCCTGCAGCCCGACGAGCGTGAGGTCCGGGTCGAAGAACAACTGCGGCGCTTCCCGCGTCTGCGCGAACGGCTGCACCAGCGCGCGGGGTTGCTGTCGGGTGGCGAGCAGCAGATGCTGGCGATTGCGCGTGCGCTGATGTCGCGGCCGCGCATCTTGCTGCTTGACGAACCGTCGCTGGGCCTTGCACCCAAGGTCATTGCCGAGTTGTTCGCCGCGCTGGATGCGTTGCGCAAAAACGGCATCACCTTGGTGATCGTGGACCAGATGGCCAGCCTTGCGCTGGCGCTCGCAGACCGTGCCTACGTGATGGAAAACGGACGGATCGTTGCCCAGGGCAGTGCCGCCGAGATCGCGGCCGACGATGCACTGGCCCGGGCCTATCTGGGTGAGCAGCAGGCGCACTGAAATGTCATTCGCCATGGATTTGCTGCTGCCCGGATTCCACGGCGCCCGCGTGCTGGTGATCGGCGGCAGCTCGGGCATCGGCGAAGCGACCGCTGCGCTGGCCAGCGCCGTTGGCGCGCAAGTCACGATCGCGTCGCGCTCAAGGCACAAGCAGCAGGCGGCGCTGGCGCGGTTGCCTGCGGGCGTGCAATCCGCCGTGCTCGACGTTGCCAACGACAGCGCGGTGCACAGCTACTTCGAAGCGCAGCCGCCATGGGACCACGTGGTGTTGGCCGGCTCGGCCACGCAAACCGGTACGGTGCGCAGCCTGCCGCTGGACGCCGCCCGCGCGTCGGCCGACAACAAGTTCTGGGGTGCGTATCACGTGGGCCGCCATGCACGCATTCGCGATGGCGGCTCGCTCACCTTGGTGTCGGGCGTCTACAGCCAGCGACCGAAGGCCGATGCCGTGCTGCAAGGCGTGTTGAACGCCGCGGTCGAAGCGCTCGCGCGGGGCCTGGCGTTGGAGCGAGCACCCGTCGTGCGCGTGAACACGGTGTCGCCCAGCACCACCGACACGCCCCTGTGGGACAAGCTGGGCGCGGCCGGTCGCGCTGCCAAGCTCGATCGCATGCGCGCCCACCTGCCGCTGCAACGCGTGGCGGAGCCGGCCGACATCGCGCGGGCCATTTTGTTCGTCGCGGCCAACGCCTTTGCGACCGGCAGCACCGTGCTGGTGGACGGCGGCGATGCGCTGGTCTGAGGCGACGCCGGTGGCTGCACCAAGGCGGAACGCGCACACGGCGTCGTCCATTTGAAACGATCACATCCATGCCACTGCTCAACGTTCCCCTCATTGACATCGCACCGTTTCGCACCGGCAGCGCCGCCGACCGGCACGCGGTCGCGGCAGCGGTCGATCGCGCCTGCAAGGACATCGGGTTTCTGGTGATCGGCGGACATGGTGTGGATCCCGCGCTGATCGAACGCACGCGGGAAACCGCACGTGCGTTCTTCGATCTGCCACTGGCGACCAAGCAGGCGGTCGCACGGCCATCGCCGAGCGTGACGCGCGGCTACATCGGCCTGGACGAAGAGTCGCTGGCGCGGTCGCGCGATCCGAATGCGTATGGCAGCGACTTGAACGAGAGCCTGATGATCGGCCCGGTCGATCCGCCGCCCCCGGCGGTGGCTGCTGCGGGCGGCAACCATTTCGCACCGAACCTGTGGCCCGAGCAGCCGATGCAATTGCAGGAAGCCTGGAGCGGCTACTACCGTGCGATGGGCGAACTCGCTGCGACGGTGATGCGCATCTTCGCCACCGCACTGGACAAGCCCGAAAACTTCTTCGACGACAAGCTCGATCATCACATCAGCCGGCTGCGTGTGCGCAACTACCCCGCGCAGACCACAACACCTGCGCCCGGCCAGATCCGCGCCGGCGCGCACAGCGACTACGGCAGCCTGACCCTGCTCGCCACCGAAGACAAGCCCGGCGGCTTGCAGGTCTGCAATGCGCAAAAAGAGTGGGTCGACGTGCCGATCGTGCCCGACACCTTCATCGTCAACATCGGTGACCTGATGGCGCGCTGGAGCAACGACCGTTGGGTCTCGACGCTGCACCGCGTGGTGAACCCGCCGATCGATGCAGGCGCTGCGGCACGGCGGCTGTCGCTGGTGTTCTTTCACAACCCAAACCACGACGCCGAGATCTCAAGCCTGATCGAAGGTGAACCGGCGAAGTACGTACCGACGACGTCGGGTGAACATTTGCGGCGGCTGTTCACGGCCACTCAGAACGGCTGAGTTGCTGCTGTTTCCATGCGGGATCGGGAGCCACCGTTGGCCAGCAAGCTCGAACAAGATGCATAACACCCCATGCATTCCAGCAACGGCACAAACATTGCACGCTATCTTGCATACAAGGATGCATGCAACATGATGGTGCGAGCCCGAGATTGAATAAACGGAAGCGGTCGATGAGCGAAGACGGGATGCCCGGCGCCGAAGCCGTGTCGTCTGCACGGCTTGCACCAGCATTCCAGCCCGGGCCGCCCGGCACGCACATCACGATTCGCAACCTGTCCAAGTCGTTTGCCGGTCAGCCGCTCTACAGCGACTTCAGCCTTGACGTCCCGAAGCACCGGATCACTTCCATCTTCGGTCCCAACGGCTGCGGCAAAAGCACCCTGATCAACATGGTCGCTGGGCTCGTGCCGATCGATGCGGGCGAAGTGCTGTTCGATGGCAAGTCGCTCAAAGACACCACGATCGGCTACGTGTTTCAGAACTACCGCGAAGCATTGTTCCCATGGATGCGCACGATCGACAACATCGCCTATCCGCTGAAGCTCGCGGGCAAGCCCAAAGCCGAAGTCCGGCGCCGGGTCGAGGAGTTGATCGCATCGTTCGGCGTGCAGTTCGATCTGAAGCGCTACCCGTACGAGCTGTCGGGTGGCCAGCAGCAGACCGCATCGATCATGCGCGCGCTTGCCCCCGCGCCGGAAGTGCTGTTTCTGGACGAACCGTTCTCCGCACTCGACTTCGAGATGACCTTGTTCATTCGCGAGAAATTGCAGGAGGTGTTCATGCAGACCGGTACCACGATGGTGCTGGTGTCGCATGACCTCGAAGAAGCGTTGTATCTGGCAGACCATGTGCTGTTGCTGACCAAGCGTCCGACGCGCATCGCCGAAGTCATCGATTACCGCGATGCGCGACCACGCACCGTGGAGACGTTGACCGAGCCCGAGTTCATCCGCACCAAAAAGCGCAGCCTCGAAGTCTTTCAGCGCGAGGTGCGTCGGTAAATCCGACCAGGTGGATGTATCAAGAGATGGGCCATCTTGGCCTGGATATTGCGAATTGAGTTCCGCTTGCTGCTGCATTGTTCAACGGCTTCATTTATGAAAGTTTCAAACATGAAATCACCACTTTCCAATGCGCCCATCGGCCGCTGGTTCGTCCGGATCGGTTCGGTGGTTCCGGTCGCCGCACTGGCAACCGGACTGATGCTCTCGTCTGTAGGTGCGTCGGCGCAAGACAAGGCCGCGATGCTGCTGCCGGGCTCGATCAACGACCAGAGCTGGAATGCGAGCGGCTTCGGCGCGACTGCGGCAAGCTGAAGGCGAAGGCTGCGAAACTGCCTATTCGGAGAACGTGCCGCCGGCCGACACATCGAGACGATGCGCGACTACGCGCGGCCGCGGCTTCAGCCCGGTCATCGGGCATTCGGGCCGCTTCCTGTCGGCCGCGCAGCGCGTCGGCCCGGAATTCGCCAAGACCTTCTTCGTGGTCGGATCGGGCCGCGCGCGGCGCCGGCAAGAACGTCACGTCGGTCGATTACGACAACGCCCAGATCGGCTACCTGATGGGCGTGCTTGCCGCGCGAATGTGCAAGACCGGCAAGATCGGCTCGGTCAACGGCCTCGAAGGCCTGCCGAATGTGGTGCAGCAGGTCGGCGGCTTCCGGAAGGGCGCAAAGAGCGTCAAGCCCGACATCGAGGTGAAGGTCATCTACATCCAGAACATGGAAGACGCGGCGATGGCGAAGGAGGCGGCGCTGGCCTCGATCTCCGGCGGCGCGGATTTCGTCTCCGGCAAGCTCAACGCCGGCGCAGCGGGATCATCCAGGCCGCCAAGGAGAAGGGCGTCTTACGCCAACGGCCGCTCCTTCGGCCACGTTGCAGCAGCGCCCCAGAACGTGCTGACCGCATCGATCGAGAAGTGGGCCGAGATGTATGTCGGCCGCTGCCGAAGGCGGCCAAGGCCGGCACAGCTCAAGCCCGAACTGATCGACCTACGGCTTCGACGCACAGCGGCTCGGGCGCCGACCTGCGCTACAGCGCCGAACAGCAAGCTTCAACCCGGAGGTGCCGGCCGACGTGGCCGCCGCGTCGAGGCGGTCAAGAGGAAGCTCGCCGCGGGCGAACTGAAGATCAGCGTGACGAAGGAGGACGCACGCGGCGGTCTGTAACAGCAGGACGCTCCGCGCGCTGGAAGTGAACGTGATGAACGCCGGTGCGCTGTCGCCGACGCGCTGCTCGAGATGCGCGGCATCACCAAGGCGTACGGCGCGGTGCATGCCAACGCGGCGATCGATCTGACCGTTCGGCTGGGCAGATCGTCGGCCTGCTCGGCGAGAACGGCTCGGGCAAGAGCACGCTGATGAAGATCCTGTTCGGCATGGTGCGGCCGGACGCGGGCGGCATCGTGTTCAAGGGGCGCGAGCTGACCGACCGTCGTCGCCGCGCGAAGCGCTGGCGCCGGCATCGGCATGATCCACCAGCATTTCATGCTGGTCGAGGCGATGACGGTGGCCGAGAACGTGCTGCTCGGCTGGCGACCAGCCGGGCTTGTGGCTCGACGTGCGCCAGGCGGCGCGACGCAGGTGCGCGAGGCGGCGCGGCGCTACGGCCTCGACTCGACCCGAATGGCCCGGGTCGAGACGCTTGCGCTCGGTGGGCGCCAGCGGGTCGAGATCCTGAAGGCGATCCTGCGGCGGCGCCGACCTGCTCGATCCTCGACGAGCCGACCTCGATCCTGTCGCCGCCCGAAGTCGCGGCAACTGCTCGGCGTTTCTGCGAGCGCTTCGGGCCGAAGGCCGGTCGCGTCGTCTTCATCACGCACAAGCTCGGCGAGGTGCTGGCGGGTGGCGACGGAGTCGTGGTGCTGCGCGACGGCGCGGTGAGCGGAGAACGCTGCGACGTGAGGCGCGACGCGCGAGGCGCTCGCCCGCATGATGGTCGGCCGCGAGATGGCGGCAGTTGCAGCCGCACCGACTCGCTGCGGACGCTTCCGGGCCGGTGTCGGCTCGAAGTCGAAGGATCTGCAACGCCGATGACGCGCAGCGGCGATGCGCCGACTCAAGGGCGCCAGCTTCGACGCTGCGCGCCGGCGAAATGCTGGCGCTCGCCGGCATCGACGGCAACGGCCAGGCCGAACTGTGCCGACACGCTCGCCGGCATGCTGCAGCCGGCGCGTCGGGCGCATCGCTGCTCGATGGCCGGCGAGCATGCACCGGCCACGGCGTCGCGCGCGCGTGCTCGACGCCGGGCTCGCCTACATCCCGGCCGACCGCGGCGGGCACGAGCCTCGTGCAGGGCATGAGCATCGCCGACAATCTGGTGCTGCGCGACTGTCGGCAGGCGCGCCGTTCTCGCTGGTCGGCTGGCTCGATGGCCGCGGCGTCCGCGCGCGTCTGGCTGAACGACCACATAGCGCGTTCGATGTGCGTGCCGCTGCGCCGACGCCGCCGGCGCGCACGCTCTCCGGCGGCAACCAGCAGAAAATGGTGCTGGCGCGCGAGATCGGGCGCGAGCCCGCGCGTGCTGATCGCCTTCCAGCCGACCTGGGGCCTCGATCCCGGCGCGACGCGGTTCGTGCATCGACAGCCATCCTGCGCACTGCGGGATCCGAGGCGGCGGTGCTCTACATCTCGTCCGAACTCGAGGAAGTGCTCGCAGTCGGCGACCGCGTCGGTGTGCTGTCCGAGGGCCGCATCGTTGGCGTCATGGCCGGCCGCGGCCGACGTTGAATCGCAGTCGGCCTGCCATGGCGGGCGGGCGATGCACGCCGAGGAAGTGGTCGCATGACGCCGCACGCCGGCCCTCGTCCCGCACGACGGCACGAAGCCCTGCGCGTGCCGCTTCGGCGGCCCGCCGTCCGCACGCCGCTGGCGCGGCGCGGCTTCTGTCGGTGCTGCTGGCGCTCGGCCGTCACCGCGCATGCTGATCCTGCTGGCGGGCAAGAACCCGCTGGCTGGCCTACCAACCTGATCGTGCTGGGCGCGTTCGGCAGCTGGGACCGCGTGATCGTCGGCCTGAACAAGACCGACGCCTTATATGCTGTGCGCGTCGGCGTCGCGCTCTGCTTTCGCGGCAACGTCATCAACATCGGCGCCGAAGGGCAGATCGCGATCGGCGGGCTGGCCGCATCCTGCGTCGCCCTTGTTCGCGGCGGCGCTGCCGCGCTTGGCGCCGCTGCTGCCCGCCGCGCTCGTCGCCGGCGAGTCCGGCGGCGCCGCCTGGGCGGCGATCGCCGCAGCGATCCGGCTGCTGCGCGGCGTGCACGAAGTGCTCGTGACGCTGCTGCTGAACTTCGTCGCTCTGCTGCTCGTCGCCGAAGTCGCTGCACGGCGCGCATGGGCGAAGACGGTGCGGGCTTCCCGCAGACGCCGCTATTCGACGCGAGCAGCGCTGGCTGCCGAAGCTTGTCGCCCGGCACCGACTTGCATGTCGGCATCGTGCATCGCGGTGGTCGCTGGCCATCGCGCGCGCATCGTTCTGCTCTGGCGCACCGACCTCGGCTTTCGCTGGCGGCGTGCGTGGGCGCGAGCGCGCAGGCCGCGCACTATGCCGGCATCTCGCCGCGGCCCGCGCCGTGTTCGGCCTGATGTGGTCACGCGGCGGCGCTGGCCGGCCTCGCCGGCGCGATCGAAGTGCTGGGCGTGCACTACCGGCTGATCGAGGGCTTCTCGACCGGCTTCGGCTTCAAGGCGGTCGGCGATCGCGCTGCTCGCGGCGCTCAACCCGCTGTGCGTCCTGCCCGCCGGCGCTGTTCTTCGGCTTTCTGGAAGCTGGCGCGCTCTCGATGCAGCGCCAGGTCGGCGTGCCCGTCCTCGCTCGTGCTCGTCATCCAGGGGCTGACCATGATCTTCGTGCTGTGCGCGCATGGGCCGCGCGGCGCAAGGAGAGGGCTACGATGGACGCGGCGCCGTCCTGCTCGATTTCCTCGCCGCCAGCCGTGCGCATCGCGACGCCGCTGCTGCTGGCCGCGCTCGGCGGCATCCTGTCCGAGCGCGGCCGGCACCTTCGCGGTCGGCGATCGAAGGCATGATGCTGGCCGGCGCCTTCCGGGCGTGGTCGGCGACATGGCTATCCGGCAGCGTCGCGGTCGGGCTTGCTGGCCGCGCGTCTCGGCGGGCATGCTGTTCGGCGCTGATCGTGGCGGTCGCGACCACGCGCTTCGACACCGAGCACATGGTCACCGGGCCTCGCCGTCAACATGCTGGCGCTCGGGCTCACCAGCTATCTTCTTGCGGACGCTGTTCGGCGGCGGTCGCGCGCCTGTGATCCGCATGCCGATGCTGGAGCCGTGGCCGGTGCCGTTCCTCGCCGACATGCCAGTCATCGGTCCGCTGCTGTTCAGCCAGCCGCCGCTGACATATCTCGCGTTCCTCGCCGTCGTCGCCGTCTCGGTGTTCCTGTCGCCGCAGCCGCGCCGGGCTGCTGCTGCGGCGCGAGCGGCGAGAACCCGGCTCGCCGTCTTCGCGGCCGGCTCCGATCCGATCCGGGTGCGCATGGCGGCGATCCTCGGCGGGCGGCGCTATCGCGGGCCTCGGCGGCGCGGTGCTGTCGCTGCAGCAGGTCGGCACCTTCACGGATGGCATGACCGGCAGGGCGCGGCTTCATGGCGCTCGCCGCCATCATCGTCGGCCGCTGGATGCCGCTCGGCACGCTCGCCGCCTGCCTGCTGTTCGGCGCGGCAGAGGCGCTGCCGTTGCGCGTGCAAGGCTGGGGCTTGCCGGTCTCCTCCTACGTCGTGCAGATGATGCCCTACGTGCTGGCCCTGATCGGGCTCGCCGGGATCGGCCGCGCGGCCCGCCTGCCGGCCGCGATCGGGACAGCCGTTCGGCGCAGAGTGAGGAGACGCGAGTGAAGGTCGGCGTGCACAAGGTCGCGATGGCGGCCCCGAACGACGTGTCCGAGCTGAAGGCCCTGATCGAGGCCGGCACGGTCGATCCCGCACGCATCGTCGCGCTGATCGGCAAGACGGAGGGCAACGGCGGCGCGAACGATTTCACGCGCGGGCTACTTCACGCAGTCACTGATGCACCTGCTGGAGCGG
>CAWAQL010000004.1:0-53698 GCA_963784295.1 uncultured beta proteobacterium
AGGTCAAGGGCGGCCTGGGTCGCGGCGGTGTGCTTAAAGTCGGCCAGTAAAGGCGATCTTCAGTTCACGGCTCGCTGAAGAAACCTCCTTCGGGAGGTTTTTTATAAGAGCCCGTTTGGAAACAGCGCTACAGGCATAGCCGACGCAGCATGAGGCTGCCCAGGGCAATGTGGACGATGGCCTCCGAGACGTCGAGCCGCTGCTCGTAGTCGCGCACCAGGCGACGGTGGCGAATCATCCAGCCGAAGGTCCTCTCCACTACCCAACGCCTGGGCAGCACTGGAAGCCGACTTGTCCTTCATGGCGTCGCACGACCTGCACCGTGAAGTCCAGCATCTGCGCCTTGTCCATCAAGGCGAGTCGGTCGTAGGCGCCGTCGGCAAAGAAGTGCTTGACGCCCGGCCAGCGTTTCTTGAGCGCTTCGAGAACCGGCAAAGCACCCGTGCTGTCAGCGATGTCGGCCGCTGTGAGGTTGACCATCAGAAGCCGCCCCGCAGTGTCGACCGCGATGTGGCGTTTGCGGCCCGCGATCTTCTTGGCTGCGTCATACCCTCGGTCCTTGGCTTGTGGCGCTTTGATGCTCTGGCTGTCGAGGACGCCAGCACTTGGACAAGGCGTGCGGCCCTCCTGCTCGCGGTCGAGCATGAGCGTCACGTCGTGCAGCGTGGCAAACAGCATGCGCCTCATGAGACGGCGAAACCACCAGTAGATGGTCTGCCAGGGCCCAAAATGCACCGGCAGCATCCGCCAGCCGCAGCCTGCGCGCACAAAATAGCGCAGCGCATTGATAACCTCGCGCATATCGCACCGCCGGCGCCTGCCGCGTCGCGCAGGCGCAGGCAACAGCGGCTGGATTGCCGCCCATTCCACATCAGTCAGATCGCTCGGGTAGCGCTTGGTCTTGCGCTCGATCCTCGTCTGCCGCTCTCGGTGCTTTTTGGTCCACATCCTGCAGTTACACCACAGGTGGCGGCAATTTTCAAACGGGCTCTAAGCGCACGTTGGGTGGTGCTCGGAGGCGTGACGCTGAGCAGGTGAACAACCTCCCCATGTGCAATAAGCGAGTCGATCGAAAACCGTTTTGCATTTGAGCTTGCAACGGATCCGACGATGCGGCCGGCAGGATGGGTGACAACCGCTGCCTTGATGACAGCAGGCGGTCAACGCACCACGCCGGGCGACAGCCTTTCGATCAATCCATTCAGTTCTTCAAGTGATCCGAAATTGAATCAAGACTTCGCCCATTTCCTGCATCCGACCCCCGCGCTTGACGCGCTTTTTGATGTGGATTTGCACGTCGGCGGCCAGCAAATCGGAGAGCGATTCTTCAACGCGCTTTAAATCGCTCGACTTCTCTTTTCCGGGCGTGTGCGTGGCAGCCGGGATCGGACTCGACGCCCACTTTTTGACCAGGCTCTGGGCTTCGCGCACCGTCATCTTTTTCGAGGCGATCTGGTTGGCCGCGACGATCTGCTGCGCGTGCTTCAGGCCGAGCAGCGCGCGCGCATGACCCATCTCCAGGTCGCCGGCCTTCCAACATCGTCTGCACCGGCTCCGTCAGTTGCAGCAGGCGCAGCAGGTTGCTGGTCGCGCTGCGCGAACGACCGACGGCCTGAGCGGCCTGCTCGTGTGTGTGGCCGAATTCGGCGACAAGCCGCTGCAGGCCCAACGCCTGTTCCAGCGGATTCAGGTCCTCCCGCTGGATGTTTTCGATCAGTCCGATGGCCGCCGCCGCCTCGTCCGAGACGTTGCGTACCAGCACCGGTATTTCGCTCAGGCCCGCCAGACCGGCGGCGCGGAACCGCCGCTCCCCTGCGAGGATTTCGTACTTGCCTTGATTCGGCCCGTCGTGCAACGACCGCACCAAAACGGGCTGCAACACCCCCTGGGCTTTGATGCTCTCGGCCAGTTCGTACAAAGCACCTTCGTCCATCTGCGATCGCGGTTGGTAAGCGCCGGCCACCATCCGGTCGATCGGCAGCACAGTGGGCGCGCTCTCCGCGTGCGTCATGTCGTCGCCTTGCTGGAACGGCTGTTCGTTGCGTGGACCCAGCAGCGCGTCCAGGCCACGCCCGAGGCCTTTGGATTTTTTTAAAGTGGCCATGCGGATTTCACGTGTTATGGAGGCGGCAGCGTCGTGTTCTTCGGCGGATACGAGCGCAGTGGCCCGCTCAAAGCAGGTCACCGCGGTCGATCAGCTCTTGCGCGAAGGTCAAAAACGACTGGCTGCCTTTGGCCGACGGATCGAACACAAGGCCGGGCAACCCGTAGCTTGGCGCTTCGGCCAAGCGC
This sequence comes from uncultured beta proteobacterium, assembly GCA_963784295.1. Lineage (GTDB taxonomy): Bacteria > Pseudomonadota > Gammaproteobacteria > Burkholderiales > Burkholderiaceae_C > JBBPYC01. The sequence continues at coordinate 2,293 of CAWAQL010000004.1, forward strand.
ACGTTGCGCGGGATCACCGTGTCGAACACCTTGTTCCCAAAATGCGTTTTGAGTTGCTCGCTGACCTGCTGCTGCAGCGTGATGCGCGGATCGAACATGACGCGCAGCAGACCGATCAGCTTAAGGTCGGGGTTCATGCGCGCGTGCACCTGCTTGATGGTGTTGACCAAGTCGGTCAAGCCCTCCAGCGCGAAGTATTCGCATTGCATGGGAACGATCACCCCGTGCGCCGAACACAAGCCATTGAGCGTGAGCAACGAAAGCGCAGGCGGACAGTCGATCAAGACGAAGTCGTCTTCACGCGTCTCGGCGCGCACGGCAACGCGCAATCGCGCCTCTCGACGGGGCACGTCGACGAGTTCCAGCTCAGCACCGGCCAAGTCGCGGTTGGCGCCCACCACGTCGTAACCACCTGCTTCACTGTGCAAGCGAGCCTCGGTCAGTGTGGTCGATTCGAGCAACACGTCGTAGATGGACGACTCAAGCGCACGTTTGTCAATGCCCGACCCCATCGTCGCGTTGCCTTGCGGATCGAGATCGATCAACAACACGCGCTTGCCCAGTTTGGCCAAACCAGCGGCCAAGTTGACTGCAGTGGTGGTCTTGCCGACGCCGCCTTTTTGGTTTGCCACGCAGAAGATTCGCGGCATCAGGCGACTCCGATCGTGCAGGAGGAGTTTGCTTTTGGACGCGGCGCTGAATTCATTCGGACGGGTGATCGGTGATTGCAGTCGAGTTTACGTTGGCCGTGCAACGACCAAGTTTGGCGAAGATGCACCCTCAACGAATCAAGTCGCCGTCACTGGAGGACGCATCCATACCAGGCACCGTTCTGCATTCAGCATTGGCACTGCGATGGGTTCCACGTGAAACATTTCCACGTCGTTCGGCAAATCGGCGATCTCCGAATTGAGTTGTTTGGCCTTCATTGCCATCCAGCAGCCGCCTTTGGCCAGCAACGGCTGGGTCATCGTCACCAGCTGGGTGAGCGAAGAAAACGCCCTGGCAGTGATCAGCGCGAACTTGGCATCTGGCTGGTTCGAGTGGAGATGCTCTACTCGGCCGTGAACGACCCGAAGATTTTCGAGCTTCAATTGATCAATGGCGTGGCGAACGAAGGCGGTCTTTTTCTGCACCGCGTCAATGCAGCAGACGGACAACCTGGGTTCGCATACCGCCAGCACCAAACCGGGCAGCCCGGCACCAGCACCGACGTCCAGAACCGAAGCGGCGGGCGATTGACCAGTGCGTTCAACACCCAACAAACCCAATTTTTTCAGCGCCGGCCGGACCACCGCGAGGCAGTCGAACAGATGATGTGACAGGATGGCCTGCTCCTCACGAACAGCCGTCAGGTTGTAGACGCGATTCCATTTTTGCAGCAGCGCAACGTACTGCACCAAACGCTCCGCCGCTTGATCGTTCAGCGACAACCCCAATGTGGCGGCCGCCTGAGCAAGCAGGCCGCGGCCGTCAACCACTTCGGCCCACGGCAGAGCCGGTTTCGCGCATCGCGCTTTTGCGCAAATCCCCGATGGCGGTCAGCCCGCCTCTGCGCCGCAAATGCACCAATAACAGCGATACGGTTGCCGGAGTGACTCCGGGTATCCGTGCCGCTTGGCCAATCGTTTGTGGCTGGTGCTTCTGCAGCGTTTGCCGCGCTTCATAGCTGATGGAGGCGACTTGCGAATAGTCGAATCCGCCAGGCAGCGCCAGTTCTTCGAAGCGTGCCGTGCGTGCGACTTCATCGTTTTGACGATGGACATAGCCCGCATACTTTGCAGATATCTCCAGCTGCTCCACGACTTCGGGGTACAGATCGCCGAGTGTTTCACGTGAAACATTGCTGTCGTCCTGTTTGGTCAACGGCAGCAGCGACTGCAGAGCTTCGTATTTGACGCCCGGGCGTTTCAACAACTCGCCCAAGCTGTATTCGCGCTCGATCGAACGTCCAAGAACCAAGTTCAGCAGCTCCGGATCGGTCGTTCGCGGGGACACCCAAGTCGATGCAAGCCGTGCTGTTTCACGTGAAACAGCGTCGCGCTTCCGACTGAACCGATCCCACTGGACATCGCCGATCAGCCCGAGCGCTCTGCCCTGTTCGGTCAGTCGGGCATCGGCGTTGTCCTCGCGCAGTTGCAACCGGAACTCTGCGCGGCTCGTGAACATCCGATAGGGCTCCGTCACGCCCTGGGTGACAAGGTCATCGACCAACACACCAAGGTAGGCTTGGTCGCGTTTCGGAACCCAGCAGGGCTCGCCGCGAGTGCGCAGCACGGCATTGATGCCGGCGTGCAACCCTTGCGCCGCCGCCTCCTCGTAGCCGGTGGTGCCGTTGATCTGACCGGCAAAGAACAAGCCACCGATCGACTTCGTCTCGAAGCTGGACTTCAGCCCGCGCGGATCGAAGAAGTCGTACTCGATCGCGTAACCCGGCCGTACGATGTGCGCGTTCTCCAATCCGGCAATCGATCGCACCAACGCGTATTGCACATCGAACGGCAGGCTCGTGCTGATGCCGTTGGGATAGAACTCTTGTGTGGTCAAGCCTTCCGGCTCCAGGAAAATCTGATGGCTGTCCTTGCCTGCAAAGCGGTTGACTTTGTCTTCCACACTTGGGCAATACCGCGGGCCCACCCCTTCGATCTTGCCGGTGAACATCGGACTGCGATCGAACCCGCTGCGGATGATGTCGTGGGTGTGGGCGTTGGTCTGCGTGATCCAGCACGGCAACTGGCTCGGGTGCATGCTTGCGTCGCCCATGAAGCTGAACACCGGCATGGTTGCCATGGCGCCGCCCGGCATTCCGTCGCCCGGCTGTTCAATGCAGCGCGAAAAGTCGATGCTGCGCCCGTCCAGACGAGGCGGCGTGCCTGTCTTGAGTCGACCCTGGGGCAACCGCAGCTCTTTCAATCGAGCCGACAACGTCACCGCCGACGGATCGCCCGCCCGGCCCGCCGAGTGATTGGCCAGACCCACATGGATCTTGCCGTTCAGGAACGTCCCGGCGGTCAGCACCACCGCCTGCGCATGAAACTCGATGCCGGACTGCGTCACCACGCCGCGCACGTGGTCGCCCACGACCAACAGATCGTCGACGGCCTGTTGGAACAAACAAAGCTTCGCTTGCGTTTCGAGGCGCTTGCGAATGGCTGCGCGATAAAGCACGCGATCGGCCTGCGCGCGCGTGGCGCGAACCGCAGGCCCCTTGGATGCATTCAAAATCCGGAACTGGATACCGGCCTCGTCGGTGGCCAACCCCATGGCGCCCCCAAGCGCGTCGATCTCTTTGACCAAATGGCCTTTGCCAATGCCTCCGATCGACGGGTTGCAACTCATCTGACCCAGCGTCTCCAGATTGTGAGACAACAACAAGGTGTTGGCGCCCATCCGCGCCGCCGCCAGCGCAGCTTCGGTGCCGGCGTGACCGCCGCCCACCACGATCACATCAAAACAACGGGGATAAATCATGATGGGCTTCTGTTCGTGGTTGAAGTTTGCGCCGCGCCGCGCCCGCTCATGCGGTTTGAAGATCGTTTGTCATCGCGAGGACCGCTGGGCCACACCACACTGGCGTGGCTCATGCCGCTTGAGACCAAGTCATCCAGACGAACGTAGGCGTATGCGCCATCGGACACCGATCCTCGGCCCACCATTTGCTGGTCAAACTTGATGAGATACTCAATTTTATCGACCGCACCAAAAATCCATGCCCACCGCATCGCGATGCCGATGCGCTATTGGGGCAAATCCCGATCGAAAGTTCTGTCGGTGGGTTCCCCTGAAAGCGGCGGATTCGCGCATAATGGCGGGGCACGGCTAAGAAGCTTTTTTTGACTGTGCGTGTTTCGCGGTGCCAGCTTCAGTTTCGCGTCTTTGAATTCAGTCGTCCCTAATGAATGGTTTGTGGATAGCGCTCAATTGGACTCCATCGCTTCTTTGTTTTTTCAGGAGTCCCACAGATGGGCAGTAAACTTTACGTAGGCAATTTGCCGTACTCGTTCCGCGACGAAGATCTGCAACAGGCATTCAGCCAGTACGGATCGGTCGCCAGTGCCAAGGTCATGATGGAACGCGACACCGGTCGCTCCAAAGGCTTCGGCTTTGTCGAAATGGGCAGCGATGCCGAAGCGCAAGCCGCCATCGGCGGTATGAACGGCCAGTCCTTCGGAGGCCGCGGTCTGGTCGTCAATGAAGCTCGTCCGATGGAAGCACGTCCCCCGCGCAGCGGTGGTGGCGGTGGCTATGGCGGCGGTGGCGGCGGCTACGGTGGTGGTGGCAGCAGCGGCGGTGGCGGTGGGGGTTACGGCGGTGGTGGTGGTGGCCGCAGCGGCGGTGGCGGCGGGGGTTACGGCGGTGGTGGTGGCCGCGGCTACTAACCCGACTTTTGCTGAGTGATGGATCGGCCAGCCGTTTCGATTCATCGATTCGCCGGCCGATTGCGACGCCAGGTCGCAGCAAAGGCCCTCCGATTGGAGGGCTTTTTTGTTTCTATTTGATTTGGGAATGCCGCTGGCCCTTCCAGCGAATGGGTCCGTGCAGTCTGAATGATCCCGATCGGCTGCCAAGCGCGTCTCCGGCGAATAACGCTATTTCTGCCCGCTCGTCGCCAAGCCGAGCCAGGTGCTGCACTCATCGCAACCCATGCGATCGGCCATGCTGAGGATCTTGTGTCCAGGGCGGCCGCCGACGGCAATGAAGTTTCCTCCCCCCGCTGCCTGCGGAGCATCGTGGTCTTGCATTTGCCGGTGCTGCCCATGCTCGGCCGGACGGGCACGAAGCCGCACCCAACCGATCTGAGCCGAGAAAAGTGCACCACGCCGCACCAACACCGCTGGATCGGACGCGCATCCTATCGCATCGCAAGCACAAGCCCGCAAGTGATGTTCGACGCATTGCGTGGATTGGGTTGCGTCAGAACGCCGCAGCTGGCTGTCGTCTCGAGACTTTCCGACGTGCAAGCCCCCGGTCGATGCTTCGGATCTGCCAAGAGCCGACGCTGGCGAGCCTCCGTTGCATCCATACCTACCCGTCGACGCGAAGGAAGCTGCGCGATCGGCCGACAGGCAACAGGTGAATGGGCGGTTTCTTTCTGCAAGGGTCGGTGAGACATTGAGTTGAGACCTCCCCCAAAGCTGAGCGACAGGGGCAGCCGACCGCAGGCAATTGTTCCGCCGAGAACGCGCGGCACCTTGCCTCCTGAAAAGGTCAGGCAACCTCAGCTGTCGCTCGTACAGATGGCAACCTCGAATCTCGGCTTGCTCACTCAAGCCAGGCGATTCGTTTGACCATCGAAACCAACCAGCGGCCCAGCGTGCGCCTCAAGTCGCCGGATGCCAGACCAGCCAGCGCTCCACGAGTTCGAACACCGCCTCACTGAACAGGGCGAGCAACGCGGCGGGCAGTGCGCCGGCCAGCAGCAACTGGCCGTCGTTCAGCGCAAGACCGGTCACGATCCGCTCGCCGTAGCCGCCTGCGCCGATGAACGCCGCGATCGTCGCGGTGCCGATCGCAATCGATGTGGCGGTGCGCACCCCGGCGATCACGGTCGGCAAGGCAAGCGGCAGTTGCACCGTGCGCATGCGCTGGCGCTGCGTCAAGCCCAACGCCTGAGCCGCCATCACGAGCCCATTGGGCACAGCCGCGAGCGACGTCGTCGTGTTGCGCAGAATCGGCAGCAGCGAATACAGCGTCAGCGCGACCAGCGCCGGCAGTGTGCCGATCGCGCCCAGCAGCCAGATCAACACCGCGAGCATCGCCAGCGACGGCACCGTTTGCAACAGGCTGGTCGCGCCCAGCACCACCGCGCGCGCGCGCGGATGCCGAAACACCGCGATGCCCAGCGGGATCGCGACAAGTGCCGCCGAGCCGACCGACACCACGACCAACATCAGGTGTTGCCAGGTCAATCGCGCCAGGTCCGGTCCGAACAGCTTGCCCCAGAAGCCGCGAGCGGACGGGTCGCGCGTGGGGATGCGGCCGGCGCCGCACCCGCTGCGGCGATACGCGCTGCGCCACCGACCTTCGGTGATTCGACACCGGCCGTTCCCGTTTCCACACCCGCCGTTGTTCCAGTTCCAGTTCCGGTCCTGCACCCGCACCCGTACCAGCACTTGCAGCAACGACCGCCCCCTTCGACCCAACTGCTGAAAGCACGCCCGAAGCACCCGGCGTCGCCCGCGTTGCCGCTGCGTTGCGCAACCAGTCCCTTGCAATCACATCGAACGCCACCCCGTCGAGTTCGGCGCGCGCATTCATCGCGATCATGCCGGCCTCATCGACGCGGCCCTGCAGCGTCTGCTGCAACGCGGCCCAGGCGTTCGGAAACCGCTGCGGCACATCGACGCGGTACAGCACCACCGCGTCGTAGCGCGGAAAGTACTTGCGGTCGTCTTCGAGCACCACCAGACCGAGCCGGTCGATCTTGGCATCGGTGGTGTAGATGTCGATCACGTCGACCTGGCCGTTGCCGAGCGCGTCGTAGGCGAGGCCGTGGTCGAGACCGGTGGGCTGCTGCGGCAACGGGTAGCGGTCCTTCAGCCCGCGCCAGCCGTCGGCGCGGCCGATGAATTCGTTGGACAGGCCGAGCTTCAACTCGGGATGCCGCATCAGATCGGACAACGAGCGGACGCCCCGCGCCTTCGCATCGGCGGCGCGCATCGCCAGCGCGTAGCCGTCGTTGAAGCCGAGCGGCACGGCCGCGGCCAGCCCGAGCGGCGCAAGCGCCTGGTTGATCGCGTCGAGCGAGTCTGGCGCGCGCCAGCTTCAGCATTCGTTGGCGATGGTGCCGGTGTATTCGGGATAAAGGTCGATCGCGCCGGAGCGCAGCGCCTCGTAGACGATCGCCGTGTTGCCCAGGCCCTGCTTGATCGCCGGGCGGCGCTGCAAATGCGGTGCCACGGTCTGCGCAAGGATTTCGGCCAGCACGTAGGACTCGGTGAACCGCTTGGAGCCGATCGTCAGCGTGCCTTCGTCCTGCGCGGCGGTGGCAGGCTGCAGCAGCGTGGCCAGCAGCAGCCCGAACGTCAGCACGATGCGCAGCACGAACCGGCCGAAACGACCTGAATCCGTGATCAAAACGTGCGCGGTCGCAGGCAGAGACTGCATTGTTAGCTATTATTTTGGTAGCTCTGAGGGGCACTCAGGCGCGCACTGCGGCAGCAGCCGTCTTCTGCAGGTGCCGATCGGCGAACGCGACATACCAGTCCAGGCAGCCCGGATTGGCCATCGCGTCCCGGTTGACGACCTTCTCGATCGGCTGGCCGAGCAGCAGCTTCTTGATCGGCAGCTCCTGCTTCTTGCCGGAGAGCGTGCGCGGAATCTCGGCGACCTGGAAGATCTCGTCCGGCACGAAGCGCGGCGACAGCGCGGTCTTGATCGCGTCGTTGATCTGCCGCTGCATCGCGTGCGTCCAGCGTCACGCCCTCGCGCAGCACGACGAACAGCGGCATGTAGCTTTCGCGGCCGAGGTATTCGAGGTCGACCACCATCGAGTCCAGCACCTCGGGCAGCGCCTCGACCGCGCTGAATACAGCTCGCTGGTGCCCATGCGCAGGCCATGGCGGTTGATGGTGGCGTCGCTGCGGCCGTAGATGATGCAGCCGCCGTCCGGCGTGACCTTGAGCCAGTCGCCGTGGCGCCAGACGCCGCGGGTACATGTCGAAGTAGCTCGACAGATAGCGCTGCGTTGCCCGCGTCGTCCCAGAAGTACAGCGGCATCGACGGCATCGGCTGCGGTGCAGACCAGCTCGCCGACCTCGTCGATCACCGGCTCGCCCTGCTCGTTCCAGGCCTCGACCGCGCAGCCGAGCAGGCGGCACTGCATCTCGCCCGGCACCTGCGGCAGCTCGCGGTTGCCGCCGATGAAGGCGCCGGCGAAGTCGGTGCCGCCGGAGATGTTGCACCACCAGATGTCTCCTGCGCGTGCCGACTGCGGCTGCGAACTGCTGCGGTGCCCCAGTGCTGCACGTCGGCGCGAGCGGCGAGCCGGTGCGTGCCGAGCGCGCGCACGCGGCGACAGGTCGCCGCAGGCGGCGAGTCGACACCGGCCTTCATGCAGTTGGCGAAGAACGCCGCGCCGGCGCCGAAGAAGGTCACGCCGGTCTCGGCCGCGAAGCGCCACAGCGTGGTCCAGTCGGGCTGGTCCTGTCGCTCGGCGCGCGGCCGGGTTGCCGTCGAAGATGCAGCAGGTGGTGCCGCGCAGCAGGCCGGCAGACCTGGCGTTCCACATGACCCAGCCGGTGGAGCTGTACCAGTGATAGCGCTCGCCGAACGTGTTGGCGTCGTAGCTGCAGCCGATGTCGTTGTGCAGCGCGCCCAGCGCGCAGGCCACGATGACGTGCCGCCGTGGCCATGCACGATCGGCTTGGGCAGGCCGGTGGTGCCGCTGGAATAGACGATCCAGAGCGGATGGTCGAACGGCAGCCAGCAGCGGCTCGAAGGCGTGCGTTTGCGGCGTCGTTTCGGCCGCAAGCGCCCGTCGAAATCGTGCCGGCACCCAGCTATCGTTGTTCGTAGCGTCCAGGTTGCCGCAGCAGGATCACATGCCGCACCGTCGGCAGCGCCGCGCGCAGCTCGGCGACCACCGCCGGTGCGGTCGAGATCGCGGCCGCCGTAGTGCACGCCGTCGCAGGCGATCAGCACCTTGGGCTCGATCTGCTTGAAGCGGTCGAGCACCGCGTTCGTGCCCATGTCGGGCGCGCAGATGCTCCAGACGCCGCCGATGCTGGCCGCCGCCAGAAACGCGACCATCGCCTCCGGGATGTTGGGCAGGTAGGCCGCGACGCGGTCGCCGGGCTGCACGCCCTGCGCCCGCAGATGCAGCGCCAGCGACGCGACCTGCCGGCGCAGCTCGGGCCAGCACAGCTCGCGGTGCTGCGCCGCTTCTCGTTGCGGCTGACGATCGCCGGCAGCCCGGCGGCATGCGCCGGCGTCGACATGGCGGAACACCTGCTGCGCATAGTTGACCTGCGCGCCCTCGAACCACGTCGCGCCGGGCATCCGCGCTTCGGCCAGCACGGCACGCGTGCGGCGTCGGCGACTGCAGGTCGAAGTAGTCCCAGATGCTTTGCCAGAACGCGTCGAGGTCCGTCACCGACCAGCGCCACAGCGCGTCGTAGTTGGCGAAGCGCAGGCCGCGCTGCTCGCCCAGCCAGTCCTGGTAGAGGCGGATCTGCGGGACATAAGGGGCACGGGAGCCGATGGCCCGCGCATCGCGGCGGGGATCGGTCGAGGTGGCGGAAGCGTTGGTCGTGCTCATGGCGCGCCAGCGTAGCAGTGTCGGCTGGAGAGCGGCCAATCCGGATGGCATCGCGGATCAAACCACGTGGATGCCGCGCTCGACGACGGTCAACGACACGCATCGCAAGCGGGCTTTTGCAAGCCGTATGCGGATTCACATCGCACCGCTGGCAGGTGGATCGTCAGGTGCACGACGATCGGCAGCTCGGCGCACCCGCTCGAGATCACCACGCAACTTCGGAAAGCTCCTGCTTGGCCGTCGACGAGGCAGCATTCGGATTCACATCGAAGTCACCGTGAATCGGTCGATCAGGGGTTCCAGCGATTGCATGCCAACGAACATCGGCCTCGGTCGTGGTCGATGCACCGATCGAGCTTCGTGCGGCTTCATCGATGATTTCGAGCCGACGAATGCCTGCATTCTGCATCTCCCGAGCGGCCACGAATCCAACCCAACCATGCTGTGATCCGAGACGGTTTGATCGCCGAATTTTAATTGGCCTTCAGGCAGCCGACTGGCCGGTGCGAAAGCCGTGACGCATGTGCGAGCCCCGCAGAACATCGTGCCGTTGCTCAGCCCTTCACCGCCGTCCGCGCTGCCCGACAAGCATCCGAGCAATACTTGACCTCATCCCAATTCGCCGCCCAGCGTTTGCGCCAGGTCATCGGGCGATTGCACTGCACGCAAAGTTTGGTGGGCAACGATTGCTTGTTGCCCTTGAAGGCCAAGTCCTTTTTCGGCTTCATCGAGCAACCGGGTTGATCGACGGTGCTGCGACCACGTCGGCGGCGCACCGGCTGCGAGAACCCGAACGACCTCAGGCCTTCTTCGACCAGGCGCTGCACCAGCCCGGGCCGGCCACCTGCTTGCCCCCGAACAATGCGCACGGTGCGGCCGGGTCGCTTTCCTTGCCTTGGAACAACGCGCAGTTCGCGCAGTGCTGGCCTTTTTCGTACTTCGGATACTTCGCCGGATCGACCTTGGTCGCATCGGTCACGTAGCCGAGCGCTTTGGCCTGCGGATCGTTTTCATCGACCATCGCACCGCCCGTGGCGGCGAACGCCGTGCCGCAAATCGTGGCGCACCCCGCGATGGCGGCGGTGGAGAGGAATACGCGTCTTGTGCTGCTCATGAAAGGTCTCTTTCGTGGATTGAGGGAGTGAACGAATGCATCGATCGATCGGTTGAACGACCAACGCCATGCAACTGGGAGAAAAAAACACAGCGATCCGCTGACTCGCGTGCGACCGATCGCCGCCGTCGCAGCAGGCGCTGTGCCTGTTGCGACAGGCACGCCATCATCCGCCAATTCCTCAGCCCGCAAATGCGTAGGGTCCACCGCGCTTCAATGCGCGCTGGTATGCAGGCCGCGCCTGAAAGCGCTGCACCCAGGCGTTCAGGTTCGGGTGTTGCGTCCGCGCGCCGCGTGCGGCCTCGCCGACGAAGCTCATCTGGATGTCGGCGCCCGTCAGGTCATGGCCGACCAACCACTCGCGGCCCTTCAACGCCTGGTCGACATAGCCCAGGTGATTCGCGATCTCGCTGTCGATGCGGGGTTTCAGCGGCGCACCGGCTTCTTCGCCGAGCCGACCTACGTAGAGCCGCAGCATCAGCGGCAGCATCGCCGAGCCTTCCGCGTAATGCAGCCATTGGTTGTAGGCCTCGAATTCGTCGCTGCCGCGCTTCGGCTCGAGCCGGCCATTGCCGTGGCGACGAATCACATAGTCCAGAATCGCACCGGACTCGATCACGATGCGGCCATCGTCCTCAAGCACCGGCGACTTGCCCAGCGGATGCACGGCCTTCAACTCGGGCGGTGCGAGGCGCGTCTTCTCGTCGCGCCGATATTGCTTGATCTCGTAGGGCAACTCGAGCTCTTCGAGCAGCCACAACACGCGTTGCGAACGCGAATCGTTCAGGTGGTGGACGACGATCATCGGGGTCTCCTGGTGTTGTGCAATGGTGGGGCCATCGAGTATCGTGGGTCCAACCGCACGCGGGTTGCACGCGTGCGGTTGTCGCTGACTGGACAGCATCGCCGGCCGCGCGGATGCAAGCTCGAACGCGTTGCACTTCACTTGAATGCCCAAACCCCGAACCCCGATGAATCCGCTGCCCGATGGCCTGATCGTGATCGCCAAGCGCGACTGCCCGACCTGCATGCTGGTCGAGCCGCTGCTGCACGAACTGGACGGGTCCGGCCAACCGTTGGTGGTCTATGTGCAGGGCGACGAGCCGTATGCGCAAGGTGTGTCCGGCATGCAGCACGACGACACGCTCGAACGGTCCTATCGATTGCAGGTCGAATTCGTGCCGACGCTGATCCGGATGAAGGACGGCGCGGAGGTCGAGCGCACCTACGGCTGGCATCGCGGCGACTGGCAGCGCATCACGGGCCATCCTGACCTGGGCGCTGCGCTGCCCGAACTGCGCCCCGGTTGCGCATCGAAAACGCTCGACCCTGGCGTGGCCGAAAAGCTCGAGCTGCGCTTTGGCGATCACGGCCTGCAAGCGCGCCGGATCGGGATCGGCGACGACGAAGACCCGATCGAAGCCTGCTATGCGCGCGGCTGGACCGACGGCCTGCCGGTGGTGCCGCCCACGCCCGAGCGCGTGCTGCGCATGCTGCGCCAAGGCACCACGCGCCGACCCGACGAAGTGCTCGGCCCGATGCCGCCGGACCTCGTGCCGTGCACAGTCGAGAAGGTCGCGGTGAATGCGGTGATGGCCGGCTGCAAGCCCGAATACCTGCCCGTCGTGCTGGCCGCGGTCGAGGCCGCATTGATCGACGAGTTCGGCCTGCACGGCGTGCTGTGCACCACGATGTTTGCCGGCCCGGTCGTGATCGTGAACGGACCGATCGCGCCGCGCATCGGGCTGAACAGCGGCGGCAATGCACTGGGCCAGGGCCACCGCGCGAATGCGTCGATCGGCCGCGCATTGCAGCTCATCGTGCGCAACGTCGGCGGCGGCCGGCCCGGTGAGCTCGACCGCTCCACGCTCGGCAACCCCGGCAAATACACGTTCTGCTTTGCCGAAAACGCCTGCGACGAATGGGAGACGCTGGCGGTCGAACGTGGCTTCGCAGCCGATGCATCCACCGTCACCTTGTTCGCCGGCGAAGGCGTGCAGGGCATCGTCGACCAGAAATCACGCACGCCCGAGTCGCTCGCCAAAAGCTTCGCGATGTGCCTGCGCGCGGTCGATCATCCGAAGCTCGCGCAGGCCGGTGATGCGTTGCTGGTGGTGTCGCCCGAACACTGCCGCGTGTTCACGCAGGCCGGTTGGTCGAAAGCCCGACTGCGCGACGAACTCGAGCAACTGCTGCGCACCCCGGCCGATGCGATGATCGCGGGCGCGGGCGGCGTGGCCGAAGGATTGCCCGCAAGCATGGTCGGCCAGACGGTTGCGAAGTTCCGCCCGGGTGGCTTGCTGATCGTGCGCGCGGGCGGCAGCGCGGGCCTGTTTTCTGCGGTGATTGCCGGTTGGGCCGCATCGGGTCCGACCGGCTCGACCCCTGTCACAAAGGAGATCAACGAAGCATGAATGCCATGAACCCCACCGAGCCGATCGTGTTGCTGGACCCGACGTCCGAACGCAGCACGGCCGCACGTCCGCTTGCCGAGCGACCGGCCACATTGCAAGGCGCCACCGTCGGCATCCTCGACATCTCCAAGGCGCGCGGCAACGTGTTCCTGGACCGCATCGCCGAGCAATTGCAAGGCCAGGGCATTGAAGTCAAGCGCTATCGAAAACCCACGTTCACACGGCCCGCACCGACCGCACTGCGCCAGCAGATCGCGGCCGAATGCCAAGTCGTGGTGGAAGGCCTGGCCGACTGAGGGTCCTGCACGTCGTGCTGTATGCATGACATCGCGGAGCTCGAAAGTCGGGGTGTGGCAGGGGTCGGCGTTGCTTCGACCGAATTCGTGCAGGCGGCTGCGCTGCAATCGAAATCGCTCGGGTTCGACCCGGCGATGGTGTTCGTCGCGCATCCGATCCAGGACCGCACGGACGACGAGCTGCGTGCGTTGGCCGATGCGGCGTTGCCGGAGATCCTGCGACGCATCAGCGGGGCGTAGCGCGATCGGCGGGCCGGCAACCAGCCGCCGGCTGCAGCGATGAGCGCGGCTGCACCTGCATCGATGCGGCCCCCGAGCGTCGACAAGGTGCTCGGCTGGCCAGCCGTCGTGGCGCTTGTGACCTGCCACGGCCGGCCGCTGGTGCGGGAAGCGGTGCGTGCAGCGTTGGCACAGCAGCGCATCGTTGGCGTCGCCAGGGCGGTCGGTGCGACGGATGCCAAGCGTGACGAATCCACCGCAACCAATGGACACGCACATTTCGTCGACACGGCGGCAGCGGCCGAAGCATCCCGCTGTCGTCTGAGCCACGCTGCTGGAAGATCAGCCCATGCAGGGGATGCGCTTCCTTCGGTCGATGCCGCGACCGCGCCCGGCACGGCCGATACGCCGAACACGGGCGGTGCGGCCAACACCAACGACGCGGTCAGCGCAACGCTGCTCGCAGCCATCACCGCCCAACTGCACGAATGGTCGCAACCGTCGATGCGCGCGGTCCACAACCTGACCGGCACGGTGCTGCACACCAACCTCGGCCGCGCGCCGCTGCCCGCGCAGGCGCTGGATGCGATCCACCGGGTTGCAAGCGGCGCCACCAATCTCGAGTACGACCTGGCCCTGGGCCAACGCGGCGACCGCGACACGCACGTCGAGGCGTTGCTCCAGCGGCTGACCGGCGCCGCTGGCGCCACGGTGGTGAACAACAACGCGGCCGCCCTGCTGCTGCTGCTCGGCGCGCTCAGCAGCCGGCGCGAAGTGATCGTCTCGCGCGGCGAACTGGTCGAGATCGGCGGTGCGTTCCGGCTGCCGGAACTGATGCGCGCCGCCGGCTGCAAGCTGGTCGAAGTCGGCACCACGAACCGCACGCATCTGCAGGACTTCGCCCGCGCGATCGGCCCGCGGACCGCGCTGGTGTTGAAGGTGCACACCAGCAACTACCGCATCGAGGGCTTCCATGCCGCCGCGGCCGAACGCGACATCGCGGCGCTGTGCAAAGCGCACGACGTGCCGTTTGCGATCGATCTGGGCAGCGGCGCGCTGGTCGACCTGAGCCGCCACGGCCTGCCGCGCGAGCCGCTGCCCGCCGATGCGCTGGCCGCGGGTGCCGACCTCGTCACGTTCAGCGGCGACAAGCTGCTCGGCGGCCCGCAGGCCGGCATCTTGGTCGGCCGCGCCGACCTGATCGCGCGCTGCAAGAAGCATCCGTTGAAGCGCGCACTGCGCTGCGACAAGATGACCCTGGCCGCGCTGGGTGCGGTGTTGCAGCTGCACGCCGATCCGGACCGGCTCGCGCAGACCCTGCCCGCGCTGCGGCTGCTGACGCGCCCTGCAGCCGTGATCGAAGCGCTCGCCCGGCGGTTGCAACCCGTCGCAGCAGATTGGGCCGGTGCACGGGCCGCAGTCGACGTGGTCGATGTGCAAAGCCAGATCGGCAGCGGCGCGATGCCGGTCGACTTGCTCCCAAGCCACGCGCTGCGCCTCACGCCCCGCGAGGTCACGAAACGGCAAAGCGGCCGCGCGCTCGAAGCGCTGGCCGCCGAGCTGCGCGCCCTGCCGCAGCCGGTGATCGGCCGCATCGCCGACGGCGCGCTGCTGCTCGATTTGCGCTGCCTGGAGGCCGAAGCCGCGTTCGCGGCGCAGCTGATTGCAGCGACTCCGCCCGACGTGTCCGACGCGCCTCCCTCTCGCTTCCGGTCCACCTCGCCGGCCTCGACGTGAACATCGCCACCGCCGGTCACGTCGACCACGGCAAGACGAGCCTGGTGCGCGCGCTCACGCACGTCGACACCGACCGCCTGGCGGAAGAAAAACGCCGTGGCCTGTCGATCGATCTCGGCTTTGCGTATGCCGACTTCGGCACGGGCACGCCGATCGGCTTCGTCGACGTGCCGGGGCATGAGCGCTTCGTGCGCAACATGCTGGCCGGGGTCGCTTGCATCGACCTCGCGCTGCTCGTGATCGCCGCCGACGACGGGCCGATGCCGCAGACCCTCGAGCACTTGGCGATCCTCGAACTGCTCGGCGTGCCGCGCGCGGCGGTGGCCCTGACCAAGATCGACCGCGTCGATGCGGCGCGGCATGCGCAAGCGCAGGCCGAGGTCACGCAGCTGCTCGCATCGGGTGCGTTTGCGGGCGCGCCGATCTTTCCGCTGATCGCGACCGACGGCACCGGTGTGCCCGCACTGCGGCAGCATCTGGTCGATGCGGCGCGCAGCGAGGCGACGCAGCTGGCCGCGGGCGCCGGCTTTCGGCTGGCGGTCGACCGCAGCTTCGCCATCGACGGCGCGGGCCGCGTCGTGACCGGCGCGGTGCTGTCGGGCACGGTGCGCATCGGCGATGCGGTGATCGTCTCGCCGGCGGGCACGGCGGCCCGCGTGCGCAGTCTGCACGCGCAGGGCCGGCCTGCCAAGCAGGCCGTGGCCGGCGAGCGTTGTGCGCTGAACCTCGCGGGTGGCGAACTGCGGCACGCGCTGCCAAAGCGCGGCGACTGGATCGTGGTCCCCGCGTTGCACGCACCGACGCAGCGCTTCGATGCCGAGGTGCGGTGGCTGGCCACCGAGGTGCGATCGCCGAGCGAACGCGCCGACCTGCAACTGCACATCGGCGCCGCGGCGGTCGGCGCTTGCATGCGGCCGCTCGGCGGGCGACGCCGCGAGGCCACCACACCTGAGAGTCGCCCAGCAGCCGGCGAAAGCACCTACGCGCACCTGTCGCTCGATGCGCCCATCGGCGCGCTGCACGGTGACCGCTTCATCCTGCGCGACGCCGCACAGCAGCGCACCGTCGGCGGCGGGCGCGTGCTCGATCCGTTCGCGGCTGCGCGCGTGCGCGATCGATCGGCACGGCTGGCGCGGCTTGATGCACTCGCCTCGCCCACCCCGGCGGCCGCGCTGAATGCATTGCTCGATGGAGCAGTCGGCGGCATCGAGATCGATCGCTTGGCCGTGAGCTGGAACCTCGATGCCGCCACGCTGCAACGGCTGCTGCCCACACTGGCTGCACACCACACCGTGCCCGCCCGCCACGGCAGCGGGCGGCGCCTGCTGGGCGATGCACACTGGCAGGCTGCACGCGCACAGATGGTCGCCGCATTGGATGCCTGCCACGCCGAATCACCGGACAGTCTGGGGCCCACGGAGCCGGCCCTGATTGCAAATGTGCACCGCCAGCAGCGCGAGCGGCCGCACGCGCTGCTGCAGGGTGTGTTGCAGGCGTTGATCGACGACGATGCGGTGCAGCGCGCCGGCCTGCGGGTGCGGCTCACTGCGCACGTGCCTGTGCTGCGGCCGGCCGATCGGCAATTGCTGCAACGCATCGGCAGCGCGCTGCAAAGCGCGGGGCTGCGCGCGCCGATCGTCGGCGAACTCGCCGCGCAGCTCGCACTCGAATCGCCGACGCTGCTCCTCTTTTTGCAGCGAGCCAGCGAGATGGGTCGGCTGCTGCGCGTGGCGCCGAATCGGTACTACCTGCCCGAGACAATGGCCGAACTGGTCGCGCTCGCGCAACGCCTCGCTGCCGAATCGGACTGCGGCGGCTTCGACACCACGACGTTCAAAGACCGCTCGGGCATCGGCCGCAACCTGAGCGTGCAGGTGCTCGAGTTCATGGACGGCGCAGGCCTCACATGCTTCGACGGCACGCGGCGTCGCACCGACAACGGTGCCGCGCAATAGGTCGTGCGCGAGTGCCGACGGCAGGTCATGACGCCCGTTCATCGCACGGCATGCGTTGCGGCCTGCACGGCGCAATCCGCCGATCAACGTGCACGCCAACGCGTGCTAACTTCGCCGGCTTCAGGAAGGCGAACGTTCCCGGTGGAGCGCCCGGTCTTCAAAACCGGTGAGATGCGTTGGCCTCACGGCCGCGTCTGGTGGGTTCGACTCCCATCGCTTTCCGCCGTCGCAGGCGCCGGGGCCGGGTCATTCGATGCCGATGGCTTGCTGCCGCGCGCAGGGGGCGTGCACGTGCGTGCCCTGGAGCGCCTGCAGCAGATCGGCGATGCGCCACGGCACAGCCGCTCGTGGTCGGACAACCGCTCGTCCGCATACGCCACGCGCCACCTCGGTTTGACCACGCGCAGTTTGCCGGGCATGTCGAAACGGTCGTTGATGCGGGACGTGAGGCCGAACCGGTCGGTCGCCTGACCGGCGGTGCCCTGCGCCAGCCCGGCCCACCACGCGGCCTCGCCACCGGCCCAAGCGAAGTTCTCGGTCAACGCCGCGTGCACCCGCTCGCGCTCGCCTTCGTGAAAGCGCGCATCGTTTTTCCGACCAGCACGACGGCGGTGATGAGCTGCGGCAGATGCTCGGATGGGCGCGAGTCGGCTTTTGCAATCGGTGCGACGAGCTGTTCGAACAGGCCCTTCGCATTTGCAGCATCAACCCGACGATGGCACCGCGCTGCGAGCCACGGCGGAGTTAGCGGACTGCCTCACGCATTCGGCCCCATCCCCAACCGGACTTGCATCGATTTCCGGGCAGCAGGCATGGTGCACCTCGCACCGCACCTGCTTGGCAACCCGCTGCAACCACGCCAGCCCCGGTTACCAAACGACGCAAAGCGCGATTGACACCGCAACCGGTGCGGCGTAGCGTCGAGAACGCTGCCTGGCCTGCGCGCCCGCTCATGCAAGACAGCCTCCATGCGAAGCAGCCGAAGCGGGCGAACGACTCACACCAAACAAAAAGGACTCGGAGACATGAAACCCTCGCATCCGGTGGACCACACGCACGCAGTTGCTTCACTGCCCCTCACACGCACGTCCGTTTCCGAGGCGCCCGACCTGCGCCGCCGCGGCTTCCTGGCGTCCACGGCTGTCGCCGCCGCCGCCGCGCCGTTCGGTGCTGCGTTCGCCGCCGGCACCGACAAGTTCGGCCGCGACCGCGACTGGACCGGCGCCGACGCCGTGACGTACCCTGAACCTGCGTTCGAAGTCATGGACAAACGCTTCACCGGCAAGCAGGGCAACTCGACCTTGCAGCGCATCTGGCACGGCAACGGCCAAGATGCGGCGCTCTGGTGCGAAGGCCCGGTCTGGATGGGCGACTGGGGCTGCCTGTTGTGGAGCGACATCCCGAATCACCGCGTGCTGCGCTGGACCGAAGACGACGGCCACGTCAGCACTTATCAGACCGAATCCGGCTACTCGAACGGCCACAGCCGCGACAACCAAGGCCGCCTGATCGCGCTGGAACACGACACGCGCCGTGTGCGTCGGCGCGAATACGACGGCAGCTGGACGGTCCTTTGCGACGGCTTCGACGGCAAGAAGCTCAATGCACCGAACGACGCCGCCGCGCATCCCGACGGCTCGATCTGGTTCACCGATCCAGGCTACGGGATCATGGGCGCGTACGAAGGCCACAAGGCCGAGTTCGAATTGCCCACCCGCGTCTACCGCATCGACAGATCCGGCAACGTCACGATCGCCGCGGAAGGCCCGATGCGCCGACCGAACGGCATCTGCTTTTCACCGGACTTCAAGAAGTGCTACGTGGCAGATACCGGCGCCACCGACGGCTCGCAGTACGCGGCCAACGTCATTGTGTTCGACGTGGCCGATCAGAAGCTGACGAACCCCAAAGTCTTTGCCGACTTCGCACCCGGTTTTTCGGACGGCATCCGCTGCGATACGGAGGGCAACGTCTGGTGCAGCTGGGGCTGGGGCGGCCCGGACACGAACGGCGTGCGCGTGCACGCGCCCGACGGCACGCCGATGGCGTTCATTCACACGCCGGAGGTCGTCGCCAACCTGTGCTTCGGCGGCACCAAGCGCAACCGTCTGTTCATGTGCGGCAGCACGTCGATCTATGCGCTGTATGTGAATGCGCAAGGGCATGCACTGAGCTGAACAGGGGAGATGAGGGCAGGCAGCCCCTCAGCCGCAGGGGTGAGGGGCTGCCTGCTTCATCAATCCAGGAGGTGTGCAGACCTGCCCGTAGGTGCATGGCCGATGACATCCGTTTTCGGTTTCAAGAGAGCAGCTGCCCGACGATCTCGTTGTGCTTTTCGTCGGCTCGTTTGGCTTCGTCGACCGACGACTTCATGTCGCGTGCCACGTCGTCCATTCCCAGCTGTTTTGTGTGGCTGGCCATCGTGCCGAGCGCGGCGATCCAGTAGTGGCTGGCCAACTGGCCGCTGGCGACAATGCCCAAGTCGCGCGACACGGCATCGACTGCCTGCTGGCGAATCCTGCGACTTACCGCGTCGTGCGCTTTCATGATCGGATTGTCCTGCTGGACACCGCCGCCGCCAACCCGCTGCAATGCACGATTGATCCGATCGGCCCATTGCTTCGACCTTTGGTTGCCTTGCTCGAGCGCCTGTTTCAGTGCCGGGTGCGAGGCGTCGTTACCGATCTCGTCGGTGGCTTTCGCAGCCACGTCGTTGCCGGGTTTCATCGCCGCGAGGCCTTGCATCGCCAGCTGCTTCAAGTCATCGTTGTTCCTGATTTCGTCCTTGTGTCATGGGTTGGGAGACCGTCGTCTTCATCCGCCGGGGACGGGCTTCGGTCGATGCGCGAACCGGTTGTCGGCCGCTGATTTCGTTGCCTGCCAAACAAGGCGGCACGCAACCCTCAAGAGGCATCGGATGTGCTCGACATCGAACGGTATCGGGTGGGCTGTGCGTTCGCAGGCCGTGAGGGCTACATCGTCACGTCAAGCCGCGATCCGTTCGGGAGCTGCGGCAGGGAACGCCACATTTGTGGGATGGCTGGCGAAGGCCGACTTTCGAATGCAACGTCGGCGCGCTCGCATTGCCTGACATCGATGACAGAATCCATCGATTCATCCGAGTTGGAAAAAAGAAGGAACGCCATCGAATGGAAGCTTTGAACATGCAGCGCGATTGGGAAGTATTCGCCAGGGAGGGAGCGACCGGGGTGGGTGCGGTCCGCGAGGTGTTTGCCGACCACATCGTTGTCTATTTCGAAGGATTCGGCGACCAGCGGATCGTCGCAAATCAGATTGCGTCGGTACACGACGGCAAGGTGCTGCTGAACGTCGGTGCCCTGCCCGCCGATGTCCAAGCCGCGATCGCCAGCGCGCACAACGCGGAGGATCCGATCGTTCGATCGAGGCCGCCCGTGCCTTGAGGGCTGCGTCGAACGAAGGCGTGTTCGGCGACGCTTGGCGATGGGGTTGGAACCTGCAGTCCACTTTGACTCGCCCAGTGGTCGGTGCGACCTCGAGTTGCCGCAGCGGGCGGGTAAGAGGACGATGCCGAACCCAACCTGACGGATTAAGGCACAACGCGCTCCCATCCGTTCAATCGGCGGCCGCAGGATCGTTGGGTTTCCGTACGGCGCGCCTGAGGTTGCACCGGGCTTTTGCGGCGTGGTGAGCAGCGTCTGCGCGCCCGCTGAGGCGGCCATCAAAAGGGCGGTGGCGCGTGGCGCTGGGTCGCATCATGAAAGAAATCCTTTGAGGGAGTGGAGTGGACGAATGGCGCAACGCCGAAAAATAGGCGCGGCTCCAGTCCGTTGCGTTGCAGGGTCGACTGCGATCACAGACACGTGGGTCTCGAGCGCGGGACGGAGAGCACTCTCTGCAGCGCACCGTGCGTGCCTGATGCGCCGCGAATCCATCCACCCCGCTCGATGCGGTCGATTTGCTGCCTCCAATCGCTCATCCAATGCGCCTGGTCATCGCGCAAGACGGAGCCTGGGCAACCTCCGAACCCAGGAACAACGCCATATCGATTCGACGCCGAGCAGGTCGCAGATGGGCCGCACATACGCGCCGAACTGCGCGCCGATCTCGATCCGCAGCCAGCGCGGCGAACGGCTCGTCCATCAGGTACCAGCTTCGGGTCGCGGATCGGCGGGCGTGCGATCGCCAGGCGTCGCTGCATGCCGCCGGAGCGCTCGCAGGGCAGCTTGTCGGCAAAGCCGGTCAGCCCGACCATGTCAAGCATTGCAGCCGCGCGCTGCACGGCGGCTTCGCGCGGCAGGCCGACGATGTCCGCGGGCAACAGCGCGTTGTCGACAGTCGGGCGCCACTTCCAGCAGCAAGCGGCTGCTGAAACCCCATGCCGAGGTCGCGGCCCGGACTGAACGCGGAGCCAGCCGCGCCGCCGTCGTGCGGATGCAGGCCCGCCAGCACGTTCAGCAAGGTCGACTTGCCGCAGCCGGACGGGCCCGACCACCGACACCTTGTCGCCCGCGGCGGTGTCCATCGACACATCGGACACCACCAGAAATTCTTCGTGCTTCTTGCGGTGGACCTTGCGCAACTGCCGCCTGCGGATCGGCGGCTCCGGGGCACCCGCCGTGCTTATGCGAGCCAGCGGTCGAGATGCTCACGCACGAATGCGTCGTCGCTCAAGTCGCCGTGCAGGCGGTAGACGCGGTCGATCTCTTCGGCCTGGCCCGGGCCAAGCCCTTCCGCCGGGTCCAGGCACCAGATGCCTTCGAGCAAACCTTGCCGCCGCAACACCTCGTGGCAGCCCGCGATGCAGCCGTGAAACTGGTTCGCGACATCGAAAAACGCCGCATTGCAGTCGGTCACGCGCGAATCGAGCGCGAGCAGTTCGGCGCTCAAGCCGCCGCCGCCGTTGGCCGCCAGTTCGGCCTTGATGCGCCGAAGCTGCGCGACCGCCGCCGACGTCCAGACCGACCAATGCCCGAGCAGCCCGCCGCGAAAACGCACCGACACCGGCGCGCCGTCCCGCATCGCGACGAACGGCAGCACGAGGTCGAGCACGATGTGGTCGTCGTTGCCGGTGTAGAGAAACACGCGCTCCTCGGCCCGCGCATCGACCACGCCCCGCACCACGTCGATCGTGCGATAGCGGTTGAACGGCGCGACCTTGATCGCCAGCGCATTCGGCAGCTGCGCGAAGCGGCGCCAGAAGTTGCTTGAGAGCACGGGTCCGCCAACCACCGTCTGCAGGTAGAAGCCGATCAGCGGAATCTCCCGGCTCACGGCTTCGCAGTGTGCGATCCGTTCGTCTTCGGAGGCACATGCCACCGCCGCCAGACTCAACAAGCCGGCGTGGTAGCCGAGGCCGACGCGCGAGCTGCGCTTCGGCTCTGGCCTGCGCGGTGCTGCCACACAGGCCCGCAATCATCACGACCGGCTGCTGGACCCAAGCGCGCTGGTCCTCAATGGCCGCCCGCAGCACGGTCTCATACAACCCGTGCTCGCGGATCGCAAATTGCGTGGTGTGCACGCCGACTGCGAGGCCGCCGGCACCCGCATCGAGGTAGTAGCGCGTCAGTGCGCGCTGGCGGCGGCGGTCGAACCGCCGGTTCGCATCAAGCGCCAGCGGGTGCGCAGGGATCACACCGCCCTGGGCCAGCAGGTCCAGCACCTGTCGCGGGAGATCGGATCGGTGCAGTGGCATGGGGCTTCTGAATGGATTGAAAGGGATGGCTGGATCGAACGTTCAGCCGAACTCCGGGCCGGCGATGGCATGGATCAATGTGCCCTGGCCGCGCGTGCCCTGCCCACCGAGTGCCATGCGCGCGAAGCCCCGTTGACGCACGAAGCCTGCGGCAGCCAGCGATTGCTGCAACAGCGGCCGGTCATCCGGCACATCGATGAGGATGGGCTGCGTGATGCTTCCCGCGAGCTCACCCAGCAAGGCATTCGCGCTGGCTTCGTTCTGCGCAAGCAGCGGGCCGATGTGCTGCGCGCTGCGGCCAGCCGCGCAGCACGACCAAACGCATCTCCCCGATGCGCCAATCGGGAACCGTTGCGATGCAGAAGATGTCCCATCACCGCAGCCCGCGCGAACCCCAACGCCTCCGCATCAAGCGCAAGAAATCCGTCCAGATCGGCAGCGGTATCGTCGTGCGCATTGGCAATCGACGCAGCCGGCCGCTGGCTGTCAACCGCTTCACGCCGCCAGCGCGTCAGTCGCCACAGCGGCGCGAAGCCGAACTTGCAGGTAGAGCGCTTCGCCGGCCGGCGTGGCGTCCAGCATCGCCGCACGGCCGGCATCCTGCACCGCTTGCAGGCAACGCTTGAACATCGCCCGGCCCAGGCCTGCGCCACGCATCTCGGGCAGCACCAGGATCATGCTGATCCAGGTCGCGTGGTCGCGCCATCGGCAGCGTCGCACCGCTGGCGACGATGCGGCCGTCGCTCCGCGCGCATCACCCGCACCTTGCCCTGCTCGGCAAACAGCGCCCAATCATCGGCCGTCTGGTTCCATCCACTGGCCGCCACCAGCGCGTCGAGCATCGCCAGGGTGTCGGCATCCAGCGCGGTCAACGCTTCGATTGGCGCCGTGCGCGCTTCAATACTTGCCATCGCGCGATTCGAACCGGGTCGGCTTGCCGTACAGGCGCTGCTCGCGCGCGATCCAGTCGGCCACCCAGGCGATCAGCTGCGACAGAGGCACCTTTGGGTAGCCGAACAGTCGCTCGGCTTCGCCGGTGTTCATCAGCCACGCGGTCGGTGCCTCGGTGCCTATGATCTGCACCGGCTTGCCGAAGCGGCGGCCGAATTCTTCGGCCAGCCAGCGGATCGACGTCGTCTCCGGACCGCTCACGTTGATCGGCGAAGTCGGCACCGTGGCCGCCGCGAGGCAACGCAGCGCCTGTGCGTTCGCATCGCCCTGCCAGATCACGTTGACGTGCCCCATCGTCACGTCCACCGGCTCGCCGCGCCAGACCTTGGCCGCGACATCGGCCAGCACGCCGTAGCGCATGTCGATCGCGTAGCTGAGCCGAAACAGCCGGCCCGGCGTGCCGTGCACCTTCGAGAAATATTCGAACATGCGCTCGCGACCCACGCAGGAGTTCGCGTACTCTCCGGGCGGACCGGGTTGCAGATCTTCTGCTGCGCCCTGGCCCGTGACCGGCACGAACGGGTACACGCAGGCAGTGGAAAACGCGACGATGCGGGACTTCGGAAACGCCTGTGCGACCAGCGCCGGCACATGCACGTTCATGGCCCAGGTCAACGGGTTGTCGCCTTCGCTGCCGAACTTGCGGCCGGCCATGAACAGCACATTCGCGCAGCGCGGCAGCCGGGCGATGGCACCGGCGTCCAGCAGATCGCAGGCGATGGTCTCGACGCCGTGCCGCTCCAGCGTCTCGCGCGTGCCGGCCTCGGAAAAGCGTGCCACCGCAATCACGCGCCGATCGGGCGCCATCGCGTTGCGCGCCAGTCGCGCCAATGTCGGCCCCATCTTGCCGCCGACGCCCAGGATCAACAGGTCGCCATCGATGCGCGCAAGGTCATCGACCAGTTCGCGCGATGGGGTGGCGAGGCAGTCCTCGAGCGCCTGTTCGGTTTCGAAGCCGGTGGGAAACGAACGTCCTTCGAGCATGGTGTGACCTTCTTGTATGAGGCGGTTGACTGGCTGAGTGCAAACTGCGTGACAAAGCAGCACAGCATCGACAACGCCTGCAGGTCGCGCAAGGCGCCTAGCTGGCAATCGACCCGATGGCCATGCCTGCGGCGGTGATCGGGAGCGGCCTTTTGCCGCCGAATCATCGGTCAACCCGGGCCTTGGCCGGCTGCGATGCATGCAACGATCACCCAACCTGCTGCGCCCGCAGCGTCGGCCTCGGCTTTGTCGCCGGACGCGCCATCGGCTTCAATGTATACGGCAATTCGCCGATCGCCAAGATTGCCGATCCTGCGGCCGAGGTGAGTGCATCGAGCTGCGCAACCGCGAACCCACAGGGACTCGCATCAGGGCGTTGCTGCGCGAGAAGATCGCGACCGAAGCTTGGCCGGGCGCCTGGCGCTGAGAGGCAGGTCCTGCTTCAATTTCAATCAAAGTGCCGGCGTACGGATTTGCGCACCGAACCGCTGCCCCAACATACCCCCACCTGCCTGTTCTCGT
Organism: uncultured beta proteobacterium; assembly: GCA_963784295.1. Lineage (GTDB taxonomy): Bacteria > Pseudomonadota > Gammaproteobacteria > Burkholderiales > Burkholderiaceae_C > JBBPYC01. The sequence goes on from CAWAQL010000004.1 coordinate 27,418, forward strand.
TCATTCAATCAATCGAGCGCGTCGCACTTGGCCCGCACGAAGTCGACGAACACACGCAGCCGGGCCGGGATGAAGCGGGCGCGCGGCAGGATCGCCTGCAGCGGGCAAGGCTCGGTGTCCCAGTTGGGCAGGAGGCGCACCAGTGTGCCTTCGTTCGATTCGCGCCGCACCTCCAGGCCCAGCTTCATCAACAAGCCGGCGCCGGCCACTGCCCATTCGCGCGCCAGCGATGCATCGTCGACGCTGCGGTCCCCGTCGACCCGGACTTCGGTCCACTGCCCGCGCTGTGCGAAGCGCCAGAGCCGGTGCCGGCGCGCCTGGCGGTGAAACGTCAGGCAGTTGTGTTGCAACAGATCGGCGGGCAGGTTCAGCGGCGGCGGATGTCAACGTCCCGCCGGGCACGGTGTGGACCAGCACGCGAAGGTCATCGGTATTGTCAATTTCCGTTTGATACCGATCGCACGCTGAGCGCGCTTATCAAACCCGCTGCCGTGCCGTAGATTCGCGCAGTGGCGTTTTTCCGCGTCGAGCACACGAAAGATGGGATCGAATCATGAAAGCTGTTGGATACCGCAACTGCCGGCCGGCCGATGACCCGGCGGCGCTGGAAGACGTTGAGCTGTCGTCTCCACAGCCAGGCCCGCGCGATCTGCTGGTGCGGGTCGCTGCGGTGTCGGTCAATCCGGTCGACACCAAGGTGCGGCGCAACGTGCAGCCCGCGCAAGGCCAAGTGAAAGTCCTCGGCTGGGACGCGGTCGGCGTTGTGGAGGCCGTCGGCACGGACGTGGAAAACGTGAAGGTCGGCGACCGCGTCTACTACGCGGGCGCCATCGATCGTCCGGGCGCGAACAGCGAACTGCACCTGGTCGATGAGCGCATCGCGGCCATCGCGCCGACCACGCTGGACGACGCGCAGGCCGCGGCGCTGCCGTTGACGACGATCACCGCTCATGAGCTGCTGTTCGAGCGGCTCGGCGTGCCGAACGGCGGCGGCGTCGGTCAGACATTGCTGATCGTCGGCGGCGCTGGCGGGGTCGGCTCGATCCTGATCCAGCTCGCACGCACGCTCACGCAGTTGCGCGTGATCGCGACCGCTTCGCGCCCCGAAACGCGCGCCTGGTGCCTGGAGTTGGGCGCCCATGCGGTGATCGACCACAGCCGGCCGTTGTCCGAGGAACTGACCACCGGCGGTCACGGCGCCGTCGACTTGGTCGCGGCGCTGACCCAGACCCAGGCACACTACCCGCAGATCGTCGCCAGCCTGAAGCCACAGGGCAAACTCGGCGCGATCGACGATCTGGCCGGGCTTGATCCGATGCTGCTGAAGGACAAGTCGCTCTCGCTGCACACCGAATTCATGTTCACCCGCTCCAAGCACCAGACCCCGGACATGGACGCACAAGGCAGGCTGCTGGCCGAAGTCGCCAAGCTGGTGGATGCCGGGCGAATCCGCAGCACGGCGAACAACCACGTCGGTGCGATCAACGCGTCGAATCTGCGCCGCGCCCATGCGCTGGTGGAAAGCGGCAAGGCGCAGGGCAAGGTCGTGCTGCAAGGGTTTGCCTGATGCGGCGCGCAGCCGATCCGCTGCGTCCTGGCCACTTGCCAGCCGGCCAAGACACAATCGATGTCGGCTTCATTGAATCAGACAACAAGCCACCGAAAGGCAGCAACGCACCATGATCTACGAACAACGCATCTATCACGCGATGCCGGGCCGCATGCCCGATCTGCTGAAACGCTTCGAGCAGATCACGCTGCCGATCTTCCAGCGCCTGGGCATCCGCCAGGCAGGCTTCTGGATCCCCGTGATCGGTGGCTCGAGCCACGACCTGATCTACCTGCTGGCCTGGGATTCGATGGCCGAGCGCGAGCAGAAATGGGCCGTGTTTCAGTCCGATCCGGAATGGCTGGAGAAACGCGCCAAGACCGAAGAAAACGGCATGCTGATCAGCGCGTTCGACAACGCCTTTTTGCAGCCGACGGCGTTTTCAGCGGTGAAGTAGCGAGTGCGCTGATGACGCGCCGGCCCACCTGTTGCCGTGCGCCCGTCAACGCAACCATTTCTGCGCTATCGCGTCGTAGCTGCCCGACGCCTTTGCGAGATGCAGCCACGTATCGAACCATGCCTTCATGGCCCCGTCGCCGCGCGGCAGCAGCCAGGCCATTTCGCCGTACTGCAACGGCTTGTCGGGATTGACGGCGCACAGGCCCGGCCGCAACTTCTGCTGCAGGATCGTCTCGACCGATTCCGAGATCATGACGTCGGCATTGCCTTTCAGGATCTCGTCGAAGATCGTCATGTTGTCGTTGAAGATCGACGATCTTGGCGTGCTTGAAGTTGGCGCGCGCAAAGCGCTCGTTGCTGCCGCCCGGATTCTCGATCACGTGACTGCCGGCTTGTCGATGTCGGCCACGGTCTGAAACTTCGCGACGTTCTCGCACTTGGTGATCGGCGCCTTGCCGTTGACCATGTAGGGGTGTGAAGAAGGCAGCTTTGCGCGGTCGGTCGAGACCGAGATGCCGCCGACGGCGACATCGCACTTGTCGATGAAGTCGTCCATCAGCTTGGGCCAGCGGTCTTCACCATCTCGGCTTCGGCGCCGAGCGACTTGGCCGCCGCGTGACAAGGTCGACGTCGAGTCCTTCGAAGCCGCCGTCGGGCTTTTGGAAGCTGAAGGGCTTGTAGTCGCCCGGCGAGCAGACCTTGAGGCGGCCGGCTTTGATGACGTCGTCGAGGCGGGATGCAGCCGGGGCCTGCGCGGATGCACCGACTGCGACCACGACCATGGCGGCACCGAGCACGACGGAGAGGGAAGGGTTGGGCATGTGGAGCTCTCCGGGGTTGCAGGGCTCATCACTGTAGCTTCGGCGTGTGAGCGGCTGACCGACGCTGCAGACCCCTCATCACACGCCCCATCGCGACGCGACGCGGCGCAGCGCCGCTCCCGTCCGAATGGGTGGCATCATGCGAGAAGTCTGCCGCCGCTTGCATTCGTGCCCCGCACGCAGACGAAAGAGCCAACCCGATGATCCAGGCGGCACAGCGAGCCGCCTTTGCAGGAGACCTGATTTGCGCATTGCGACTTTCATCCACGACGGACAACGCCACGTCGGCGAAGTCTCGGACGACGCCCAGCACGTCACCCCGTTCAAGCTGCCATCCGACCAGGCGCAGCGAGGCGCCCAGCCGCTCATCGAAGCGATGGTTGCCGGGCGCGCGCTGCCAGCTCGCGCGCCCAAGGCACTGCCGCTGAGTTCGGTGCGGCTCGAAGCGCCACTGCCTGTGCCGCGCAGAAACCTGTGGTGCGTCGGGCGCAACTACCATGCGCATGCCAAGGAACTGCAGGCGTCCGTGTTCAAGAACAACAGCGCCGACCCGCAGGCGTGGCCGATCGTGTTCACGAAGGTGCCCGAGTGCGTGATCGGGCCGAGCGACGATGTGCAACTGCCGCACGCAAGCATCTCCGAGCAGATCGACTACGAAGCCGAACTCACCGTGATCATCGGCGCCGGCGGCACGAACATCGCGCGCTCGGACGCGATGCGCCATGTGTTCGGCTACACGCTCGTCAACGACGTGACCGCACGCGACGTGCAGATGCGGCATCAGCAGTGGGACCTGGGCAAGTCGTTCGACACGTTCTGCCCGATGGGCCCGTGGATCGTTACGGCCGACGCGCTCGACATCACGCAGTCGCGCGTGCGCTGCTGGGTGAACGGCGAGCAGCGCCAGGACGGCCCAATCGAAAACATGATCTTCGACATCCCGACGCTGATCGAGACCATCTCGCGCGGCATCACGCTGTACCCGGGCGACGTGATCGCGACCGGCACCCCGGCCGGCGTCGGCATGGGGTTCTCGCCGCCGCGCTATCTGAAGGCTGGCGATGTCGTGAAGATCGAAGCCGACGGCATTGGCTCGATCGAGAACCGCTTTGTCGCAGCCGCCGGCTGACGCTTGCCTGCAATTGCCGGTGGCGTGTGATGTGTTTGAGCGCACACCGGTCAAAAACGCAATGGAGACCACCATGAAACCGAATCTTTCGTTCCTTCGCTTCGCTTGCCTAACCCTGGCTTCGCTCGCCACATTCGCCATCCCGGCACAGGCGCAGGACGCCTATCCGAATCGTCCGATCACGATGGTGGTGCCCTTCCCGCCAGGCGGCGTGGCCGACACCGTGGGCCGCCCGGTGGCCGAAGCGATGTCCCGGCAGCTGAACCAGCCGATCGTGATCGAGAACAAGTCCGGCGCAGGCGGCGGCATCGGCATGGCACAGGTCGCGCGTGCCAAGCCCGATGGCTACACCGTGCTGCTCGCGCTGTCGTCGCTGGTGGTGCTGCCGGAAGCCGACAAGGTGCTGAATCGCGCGCAGATGTTTCGCGTCGATCAGCTCAAACCCATTGCGCGTTTCACGGCCGACCCGACCGTGCTGGTGGTGCGCGCGGACAGCCCCTGGACCAGCTATGCGGACTTCATCAAGGATGCCAAATCGGGCAAGCGCGAACTGTCGTTCGGCTCCTCCGGCAACTACGGCACCATGCATGTGCCGATGGAGCAGCTGAAGGGGGCGACTTCGGCATCGATGCTGCATGTGCCGTACACCGGGGCCGGGCCGGCCATCCTCGCGCTGTTGTCCGGGCAGATCGATGCGTTATCGACCGGCCCGGCCAGCGTGTTGGCGCAGATCCAGGCCGGCAAGCTCCGGGCGCTTGCGCACTGGGGCGAAGGGCGGCTGGCCGCGCTGCCGGACGTGCCGAGCTTGAGCGAGCTGGGCGTGCCGGTGCGCTACTCGCAGTGGGCGGGGCTGTTCGTGCCGGCCGACACACCGGCAGCGGTGCAGCAAGTGCTCGAGAAGGCCGCTGTGGCCGCCGCCCAAGATCCGCGGGCCGTGGCAGCGCTGGCCGCCGCCGGCACCTCGTTCCAGTTCCAGGACGCCACCGAGTTCGACCGCTTTGTGCAGCAAGACGCCAAGGCAATGGCCGCCCTGGTGCAACGCATCGGCAAGGTCGAATAAGCGGGCTCAGCGCATCCGCCGATACGCCACCGAAAACCAATAGACCACCCACAGGAGACTTTCCATGACACGCATGCAATCGTTCTTTCGCCGACTTGCTGCTGCCGCCCTCGTGCTTACAGCCGGCACGGCGTTCGCACAAACCGACTACCCGAGTCGCACCGTGCGCATCGTGGTGCCGTTCGCCACCGGGGGACCGGCCGACAACTACGCCCGCTTCATCGCGCAACGGCTGCAAGAAGAGTTCAAGCAGCCCTTCATCGTCGACGACAAGCCCGGCGCCGGCTCGATCATCGGCACCGACCTGGCCGCCAAAGCCGCGCCCGATGGCTACACCCTGCTGCTGATGTCGAACACGCACACCGTGAACGAATCGCTGCTGCAAGCCAAGCCGTTCAACCTGATGGCCGACTTCGTGCCGATCGCACCAATCAACGCGTCGGACTTGCTGCTGGTGGTGCACCCTTCCGTGCCGGTGAAGACGGTGGCCGAGTTGATCGCGCTGGCCAAAGCCGAGCCAGGCCGGCTCAACTACGCCTCGTCCGGCAACGGCACGCCGTACCACATGGCCGGCGAATTGTTCAAGCATCTGGCGGGCGTCGAGATCACGCACGTGCCTTACAAGGGCAGTTCGGGCGCAAGAAACGACGTGCTCGGCGGGCAGGTGCAGATGATGTTCGACGCAGAAACCACGATGTCGGAGTTTGCGAAAGCCGGCAAGGTGCGCGGTCTGGCGACCACCGGCACCGAGCCGTCCGCCAACCTGCCCGGTCTGCCAACGGTTGCCAAAACCCTGCCCGGCTACGAAGCCACCATCTGGCTTGGCCTGATGGCGCCGAAGGGCACCCCGCCGGAGGTGGTCGAGCGCCTGAACACCGCCATCCGTCGCATCGTCGCCGAACCGGCAGTGCGCGCGCTCTGGGTCAAGCAAGGCGCACAGCCGATGTCCATGACGGCACCGGAGTTCGGGAAGTTTCTGGATGCCGACATCGCCAAGTGGGCAACGGTTGTCAAGTCCGCCAACCTGAAGCCCGATTGAGCTTGCCATGCCGCCTGCAACGGTCCCCGTCGCGTTCGAGCTGAACGGCGAACCGGTCGGCACCTCAGGCGACCCCGACCGGACCTTGCTCGACTGGCTCCGCAACGACCGGGGATTGCGCGCAACGCGCCTGGGCTGCGGGCTTGGCCAATGCGGGGCGTGCACGGTGTTGATCGACGATGTGGCGGTTCCCGCCTGCAACACACCGCTCTGGACCGTGGCGGGCAAGCGCGTGACCACATTGGAGGGCCTGGGCAACCGTGCGGCGCCGCATCCGTTGCAGACGGCATTCATCGAGGAACAAGCGCTGCAGTGCGGCTTTTGCACGAGCGGGCTGCTGATGGCCGCCGCGGCCCTGCTCAGGCGCAACCCGCGGCCCGATCGGCGGGAAGTCCAGGCCGCGCTGCAGGGCAACCTATGCCGCTGCGGCGTGCACAATCGCGTGGTTCGCGCGGTCTGCAAGGTCGCCGAGGCCATTTGATGGCAACCGTCTGCGGGCTGCCCGCGGCGATCGAGGGTCACCCGCGGCTTGGGGCATGGCTCGACGTACAGCCCGACGGCAGGGTGCACGCGTTCTCGGGCAAGGTCGATCTCGGGCAGGGGATTTCGCACGCTTTGCGATTGATCGTCGCGCAGGAACTGGCGCTGCCCACCGAGTGCGTCGTGATGGTGCCGGCCAGCACGCGGCACAGCCCAGACGAGGCGGTCACGTCGGGCAGCCTGTCGGTGCAACACTCAGGCGCAGCGTTGCGAGCGGCAGCCGCGCATCTGCGCGAGCGTTGCCGCGCGGCAATGGCGCTGCGGCAGGCGGTGGCGAGCGACGCCGTGCAATTGCAGGATGGCGTGTTCCTGGCCGCCGGCGTCGGCGCCGGGTACGCCGAGCTCGTGGACGCTGCGATGCTCGCCAGCCCGATCGAGAGCGTGCCCGATGCAATCGTCCACCCGCACCCATCGGCCGATGCAACCAGCCCACGCCCCGACGTCGCCGCCAAAGTCTTCGGTGAGTTCGAATACATCAGCGATCTGCAACTGCCCGGCATGCTGCACGGCTGCGTGTTTCGCCCGGATACGTTGACGGCCGATGTGCAAGAGGCCGGCGCAACCCGGTTGTTGCAAGCGTTGCGCGCGCTGGAGGACGTGACCCTGGCGGTGCGCGACGGCCTGCTGTTCGGCGTGATCGCCACGACCGAAGCCGCACTCGAGCGCGCCGCCCGCACCATGGAAAGGATTGCTGCGAACCATGCGGTCTGGCGCGGCACGGTGCCGGTGCCCACGGCCGGAGCAACGGCCGCATGGCTGCAAGCCCAGCCGCTCGAGACCAGCGTCGTTCTGGATCGGCAAGCCGGCCTGGCGCCTGCCGCAGACAACGACCTGCCGCAGCGTTATTGTGCGCAGTATCACCGGCCCTGGTTGCAGCACGCATCGATCGGCCTGTGCTGCGCGATCGCGCAGTGGCAGGGCGCCGATGCCCACGACCGCAGGCTCGATTTGCGAAGTCACAGCCAGGGCATCTTCAACCTGCGGCGCGATCTGGCACTCGCGTTCGGGATCGAGCCCGATCGCGTGACCGTCTCGCACGTGGAAGCGGCCGGTTGTTACGGCCACAACGGAGCCGACGACGTTGCGTTCGATGCCGCCTGGCTCGCGCAGCAGGTGCCGGGTCGGCCGATGCGCGTGCAGTGGTCGCGCCATGCGGAGATGGCTCACGCGCCGCTGGCGCCCGCCATGCTGGTGGAAGTTGCTGCCGAACTCGACGCGCAGGGCCGCATCGCGTCCTGGTCGCAGCAAGTCTGGAGCCAGGGCCATGGCACCCGGCCGGGCCGCGGCGCCACGCCCGCGCTGCTCGGCGCCTGGCAGACCGCCACGCCCGCGCCGATTCCGCTCGCGGTGAATGCGGCGCTGGCCGTGGGCGGAGGCGCTGAGCGCAACGCTTTGCCACCCTACGAGGTGCCGGCGCTGCGCGTCGTGAACCACCGCGTGCGGACGATGCCACTGCGCGTGTCGGCGCTGCGCTCGCTCGGCGCCCACGTGAACGTGTTCGCAGCCGAATCGATGATGGACGAGATCGCGTGCGACCGGGGGCTGGACCCGCTCGCATTTCGGCTGCTGCACCTGCAAGGCGTTGAAAACGCACGTGCCGTGGCGGTGATCGAGGAAGTCGCGCGTTGCTCGCAATGGACGGAATGGCGTTTGAGAGAGGCCGTCGAAGGCATCGGCCGCGGGCTTGCCTTCGCGCGCTACAAGAACACCGGCGCCTGGTGTGCGGTGGTGGCCGAGGTGGCGGTGGCGCGCACCGTGCAGCTGCGCGGCCTCTGGATCGCCGCCGACATGGGCCGCGTGGTGCATCCCGACGGCGCGCGCAACCAGCTCGAAGGCGGCGCCCTGCAGGCTGCGAGCTGGACCCTGCATGAAACGGCGCAATGGGATGAAGACGGCATTCGTTCGAACGACTGGGCGTCTTATCCGATTCTGGGCTTTTCGGAAGTGCCGGCGGTTGAAGTCAGCCTGCTCGATCGCCCGCACAGCCCTTCGCTGGGCGCCGGCGAATGCGCTGCGGGGCCGACGGCGGCGGCGATCGGAAACGCCGTTTTTGCAGCCACCGGTGTGCGCGTGCGCTCGATGCCGTTCACGGCGGACAATCTGATGCATTGGGCACAGCAGCAGCCCGCTTGAAATTCGATTGGCAAAGAGGCAAGCAACGATGAACGTATTGAGTGGCGGCGCCGCCGCGGCGGTGGTCAGGGCGGTGGCCGAAGAATTCGAGCGCGCGACCGGCGCCCGCATCCATGGCAGCTACAACGCCGTGGGCGTGATGCGGGACGAACTGCTCGCCGGCGCGCCGTGCGATCTGGTGATCCTGACGAAGCCGCTGATTGCGCAACTGACCGCATCCGGCCATGTGGTTGCGGGCAGTGCGCAGTCGCTCGGCCTGGTCAAAACCGGTGTCGCGGTGCCGGCCGGGTCGCCGCATCCGGCGATCGACAGCCGCGACGCGTTGGCGGACTGCGCTGCGCCGCGCTGCGGCGATCCACTTCCCCGATCCGGACCGCGCGACCGCCGGCATCCACTTCATGAACGTGCTGAAGGCGCTCGGACTGGATCAGGAATGCGCAGCCGCGCTGCGCCGCTTTCCGAACGGCGCCACCGCCATGGGCGAGCTCGCAAAATGCGGCGCCGACGCCCATGCAATCGGCTGCACCCAGATCACCGAGATCAACTACACCGACGGCGTCGAGCTGGTCGGCGCGTTGCCGGCCGAGTTCGAACTGGCGACCGACTACACGTTGGGGATTTGCAGCAATGCAGAAAACCTGGCGCACGCCCGGCTGCTTGCCAGCTTGTTGACCGGCCCCGCTTCCGAGAACGTGCGTCGGCAAGGCGGCTTTGCGTTCTAGCGCACCGCCGCTCGCGGCGCAGCATGGTTTCTTGGCTGTGCACTCCATCCGTCTCAAAGGACTTTGACCATGCTCGTCGAACGCGTCTGGACCGGCAACGCCTACCGCAACTACAACTATCTGATCGCCTGCCCCGACACCGGCGAAGCGCTCGCGATCGATCCGCTCGATCACGAAAAATGTTTGAACGCCGCCAAGGTCAAAGGCTGGCAGATCACGCAGGTGCTCAACACGCACGAGCATCACGACCACACCGGCGGCAACGACGCGGTGATCGCGGCCACGGGTGCCAAGTTGTTGGCGCACGAGAAGGCGGGATCGAAGATCCGCGGCGTGGACCGGGGCCTGAAGGCGGGCGACATCGTCAAGGTCGGCAAGACCGTTGAGCTCGAATGTCTGGACACGCCCGGCCACACGTTCTGCCACATCTGCCTGCGCTCGCACACCGAGCAACCCGCGCTGTTCTCGGGCGACACCTTGTTCAACGCGGGCGCGGGCAACTGCCACAACGGTGGCGACCCGGCCGCGCTGTACCAAACGTTCGTCGAGCAGCTCGCGCGGCTGCCGGACGACACGCAGGTCTACCCGGGCCACGACTACATCGAGAACAACTTGCGCTTCACGCTGGACCGCGAGCCGGGCAACACGGCGGCCGAAGCGTTGCTGGCAGAGGTCGAGGGCCAGGACCCCGCCACGTCGATCGTGACCACCTTGGCGCAGGAGAAGGACTTCAACACGTTTCTGCGCCTCCGCAGCCCACGCGTGATCGAGAAGCTGCGCGAGACGTTTCCCGACTTGCCGGCAAGCGCCGATGCGAAGACGGTTTTTTTGAAGTTGCGTGAGCTGCGCAACAAGTGGTGAGCGGCAGGCCGACGGGTGCGCCGATGGGCGCGGTGGCAGGTCGCCAAGGCGGCGTTTCGGTGCCCCATGGGTCGGGAGCGCTTATGCAGCCTTCGTTGTCTGCTACCAAACAAGCAGCACACTTGATTGTCCGGATGCAACTCGATGCAGCGTGACGACCAACTCAAGCGCCGCATCGAAGCCAGCTTGCGCGCGTTCGACGTGCGTGTGCAAAGCACGGAGAACCGGCAACACGCGGCCGTCGTGGTCGCGGTCGTCGACGAAGGCCACGGCGCCCAGTTGCCCGGCATGGCACCCCCAGCGCTCGGATGGAGCACGGCCGCCGCGCTGATCCTCACGCGCCGCTCGGCCACGTTGCGCAAGCACGCGGGCCAGTGGGCGTTGCCTGGCGGCCGGCTCGACCCGGGTGAGTCGCCCGAAACCGCTGCGCTGCGTGAACTGCATGAAGAAGTCGCATTGCAGCTCGATGAAGAAGCAGGCTGCGTGCTCGGCCGGCTCGACGACTTCGTGACGCGCTCGGGTTTCGTGATCACACCCGTCGTGGTCTGGGCCGGTGCGGCGCGCGCATTGACGCCGAACGCGGCCGAAGTCGCAAGCATCCATCGCATCCCCGTCACCGAGTTCATGCGCACCGACGCGCCGCTGCTCGAGTCGCTCGAAGGCAGCGCGCAGCCGGTGCTCAAGATGCCGGTCGGCGACACCTGGATCGCTGCGCCGACGGCGGCGATCCTGTATCAGTTCCGCGAGCTTTGCATCGACGGGCGGCCCACGCGCGTCGCGCATTTCGAGCAGCCTGCATTCGCGTGGAAGTGAGTCATTCGTCGCGGCCGATCGCTGCGCGTCGGTTCGATGTCGCCCCGAGAACCGTCACTCGACGATCGCGGCCGATTTGATCTGAGCCCAGACGCGGGAGCCCTCACGCAGGCCGAGCTCCGCGACCGACTTCGCCGTGATTCGCGACAGCAGCACGAATGCCTCGCATCGAAGCCGCACCAGCACCTGCGAAGCGTGCACCCCATCGGCTGCGATCGTCTGAACCGTGCAGGGCAATAAGTTCTGAATGCTGGTCTGCTGCGGTGCGGCGGTCGCCAGGCTCACATCACGCGCGAGGATGCGCAGCCGCACGGTCTTGCCGACCGCCAGGTTCTGATCGCGCACCCACAGGCCCAGCGTCCCGAGCGCAACACGCATCAGGTGCCAGCGCGCATCGCGCTCGGCCACCGTGCCGTGCAGCAGCGCACCCGCGTCTTCGCCGATCACGACCGGCGGGTCCGAGGCTGCAAACACGTCGACGGCGCGCCCGGACGCGCGCACCTGGCCTTGCTCCAATACAACGACGTGGTCGGCCAGCCGCGCCACTTCGTCGGCCGCATGCGTGACGTAGAGCATCGGCACCTTCGACTCGTCGCGCAGGCGCTCGAGCCACGGCAGGATCTCCTGGCGGCGCGGGCGATCCAGCGCGGCCAGCGGCTCGTCGAGCAGCAGCAGTCGGGGCTGCGTGGCCAGCGCGCGCGCGATCGCGACGCGTTGGCGCTCGCCACCGGACAACTGGCCGACGCGGCGCTTCAACAGATCGCCGATGCCGAGCAGTTCGACCGCCTTATCCAACGCCGCTGGATTGCGCTGGCCGGGCAGGCGGCGCAAACCGTATTCGAGGTTGCCGCGCACATCCCGATGCGCAAACAGGCTGGCCTCCTGGAACACCAGCCCGAGCGGTCGCCGCCAGGTCGGCACGAACGTGTGTTCGGCATCGTCCTGCCAGACCTGGTCGCCGATGCGCACGTAGCCCGGCGCGGCGCGCTCAAGGCCCGCCACGCAGCGCAGCAGGCTCGTCTTGCCCGAGCCGGACGCACCGAACAGCACCGTGATGCCGTGCGGCGGCAGCACGAGGTCGACCGACAGATCGAATGGCGCGCGCGGCAGCGTCAGCCGTACCCGATTGCTGTCGGCCTGCTTCACGGCAGCGCGCCGCCGCCGCCGCGCCGCCGCAGCCGCGCGAGCCCGAGCAGCACCAGAAACGAGAACAGCACCATGCCGCCCGCGAGCCAGTGCGCGCGCGTGTACTCCATCGCTTCGACGTACCCGTAGATCTGCGTCGACACCACGCGCGTGCGGCCCGCGATGTTGCCGCCGATCATCAGCACCACGCCGAACTCGCCGACCGTGTGCGCGAAGCTCAGGGTTGCCGCGGTCAGCAGGCCCGGATAGGCGAGCGGCAGCGCAACGGTCGCGAACGCGTCGAGCGGGCTTGCGCGCAGGGTGGCGGCGACTTCCATCGGCCGCTCGCCGATCGACTCGAACGCATGCAGGATCGGCAGCACCGCGAACGGCAGCGAAAAAATCACCGAGCCGATCACGAGGCCCGTGAACGTGAACGACAGCAGCCCCCAGCCGAGCCATTCGGTGAGCCGGCCGACCGCGCCGTGCGGCCCGAACGCGACCAGCAGATAAAAACCCAGCACCGTCGGCGGCAGCACCAGCGGCAGGGTCAGCAGCGCGCTGACAGGCACGCGCCAGCGCGAGCGCGACCGCGCGAGCCACCAGGCCAGCGGCGTTGCGATGCCGAGCAGCAGCACGGTGGTCAGGCTCGCCAGCTCGAGCGTGAGCCGGATCGCCTGCAGCGTGTCGTCGTCGAACCGCATCGGTTGTCGAAAAGCGCAAGAAGTCAGAAGTCGTAGCCGTGAGCGCGAATGATGGCCCGCGCCTTGTCGCCGCGCAGGTATTGCATCAGGGCCGCAGCGGTCGGGCTGTCTCGGCCCTTGTCCAGCACCAGGGCGTCTTGGCGGATCGGCTCATGCAGCGCGGCCGGCACGATCCACGCGGAACCTTCCTTGATGCGGCCGCCTGCGAACACCTGCGACAGCGCCACGAAGCCGAGCGGCGCGTTGCCGGTCGCGACGAACTGATGGGCCTGGGCGATGTTTTCGCCGAGCACGAACCTGGCGCTCAACGCGTCATGCAGGCCGAGTCGGGTCAACGTTTGTACAGCGGCTTTGCCGTAAGGCGCGAGCTTCGGGTCTGCGAGCGCGATGTGCGCGAACGTGCCATGGCGCAGCACATCGCCTTGCTCGTCGACCAGCCCGGCTTGGCGGCTCCAGAGCGCGAGCTTGCCGATCGCATAGGTGAAGCGGGTGCCCTCGACGCCCGCGCCTTCCTGCGCCAGCCGCTTCGGCGTTTCCTCGTCGGCGGCCAGCAGCAGCTGGAACGGCGCACCGTTTTTGATCTGCGCGTAGAACTTGCCTGTGGAGCCGAACGCGAGCGTGGCGTGGTGTCCGGTGTCCTGCTCGAATGCGGCTGCGATCTGCTGCATCGGCGCCGTGAAATTGGCAGCCACTGCAACGCGGACATCGTCGGCCTGCGCGGCGCCTGCAAGACCTGCCGCAAGCAGCCACATCGCGCGCAGGAAAAGCATGCTCGAAGCCCTCGCTATTCAAAAATAGAATAGCGAGTGTAGTGGGTTCCATGCTGCCCATCGACAAGACAATCCCGCCCATGAAACGCAAAGCACCGCAGTGGGCCGAAGCGCTCGGGCACGACGCGACCGACAAGCGCATCGACATCCTGCGCCGGCTCGACGCGGCCGGCTCGATCTCGGAAGCCGCACGCGGCGCCGGCGTGAGCTACAAAGCCGCGTGGCAAGCGATCGAGACGCTCAGCAACCTGGCGGCGGCGGTGCTGGTCGAAAAAGCGGTGGGCGGCATCGGCGGCGGCGGCGCGCAACTGACGCCGGCCGGGCATCGGCTGCTGCGCACGTTCGATCGGCTGATCGAGGCGCGCCGGCAGGTGCTGGCCCAGCTCGACCTCGAGGAACGCGGCACGCCGCGCATGCCCGGGCTGGCCGCGCTCGGCTTGCGCACGAGCATGCGCAACCAACTGCCGTGCGTGGTCGCCGCGTTGACGCCGCACGAGAGGGTGGTCCGGGTCGCACTCGAGCTGCCCGATGGCCACCTTTTGTTCTCGCGCATCACACAGGAAAGCGCGCAACTGCTCGACCTGCGCTTTGGCCGCCGGGTGATCGCATTGTGCAAAGCCACTGCTGTGCAGATCGGCGCGACATTCAAAGGCAAGGCCGGCTGGAATGCATTGGCCGGCCGCGTCGCGCGTGGTGCGGACGATGCCGCACCAAGCATCGAGATCGGCCTGGAACTGGCGTGCGGCCTGCGGTTGGTCGGCTTTGCAAAACCGGCCGATGGGTTGCGGGTCGGAGATCCGGCGGTGGCGAGCGTGGAGGAAACGGGGGTCGTGATCGCGGTGTCCGGCTAGGTCGTGCAATGACGATTGAAGCCACGCCGAAGCCGCCCGGGCGTGCTTGGGCAGCGCATGCGCGTTTTCAACAAGGTCGACGTCCGCCCCAGAAACGCCCGATGCAGCTGCGGGAACCCCCACGATGGGGATCGCACGCTCCGTCCCCGCCTGCGCAATGACCGCGATGGCCGGCTGGATCGACACCGTCGGCATCTTGCTGTTCTTTCAGCAACGGCGGATCTTTCCGACCTACATGAGCGGCAACACGACGCGGCTGTTCGTTGCGCTGTTCCGGGGCGAACTGCAGCGGGCCTGGCTGTACGGCGGGGCGATCGCGCTGTTCGTGGCCGGTGCGGTGCTCGGTCGTTGTGTGAACGACGGCACGCATGGGCGAGAAGCCGTCGCCCTGCAGCTCGAAGCGGCCTGGCTGCTCGGCGCCGCGCTGGCCGCACTGGGAGGCGCGCCGGAGCTGCTGACGCTCGGGCCGCTTGCGTTTGCGATGGGCTGGAACAACGTCGCGCTCGCCACCCGGCACGGCGTCGGCCCACGCGGCTACATCACTGGAACGCTGGCGGCGTTTGCCAGCGCGGCGGCCGATGCGATGTGCGGGCGCGGCGGTTGGCACCGCGTGCTGGAACCTGCGCGGGTCTGGGCCAGTCTGGCGCTCGGCGCGCTGGCCGGCGCCTGTTCAACGGCGTACCTGTCGCCTGCGCTGGTGCTGCTGGTGCCGGCCGGCGTGGTGATGGGGTGCGGCAGCGCCGTGGCGCTCGGCTGGCTGGGACAAAGCGCAACGCTCGACTGACCCGCACCCGACTGAATTCGGCGTTTTGCTGGCACCCTGAAACAGTCGATCCGAGCTGCATGCACCACCGACGGCCTGCCGTCGCGCGTGCTGCAGGCGAATCGGCATCGACGGCAGAAAGCCTGCCGCAAAGACGCCGACCACTGGCTCAAAACAACGCGACCGCTTTCTGCAGCGCGATGAACAAGCCGATCGCGAACGGCACGCCGACCGCAAGCCAGGCCAGCACGCCGATCACCCCGAAACCGCCGCCCGCGGCCGTGGCGGCTTGCGCGGCGCCCGAGGTTTCGTGCGCACGCGCGCGTTCGACCGCCAACTCCTGTTCGGTCATCGTGACCGAGGCTTTCACCGGGCGCACCAGCAGGTTGCAGATCAGGCCGACCAACAGCAGGCCGGCCATCAGGTACAGCGTGCGGTCGTACACCAGGCTTTTGGCCACCCCGCTGGCCAGTTGCGCCTCGCGCACCGCGGCGATCACCAGCGGCCCGACGATGCCGGCCATCGACCACGCGGTCAGCAGGCGGCCATGAATCGCACCCACCATCTGCGTGCCGAAGATGTCGGCCAGATAAGCCGGTACCGTGGCAAAGCCGCCGCCGTACATCGACAAGATGATGCAGATGAAGATCACGAACACACCGGCCAGGCCCATGTGGCCGAGCGTGGGCAGCCCGCTGTAGAGCGCCATGCCGAGGATGAAGAACACGCAGTAGGTTGCCTTGCGCCCGATCTTGTCGGACAGCGACGCCCAGAACAGCCGACCCACGCTGTTGAACAGGCTGATCAGCCCGACCAGGCCGGCGGCCGCGGCCACCACGCGCGCCTTCTGCGCGGCATCGAACACGGCACCGCTGTCCAGCCCCAGCAGCCGCGCACCGAACACTTCCTGGAACATCGGGCTGGCCATCGAGATCACGCCGATGCCGGCCGTCACGTTCAGGAACAGCACCGCCCAGATCAGCCAGAACTGCGGGGTTTTCCAGGCCCGGTCCAGGTGCACGTGGTGCTGCGTGATCATCGCGTTGGCCGAGCCGGCCTTCGGCGTCCAGCCGGCCGGCTTCCAGCCCGTGGGCGCCACCCGAAAGCCGAACGCCCCGCACGACATCGCGACGAAATAGATCGCGCCCATCACCATCAGCGTGGTGGCCACGCCCTGCACCGTGCCGGCCGTGTAGTGCTTCATCAGCATCACCGCGAGCGGCGCGCCGACCATGGCACCGCCGCCGTAGCCCATGATGGCAAAGCCGGTGGCCATGCCGCGGCGGTCCGGAAACCACTTGATCAAGGTCGACACCGGCGTGATGTAGCCGAGGCCCTGACCGATCCCGCCCAGCACGCCGCAGCCGAGATACACCAGCCACAACTGGTGCATCTGCACGCCGATGCCGCCGACGATCAGGCCGCCGCCCCAGCACAGGGCGGCGATGAAGCCGGCCTTGCGGGGCCCCGCGTGCTCGAGCCAGGCGCCCCAGATGGCCGCCGACACGCCCAGCATCGCGATGAAGACTTCGAAGATGTGCGTGACCTGAGCAACGGTCCAGTTGCAGGTCGTGGTGGTCAGGGCGGCCACGAAGCCGAGGTCCTTGCAGGTTTGCAGATCGGGGTTGGTCAGCAGTTGCGTCATCGGCAGCCAGAACACCGAGAAGCCGTAGGCCATGCCGATGCACAGATGGATCGCCAGCGCGGCCGGCGGCACCCACCAGCGGTTGAAGCCGGGGCCAGCGATGATGCGCTGCCGGTCGAGTAGTCCTGCTGACATGGTTGAAGTCCGAAAAAAATGAAGGGGGTGCAAGCTGCGCGAGCGCCGATCGCCCAAGGCACCGCGTGAATTGGCCGGCGCCCTCTGGCAGGCGAAGCGTCGAGCGGCAAAGCCAAGGAGAGCGCCGCACGAGTCGGACCGGCCCCGCGATTGAGAAACGTGCGGCGTGGCGCATTCTAGGAGCGGAAAACCGTCCCCATTGCCGTGCGGCAACAGGGCAGTAGTTACCCCTATCGACCGGGCGGCTGGTTGCGGCGCCGAGTCTGGTTGCTTCGGCGCACTCGGAGCCGGTCGCAGCGGCTCGAGCGTCGGCCTCAGTCCGGCCCGCAGCTCCCGCACAGCCCTCGCGGCAACCCCGCCAGATCGCCGACCGCCGCACCCGAGCCGCCTCGGCAGTTGGCGGCGATCGGCGCTCCAAGCTGCGGCCGGACGGTGTCGTGCAGCGGTGACTGCCAATCGCCCGCATGCTGAAGATTGCTCATGCTGCAGGGGGCCACCGCCGCGCCATTGGGTTCGCCGACGTGGGCGCGGCCCTGGACTCGAGCGGCCGACTTGAAGGTGGCAGCCGGTGCGTCGTTGCAGCTGCCGCCACCGCAGGCCGACAGCGCGACGAACCGCAGCGAAGTGGACGCAATCGGCGACGCAGCGGCGTGCTTCAGTCCAGATAGTCGGCGTAATCCTTTTTATCGAACGTCGCGATGTTGCTCCATGGCATCACGGCCGGCATCGGCAGCCGCTCGGTGGTGGTCTTGCGCACGCCACGGGCATCGACGGTTTCCACACGGATCGGCACACCGGCGCCGCGGTCCCAGACGACGGTCAGCCGACCGCCGGGGTCGTCGCGCACGAAGGTCGTCGTGTCGGCGTCGGTTCGCACGGTTTTCATGCGGGTCAGCAACGCCGGGTCCAGCAGATGCGATGCGGCGGACCACGAGCCATCGAAGCCGACATTGCTCCAGTCGACCTTCGTCAGGCCGACGACCACCGCGTCCTGCACCGATACGAGCCGCAGCTCGGCTCCACCGTCGCGGCCCCGGGTGATCCAGCGCGTGGCGGTCGCCACGTTCAGATGGCGGTGCGCGTGCGTGTCCGCATCGCCCGGCGGCTCATGTGCCTGACGAGTCGCCGCAGAGGCGCCTGCCGCAGGCAGCACGCGCTCGATCCAGACGGTGTCGCCGCGGCGGTAGACCCGTTCGCTGAATTCGATCGTGCGCTTCACGCCGTCGGCGCTGTGCGTCACGTCGACGTGCCGGACCAGCAGCGCGACGTCCGGCGTCACCTCGGGCACCTGCGCTGCCGCAGCCACCGTCACAACCGCGAACGCTGCGGCCGGCAGCCACGCGCGCAGGCCCTTCTTCATTGAACGCATCACCGTCGGCGCCCTCATTCAGAATCCGAACGCCTGCCGCACCAGCGAGTACACCCGGGTGTTGTCGATCGTGCCCTTGAAGACGTTGCTGCCCGCACCGGTCGCAAACAGCATCACGTCGCCGCCACCATGCGTCTCCGCGCCGGGGCTTCCGAGCGGGATCGCGACTTCCTGCAGATACTCCTTGTCGGTCGTGTCGACGTTGCTCAGGTCGTCGCGCACCGGCTTGCGCGGGCCGCCGCCGTTGCCGAACACAAGCGTCGTGAACGGCTTGCCGTCGGCGGCTTTCTGCAGGGCTTTGGTCTTCGCATCGGTCACCTTGCCGAGGATGTCGTTGCCCAGGTGCGAATAGCCGTTGAAGGCCATCGTGTGGTCGTGATCGGCGGTGACGACGATCAGCGTGTTCGACAGATCGACCTTGGCCAGCGCGGCCTTGATGGCGTCGTCGAACGCGATCGTATCGGCCAGCGCGCGCTTCGCATTCGTGCCGTGCAGCGCGTGGTCGATGCGGCCACCTTCGACCATCAGGTAGTAGCCGTTCGGGTTTTTCGACAGCAGGTCGATCGCCTTGACCGTCATCTCGGTGATGCTCGGCTCCTTGGCCGGATCGCGGTCCAACTCATACGACATGTGGCCTTGCGCAAGCGCCTGATCGAACAGGCCGATGACCTTGCCCGCGGGCGCGGCATTCAGGCCGTCGCGGTCGTTCACGTAGGCATAGCCTCGGGCTTGCAGTTCGGCCACCAGATTGCGCCCATCGGGCCGGCCGCGCGGTGTGGTCTGCGCGTTGTAAGGGCGCCAGAAATAGCTGATGCCGCCGAGCAGCACATCGACCCCGTTGCCCAACGCGCTGTTGAAGCCGGCACCGCCGGGCACCGCCTGGCGCGCAATCTCGTACTCGGTATCGCGATGGCACACATGCGCGTAGGTCGCAGCGGGCGTCGCATGCGTGAGTCGCGCGGTCGAGACGACGCCGGTCGCCTTGCCTTTGGCCGTGGCCTGCTCCAGGATGGTGGGCACCGATGCGCCGTTGCCGCTTGCCGGGCAGTTGTTGACCGCATTCGGCACCCCGGTCACGGGGTCCTTGCCTGGTGCAATGGCACGGGTGTTCGCATCCATTGCAAGCACTTCGTTGCGCATCTTCACGCCGGTCGTGTAGGCGGCCATCGACGGCGCGCTGTCGGTGGTCTGCGCGTCCAGCGAGTAGGTCTTCACGCGCGCGGTGCGCGGCAGCGTGCCCATCGTCAGGTTGCCGGCCTCGCCGTACTGGTAGATGCGGCTGGCGGTGACGTCAACGGGGCCCATGCCGTCGCCGAGAAAGAAGATCACGTTCTTTGCTTCGCCGGCGGCGAGTGCCGGCGCTGCGGCCGCGGCCAGCACGGCCGCTGCGATCAGGGTGCGTGCCGAGCGAGGACCCAGCGATTGAATGACGGTGTTGCGCTTCATGATGAGGGGATGTGTGTTTCGGTGGGTCTTCGTGTCGGGCATCGGAGCGATCAAAGGCCGGCGGCCTTGCGCACGATGTCGAACACGGCGGTGTTGTCGATCACGCCGTGGAAGGCGTCGGCGCCTTTGCCGATCGCGCCGAGAAACACATCGGCGCCGCCATGCGTCTCGCTGCCGGCCGGCATCGGGATAGCGGCTTCCTGGTGATAGTCTTTCGAGAACACCTGCGCATCGGTCAGCGCGGTGCGCACGGCAGGGCGGTTCTCGCCGTTGCCGAAGCCGATGATCGTGAACGGGTTGCCGCCGGTATCGAGCCGCAAGTTCCCGTCCGCGTAGTTGCGCAGCAGACCGAGCACGCCGGGGTTGGCGTCGCTGGTCTTGCCGGTGCGCGCGGCATAGCCGTTCAGCACCAGCGTGTGGTCATGGTCGGCGGTGACGACGATCAGCGTGTTCTTCAGGCCGGGGTCGATCGCCTGCAGCTTGTCGATCGCGGCTTTGACGGCGTTGTCGAACGCGACCGTGTCCTGCAGCGCCTTGCGCGCGGTGGTCTCGTGCAGCGCGTGGTCGATGCGGCCGCCTTCGACCATCAGGAACATGCCTTTCGGGTTGTTCTTGAGCTGGTCGATCGCCCGCGCGGTCATCTCGGCGATGCTGGGCTCCTTTGCCGGGTCGCGGTCGAGGTCGTAGGCCATGTGGCTCGACGTGAAGAGACCGAGCAGCTTGCCGCTCGCTGGCAGCTTGTCGAACTCGGTGCGATTCGCGGCGAACTGATACTTGGCTGCCTTCATCTCGGCCACCAGGTCGCGTGCATCGGTGCGGCTGCCGCCCGCGGTCTTGGGCTGGAAGTGGCGCAGCCCGCCGCCGAACACGACGTCCACACCGTCGAGCAGCGCGCCGTTGTAGCCGGCGCCACCGGGCACCATCTGCGCCGCAATGTTGTTCTCGCCGTCGCGGTGGCAGATGTGCGCATAGGTCGCCGCCGGCGTCGCGTGCGTGATGCGCGTGGTCGTGACGACGCCGGTCGCCAGGCCGTTCGACTTCGCGATCTCCAGCAACGTGGCGACCGCCTTGCCGTTGCCGCTGGCGGGGCAGGTCGAGTCGGCGCCGGTCACGTAGTCGTTCAACGTCGCCGGGTCGTAGGCCGATGTCTCCGGCGTCATCGCGATCACTTCGTTGTTCATCTTCACGCCGGTCATGTAAGCCGACATCGACGGCGCGCTGTCGGTGACCTGGGCGTTCTTTGAGAACGTCTTGACGAACGCGGTCTCCGGCAAGGTGTCCACGGTCAGCTCGGACTCTTCACCGCCCTGGTAGATGCGCGCCGCGGTCATCGTGGTGAGGCCCATGCCGTCGCCGAGGAAGAACAGCACGTTCTTGGGCGCGCTGGCCACAGGGGTCGTCGGCGGCGTCGGACCCGTCGAGGACGGCGGCGTGCCGTCGGAATCGCTGCCGCAGCCGGCTACGGCGGAAGCGGCAACCAGCGTCAACATCGACGCGATCTGCATTGGTTTCATGGGTTCCTTGGAAAGCCTGTGTTGGCGTGTTTGGTAGCCCATGAATTTGCCTTGCGACTGTGACGTCCATGTGACAGCGTCCGTCCGACGCACAACCAAGTCGGTTCTCCATCGAGCTTCGACATCCGGCGTACGGCGTTGCGTCTTTGGGCACCGGAACGGCCCGAGCAAGCCACCATGAACGCAATCGATGCCGCACGCAAACCGACTGCGGCAGGTTCTGCAGGCAATCGGTCGAAGGCATTGGAGCGCTCGATCGACGGGCTCCGAGCACAGCCGGAGATCGTTGTTTCCGAACTTCGATTTGCGACTCGATGTCGTCTTCAATCCTGCTTCGGCTCGATACCGTCGGCCAGTTTCGAACGGCGCCTCGGTCTTTGGGTCTCGACGGTCGACACAGCGTTCAACGCGGTGAGGAAAGCCTTGTCTTTCATGGCCATCAAACAATTGATTCCGGCACACAGGAGTTCACTCTTTTTGGCCGGATTTTGGAGACGCTTCGCTCGCTCCTTCAAACTGCGGAGTCGGGCGTGATCCGCCTTGGGCAGGGTGAAGCGGTCACGAACCATCGTTTGCTCGACCGACGAGCCGACCGGTTTGCTCGACGGCTTTTTTGTTTTGCTTGCCCGCATTGGTGCGTCGGTGTCCGTGCTTTGGTCGGTTGTTCCGCTGCGTTTTGCAGCCGCGTTGCGCGCACGGGGTATCGGCGCGGCAGTGAATGAAGTTGTGGATGCTCGAGTTGCCATCGGGTGCGCTTGAAATGAAATTCGGTTTGACCGCTGGGCCGGTCGTTGGGGACTGGCCGCGCAAGCGCCCGGACAGGCACCTGAGGCGTCATCCAGAAGCCGGTAGCCGGTAGCACGTCTATTGCCCAGGGGTGATGGCAACTGCCAACGAAAACAGCGTGGGCTTCCGCCGCCCACTTCAGCGGCCAATCTCCTTCAGGTAGATATCGCGCGCCTGGATCGCCGTGTCGGCGAAGTCGCTGAACAGTCCGTCGATGCCGAGCCGGTAGTACAGCAGGTACTCCGATTTCGGGTCCGCGAGTGTGTCGGCCGTCTGGCGGCGCTTTTCGTTGCGAAACGTGTAGGCGTGCACGAGCAGACCGGCCTGATGCGCAGCGGCAATCAGACCGGTGGTCGGCTGGGTGCTCGCGTCGTTCAGATTCACCTTGCCGTCGCCGTTGAGGTCGCGCGGGTTGCCGCTCGCGTCCAGCGATGCCTGCACCGGCAGGATGTACGGCTTCCACGGGCCGATGCCGTCGGCATACGTCTTGATCTCGGCCAGGCCGCTCGGCGTGACCATGCTGCTGAACAGCCGCGGATCGCCGGCTTGGGTCCAGTCGTACGGCCGGTCGTACGGCGGCGTGTAGGTAAGCCGGCCGGCCTTCAGGTCGTAGTCGTCGGCGTCGATCAGCTGCACGAGCCGTGCGTTCAGGCCCTTGGCCTTCATCTCCCTCAAGCTGCTCGGCTCGAAGCTTTGCACGTACACCGGCGCGGTCTTGCTGTTCCAGCCGGCGGCCTTGATCGTCGCGATCAGCTTGTCTTCGAGCGGCAATCCGAGGTCGCGGTGGTAGGTCGGGTTCTTGGTCTCGGGATACACCGCAATCGTGCGGCCGGTGCGGGCCGACTCGGCCTTCACGAGGTCCACGATCTGCTGGAACGTGACGACCTTGAACTGCCCGTTGAACTGCTGCGGCCGCTCGGCGTCGGTCGAGATCGCGCCCAGCGTCCTGATCTCGGCCAAGGTGAAGTCGTGCGCGAACCAGCCGGTCTGCTTCTCGCCGTCGACCAACCAGTCGGTGCGCTTGCGGCCCGCGAACTCGGGATGGCTTGCGACATCGGTGCTGATCGCAAGATTCGGGTCGTGGCGCGCAATCAGCACGCCGTCCTTGGTTGAGATCAGATCCGGCTCAATCACGTCAGCGCCAAGATCGATGGCCTTTTGATAGGCCTCCAGCGTTTCTTCAGGCAGGTAGCCGGATGCACCGCGGTGGGCGATCACGATCGGTTGCTCGCCGCTCAGCGTCTTCAGGGGCGTCGAGCCGTTGTCGTCGCTGCCACCGCAAGCGGTCATCGCGATCGAAGTGGCAACTGCAAGCGCAGCCAGGGACAAACGAAGCGTGATTGCGGGGTTCATGGTCGAGCGCCTAAAGGATCGTTGGAAGGATCGGCGCAGCATGCCGCCCCTTCATGACAACCGCGTGTCGGCCGGCGCGTCCGCTCGGACGCGGCTTCAGGATTTCTCCGGCGCCACGCTGCGTTCGAACACCGTCTTGCCGTCCAGATCCTTCAACGCGACCTTGAATTCCTTCGTCTTCGCGTCGATGTCGACCTGGCCAAAGAACTGCAAGCCCGCGAACGGCGACGTGTTCTGCGCTTTCGGTGCGTTTTGATAAACGACTTCGGGGCCGAATGTGTTGTCGAGCGCGTTCGGGCCGAAGCTGCCCGCGTTCAACGGGCCTGCGACAAACTCCCAGAACGGCTTGAAGTCGCTGAACTGCGCGCGGTTCGGGTCGTAGCGGTGCGCGGCGCAGTAGTGCACGTCGGCGGTCAGCCAGACCACGTTGTCGATGCTTTTCAGCGAGGACAGCACTTCGGCGATCTCATGCTCGCGGCCGAGCACCGGGCCGTCACCGTTGGCGGAGTTCTCGAACTTCGGATTGCCCTGCGCATCCTTGCCGTCGCCGACGACGAGGCCGAGCGGCATGTCGGACGCGATCACTTTCCAGACCGCCTGCGATGCGGCCGTCTCGCGCTTGAGCCAGTCGAGTTGCGCGCGCCCCAGGTAGGTTGTGTCTGGTCCCTGCTCAGGCTGCCGGTTCACAGTGTTCGGGCCGCGGTAGCTGCGCATGTCGAGCACGAACACATCGAGCAGCGGGCCATAGGCGATTTTGCGGTAGACGCGCTCTTCCTCGTCCTGGCCGTGCGCGCGCATCGGCGCGTATTCCATGAACGCACGCGTGGCGCGGGCCACCAGCAGCGGCACCGCCTTCACGCGGTAGCGATCGTCGGCCGACAGGTCTTTCGACGGCGACCAGTTGTTGGCCACTTCATGGTCGTCCCACTGCCAGATCTGCGGCACCACGGCGCTGAAGCGGCGCACGTTCTCGTCCATCAGGTTGTAGGCGTAGCGGCCGCGAAACTCCTGCAAGGTCTCGGCGACCTTGGAGACTTCCTCGGTCACGAGGTTCTTCCAGATGCGGCTGTCTTCCGTTTTCTGCTCGGCCATGATCGGCCCGTCCGCATAGATCGTGTCGCCGGAATGCAAAAAGAAGTCCGGCCGGACGTTGCGCATCGCTTCGTAGATGCGCATGCCGCCGAACTCGGGGTTGATGCCGAAGCCCTGGCCCGCCGTGTCGCCGGACCAGACGAAGCGCAGGTCGCGAGGCGCTTGCGGCGCGGTGCGGAAGGTGCCCGTGAGGGGCTCGGACCAGGCGCCTTTGGTGCCGCCCAGGTCCTCGAACGTGGCGCGCACGAACAGCTCACGGCCGGCGGGCAGACCGCGCAGATCGATTCGCGCGGTGTGGTCGCTCGTCTCGAGTGCGAGCGGACCGCGCACGCGCGTTGCGTTCTGAAACGATTCGTTCGTTGCATATTCGACCCACAGCCGCGCGGGCCGGTCGCTGCGTGCCCAGACGATCGCGCCGTCGCCGGTCACATCGCCGAACTGCAGGCCCGATGGCCACTGCGGCCGCACGCCGTCGCGCGTGATCACGGCGGGTGCCGCGGGCTGCGCCGGGGCGCCGCGGCTGGCCAAGAGCCCGGCGGGCAGGACCGTGGAGCCGAGCCAGGCACCGGCGGTTTTCAGCAGCAGCTTGCGGCGGATCGGGTCTTCAATAGATAAGTTGCGCATGACATTTCCTTCGAATTCGAGCGCCCCGTGATGGGGTGCTCCTTGCCGACGAATGTCGCTGCGTTGTGTGACACCACCGTGATGCACACGGGCGTGTCGACGTGCTCGGTGGTGCGGACGTAAAGGCGCGCAGTCGGGCAGCGGCTGCCATCGGGTCCGGTTGCCCATCGGCCTGCTGCCGGCGCCGCAAATGCCCCCAGATCGAGCCCACCAGCGTCGGCATGCAGACGCCCGGCGCGGTGGCCGTGATCGGCCGCTCGATGAACACGCCGAAGTCTCCGCGCGACAGCAGCAGTGCGCGCCGCAGGTTTTCTTCGCGCAGCGGCCCGAGCACGAGACCCGGCAGGATCGGCACCACCTCGAAGCGGACCAGCGGCATCGGGTAGCCGAACCGGCCAAGACCCGGCCGCATCCCGACCTCGAACACGTCGTTGGTGGCGCTTTAGATGCCGATGCAGGTGAACAGCACGATGGCCGGGAAACAGCGGATGCGGAATCGACAGCAGCCGCACCCACATGCCGATCAACGGAATGTTCAGGATCACCAGGAAGACGTTGCCGATCCAGAAAGACACGATCGGCCCCAGAACGGCTCGGGGTGGCTCGTCAGCACCTGCGAACCGGGGCTGGACGCACGGGGTATCGACGCGGCCCGCCCGAGCCCAAACAAGGCGACGCACTTCATGAACAGCGCCACGCCGCCGCGCAATCGATCGACCGCTCCGATGCCCCACGGGCAGCTCAACTTGTCGGCAACACAGGATCGGCGTCAATGCCGATTGCATCGACGGTGCGCAATGCGTGCGAACCGAGGCGGAGCGGCAACCGATCGAGGCGGTCCGTCGCGTCTCGCCACCTTCAGTCGCTCGCGCCGAACAACGTGAACGCCGCGCCCGCCGCCGGCTGGTAGGTATCGCCGAGCACCAACCCTTCACGCCGCGGATCGGCACCGCCCGTCAATGCGAGCTGGCCGTTCAC
>CAWAQL010000005.1:0-135756 GCA_963784295.1 uncultured beta proteobacterium
ACGTTGACGATCTTGCCGCCGCCCGCTTCGAGCATCCGCGGCACCACCGCACGGCACATGTGCAGCACCGTCCGTGCGTTCAGATCGAACAAGGCGTCCCAGGTCCGCTCGCTCGTCTCATGCACCGCCTCGCCCATCGCGAAGCCGCCGGCCAGGTTGCACAGCACGTCGATGGTGCCAAACGACTTTACGGCCTGAGTCACCGCCGCGTCGACCTGAGCCTGGTCGAGCAGGTCGGCCGGGATGAGCAGTCGAGCTGGCGTGTCATTGCCGAACGCTTGTTGCAACGGTGCGAGCCGCCGGTCCAGCAGCGCGAGTTGAGCGCCTTGTGCGGCGAACGCTTGCGCCGTCGCGCGGCCGAGGTGGCCAGCCGCGCCCGTGATCAGCACCGTGCGCGTCTTGTTGCTTGTGCTGTCGTTGCTGTGGCCGCCGTTGCCGTCACCGCTCATGCCTTGATTCCCTCTTGACGCTTGGCCGTGTGGTAGCGCCCTGTGCCTCGCCCATACATCCGATCGGTGCCGAGCACGGTGCCCGGCGCATGGTCCGGCAGTCCTTCAATTCGCTGGTAGACCGGCGCGAAGTCAATGCGCGCCAGCTCCAGCAGCTCATCGAGCGACTCGATCACGAAATACGTCTCCTGGAAGTCGTCGATGCGATAGTCGGTGCGCAGCACGCGGTCCAGGTCCAGCCGCACGCGGTTCGGCGACGCATCGTCGAGCGCAAACACGGTCTCGGCCGCCGACGACGCAATGCCCGCGCCGTAGATGCGCATGCCGTCCCTTTGCTTGACCAGCCCGAACTCGATCGTGTACCAGTAGACGCGGGCGAGCTTGGTCAAGGTGCCGAGCTGGTGCGCCCTGAGGCCGCCGACGCCGTAAGCCTGCACGTAGTCGGCGATTGCCGGGTGCAGCAAGAGCGGCACATGCCCGAACACGTCGTGGAACACGTCGGGCTCTTCGAGATAGTCGAGCTGATCGGGCCGGCGAATGAACTGTCCGGCCGGGAAGCGGCGATTCGCCAGGTGCTCGAAAAACACGTCGTCGGGCACGAGCCCCGGCACCGCCACGATCTGCCAGCCGGTGCGCTGCATCAGGAGGTCCGAGAGGCGCCGGAAGTCGGGGATCTCGTCGGCCTTCATCGGCAGCTCGTTCATGCCGCGCACGAACGAGTCGCACGCGCGGCCCACCAGCAGCTTGCGCTGGCGCTCGAACAGGGTCTTCCAGACGCCGTGGTCTTGCACCGTGTAGTGTTCCCAGCCCTGGTCGATGGTCCAGTCGGCGCGCTGCGGCCGGGCAGCGTCCCCGGCGGCCAGACCGTGCTTGGGCGGGCGGGCGATCTCGTTCGACTGCTGGAGCATGGTGGTGGGGAGAGTGAGTTGCCTCGGCGTCCGGGTTCAGCCGGCTGCCTGGGCGAAGTTCCGATGCGCCCGTTCAGCCACCTGCGCCAGCGCGATGTCGTTCGTCGTCACGCCGCCCGCGTCGTGCGTGGTCAGCGTGATGCTGACGCGGCTGTAGACGTTGGACCACTCGGGGTGGTGGTTCATCCGCTCGGCGACCAAGGCAAGCTGGGCCATGAAGCCGAACGCGGCCGTGAAGTCGGCGAAGGCGTACTCACGCTTGATCAAACCGCCACGTTCATCAAGGAACTGCCAGTGGGGCAGGCCCGCCAGCGCCGTGTCGCGTTCGGCTGGAGTGAGCGGCTGCATCACTCGGCCACCAGCACGCCGCGCTCGATCTGGTCGCGCTCGATCGACTCGAACAGGGCCTTGAAGTTGCCCTCGCCGAAGCCGTCGTCGCCCGTGCCTCTGGATGAACTCGAAGAACACCGGGCCGAGCAGCACGTCTGGAGAAGATCTGCAGCAGCAGTCTGGGCTTGCCGCCTTCGGTGCTGCCGTCGAGCAGGATGCCGCGGGTCTGCAGCTCGGCCACCGGCTGGCCGTGGCCGGGCAGGCGGTCCTCCAGCGCCTGGTAGTAGACGTCGTTGGGCGCGGTCATCAGCGGCACGCCGGCCAGCCCCAGGCTGTCGATGGTGCCCAACAGGTCGTCGGTGGCCAGCGCGATGTGCTGGATGCCCTCGCCGTTGAACTTCATCAGGAACTCTTCGATCTGGCCCGAGCCTTTGGCAGACTCCTCGTTGAGCGGGATGCGGATCATGCCGTCGGGCGCGGTCATCGCTTTGGAGGTCAGCCCGGTGTGCGCGCCCTGGATGTCGAAGTAGCGGATCTCGCGAAAGTTGAACAGGCGCTCGTAGAACGCGGCCCAGTACGCCATGCGGCCGCGGTAGACGTTGTGCGTGAGGTGGTCGATGACCTGCAGGCCGTGGCCCACCGGGCGCCGCTCGACGCCGTCGAGGAAAGCCGGAAGTCGATGTCGTAGATCGATTCGCCGTCCTCATAGCGGTCGATCAGGTACAGCGGCGCGCCGCCGATGCCGCGGATCGCGGGCAGACGCAGCTCCATCGGGCCGGTGGGCATCTCCACCGGCTGGGCACCGCGCTCCAGCGCCATCGCATAGGCCTTGTGAGAATCGGCCACGCGAAAAGCCAAGCCGCAGGCGGAAGGCCCGTGCTCGGCGGCGAAGTAGCCGGCCGGGCTCTTGGGCTCGCGATTCACGATGAAGTTGATCTGGCCCTGGCGGTAGAGCGACACGTCCTTCGAGCGGTGCTCGGCCACGCGCGTGAAGCCCAGCGTCTGGAACACCGGTTCGAGCACACCGGGCGTGGGAGAGGCAAACTCGATGAACTCGAAGCCTTGCAGCCCCAGGGGGTTATCGAAGAGATCTGGCATAGCTCAAAAACTCCTGCGTTGAATGGAGGTGTTTCAAAAAAATAGCGAGCGTCGATGTCGCTTTGCTGCGGGCGTCCCGGCATCCGCCACGGACGCGGCGCAAAGCCATGCAACCGACGTGCAAGCTTGGATTTTGCGTGCGTCGCGCAGATGGGCGAAACTGGGACGTTCGACATTTACGTCGTGCCGATGGTTTCTTCTCTCAGCAAAGGATAGCGATGCTCAAGCTCTACTACCACCCCTCGCCCAACCCGGCGAAGGTCGCGCTGTTTCTGGAAGAGGCCGGACTGCCCTACGAAGCTGGTGCCGGTGGACACCCGCAAGGGCGAGCAGCACGCGCCGGCCTTCACCGCGATCAATCCGAATGCGAAGACTCCGGCGCTGGTCGACGGCGACGCCGTCGTGTTCGACAGCAACGCGATCCTGCTGTATCTGGCCGAGAAGACCGGCAAATTTCTGCCCGAGAACACGCCGACGCGGCGCGCGCAGATGCTGTCGTGGCTGATGTTCGTGGCCACCGGCATCGGCCCCTATTCGCGGCCAGGCGGTGCACTTCAAGCACTTCGCGCCGGAGCCGAAGGACTACGCGGTGAACCGCTACGACTTCGAAGCGCAGCGGCACTGGGGCATCATCGATGCGCAACTGGCCAAGCACAAGTACATGCTGGGCGACACCTACACGATCGTCGACATGGCGGTCTGGGGCTGGGCGCGCGCGGTGCCGTTCATCCTGGGCGCCGGAAGCCTGGGGCAAGCTGCCGAACGTGAAGCGGCTGCTCGACGAGATCAACGCGCGGCCGGCGGCGCAGCGCGCCGAAGCGCTGAAGACGAAGAACACCTACAAGACCGAGATGGACGACGAGGCGCAAGAAGGCGATGTTCCCGCAGAACGCACGGCTCGCGGCCTGATGGGGGTGGTGCGGGTGGTGCCGCACCCTCCACCGCCCGCGGGCGACGACACATGCGCGCTCAGGCGCCGAGCAGCACCCAAGCGGGCAACTTGAAGCTTGCCGCCAGACCGCGCCCGCATCCTCCGGCCGATGCGCTCGCTTGCGTCGCCGATCTCGCCCCCTTGATTTGTCGCCTCTACAGTTCGAGCACCAAACGTTGGCCCCGGGCACGTGAGCAGCAGCTCATCATCCTGTCGTTCGGCTCGCGCTCGGTGCGGGTCAGCACCATGTCGCGATGGTCGACTTCGCCTTGCAGCACGCGCACTTCGCACGAGCCGCACAAGCCCTCTTCGCAATCGCTCTGGATGTCGATGTTCGCGGCGCGCAATGCTTCGAGCACCGTCTGATCCGCAGCCACGTCCACGACGATCCCCGAGTCCTTGAGTTCGACTTCGAATGCGTGCTCGTGGGCGGGGTCGAGTTTCGGCACTCTGGAGACGAAGTGTTCGACCCGCAAGGCGTCGGCAGGCCAATGCGCGGTGTGCCGCTCCAGCGCTTCGAGCATGCGGACCGGGCCACAGGCATAAATCCCGACGCCCGGCTGCGGCGTCTCGAACAGCGCAGCGAAGTCGTTGCGCTGTCCTTCGTCCGCTGCATGAACGTGCAGCCGATCGCCATGCAGCCGCTGCAACTCATCCAGAAACGCCATCGTGCGGCGCGACCGTCCGCTGTAGTGCAGTTGATGGTCGATGCCGAGCGAGCAAGCCCGCCGCGCCATCGCACCGATCGGGGTGATGCCGATGCCGCCTGCAACGAAGATCGCTTTCTTCAACGTTTCGTCGAGAGGGAAATGATTGCGCGGGCCGCGGATCTTGAGCCGGTCGCCGGCCTTCACGTTGCCATGCACCCAGGCCGAGCCGCCGCGGCCCGCTTCCTCGCGCAGCACAGCGATCTGGTAGGCGGCAACGTCCAGTGGGTCGCCGCACAGCGAATACTGCCGTGACCGCGCCGGGTCGCCGCACTCGAGGTCGATGTGCGAGCCGGCGGTCCAGCGCGGCAATGGTTTTCCGTCGGCGGACACGAGCCGCAGTTGCGCGATGCCGTCGGCCACCGGGTCGACGCGCTCCACCACCACGGTCCGCGTGTTCGCATGCGTCGACGGCTCACCGATGCGCACGGGCGACTCCGCTTCGCGCAATTCGGGGTTCTTGCGCTCCGGATTCAGCATCGGATCCCACTCGACCCACAAGTGCTCCGGCCCGCGAAACGACGTGTTCGGCACGTAGCTGTAAGTCTGCTGCGACAGCTTCATGTGTGGCAGCCGCCGCGTGAATGCTTCCAGAAAAATCTGCATCTCCATGCGCGCGAGGTTCTTGCCCATGCACTGATGCGAGCCGTAGCCGAACGTCAGATGCTCGCTTGCGTTGTCGCGCCGGATATCGACCGCATCCGCGTCGGAGAAATGCCGCTCATCATGATTCGCCGACGACGTGACGATCAGGAGCTTGGAGCCGCTCGGCAGATCGACACCGCCGACCTGCGTGTCTTCCGTGACGATGCGTCGCCAGGCCGCCACCGAGCCGTTGTGGCGCAGACATTCCTCGACCGCGTTCGGAATCCGCGCCGGGTTGGCGCAGATGTCATCCCAGACCGGACGGTTTTCCAGCAGCAGTTTCAGCATGTTGGCGCTCGCGTTCGCGGTCGTCTCGTGCGCCGCGACGATGCCGGCCATCATCATCGAATGCAGGTAGGAATCGGTCACGACATCGGGCTGCTCGGCTTGCTTGCGGATGCCGTACTGCATCCAGCCCGGTGCGTCGGGGTCCTGCCGCATCTTCTCCAGCACCTTGCCCGCGAACTGCCAGAAGTTGCCGACCGCATGCGCGACCTCGACCTGTTGTTCCGGCTTCGGCCGGCCCCAGGTGTTCACGGTGTGCGCGATCGAATACTTGCGCAGCGTGTCCATGTCGCTCTCGGGCACGCCGAGAAAGTGCATCGCGACGGTCAGCGGGATCTCCCACAGCATCTGATCGACCAGATCGGCGCGGCCGTTGCCGATGAAGCGGTCGATGTAGGCCTGCGTCAGCTGTCGCACCAGCGGCTCGTGGTGCTTCAACGCCTCGGGCGTGAACGGCTCCATCAACACGCGCCGGCGCGGCATGTGCGCGGGCTCGTCTTCGTTGACCAAGGTGCGGTTCAACGCGAAGCCGTAACTCGCCAGCACCGCATTCGCCTCCGGCCCGGTCGGCGTGATCTTCTCAAGCGCGATCGACGGGCTGAACGTGCGGTTGTCGCGAAAGATTGCCTTGATGTCCGCATACCGCGTCACCACCCAATAGCCGAGCTTTGGACTCCAGAAGATCGGCTCCTGCTCCCGTGACCAGCGCACGTAGTCGGGCGGGTCCTGGTTGTAGCCGTCGCCGAACGGATCGAAGTCGGCGGCGCGCTGGCTGACCGGGCAGCCCGTCGGTGTGCGCTCATCCGACAGCGGCCCGTGAGCGACCGGGCAGCCGGTCTGACCTGACAACACATCCATCTCGAACTCCTCGATATCTCCCGTCTGCCGCACCAGCAACCTACCGACCGCTCAGCGGCGGCGTGTGGCCCTACCCGTTGCTCGCATCGCACAAGGCGCCCACCACAGACCAGTCAACCATCGGCAGCCGTCTGCTCGAATCCGCCCACCGCAGCGCGTTTGCCCACCAAGGCCCGTTGCAACGGGGCCGCGGAGCCGGCTGCGCCGGGCCGCAGGCGCTGCCCCCGGTGGGGGAAGGCGAAGCCCTGGGGGAGCGCGTCATCCTTCCCGGTGGCGGGTACGCGCAAGCCGACCGAAGGAATCGAAGCGTGGGGGCGGAGCTTGGTCAGTCCAGCGTGATGCCCAGGTCCTTGATCAGCTTGTGCCAGCGCGTGGTCTCGGCCTTCAGCAGCGCGTCGAACTCGGCCGCGGTATTGCCCACCGGCTCGATGCCGAAGTCCTTCATTTTCTGGTTCACGGCGGGCTCATTGATGGTGGCGACCACCAGCTTGTTGAGTTGCTCGACGGTTGCGGGCGGCGTCTTGGCCGGCACCACCATGCCGACGAGTGCCGCGGCTTCGACGTTCTTGTAGCCGAGTTCGGCAAATGTCGGCACGTCGGGCAGACCGGCCAGCCGCGTCGCGTTCGCCACCGCCAGTGGTTTGACCTTGCCGGCCTTGATGAAGCCGGAGCCGGCCGCCATATCGACCATCATCACGGGCACCTGGCCGCCAACCACGTCCTGCAACGCGGGTGCCGCGCCGCGGTATGGCGCGTGCGTCATCTTCAGGCCCGCTTCGACTTTCAGCAACTCCATCGCGAGGTGGTGCGGGCTGCCCGCGCCGGCCGAGGCGTAGTTGAAGCCGCCCTCTTTGGCTTTGGCTTTTTCGATGAAATCCTTGGCGTCCTTGAAGTCGGTGTTCGGGCCGGCCACCAGGATCATCGGGAAGCGGCCCATCAAGGTGACGGGCGCCAATTCTTTCGTCGGGCTGTAGCTGAGGGATTTGTACAACGCCGGGTTGAACACCAGCGTGCCGTTGTCGGCCGACAAGACCGTATAGCCGTCGGGCGCCGAGCGTGCGACTTCGGCTGCGGCCAGTGCGGTGTTGCCGCCGGGCTTGTTGTCGACCAGCACCGGCTGCCCGATCTTCTCGGACAACGGCACACCGATCGTGCGCGCGAGGAAGTCCGAGCCGCCGCCGGCCGCATACGGCACGACCCAGCGGATCGGCTTGTTCGGAAAATCCTGCGCGGCCGCGCCGCAAACCGTGCCGACCAGCAGTGTGGCGGCAGTCAGGCAAGAGGTCAGGACCTTGTAAGTCGTTTTCATTGTTGTGTTCTCCATGTTGTTGTAGGTGGGCCGCCTGCGGCATGGCAACCGCAGATGCAGGCCTTCTCAAAAAATGCGTCAGCGCCCCGGCTCCAGCCGAATCCTCGTCACCGCATCGCGCTCGACCGCTGCGCGACTATAGGCGAGCGGCACGTACTGCCCGGCCAGCCACAGTGGCGCCAGATCGCGGTAATGCGGGCTCTGCGGGTCACCCGATTGACCGGGCGTGTTGATGAAGCGCGAGGCGTCCCAATTCCCGACGTCGAGCACCATGCGGAACGACGCACCGGCGGTCAGATGCCAGTCGCTCGGCTGGTAGCTGGCGGCCATCGGCGTGAAGCCGGAGCCGGACATCGGCCAGTCGCCCACGTCGAGCTGCTTGCGCGTGGCTGGGTCCACCACGTTGGCCAGCGGATGACGGAACTCGGCGCGGTGCAGCGTGCCCCATTTCCACTGCGCCATGTCGGGGCCGAGCTTCGTTTGCAATTCGGTCACCGCGGCGCGCAGGGTTTGCTCGATCAGACCATTGCGCTGTTCGACGGTCATCCACGGCGTCGGGTTTTCGATCAACGCCAGCACGCGGCTCGAATCGCCGGGTGCCGCGGCCTTGGCACCCGCTTCACCGAGTGCGGCGTTCAGCACCGCAGGGCGCAGATGCTTCGCGTACCAGACTTCATACAGCGCCGCCGCCGCACTGTCCTTGTCCATGGTGCCGTCCCACGCTTTGAGTGTTTGCAATGCGGCTGTCGTCTGCGCATCGCTGCCCTGCACGCCTTGCAGCACCTTCAACATGCGCTGCGCCTGGCTGGAGACGATGTCGGTCTGCATCGCCTGCGAATCGGCCAGCTGAAGCTTTTGCCCGCCGCAGCCTTCTGCGCGAACAGCGCGTTCAAGCGCCGGCTGCGCGCATCGTCGGCCCATTCGTAGCCGATGCCCTTGCTGGCGGCTGCGCTGTCCGGCGGGATGTTGTTCGCGTTGGCGGTCACGACGTAGCCGCGCGCGGGATTGAACTCGCGCGGCAGCTCGTCGCCGTGCCGAAAGCCCGCCCACTCGTAGCGGCCGTCGCCGGGCACCGGCGTCAGCCCGTCCCAGTTCGGGCGGACGGGCGTGAGGCCGCCGGGCATCCAGCCGATGTTGCCTTGCGTGTCCGCATACACCTGGTTCTCGCCCGGCGCGCCCCAGCGATTCATCGCCGCGCGGAACTGGTCCCAGTTGCGGGCGCGCATGTAGTCCATCGAACCGAAGTACGGCGCCATGCCGAGGTCGAGCCAGGCGGCACGCAACGCCCACGCGCGGTTCTTCGCGCCTTCCGTCGCCATCACCGGGCCGTGTTGCGTGTAGCGGTTGACCACCTTGCGCGGGGCCGCTTCGCCCTTGCACGGCGATCTCTTCGGTCACCTGCGCCATCGGCATCCCATCGGCCCTGGTAGTTGTACTCATCGGGCCGCTGCGGGTTCAGTCTCGTAGACGTACAGATCTTCCTGATCCATGTAGAAGCGCGTGAGCCCGAACGCGATCGTGCCGTTGTGGCCGATCGAGATGCCGGGCAAGAACGGCTCGCCGGCACCGATCACGTCCATGCCCGGTGCGCTGATGTGCGCGACATAGCGCAGGCTCGGCGCACCGTGCGCGCGGTGCGGATCGTTGGCAAGCAGCGGACGGCCGGTGTCGGTGCGCTCGGGCGCGATCACCCAGTTGTTGCTGCCGTAGCTGGCGAGCGTGTCGGCATCGGCGGCCAGCGCGGTCGGCGGCAAAGGCATGGCAGCGGAGGTGAGTGCCGATGTTCGTCTTGCTGAACACGGGCGATGCAGTGGCCGCTGCATACGCAGCCTTCAATGCCGCAGCGGGCACCGAGCACGGATCGAAGCCGTCGGCGAGCTTCGGCTGCACCGGCGGATCGAGCTCCCGCCGCAGCCAGTCCACCCGCTCACCGTTCGGCTGCAGACAAAGCGCCTGCGCACGGTCGATCTCGCCGCTGTAGTTGAGCGTCAGACCGTGATGCCGGATGCGCACCACGTCTTCTGCCGACCAGGCCACGGGCCGGTAGCCGAGCAACTTGAACTCGGTCGGCAGCAACGACTCGGGCTTGGCATTCACCTGCGCGATCCAGGCATTCACGCCGGCGACGAACGCTTCGGCCACGCGCTTGGCGTCCGAGCCGTAGGCAAGCCATTCGCGGTACATGTCGCCGCGGAACAGCACGGCTCTGCGCCATCGCGGTCGCTCTCGACCCAGTGTCGGGCCGAAGTCGCGCGCCATCTGCCCGAGGCCGCGTTTCCTCCACAGATCCATCTGCCAGAGCCGGTCGCGCGCCGCGGCGAAGCCTTGCGCAACGAACGCGTCGTAAGTCGAGGCCGCGTAGCTGTGCGGTACGCCCCAGCGGTCGATCAGCAGCTCGGCCGGTTGCTCCAGCCCCGCGATCGCGAAGGCCTCGGTGGCGACGGGCAGCGCGGGCGCTCTGGCTTGCTGCGCGGGCGGCGCGTTTGCACAGCCGGCGAGCAAAAGTGCGGCGGCGGCACTCAGCAGCGTCGGCGGCGCCAAGCGATGCAGGACCACGGTGGTGGCAGCGGTGGGCATGTGCAGTCTCCCAAGGTCGTTTACGGAAATCGTGCCTTGCAGCAGCCATGCAGCCACCGCATCAAACTATATTTTTTGTAGCGCACTTCGCACTGAATGCAAGCGCTCTCTCATGATTTTGCATAAAAAACGGCTGCTTGGCGAGCCGCAGATGACTGCTTGCGTGCACGCGGCGGCTCGGGCGCACGCCATGCGCTGGCGTGCGCTCGGCGGCAGCGATGTGGCGTGCACTTGGCGCCGCGACGCTTTGCCTCGCAGCACCGAACGCCGATCCATGGCGTCGCTGCACCACGCATCGAGCCAGCCGACAAACGACCGCACCTTCAGCAACGCTAGGCCGGTGCCGCGGACCAAGTGCCGAAAGCCCGGCAGTCCAGCGCCTGCTGGTGTCACTGTCGTGCGCGCAGCGACGCAATGTCGCCGCCGATGGCTCTTGTGCGAGCGGGGTGTGCAGCCCAAACTTCGATTTGCAGATCGGTCGCATCGACCATTCCAATCAATCGGAGTCCTACCCACCATGCTTGCACCCCGCCTTGCAAAAGACCGCGGCCGCGCCGACTTCGGCTGGCTCGACAGCCGCCACACGTTCTCGTTCGGCCAGTACCACGACCCAAAGCACATGGGCTTCGGCCCGCTGCGCGTGATCAACGAAGACCGCGTGCAGGCCGAGCGAGGCTTCGACACGCATGCCCATCAGCGACATGGAGATCCTGTCGTATGTGATCGACGGCGAACTCGCGCACAAGGACAGCATCGGCACCGGCTCGGTGATCCGGCCCGGCGACCTGCAACGCATGACGGCCGGCACCGGCGTGCGGCACAGCGAGTTCAACCCGTCCAAAGACGACGCCCGTGCATTTCCTGCAGATCTGGATCCTGCCGGCGCGGCGTGGCCTGACGCCGGGGTATGAGCAGAAGTCGTTTTCGCGCGCAGACAAGGCGGGCAAGCTGCGGCTGATCGGTTCAAGCGATGGGCGCGGTGGCTCGGTCACGATCCATCAGGATGTGGCGCTGTATGCGGCGGTGCTGGCGGCTGGCCAGCAGGTAGAGCATGCGTTGCAGCCGGGTCGGCGGGCGTGGCTGCAGGTGGTGCGCGGCGAGGTTCAACTCGGCGACACGCGACTTGCAGCGGGCGACGGGGCGGCAATCACGCAGGAACCAGCGCTTGCCATGATCAGCGAATCGGATGCCGAAGTGCTGCTGTTCGACATGGGTTGAGTCCGGGATGCCAAGTGCCGGCTGGGTCCTGCTTGAGCTGGACTGCGACGTGAGCGGAACGGGCAGCTGATGTCCTGGGCAGCGAAGTCAGCAACAACGCGGAAACCCGAGCCGAACGCACGACGTGGGTGACGCGAGTCGGCCAGCCTCCGCGCATCGATGCGCCCCGTCAGCACCGCGTGACGGTGATCGGCGGCGATCCGGTCGGTGCGTCGCGCCGCTGGTGGCACTTCGTGTCTGGCAGCTAGTGCAGTGCGCTCGAATTTATAGAACTTAATTTCGTCGGCATACTCATACGCTCCAGGAGGCTGGAGCAGTGCGAGTTGCGAAGACGATTGAACTGGATGAGCACACCAAGCGGGAGCTTCGTGTGCTTGCCAAGCGCCGGACGGTTGAAGCCCGCCTTCAGCAGCGGGCGCTGGTGGTGCTGCTGGCCGCTGAGGGTCGGCAGAACAAGGACATCGCCGTCCAGGCCGGCCTGGACCGGCGCCAGGTCGCGATGTGGCGCGAGCGCTTCCTGGCAGGTGGCATCGAGGCACTGCGCAAGGACGCCCCGCGCAGTGGCCGGCCGGCCACGATCACGGCGGAGATCGAGTCGCGCATCGTGCAAGCCACGCTGCACGGCAAGCCGGTCAACGCCACGCACTGGAGCACGCGACGCTGGCCGAGCACCTGGGCGTTGGCGCGACGACCATCCGCCGCGTCTGGCAAAGCAACGGCTTGAAGCCGCACCTGAGCAAGACGTTCAAGCTCTCGCGGGACCCGCGCTTCGAGGACAAGTTGCTGGACGTGGTCGGCCTGTACATGAACCCGCCCGAGCACGCGCTGGTACTCAGCTGCGATGAGAAGAGCCAGATTCAGGCGTTGAACCGCACGCAGCCAGGCTTGCCGATGAAGCGCGGGCGTGCCGGCACCGTCACCCACGACTACAAGCGCCACGGCACGACCACGCTGTTCGCCGCGCTCAACACCCTGGACGGCAGCGTGATCTCGATGTGCCAGCCGCGGCACCGTCACAGCGAGTGGCTGAAGTTCCTGCGGCTGATCAACCGCAGCACGCCCAAGCACCTGAGCCTGCATCTGATCGTGGACAACTACGCCACGCACAGCCATCCCGAGGTGCAGAAGTGGCTGGCCCGCAATCCGCGCTTCGTCATGCACTTCACGCCCACAAGTGCGTCTTGGCTAAACATGGTCGAGCGCTTCTTCCGCGACATCACCGAAAAGCGCATCCGGCGCGACAGCTTCACCAGCGTGCAGGAATTGGAACTGGCCATCGACCTGTACGTCGCCCATCACAACATCGATCCCAAGCCGTTCATCTGGACTGCCAGCGCCAAGGACATCCTGGCCAAGGTGACCCGGGCCAAAGCCGCCCTGGCAACAGCCGCAGGATAAGTACAGAACAGAGCGGCGCACTGCACTAGGGGCGTATCGAGTGGGCTGAAAAAGACTGGAGAGACAGCTGCAGTAAACCATGCTTTTTGTAGCGCACTTCGCAGCAAATACAAGCGCCTCAGGCCGATTTTTCTTAATGCTCGGCGAGGCTCCATTCGCAAACAGGGCGCTCGCTGAAGGGCGGGCTCCAGTCGAGCCGCGTGGCCCCACTTCAGGGCGCCGCACTCCAGTCCTCCACATCGCGCCAACGCGCATCGAGCCAGTCAACGAACGACCGCACTTTCGGCGATGCATGTCGGTGCCGCGGATACAACGCCGACAGTTGCACCGAGGGTGCTCGCCAATCGGACAGCACCGTACACAGATGCCCCTGCCGCAGCGCATCGCCGACGATAAAAGTCGGCAGCAGCGCGATGCCTGCGTGCCGCGCCGCCGCGCTCATTAACGCTTCGCCGTTGTTCGACCACATGACGCAGCCGACCGCGTAGGACCGCTCGCCGCTCAAACCCACCAGCCGCCACAGGTTCCCCGACGCCTGCCAGCCGTAGTGCAGACAACGATGGTCCTTCAGCTCATCGGGATGCATGGGCGTACCGTGTGCTTCGAGATAATCGGGGGATGCGCACAGCACCAGCGGGATCGACGCGATCGGCCGCACCACGAGGCTCGTGAACACCTGCTCCGCACCGATGCGCAGCGTCACGTCGAAGCCTTCCTCGATCGGATCGACGAAGCGGTCGTTCAACACGAGTTCGATACGCACCCCGGGCCAGTCGACCAGATAGTCGGCCACCGCAGCGGCCAGGTGCATGGTGCCGAACGACATCGGTGCGTTCACGCGCAATCGGCCGGCGGGCCTGGCCTGCAGTTCACCGACCGACGCGATCGCATCGTCGAATTCGCTCAACACCCGCAGGCTGCTCGCGTAGAACGCATCGCCCGCCTCGGTCGGCGTGACCTGCCGCGTGCTGCGCCGCAACAGTTGCGTGCCGAGCGTGCCTTCGAGCGCGATCACCGCCTTGTTCACGACCGAACGCGACATGCCCAACGTTCGCGCGGCGGCCGCGAAGCCGCGGGCTTCGACCACGGTGGTGAATGCGCGCAGGCTCTCGATACGATCCATCGTCTGTTGCATTGGTTGGTCGTTTCATTGTCGCCCGAAGGGCGACGCAATGTCGCTGTGGGCGGATCTTGTGTTGAGCGGATGGGCGGCCCAAACTTAACCAGTGAACGATTCTTTATCCGGCGTGGCCCGAGCCAAGGATCACGCACCGCCACCGCAAGGAAACGACCATGAACAAGAAGATTGCAAGCATCCATAGCGCACCGCAGGGCCACTGGGTTGGCGACGGGTTTCCAGTGCGCACATTGTTCTCGCACGACCGGCATGCGAAAGATTTGAGCCCGTTTCTGCTGCTCGATCATGCGGGCCCGGCGACGTTCGCGCCGGCCGTCAGCCCACGCGGCGTCGGCTCGCATCCGCACCGCGGCTTTGAGACCGTGACGATCGTCTATCAAGGCGAGGTCGCGCACCGGGATTCGACCGGCGCCGGCGGCCTCATCGGGCCCGGCGACGTGCAGTGGATGACGGCCGCTTCCGGCATCCTGCACGACGAGTTTCATTCGCCTGCGATGACCGAGCGCGGCGGCACGCTCGAGATGGTGCAGCTTTGGGTAAACCTGCCGGCGAAAGACAAGATGGCGGCACCCACCTATCAGTCGCTGCTGAAGCGAGACATCCCGACCGTGCCGCTGCCCGGTGGTGCGGGCCGGCTGCGCGTGATCGCCGGCAACTACGCGGGGCAACCCGGCGCGGCTTCCACGCACACGCTGCTCGATGTCTGGGACGTGCAGCTCACGCAGGGCCGTGCGGTCGACTTCGAATTCGTCGAAGGCCGCACGCTGGCGCTGGTGGTGCTGCATGGCAGCGTCGTCGTGAACGGCGAAGTGGCTGTACAGGCCTCGCAGTTCGTGCTGCTGGAACGCACGGGCAGCAAGGTCTTGGTGCAGGCAAAGGACGGCGAAGACGTGGCCCTCCTGGTACTCGGCGGCGAGCCGATCGGCGAGCCCGTGGTCGGCTACGGGCCGTTCGTGATGAACGACGACGCCGGCATCCGGCAGGCGATCGCCGACTTCAACAGCGGGCGCTTCGGCCGCCTCGCGATGCCTGCTGTGGCGACATCGGTGGTCTGATGCGGCCCGGCTGCTTTCAACCCAACCCATTGGGAATCGGACCTTGAGCGCACAAGCCACAACGCCGTCCGACTGGCCCGATCTCCCGTTCGACGGCTGGCGCGAGACCTGCGCGGCGCTGCACCTCTATACACAGATCGCCGGCAAGTACCGGCTTGCGCGTTCGCCCTGGCTGAACCACTCATGGCATGCGACGTTGTATGTCGATGCGCTCGGGTTGACGACCTCGTTGATTCCTGACGCCAGCGGCACGGTCGAGGTGCGGTTCGATTTCACCGAGCATCGCGTGCGGGCCGAGTCACCCGGCCGGCCGGCAGCGAGCTTTGCGCTGGAGCCGATGTCGGTTGCCGAGTTTCACAAACGCTTCGTTGCACTGATCGAGAGCGTGGGCGGCCATGCGAACTTTCATGGGCGGCCGAACGAAATCGCCGATGCGGTGCCGTTCGAGAATGACCACCGACCCAGGCCGTACGACGCCGATGCGGTGCGGCGTTTTCACCGCGTTCTGGTGTCGAGCAGCCGCGTGTTCCAGCTGTTTCGAACCGGGTTTCTCGGCAAGGTCAGCCCCGTGCATCTGTTTTGGGGCAGCTTCGATCTGGCAGTCACCCGCTTCTCGGGCCGCACGGCGCCGCTGCATCCGGGCGGCGTGCCGGGCTTGCCGGACAACGTCACGCGCGAAGCCTACAGCCACGAAGTCTCGTCGGCGGGTTTCTGGCCCGGCGGCGGCCCGATCGAGGAGGCGGCGTTCTACGCTTATGCGTATCCGGCGCCGGCCGGCTTCGACACGGCAGCGGTCGAACCGGCCGAGGCTTACTACAGCGGCGATGCCGGCGAGTTCATCCTGCCTTACCGTGTGGTGCGCGAATCATCCGACCCGCAACGCACGCTGCTGTCGTTTCTGACCAGCACCTACGAGGCGGCGGCACGGCTCGGGGCGTGGGACCGGGCCGCGCTGGACTGCGGACTCGGCAAGCCGCTGGTTCCTCGAACGATCAAGCCTGCTTGAAACTTCCACCCGCCACACTCCCACAAGAAAGACCCCGATGAGTGCTTTTCCCGCAAACACACCGGTGTGCGACACGCACCCCGACGCACCAGCCGCCTTGCGCATCGAGTCAAAAGAAAAGGACCTCGGCGGCTTCACGGTACGGCGCGTGTTGCCCGCGCCAGCCCAGCGCATGGTCGGCCCGTTCATCTTCTTCGACCACATGGGTCCGGCCGACTTTCCGCCGGGCGAAGGCATCTCGGTGCGGCCGCATCCGCACATCGGGCTCGCCACCATCACCTATCTGTTCGACGGCGAAATCGTGCACCGCGACAGCCTGGGCAACGCGCTGCCGATCCGCGCCGGTGCCGTCAATTTCATGAAGGCCGGCCGCGGCATCGTGCATTCGGAGCGGGCTGGCGACGATCTGCACACGCACGCAAAACTGCATGGCATTCAGTCGTGGATGGCGCTGCCGCAAGCGCGGGAAGAAGATGCGCCCACGTTCGATCACTACCCGGCGGACGCGCTGCCGCAGTTCATGCACGGCGACGTCACGGTGCGCGTGATCCTCGGCGAAGCCTGGGGCCAACAATCTCCGGTGCGCGCGGACGGTCGCATGCTGTATCTGGAATGCCGGATGCCTGCCGGATCGAACCTTGACGTGCCTGCGGCCTACCCCGAGCTTGCCGCTTATGTGGTGAGCGGCAACGTGCGCATCGGCTCGGAGACCTGCAGCGACGGCACGATGATGGTCGCGCCAGACGGCCAGCCGCTGCGTATCGAGGCGAGCCAGGACAGCCGCGTGATGGTGATCGGCGGCGACCCGGTCGGCGAACGCCATATCTGGTGGAATTTCGTCAGCAGCAGCAAGGAGCGCATGGAGCAGGCCAAGGCCGACTGGAAGGCAGGCCGCTTCCCGCACGTGCCGGGCGAAACCGAGTTCATTCCGCTGCCCGACTGAGTGCGGACGGGTACACATCGCCGAGATCGCCGAAATCGCTGCGTTCCACCAACAAAAACGTCATGCCGTCCAGATCTTCCATCCTCGTCATCGGCGGCAGCGAACGTACTGGCTCGCTGAGTCTGCGCCTTGCACGCCATGCCGCCCAACGGCTCGAAGCGGATGGCCATACGGCCGAACTGTTCAGCCTGCGCGACCTTGCGCTGCCGATCTACGACGGCGACATCGAGTCCGCCACCGGCGTGCCCGCATCCACCCGGCGCCTGCATCGAGCCGTTGCGGAAAGCGACGGCGTGCTGATCGTCACGCCCGAATACAACGGCTTCCCCACGCCGCTGCTGATCAACGCGTTCGACTGGCTGTCCCGCCTGGCGACCGAAGGTGGGCAGCCGAGCGGGCTGCAGGTCATCCTCAACAAGCCGGTCGCGCTGATGTCGTCCTCGCCGGGTGCGGCCGGCGGTCTGCGGTCGCTGAACCAATTGCGCCAGTTCATGCAGCTGGAGTTGAAGACGATCGTGGTGCCGCAGCAGTTCGCACTCGGCCGCGCGCATGAAGCGTTCGACGCGGACGGTGGCATGAAGGATGAGCGGTCGGCGCAGGCGGTGGATGGTGTGCTGTCGGCGTTGCTGAGTTTGGCCGGAG
This sequence comes from uncultured beta proteobacterium, assembly GCA_963784295.1. Taxonomy (GTDB): domain Bacteria; phylum Pseudomonadota; class Gammaproteobacteria; order Burkholderiales; family Burkholderiaceae_C; genus JBBPYC01. The sequence goes on from CAWAQL010000005.1 coordinate 17,498, forward strand.
CGCTTGAAGAATCATCCGGGGGTTGAGTGTTGAGCGCCGAATGGCGGTGCTGCACTCTGCCGCGCCGGCGACGCAGCGGTTTCCGCGCTGCGCCTGTGAACGTCTGAGGCCTCCGCCTCCAGCACAAACGGCTGGCCGGCGCGCATTTGCTTTACACGCGCTGCGCTGAGGTAGGCTGCTGACGCATCGGCCACTGAAGGAGAACAGCTTGAGCGAACGCAAAATCTGCATCGTCACCGGGTCCTCGTCGGGCATCGGTGCCGCCACCGTGCGGCTCTACGCCAGTCGCGGCTGGGACGTGGTGATCAACTACTCGCGCGAAGCCGGGCCCGCGGAAGCGGTGGCGGAGGCTTGCAGAGCACTCGGCGCAGCGGCGCTTGTGGTCAAAGCCGATGTATCTGCCGACGCCGATTGCCGCCGCGTGGCCGCAGAGGTGGAGGCTCGCTTCGGGCGCGCGGATGTGCTGGTCAACAACGCCGGCGCCACCAAATTTGTCGCGTTGAAAGACCTTGACGGGCTTGAAGCGGAAGACTTCCAGCGCATTTACGCGGTCAACGTAATCGGCGCTTATCAGATGAGCCGCGCCTTAGCCCCCCTGCTCTCGGCTCAACCCGGCGCGGCCGGAATCGTCAACATCTCGTCGATTGCGGGCAGCATGGGCACAGGCTCTTCCCTTGCGTACATGGCGAGCAAAGGTGCACTGAACGCGCTGACCGCCGGCCTGGCCCGCGCGCTCGGCCCGGCGATCCGGGTCAACGCGATCGCACCCGGACTGGTCGAGACGCCCTGGATGCAGCAAGGCCTGGGTGCGGAGCGCTACGCGCAGGTGGTGGACGGCTACAAGGCCCGCGCCGCGCTGGATGCGGTGATGACCCCGGAAGATATTGCCGAAGCGGCTTGGTGGCTGGGCGCTGGCGCAGCCAAGACGACGGGCGAAGTGCTGCTGGTGGATGCGGGGCTGCGGCTGACGCGGGGGTAAGCCAAAACCCAAGTCAGCGTGCTAATCTAATCTGGTCAGCATGACCAGAACACCTGTTGCTTGCAAGTCCGGCAGTCCGAAGCCAGCGCCCACCGTCGTGGGCCGATGGTGCTTGCAGGACGCGAAAGCGCGCTTCAGGGAACTCGTGCGGTCCACCCGCAGCTCAGGACCGCAGACCTTGACGCCGCACGATCAAGGAAGGGGTGGCGGTGGTCGATGCACAAACGTTCAAGCGCGTGCAGGGCGCGGACACGGGTCAGCAGTCGATCGATGCATTGCAGCAATCGCCGCATCGCGGCATCGAGATCGAGCCGGCGCGCCTGCCCATGCCCATGCCCGTGCCCGTACCCGTGCGCGATATTTCTTTGTGAGCGGCCGGCTGCTGGACACCAACGTCATCTCGGAATTGCGGCGTCCATGGCCGAACGCGCGCGTCGTTGCGTTCGTTGCGGCGCAGCCGTTGCAGACCCTCTTCATCAGCACCGTGACGTTGGCTGAAATTCGATTTGGGATCGAGTCGCTCGACAACGCCGGCTTGCGCAGCGTGTTGATCGATTGGCTGACGCACAAGGTCAAGCCCTTTTTCATCCAGCGTGTGTTGCCGGTGTCGGAGGACGTGATGCTGAAATGGCGGCTATTGGTTGAGGAGGGTTGCAAGACAGGCCATACGTTCTGTCTGCCAGATCTGATCGTTGGCGCCACCGGACTTTGTCATGGGTTGACTTCGCAAAAGCGAAAGTGCCGTTGCACAACCCGGGGTTGAAGTAGGCCGTACATCGGCTTGTCACAGCCGCGCCCAGCGACCCACGCAATCGAGCTTCGGAGGTTGGTTTGAGCTTTTTGCACAACGCCTGGTATGTGGCCTGCGCCAGCGATGAGATCGATCGCGGCAAACCGCTTGGCCGGACCATCTGCAACCGCTCGCTCGTGTTCTATCGAAGCGAAAACGGCACGGTCACCGCACTCGAAGACTTCTGTCCGCATCGCGGTGCGCCGTTGTCGCTGGGTCGCGTGGTCGATGGGCGGCTGGTTTGCGGCTATCACGGGCTGGTGGTGGCGGACGGCGGCCGTGCGCTGTCGATGCCGGGCCAGCGCGCGCTGGCTTGTGCGCCGATGCGGCGCCATGCGGCTGAAGAAAGGCACGGCTTCGTCTGGCTCTGGTCGGGTGACGCGGCGCTGGCCGATCCTTCGTTGATCCCGCAGTTCGAGTGGGCCGACAACCCCGAGTGGGCTTACGGCGGCGGCATGTACCACGTGCGGTGCGACTACCGGCTCATGCTCGACAACCTGATGGATCTCACGCATGAGACGTATGTGCATGCGGGCAGCATCGGCCAAAAAGAGATCGAAGATGTGCTGCCGAAAACCCGGCAGGAGGGCAACGAGGTCGTCACACGCCGACACATGGCCGGCGTGATGGCGCCGCCGTTCTGGCAGGCCGCGCTGCGCGGCAACGGGCTGGCCGACGATGTGCCGGTGGATCGCTGGCAGATCTGCCGCTTCACGCCACCGAGCCACGTGATGATCGAAGTGGGCGTGGCGCATGCGGGCCACGGTGGCTATGACGCACCGGCCGATGTGAAGGCATCGAGCATCGTCGTTGACTTTCTGACGCCTGAGACCGAGACGACGATGTGGTACTTCTGGGGCATGGCGCGCCACTTCAAGCCGGACGACGCCGCGCTGACGGCAGCCATCCGCGACGGTCAGGCGAAAATCTTTGCAGAAGACCTCGGCATGCTCGAAGCGCAGCAGCGCAATTTGCTCGCGCAGCCGCAGAAGTCGCTGATGACCCTCAACATCGATGCGGGCGGCGTGCTTTCGCGCCGGGTCATCGCACGGCTGATGGACGAAGAATCGGCCGCGTCTGCCAGGGCCTGAAGCCAAGGCAAGAGCAGCGGCACAGGGCAAAGGCCCGTGTCTTCACCAAGGCCGATGACCGATGATGACGCGATGGATTTCGACAAGACCGCAGCGGATCACGACACGCCCATCCCTTATCTGCAGCGCACGCGCGACTACTACCAGGCGCTCGGCTACGGCGCGCCGTATGTCTGGGCGCACTTTGCACAGGTGCCGTTTCAGCCGTTGACCATACCGCTCGCCGACAGCCGCATCGCGTTGATCACGACCGCCGCACCGCATCGGCCGGACGCGGGCGATCAAGGCCCGGGCGCACCGTACAACGCGGCGGCGAAGTTCTACGCCATCTACTCGGGCGACACGGCCATCGACCACGACTTGCGCATTTCGCACGTCGCAATCGATCGGCAACACACGACGGCGGCCGATCCGGGCACGTACTTTCCACTGCCCGCGTTGCGACAGCTGGTGGCCAACGGCCGCCTCGGTGCGCTGACCGCACGCTTCCACGGTGCGCCGACAAACCGCAGCCAGCGCGTCACGCGGGAGGCGGACGCGCCCGAGATCGTCGCGCGCTGCAAGGCGGACGGGGCCGATGCGGCGATCCTCGTGCCGAATTGCCCGGTCTGCCACCAGACCGTGAGCCTGATCGCACGCGTGCTCGAAGCCAGCGGCATCCCGACGGTGGTGATGGGTTGCGCCAAAGACATCGTCGAGCGCGTCGGCGTGCCGCGCTTTTTGTTCTCCGACTTCCCGCTCGGCAATGCAGCGGGCAAGCCGGGGGATGCGCAATCGCAGGCGTTCACGCTCGACCTCGCGTTGAAACTGCTCGAAGCCGCACCGGCAGCGCGCACCACCGTGCAGTCTCCGCTCCTCTGGAGCGAGTCGGCGGACTGGAAGTTCGACTATTCCAATGTCGACCGGCTGACCCCGCAGGAGATCGCTGAACGCCGCGCGGCGTTCGATGCCGGCAAGGCGCAGGCGGCCAAACGCAACGCGGCCGACCGTTCCGGTTGATAGGATGCAATCGGCAGGCCGGTCCCGGTCTGCCGTCCTGCCGTGAAACACATCCCGGTGTGCATGCGGCCGCGCATCCCTGCCGTCCCTTCCGTACCCGTCACCACGAATCAAGCGACTCACCCATGGCTGCATTCAGTGCGATCGCCCTGCTCGACGACATCACCGCCGTTCTCGATGACGTAGCGGTGATCACCAAAATCGCCGCCAAGAAAACCGCCGGCGTGCTCGGCGACGACCTCGCGCTGAACGCACAGCAAGTCACTGGCGTGGCCGCAGCGCGGGAGCTGCCGGTGGTCTGGGCGGTGGCCAAAGGGTCGCTGCTGAACAAGGCGATCCTGGTGCCCGCAGCGCTCGCAATCAGTGCGTTCGCGCCCTGGGCCGTGACACCGCTGCTGATGCTCGGCGGTGCTTTCCTGTGCTTTGAGGGGGCTGAAAAACTGCTGCACAAGTTCTTCCACGACAAGGAGGTCGCGCGCCTTGAGCACCGGGAAAAAGTCAAGCAGGCCGCTGCCGACCCGGCCGTCGATCTCGTCGCGCTGGAGAAAGAAAAGATCAAGGGCGCGATCCGCACCGACTTCATCCTGTCGGCCGAGATCATCGCGATCACGCTCGGGGCGGCCGCTGCCGCGCCGCTGCTCACGCGCTCCATCGTGCTGTCGATCGTCGCGGTGCTGGTCACGGTGTTTGTCTACGGGCTGGTTGCGGGCATCGTGAAGCTCGACGACATCGGCTTGGCGCTGAGCAAACGCGAAGGTTTCCTTGGCAAGCTCGGCGTCGGCATCGTGACGGCGGCGCCATGGCTGATGAAGGCGTTGTCGGTCGCGGGCACGATCGCGATGTTTCTGGTCGGCGGCGGCATCCTCATACACGGTGTGCCGGCACTGCAGCGTGCTGTCGCGGGCTTGTCGACGGCGGCCGGCGAAGGGCTGGCGTGGTTGCTGGAGACGCTCATGAACGGCGGCGTGGGTCTCCTGGCGGGCGCCCTGCTGGTGCTGATCTGGAGTGGCGTCGAGCGACTGAGGTCCTGACTCGCACCGGCGCGTGGGTATCGAGCCAATGCGAAGATGACGGCTCAATAACCAACGATGAACCGAGCCACTTCATGACCGACCAACCCAAACGACAGACAGCCGCCGACTTCGAACCCGAAGTGCTGCGATTGTTCGACCAGTACGTGCATGGCCAGCTCGACCGGCGCGGTTTTCTGGACCGCGCGGCGCGCTATGCGGCCGGCAGTGCCACGGGAGCGGCCGGGCTGCTCGCCGCGTTGAGCCCGAACTTCGCGCAGGCGCAGCAGATTGCGCCGGATGATGCACGCATCAGGACCGAGTTCGTCGAGTTCCCCTCTCCCGGCGGCTACGGCAAGGTGCGCGCTTATGTGGCGCGGCCCGCGCAAGCCAAGGGTCGATTGCCGGTGGTGCTGGTCGCGCACGAGAACCGTGGGCTCAACCCGCACATCGAGGACATCACGCGCCGGCTGGCGGTGGCCGATTTCATCGCGGTGGCGCCGGACGCGCTGTTTCCGCTCGGCGGCTACCCGGGGAATGAGGACAAGGCGCGCGAGATGTTTGCCAAGCTGGACCAAGCCAAAACGCGCGAGGACTTCGTCGAGTCGGCGCACTACGCACGCAGCATCGTCGGCGGGAACAGCCAACTCGGCGCGGTGGGCTTTTGCTACGGCGGGGGCATCGTCAACATGCTGGCCACGCGCGTGAAGGAACTGCGTGCGGGCGCCGCGTTCTACGGCTCGCCGCCGCCGCTGGATCAGGTCATGAACATCGGCAGGAACACCGAGCTGCTGCTCGTCTTCGCTTCAGACGACGAGCGCATCAATTCGACCTGGCCCTCCTACAAGGACACGCTCGAAGTCGCTGGTGTGAAGTTTGAATCGGAGAAGTACCCGGGCACCCAGCACGGCTTCAACAACGACACCACGCCGCGCTACGACAAGGCAGCGGCCGAGCAGGCCTGGGGCCGCACGCTGGCGCTGTTCAACCGGACGTTGCGGGCGTAAATGCATCGGACACGCGGAGCGCGTTGACGCGCCCCGCGACAAGTGATCAAGGGCCGTCGCGCAACGACTTGGGAGCCCCCTTCGAAGCGCTGACCACACGACGCTGACATTCACGCCAGGGCCCATCAATACATTGGGCAATCGGCCGACAACGCTTTCTGCGCGTTTCGAAGCCGTTTTTCGCTCGCATTTCCGCGCCTTGCCCAGCAGCCACTGCGGCGCCTTGCGGCCCGTGATCGGGAGCGTGAGAAAGATCGGGTGCAAGGCCGGCGGGCGCGGGGCGCGCTGGGCGGGGGTCAGCGGTGCACGGGTGTCGGCTTTCTCGCGCCGCATCATTTCCCAGAACTTTTCGAAGTCGTGTTCCACAGTCATGCCCCCCAGCCGCGTCTTCAGGTCTTCGGGCAGATCGGGCTCCTGCGCGGTGTTGGCGACGTTGACTTCGAGCGCACCGAAGTGGGCGCTGAAGTCGCGCAACTGGCACGGCGTCAAGCTCTGGTCCGGGAAGTTCAGCACGCCGTGCTTGCCGAGCAACCGGATGATCTCGTCGAGTGGCTTGGCGGCCAACGGTTGCGACAGATCGATGTCCTCGATCGCGCGCGCCAAGCGGATGGCTGAGTGGGAATGACTTTCATTGGGTGCCTCCGAAAATAAATGAGTTGGCATGGGACGGCGAGGATGCCGGCTCCGCGTGACTACGCCGTCAGCCGGCTGCTTGAACTTGAAATCGGTCTGCAATCGCTTGCTCTGCCACCAGCCACCGGCCGGCTTGTCGCACACGAGGCGCGTGGTCACCAGCGACATGCGAAACGGGCCGGCGATGGCGACCGGGCCTGCCGAGACGGTGCCGTCGTCACGGCGCAGCGCCGTCATGTAGTGGCTGTACGTGGCTGCATCATCGGTCGCCGAGCGTTGCAGCAGATTGGTCACCAAGTGCCGGATGCGCTGCGTCGGCGACCGCTCCTCCAGCGCGGCCCGGATCTGCGCGTGCCCCTGTAGCCGCTTGCCCTGCCGGTGCCAGACGGCGTCTTGCGTCATCAGCGAAAGCATCTCGTCATAACGTCGCTCGTCCAGATGATCGAACATCAGAAGGATGGTTTGCTCGGGCGAGGTGCTGGGTTGCATGCGTCGGATTTGGAAACTTTGGGTTGCGGTCGATCTGCGGTTCGCATCGAGGAATCCGCCAATGGTAGACAGCCGAGTCCGTCTGGAAAACCCCGGAAACGCGAACTTGACAGTTTCCAGATCGGAAACAACACGGCGCTTCCTCCCACTTACAGTCAGGCTCCAGATGGACCGATTGCGCTGCCTCCAGATCTTTGCCGAAGTCGCGCGCGGCGGCAGCTTCACGGCCACCGCGCAGCGCTTTTCGATTTCGCGCTCGGCCGTCAGCAAGCAGATCGCGGCGCTGGAGTCGAACTTTGGCGCGCGGCTGCTGGCGCGCACGACCAAGGAAGTCGGCCTGACCGACGCCGGCCATCGGCTGCTGGAGAACTGCTTGCCGCTGCTCGAGCGCTTCGAAGAAATCGAAGCCGAGGTGCGCGACTCGACCAGCGCACCACGCGGCACCATCCGGGTCGGCACGCCGCCTTCGTTCGGCGTGCGGCATCTGTTGCCGCTGGTGCTGCAGTTCACCGAACGCCACCCGGACATCCAGGTCGTGATCGTCGCCGACGACGGCCGCGCGAGTCTGGTCGCAGAGCGCCTCGACCTGTCGGTGCGCATCGCGCCGGCGTTGGACGATGCAAGCTTCGTCGCGCAGGCGTTGGTGCGTGCGCCGCAGGTGCTGGTCGCATCGCCCGGCTATCTGCGCCGTGCCGGCACGCCAACATCGCTGCAGGAGCTTGCCGAGCACGAGTGCCTGGTGCACACGCTCAAGTCCCCGACGGCCTACTGGCGCTTCGACGATCACGGCACGGAAGCCTGCGGTGCGCGTGCGCGGCGCGTTGTGCTCGAACCTCGGCGAAGCGCTGCAGCAGGCGGCATTGAAAGGCCGCGGCCTGTCGATTCACCCGACCTACATGGTCGCGGCCGATCTCGCGGCCGGCTCGGCTCATCAACGTAATGCCCGAGACGCCGCCGACCGGCCTGGACATCTCCGTGATCTACCCCGCGCGCAGCAACCTGCCGCAGCGCGTGCGTGCATTCATCGACTTCCTGCGGGAATGGGCGCAGACACCGCCCGACTGGTCGCAGCCGCCGGTGGCGCCGATCGACGCCTGACACCCGAAAGCACCCAAACGATGCCGAACCCAGCCGCCAACGCCTACTCGATCGAAGACCTGCGCCAGATGGCACAGCGCCGGCTGCCGCGTGCGGTGTTCGACTTCTTCGACGGCGGCGCGGAAGACGAACAGACCCTGCGTGAGAATCGCGCCGCGTTCGGCCGCCACAAACTGCTGCCGCGCGTGCTGGTCGATGTGGCCGAGGTGGATCTGTCGACCGAGCTGCTCGGCGCACCGTCCGCGCTGCCGATCGCAGTCGGGCCGACCGGCGCGGTCGGTTTCGGCTGGCCCGGCGGCGATGTGGCGATTGCGCAGGCGGCGGCGGCCGTCGGCATTCCCTATGCACTGTCGACCACGGCCACCGCATCGATCGAACGCATCGCGCGTGAAGCGCCGGGCCGGCACTGGTTCCAGGCTTACGTGCTGCGCGACCAGGACTACTTCAACCAACTGATCGATCGCGCATTGGCGGCCGACTACGAGGCGCTGATGATCACGGTCGATCTGCCGGTCGGCGGCAAGCGCGAGCGGGATTTTCGCAATCACTTCTCGATCCCGTTCAAGTTCACTGCACACAACGTGCTCGACTTTGCGCAGCACCCGGGTTGGGTGCTCGGCATCGCGCGCCACGGCATGCCGCAGCTGGAGAATTTGAGCGGCCTCAGCAGCGGCAAAGGCACCGCCGCCGCATCCAAGATCGCGTCCTCGGTCGGCAAGAACTACGACGCGTCGTTCGACTGGGAGCGCCTGCAACGCGTGCGCGACCGCTGGCCAAAGAAGCTGATCGTCAAAGGCATCGCGCACCCCGATGATGCGGTGCGGCTCGCCGACATGGGCTGCGACGCCGTCGTGATCTCGAACCACGGCGGCCGCCAGCTCGACGGCGGTGCGGGCACGCTCGATTTGCTGCCAGGCATCGTGGCAGCAATCAAGGGGCGCATGCCCGTGCTGATGGACGGTGGCGTGCGCCGCGGCGCCGATGTGCTGAAAGCACGCGCGCTGGGCGCGCAAGGCGTGCTGGTCGGGCGAGCGACGCTCTACGGCGCGGTGGCCGCAGGCGGTGTCGGCGCGCGGCGGGCGCTGGACATCCTGCACGACGAAATCGGGCGGACGATGCGGTTGTGCGGAGTAAGGCGGTTCGATGACGTGGACAGGGAGCTGCTGTTGCCGTACTGAGGGTTCCCATCGGCAACGCAGCGGCTGCCGGGCTCGGCAACACGGCGCAGATTGCAACGAAATTGGCGGGTAAGCTTCGGACGGCAGGCGGTTGCGTGGTTGTCCGGCAAGCTTTGCCCCCGCATCCCTTCACAATGAGGTTTCGACATCAACCGAAGACGGAGCACCCCATCATGGCCAACGAACAATCAGCAGGCAGCAGCCCCTTGCCGGACCCCGATCACATCGACGGCAGCAATGGGAGCCAAGTCGAGCACTGGGCCAAGAAGCTCGATGCGACACCAGACCAGATCAAGGCCTCGATCGAGCGGGTTGGTAACCTTGCAGCGGATGTCGAAATGGACTTGAAAGGCACCCATGCAACGACCAATGCCGATACGGAAGAGCGCGCTGAGTCCGATCCCAAGCTGAAGTGAGCACCTTGCTGCAGCTGATGCTGATGCTGCAGCGCATTAGAAAAAAAGCCCCGGCACATCGCGTTGCGACCGGGGCTTATTGTTTGGATTCACCAAGCCGACCACAACGCAGGCCCGCCGGCGATTCGCGAAACGATCTACATGTTGTCGATCATCACCTGTCCGAAGCCCGAGCAGCTCACCTGCTCGGCCCCTTCCATCAGGCGTGCGAAGTCGTACGTGACCTTTTTGCTCGCGATCGATTTTTCCATCGAACTGATGATCAGGTCGGCCGCTTCGGTCCAGCCCATGTGGCGCAGCATCATCTCGGCCGAGAGGATTTCGGAACCCGGGTTCACGTAGTCTTTGCCGGCGTACTTCGGCGCAGTGCCATGCGTGGCCTCGAAGCATGCGACCGAGTCGGACATGTTCGCGCCCGGTGCGATGCCGATGCCGCCCACCTGTGCAGCGAGCGCATCCGAGACGTAGTCGCCATTCAAGTTCAACGTGGCCACCACCGAATATTCGGCCGGGCGCAGCAAGATCTGCTGCAGGAACGCGTCGGCGATCACGTCTTTCACAATGATCTCGTTGCCGGTCTTCGGATTTTTGAAGCTGCACCACGGGCCGCCGTCGACCTCTTGCGCACCGAACTCTTTTTTGGCCAGCGCATAGGCCCAGTCACGGAAAGCCCCCTCGGTGAATTTCATGATGTTGCCCTTGTGCACGATCGTCACGCTGGGCTTGTCGTTGTCGATTGCATACTGGAACGCCTTGCGCACGAGCCGCTCGGTGCCTTCCCGGCTGACCGGCTTGATGCCGATGCCGGAGGTCTCTGGAAAACGAATCTTCTTGACGCCCATGTCCTCCATCAGAAACTTGATCAGCTTCTTGGCCTTGTCGCTTTCGGCCTCGTATTCGATGCCCGCATAGATGTCTTCCGAGTTCTCACGGAAGATCACCATGTTGGTCTTTTCGGGCGCCTTGACCGGGGACGGTACGCCCTTGAAATATTGCACAGGCCGCAGGCAGACATACAGGTCCAGTTCCTGCCGCAGCGCGACATTGAGTGAGCGGATGCCGCCGCCGACGGGCGTCGTCAGCGGGCCTTTGATCGAGACCACGTACTCGCGCACGATCTTCAGCGTTTCTTCCGGCAGCCAGACATCGGGGCCATAGACCTTGGTCGACTTCTCGCCTGCAAACACTTCCATCCAGTGAATCTGTTTCTTGCCACCATAGGCTTTTTGGACGGCTGCATCGACCACTCTCAGCATCACCGGGGTGATGTCTTGGCCAGTGCCGTCCCCCTCGATATACGGAATGATCGGCTGGTCGGGAACGTTCAGCGAATAGTCCGCATTGACGGTGATTTTTTCGCCCGCATCGGGGACTTTGACGTGCTGGTACATAAAGGGTCTTCTTTCAACAAAACGCAGTGACGAACAAACACGAAGCGGGTTGCCATGTGCAGATCGGCAAGCACAAGCGTGCGATCTCGGCCACCCAAAAAACCTTGCAAAAGTTGCGTAGGATTCTACCGACATCGCTTGCGCGCTGAAGCTGTCAACGTTGTTTCTGAGACCGGCGTTAGAGTTCAGTCGTCAATGTCTGCACATGGAATTCATCCGTGTTTCGGCATTCCAGCAATGGACGACTTAACCAAAGGACAACCCATGAAGTTTCAGATTGCCGCCTTGATTGCCGCCAGCCTCGTTGCAGGCGGCGCGTTCGCTCAGAACACCACCACGAAGGCACCGTTGCAGGGGACTGCAGAGATGCCAGCCAAGGCAGGCCAACCGACCGAGCCCGCCGGTGGCGCACAAGGCAATGCGCCGACGTCGCTGAACAAGCCACAAACCGGCCCCGCCATGACGTCACCCAAGGGCGCCGTCGACAAGGGTGTCGTGAGCACCCCGACTCAAGTGCAAGGCTCCACCGCCACGGCGCCTGAGAAGGTCATGCAACACGACAATAAGGTTGCACATCCTGCTACACCGGTGAATGGCGCCGGCATGCGCACCGACAAGGCGATGATGGACAAGAATGTAGACAAGCCGACGGCGCCGATCGTTCTGACCACGCCAGCACCGGGCCCGGTCAACACCACACCCAACGCCACTCCGACAGGCGGCACGCCGACCTCGAAGGCAAAGTAACAAGGGAAGGGATTGGTAGCGGCCCTATCACTGAGTGAAAGCGGATTGACCGGCTGTTATGAGAAATATGTGCAGCGCTGTGGGCTTCTTTCTCCCGAGCAGATTTGCTGAGGCGCACGATTGGCAGCCGCTAGGATCCTGTTATCTGATTTGTGTAACCGACTGACGTTGACTCCCGAACTGGAGGACGGTTGAACCAAATAACGTCTCCCGAGAATGCGATGACTTGTAAAGTCAAGGACAAGCTTGAACACAGGCGTCAACGCGGTTTGGAAGGTTGCGTTAAAGTGAAGCATGCTGAGCTTGGCGGTGCCGGTCTGTTCAGCAGTCGACCGAATACCGCTGTTTTGCATGCCTTGCTCAAGTGCTGATGATTTGATTTAATGAAAAGGACATTGTCATGATGAAGAAACTGATTCCCGTATTGATCGCTGGTTTGTTCAGTGCTGGCGCATTCGCGCAGGCCGTCACCACCAAGCCGGGCGAAGCAATGGGCCCGACCGGCACCAACAGCCAGTCGACTGGTGCATCGAACAGTGCTGGCACGCCGATCAAAGGCGCTCAGGGCAATACCGCTGGCTCGCCCGTAACGACCAAGCCTGGCGACGCGATGGGTCCGACCACCACCTCCGCGACCAATCCCGGCAAAACGTCGGGTGCGGGTGTTGACCGCAGCGGCATGCGCGACCCGAAAGATCCGTCACCGGTGACCATCCAGCCAGGCGGCGCCATGGGCCCGACCGGTGCGACGTCGGCCGGTCCGAAGAAGTAATCGAAGCGGCGTCGCACCGCTTGGAATGCGTCGATATCGCTTGAGCGAATCGGGGCTGTTCGACAGGTGACTGCTCACCGGTTTCAGTGAAAAAGCCTGCTCGCGCAGGCTTTTTCTTTGCGGTATCGGTGTGATTGGACACACCACCCGCTTCGCAAACCGGATGACCTTCTCCGATTTCATCTCTGTATCCTGACCAGCGCATTTGCTTGAATCTGCCGGCAGCCGCTTATCGAACCCTGACGAGTTCCACGTGATGCATTTGATCCCTGTTCGATTCCTGTTGCGGTTTGCAACGGCCGCAATGATCGTGGCATTGCCAACGCTCGGAGTTGCACAGTCCGGGCCTCAACTCGACTTGCCGCGCGAGCAACTGTCGGCCGGTCTGCACCGGATCGATGCACAAGTTGCTGCGACGCCTTCGGAACGACAAGTCGGATTGATGCTGCGTGCCGACATGCCTTCGCATGAAGGGATGTTGTTCGTTTTCGATGAGCCGGCGGTGCAGTGCTTCTGGATGAAAAACACCTTGCTTCCTCTGACTGCGGCATTTGTCGATGACCAAGGCCGCATCGTGAATCTGGTCGATATGCAGCCACAGACCACCACGTCGCATTGTTCGACTGCGCCCGTTCGTTACGTGCTGGAAATGAATCAAGGCTGGTTTGCCCAGCGACACGTTGCCGCGGGTGCCCGCCTGAGCGGTGCACGTTTTGCAGTGAACTCGCCCACCGACTCGGACCCAGCACAACGCAAATAACAAGAAACCGGCCGCGCTTTCGGGAAGCAGCGGCCGGCCGGTTCGATCTGTCGGATCGTCTGCCAGCGCCGGAGAACCGGCGTGGCAGGATATGAAAGCCTGTCAATCAGGCAAAGTTCGACTGCGCAAAGTCCCAGTTGACCAGTTTGTCGAGCCAGGTTTCGACGAACTTCGGCCGCGCGTTGCGGTAATCGATGTAGTAGGCATGCTCCCAGACATCGACGGTCAGCAGCCCTTTGTCGCTGGTCGTCAACGCCGAGCCGGCTGCGCCCATGTTCACGATGTCGACGGAGCCATCGGCTTTTTTCACGAGCCAAGTCCATCCGGAGCCGAAGTTGCCTACCGCGCTTTTCACAAACGCTTCCTTGAATGCGCTGAAGCTGCCCCACTTGGCATCGATCGCCTGGGCCAGCGAGCCGTTCGGGGTGCCACCGCCACTGGGCTTCATGCAGTTCCAGAAGAACGTGTGGTTCCAGATCTGCGCTGCATTGTTGTAGATGCCGCCGCTGGACTTCTTGACGATCTCCTCAAGCGTCATGTTCTCGAACTCGGTGCCTTTTTGCAGGTTGTTCAAGTTCGTCACATAGGCGGCGTGGTGCTTGCCGTAGTGGTATTCGAGCGTCTCCTTGGAGTAATCGGGCGCCAGCGCGTCAATTGGATACGGCAGTTCAGGCAGTTTGTGTTCCATGAATGTGCTTTCTGTGTTGGATGTCGATGAAGGGTCGGCGCGGACAGACGCCAGGTCGGAGCCGACCGCCCGAGTCGGTTCATTCTAAGGAACTAATTGTTTTTCGGCAGTGGGCCCGCGCGCTCCACGATCAACCCGGCCGTGCCATCGGCCAGTGTGGCCGTGACGTGGCGGCCACGTGCCAGCTGATGCACGTGGCCGATCGGGGCGCCATCGGCCGCGTCGGCCAGCCACGCGTAACCCCGGCGCAGCACCGATTGCGGGCCGAGCAGCAACAGCCCGCGCTCGGCACGTTCCAGTCGTGCGCGGGGCTCGGTCAGGCCGATTTGACGCACGGTGTGCATTCGCTGGCGCATCGATTCGGCGCGGCGCCGCGCGCGTTCGAGCGCGCCCGCGGTGGCCACCGCAAGCCGCTGCTGCTGCCGCGCCAATCGCAGCGCCTGCGCATGCGCGATCGCCGATGGTCGGCCCAGCCGCTGGACTGCGCGGTCGAGCCGCTGCGCGCGCCGGTCGAGCTCGTGCGTCAATGCTTGGCGAAGCCGCTGTTCGGCCCGGTCGAGTTCGACCAGCCACTGCTCCTGTGGCCGGATCGCGAGCTCGGCGGCGGCCGTGGGCGTGGGCGCACGCAGATCGGCGCAGAAGTCGGCGATCGTGAAGTCGGTTTCGTGCCCGACCCCGGCAATTACGGGTTGCGGACTGGCCACGATTGCGCGGGCCAGCCGTTCGTCGTTGAACGCCCACAGGTCTTCGATGGAGCCGCCGCCGCGCACCAGCAGCACCAAATCGACGATCGTGCCGTCCGGCAGCAGGCCGGGCTGCTGCACCCGCTCCAGGGCGTCCCTCAACTCAGCCGCTGCCCCTGCGCCCTGCACCCGCGCCGGGGCCACCACGATCGACACCTGAGGTGCGCGCCGGCGCAGCGCGCTCAGCACGTCGTGCAGCGCCGCGGCGCCCAGCGAGGTGACGACGCCGATCGCGCGCGGCATCTGCGGCAACGCGCGTTTGCGGGCCACGTCGAACAAGCCTTCGGCCTCGAGCCGTGCCTTCAACTGCAAAAACTGCTCGAACAGCGCCCCGGCCCCCGCGCGCTGCATGCTCTCGACCACCAGTTGCAACTCGCCGCGGGCTTCGTAGACAGACAGACGCCCGCGCAGCTCGACCACCGCGCCGTCCTGTGGTGTGAAGTCCAGCAAAGCCGCCGCGCGCCGGAACATCGCACAGCGCAACTGCCCCGCCGCGTCCTTGATCGAGAAATAGCAATGGCCACTGGCCGCGCGCGAAAAACCCGACAACTCGCCGCGCACCGCAACCGGATTGAACCGCGCATCCAACGCGCCAGCAATGGCGCGGCACAGCGCCCCGACTTCCCATACAGACGGCGCCGCAGCAGGCTTTCGGGTGTCAGACATCAATGCCGGCGCGGCTTTGCGGTGGTTTTGCTGATCGACTCGTCCACAGCTGGAGAACAAGTGCCGTTGCCTCCCAAGGACCCACCCAATCCGACGAGCTGTCCGTGCAAGTTGTTGATTTTGCTGGGGTTTTCGATGATTGAATTTTCATCAATTTGTCATTTGCCTGTGCAAATCCGGCTTTTCCGCTGCCCGCACCCAAGTTGCCAACAAAGTTATCCACAGAAAGTGTGGACTTTTCTCACGCGGGAGTCGGGATGCGTCAGGGGGCATCGCGCCGCCGCAGTTCACCCCATTTGGAAGGCAGCATCTGCACTTGCAAATCCGGCTCTCCACACCGTGCAGGTCCTGCGAAGCAGAGCGGATGGACAAAGACGGGCGGGCTGGAAGCCTGCGCGATAATCCGGCCAGACGCTGCGCCGCCCGTGCCGCGCACCACGCAAAACGCCCGGGATGCCGACTTGATTTCGATCATACAAGCCGCTGGCTGGCCGATTTGGCCATTGATCCTTTGCTCGGTCGCAGCGCTTGCGCTGGTGGTCGAACGCTTCATCAGCCTGCAACGCAAGAAGGTCGTGCCAAAGAAGCTGCTTGACGACGCGATGACGTTGTCGCTGCGCACCATGCCGTCGCCCGAGGTGATTGCCAAACTCGAACAAAACTCCATTCTGGGGCAGATCCTGGCCAGCGGATTGCGCGCGCTGAAGGCCAACTCCCGCTGCAGCGACGATGAACTGCATGCCCATATGGAAGCCGTCGGCCGCCAGACCGCGCACCAGCTGGAGCGCTACTTGAGTGCGCTGGCCACCATCGCATCGGCCGCGCCACTGCTGGGCTTGCTGGGCACCGTGATCGGCATGATTGAGATCTTCGGCTCGCAAAACCCGGCTGGCACGGGCAGCGGCGTCGGCAACCCGGCGCAGCTTGCGCACGGCATCTCGGTGGCGCTGTACAACACCGCGTTCGGCCTGATGGTCGCCATCCCCACGCTGATCTTCTGGCGCTACTTTCGCGCGCGTGTCGATGCGTATCTGCTGACCCTGGAAGTCGCATCCGAACGCTTCGCCCGCCATCTGAGCCGGCTGGCCCGCAGCGGGCTGGTCGACGCAGCCGCTGGCATATCGGGGGCCGGAATTGCAGCCAGCCCACCGATGGCATCGGCCAAGCGCCCCGTCCCACGCGACGGCAGCGCCGCATGAATTTTCGCTCGCGATCGCGCGACGAGCCCGAGATCAATCTGATCCCGTTCATTGACGTGTTGCTGGTGGTGCTGATTTTCTTGATGTTGACCACGACCTACAGCAAGTTCACCGAACTCGAACTGCAGCTGCCGGTGGCAAGCGCCGATGCGCTGGTGGATCGACCCAGGGAGATCGTCGTCGCGGTCACCAGCGATGGCCGCTACACGGTGGGCGGGCAGCGGCTTGTCGATGCGGGCGTCGATGCGCTCAGCACCGCGATGACAGCCGCTGCCAGCGGCAGCAGCGCACCGACGGTGATCGTGAGCGCCGACGCCAACGCCGCGCACCAGGCGGTGATCAAGGTGCTGGAAGCGGCGCGGCGCAGCGGCCTGAATCGGCTGTCGTTTGCCGCGCAGGCTCCGGCTGGCAACGCCCCCAACTGATCGACGGCGCCCGAAAGCCCCCGATGGCCGACGCGGCGACGTTCGAGGCGACGCTGCAGGCGGCTTGGCGGCGGCGCGGCGCGCTGGCGTGCGCGCTGTGGCCATCGTCGCTGTGCTACCGGGCTGTCACCGGGATCCGACGCTGGCTGTATGCGGTGGGCTGGTTTCGCTCGACCGCAGTCGGTGTGCCGGTGCTGGTGGTCGGCAACCTGGTGGCCGGCGGTGCCGGCAAGACGCCGGTGGTGCTTGCATTGCTGCGCCATGCGCAGGCGCGCGGCATCGCGGTCGGCGTCGTCTCGCGCGGGCACGGCCGGCTGCCCGACCGGCGCCTGCCCGATCTGCGCACGGTGGACGCCGAGAGCGACGCCGGCTTCGTCGGCGACGAGCCTTTGCTGATTCACCGGTTGACGGGTGCACCGGTGGTGGTGGCCCGGGACCGCGTGGCAGCCGCGTGTGCGTTGCTGCAGCAGCACCCGAACACACAGCTGATCCTGAGCGACGACGGCTTGCAACACCTCGCCCTGCGACGCGATGCCGAGCTGTGCGTGCTGGGCGCCAACGGCGTCGGCAATGGCTGGCTGTTGCCGGCGGGGCCGCTGCGCGAGGCCGGTCGTGCGGTGACCTGGGTGCTGGACGCAACGGCCGATGCGACTGGCACGACATCGGCGCAGCCGGTGCCCGGATTGGTCCCCAGCGCGGCCGGTTTGCTTGCCACCGCCGCCTGGCAACGGAGGCCCACGACCGGCACGGGCGGCGCACCCCACTGGCGTCGCTCGTGGGCGGTCCGGTTCGAGCCGTCGCTGCAATTGCCCACCCAGAGCGGTTTTTCGCGATGCTGCAAGCCTGCGGGCTGACGCTGATGCAGGCCGATCGGCTGCCCGACCACGCGGCATTCGACGGCTACGCGCACGGCACCGACGCTTCGGTGCCGCTGCTGTGCACGGAGAAAGACGCCGTCAAGCTCTGGCGCCTGCGGCCGGACGCGTTGGCGGTGCCGCTCGAACTGTCGATCGATCCGGCTTTCTACGATTCGTTCGATGCCTGGTTCGCTGCGCTGGGCTGAGCGACGGGCTGCGGTGCCCTTCTGCAGTGCGCCGCTATCATCGCCCGCATGGACACCCGTTTGCTCGAACTGCTGGTCTGCCCGGTCACCAAAGGGCCGCTCAAATACGACCGCGATCGCCAGGAATTGCGCTCGCGCAGCGCCCGGCTCGCCTACCCGGTGCGCGACGGCATTCCGATCCTGCTCGAAGAACAGGCGCGCACCTTGACCGACGAGGAACTCGGACTTTGACGCGCGTCGGGCGGCCCTTGGGCCGCATCGCCCGCGCAGGCCAACCCATGCGACGGCCCCGATGACATTCACGGTGCTGATCCCGGCACGGCTGCAGGCGAGCCGGCTGCCCGACAAACCCCTGGCCGACATCGGCGGGCTGCCGATGGTGGTGCGCGTGGCGCAAGCGGCGCTCACGCTCGTCGGCGGCGCGGGTCGTGGTGGCGGCCGACGATGCGCGCATCCTGGACGCCTGCCGCGCGCATCATGTCGAAGCCCTGAAAACCGACGCCGCGCATCCATCCGGCAGCGACCGGCTCGCCGAAGCGGCCACCCTGTTGGGCCTGCCCGACCACGCGATCGTGGTCAATGTGCAGGGCGACGAGCCGTTGATCGACCCCGCGCTGATCGACGCGGTGGCCGCGCTGCTGGCCGAGCGGCCTGAAGTCGCGATGGGTACCGCTGCGCATGCGATCAACTCGCGTGGCCGATTTCCTGAGCCCGAACGTGGTGAAGGTGGTGCTCGACCGCCGCGGGTTGGCGCTCGGCCTTCAGCCGCGCGCCGATTCCGCACTGGCGGGACGCGCCGCCCGCAGGCACCGCCGTGTGCGACGATCTGTCGGATCGGCCCGACCCGGCGCCGCTGCGCCACATCGGCCTCTACAGCTACCGCGCGGGTTTCCTGCGCCGGTTCCCGACGCTGTCGCCCGCACCGCTCGAGCAATGCGAGGCGTTGGAGCAATTGCGGGCGCTCTGGCACGGCTTTTCGATCGCGGTGCACATCACGCCGAGCGCGCCCGGCGCCGGCGTCGACACACCGCAAGACCTGGCGCGTGTGCGCGCGCTGTTCGACTGACCGGTCCCGTGCCGGGGACGACTGCGCGCTGCAGAGCGCATGCTATTCTTTGCGCGGGCCCACAGGGCCATCGCCCGACGCGCCTGCGCGCACCGAACGGACAGCCGCCCGATCAGCCATCGCAGGACGGTGCGGGCGAACGGTCCGAACCCCACGACCTTCGGCCCCATAAGAACATCGCAGGAGACGAGCGACCATGAGATTGATCCTATTGGGCGCGCCCGGTGCCGGCAAAGGCACCCAGGCCACCTTCATCTGCCGCAAGTACGGCATCCCGCAGATCTCGACCGGCGACATGCTGCGGGCGGCGGTCAAGGCCGGCACCGCACTCGGCGTGCAGGCCAAAGCGGTGATGGATTCGGGCGCCTTGGTCAGCGACGACATCATCATCGGGCTGGTGCGCGAACGGCTGACGCAGCCGGATTGCGCGCAAGGTTTTTTGTTCGACGGCTTCCCGCGCACGATCCCGCAGGCCGAAGCCATGCGGGACGCCGGCGTGAAACTGGACTGGGTGCTCGAGATCGACGTGCCGTTCGACGCGATCGTGGAACGCATGAGCGGGCGTCGCTCGCACCCCGCATCGGGGCGAACCTACCACGTGCGCTTCAATCCGCCGCAGCGCGAAGGGCTCGATGACCCGACCGGCGAGCCGCTGATCCAGCGCGCCGATGATCAGGAAGACACGGTGCGCAAACGGCTTGAGGTCTACAGCGCGCAGACTCGCCCGTTGGTGAATTAC
The DNA here is from genome assembly GCA_963784295.1 of uncultured beta proteobacterium. Lineage (GTDB taxonomy): Bacteria > Pseudomonadota > Gammaproteobacteria > Burkholderiales > Burkholderiaceae_C > JBBPYC01. The sequence goes on from CAWAQL010000005.1 coordinate 37,447, forward strand.
TACGCCACTTGGGCAGCGGGCGGCGAGCCGGACGCACCCAAATACCGCCGCATCGCCGGCACCGGCAGCGTCGAGGAAATCACCGAGCGCGTGCTGTCGGCCCTGCAGACCTGACCGCGGCCGCAAGCGCCCAGCCCACCCACGCCGTTCAGCACATCAGATCGAGCATCAGCGCGATCCGCGCCTTCACCGCCGACAGCCCGAGCGACGGCTCGAACGGATCGTCGGCCGGCGCCTGCACCTCGCCTGCGACACAGCGGCTCGCGCGCACCACGCGCACGCCGGCCGCTTGGGCGTCGTGCAACGCAGCCTCCAGTTCCCGACGCAAAGTGCCGTTGCCGGTGCCGGCCGCCACGAGCCCACGCACGCCGGCGGCCACCAACGCACGCACCACCGTGCCGCGCGCACCGGCGTGGTTCAGCACGATCTCCACACTCGGAAACCCGCCCGCGGCTGCTATCTTTTCGATATCGAACAAGGCTGACTGAGCCAGCGCCATCGGCTCATTTCGTTGCCAAACCAGGCGCTCCTCGACAAACCGGGCCAGCGGCCCTGCATCGCCGGAAGAGAACGCATTGAGTCGGCGCGTGTGCACCTTCTGCACATCGACGGCCGAATGCACATCGCCCGCGCAGACCGCCAGCACGCCGCTGGCCTGTGGGTTTGCGGCCAGCCGAATTGCATCGAGCAGATTGCGCGGCCCGTCCGGTGCCTGGGCGCTGGCTGGGCGCATCGCGCAGGTCAGCACCACCGGCTTGGTGCTGACCAGCACGCGGCTCAGGAAATACGCGGTTTCCTCCAGCGTGTCGGTGCCGTGCGGGATCACGAGTCCGCCGATCTCTGGCTGTGCCAGCCAGTGGCGGCAGCGCCGCGCCAGCTGCAGCCAGAACGCTTCGTCGGCGTCCTTGCTGTCGATCTGCGCGACCTGTTCCAGCACCAGCGGCGCAGCCGCCGCTTCGGGCAGTGTGGCGATCAGCTGGTCGACGCCGACCGACCCCGCCCGATAGTCGACCTCCTCGGTCGCCGAGACCGCCGTACCGGCAATCGTGCCGCCGGTGGCCAGGATCGCGATGGTGTTGTTCGTGCGCTGCATGGAGTCGGAAAAAGCGGAATCTGCTCGATCGGGGTTTACGGAACCGGATACCTGGTTAAAATCACAGTTACTGGATGTCGACACAGTATTTCTGTCGATCCACGAGTCAGACCCATGCCATGAAGCACCCCACGGACCATCCATCGAGCCACATTGTCGACGCCCGACCGATCGACGAGAACACCGCCCGGGCCGCCGGCCAGCCCACGCGCCGCGTGGCAACGTTGCCGGTGCGCCTGACCGCGCGCCAGCAGCAAATTCTGGAACTCGTGCAACAGGCGATCGCGCGCACCGGCGCGCCCCCGACGCGTGCCGAGATCGCCGCCGAGCTCGGCTTCAAGTCCGCCAACGCGGCCGAAGAACATCTGCAGGCGCTGGCGCGCAAAGGCGCGATCGAGTTGGTCAGCGGCACGTCGCGCGGCATCCGGCTGCACAGCGACACGTTGCGGCGGCTGCATGCGGCGCGCGCACTAGAGCAAGCCGACCCGGCGTCGAACGCCGAGCAATACGCGTTGCCCCTGATCGGCCGCGTCGCGGCCGGCGCGCCGATTCTTGCGCAGTCGCACGTCGACCGGATCTGGCAGGTCGATGCCAGTCTGTTTGCCCAAAAGCCCGATTTCCTGCTGCGCGTGCGCGGCATGTCGATGCAGCAAGCGGGCATTCTGGACGGCGATCTGCTCGCGGTGCAGTCGACCAGGGAAGCCACGAACGGCCAAATCATCGTCGCGCGCCTCGGAGACGAAGTGACCGTGAAGCGCTTCCGGCGCACCGTGGATGCGATCGAGCTGCATCCGGAAAACCCCGAATTCCAGCCGATCGTGGTGAGACCCGATGAAGCGTTCGAGATCGAAGGGCGCGCAGTGGGCTTGATTCGCAATGCGTTGCCGATCTGACCACTGCCTCGAACGGCTGGGTGCCGGCCGCCGTGACCGGCCTGTGCTGGTCGCTCGTGGATGGCTCTGTCCAACAACCCCCGTTTTTTACGAGGCCCATTGACTGGCTGGTGGCAAGAGGTGGCGGGCGTATGACTCCCTTCGGGGCATCACCCTCTTGCAATCGGCCGTGTGTGCAATCCCGATGATGCGGCTTGTCCTGCGCGTCGAATCGATTCCACCCAGCTGGGTCGTCGTGCTTCTTGCGCGGCCAAGCCCTGCCGGGACGACTCGATCGGGATGCAAAACATGTTGACCAATCCTGCCATGTGTTCGGCCGCAACTCTTAACTCACGCGAAAGAAGGTGTCACATGGGATTCGTATCCGCAATTCAGCACGACGGTCGGATGTTTGTTGCCGGGCAACCGCGCCGCGCACGGGCCAAGCCCGCATTGCCGTCGGCAGCGCGTTCTGCCGCGCCAGTTGTTGCAGCGCCGGCGGCAACGGCCGCCGAAGGCGAGGCTCGGCGGGCATCGGTCTGGCCGCAGATGCAGGCCGTGGCGACCTCGTTGTGGTTGGCCGCCAAACGCAATGTGCTTGCAACGGTCGAGCGCGCGGGGCCCGATGCGGCCTCCGGGCAGGCGGAGCCCGACAGCACACCGAAGCGGCTGCTGCCGCTGCGGGTGTTGCATGTGGTCGATCCGGCCACCCGCGGTGCCGGTCGCATGGTGATCTCGGGCCGGATGGCCGATGTCTGCGCAGAGCTCGAACGGCTTGCCGCCTGCGAGGCCCGTCACGCGCGTTGTTGACGGCGCTGGTGACGCAAGGAGCAAGAAGTCCAGCAACCTGCTGCTCCACTCGCCCACCATGCGCGTTGTTGACCGCACCAGGGGTGCGCGGTGCTTGGTTGATCACAAGCGTGGTCGTGTCCCACGCTGTTGGCAGGCAATGGGGCGCATCGAGCGTCCGGGGTGCCCGGGTCGCGCTCATGAAAGCATTCGATAAGCACCTGGCCTCAGGTCCTGCGGTGTCGTGGCGTGATACGGCTTGCGATTCATCGGGTGGATTCGCAAAACCGCTGCGCTGCGTCGAAGCCGGCGAGGTGGTTCTGTGCTCGTTCCAGGCAAGGCGACGCCACCCAGGCTGCCGCATGCAATCCAGAATGCGCAGGCAATCGACATCACGCGATGCGATACAGGCGCGAACGCTGCCAGGGCCGCCGCCCCGACACCCAGCCTCGGTTCGATGCCGTGGCGGCTGGGTTCGGCGTGGTCGAATGAACAGCAGACGACAATCGACTGCGCTTCGACCATGACCAAACACCCCTTGCTCGACCACGATGGCATCGCTGCCCGCATTCCTCACGCGGGCCGCATGTGCCTGCTGGACGCCGTCACTTTCTGGGATGCCCAGCGAATCGTCTGCCGTGCGAACAGCCACTTGGCCGCCGATCACCCATTGCGTGCAGCGGACGGCCGCCTCGGCGTGGCCATAGGCATCGAATACGCTGCGCAGGCGATGGCGGTGCACGGCCACCTGCTGTGCGAGCAGGCCGCTCGCGGCGAAGGCGGCCCTGCTGCGAAACCGCCACCGGGCTTGCTGGCGAGTGTGCGGGCCGTGACCCTGCATGTGCGCTGGTTGGATGAAGCGGCGTCGCCCTTGCAGGTGGAGGCCACGCAGATGGCCAGCGACGCCCAGGCGCTGGTGTACGCGTTCGAGGTGTTTGCGGTGCGGGACGACGAAGACGCCAAACTGCCCGGTGGGGTGCAGATGGCCGGCAACGCCGATGGGCCGCGGTCGATCGGCACCCGAACAGACAATGCCGCGGCCGCGCGGACCCCACTCGTCAAGCCTTACGACCCGAGCGCTAGGCCCAAAGCCTCGCCAGATCGCCAGATGCTGCTGAGCGGGCGGGCCTCCGTGATGCTGGTGTCTGGGTCGTCCTGACCCGGCTCGATGCATTCGTCGGCGCCGCCCCCGTTCGAAACGGTTCCCCGTGCCGGCACGCACGTCCAACGGCCACAGTCCATTCGATGACCACAACGACCAGCAACCTCCCCACAAAACGCGCCTTGGTAACCGGCGGCAGTGGCGCCATCGGCGGGGCGATCTGCCGTCGGCTGGCTGCGCAGGGTCTGCATGTTTGTGTGCATGCGAATCGCCAACTCGACGCCGCCGCCGCGCTGGCCGAATCGATCCGGGCCGCAGGCGGGAGCGCCTCGGCCACCGCGTTTGATGTGACCGACGCGGCCGGCAGCGCCGCCGCGATCGAGGCGCTGCTGGCCGATGGCCCGATCCAGGTGCTCGTCAACAATGCGGGCGTGCACGACGACGCGGTGTTCCCGGGCATGCAGGCCCACCAGTGGCACCGTGTGATCGACGTGTCGCTGCACGGGTTTTTCAACGTCACGCAGCCGCTGTCGATGCCGATGTTGCGCACGCGCTGGGGCCGCATCGTGAACGTGTCTTCGGTGGCAGCGCTCGCCGGCAACCGCGGTCAGACCAACTACGCGGCCGCCAAAGCCGCGCTGCACGGCGCGACCCGGTCGCTGGCCCAGGAGCTGGCCAGCCGCGGTGTCACCGTCAACGTGGTGGCGCCGGGCATCATCGACGGCGGCATGGCGGCCGGTGCGTTCGATGCGGCCAAACTCGCACAGATGGTGCCGATGAATCGGGCCGGCCGTCCCGAAGAAGTGGCCGAACTGGTCGCCTTCCTGACGTCGCCGCAGGCGAGTTACATCACGGGGCAGATCATTTCCGTCAACGGCGGCATGTACTGACCGGCAGGCGACCGGGCGTTTGCGGGTCGCCCCAAGAGAAGCGCCAGCGACGCTCATCGTCCGCCATTGCGCAACGCAACCACCCTTCCTTCCAACGGAATAGGCTCCGAGCCGTCCGGGCGTTCAGCCACGGCGCAACACGCGCTCGCACCGCCCCGCTGGCCATCCGCCATGCCAGGCAAACACCCTTACATCGTGCGCACCACCAGCACCGGCACCGGCGAGCGTCCGAGCACACGCAGCGTCACACTGCCGAGCAGCAATTTTTCGATGCCGTGGCGGCCGTGCGAGCCCATCACGATCAGGTCGGCTCCGGTCGACTGCACCGTGTTCAGGATGCCGTCGTGGATCACATGGTCTTCCACCACCGATTGCTCGCAGACCAGGCTGTATCCGGTCAGCGCGGCCTGCGCGCGTTCGAGCGCGCCCTGCGCATTGCCTTTGGCTGCGTTCAGGTACTCGGCCTGGCCGAACACGTAGTCGCCGCCGAGCCCGGTGAACGGGTAGTTGTCGACCACGCTGACCAGCGTGATCTTCGAATCGAACGCCTTCGCCAGTTCGGCGGCCTTGGCGACCGCCTGCATGGCGGTTTCCGAGCCGTCGACCGGCACCACGATGTGTTTGAACATGCCGGGTCCTGCTTTTTTTGGAGGTGATGATCGGTCGGCGTCACCCCGATCAACATCATGGGATCGGCCGTCGGCAAATGCTTCGAATGCCTCTTCCAGCTTACCGGCTCAACCGGTCGGCCGCAACTGGGGCTGCGCCCAAGCCACCGACCGCCTCAGTCGCCCTGAAACCCGCCAGCGCGCCAGGTCAGCACCAGCGTATCGCGCCAGCCGGTGGCCGTGCCAGGCTGCAGCGGCTGAATCGGCGTGGTTTCGTGAATCACGCGCGCGTCGTCGAGCAGCAGCAAGGTCCACGGATCGGTCAGCGTGAAGCGCTGGCCGTCGGGGCCGTGCGCGTCGAACACGCGCGTCTCGCCGCCTTTCATGCCGTGGCGCGCGGCCAGCAGCACCGCCACCAGGTCAACGCCGTCGCGATGCGCGCCTTCGGGCGTCGGGCGGCCGATGCCGTCCGACGTGTCGATGCGGAACTGGTGCGCCTCGACGAACCAGGCCCGTTCGCCTTTCAGCGCACTGCAGACCGCACCGATGCCGCGCAGCAGGCCTTGCCAGCCGGCCGTCTGCACGACCGCTTCGGCCACGGGTTCGAACCAACGCTGCATGCCGCCGTGCAACGCGTTGTATTCGACCGGCTGCCAGTGCGCGCGATGCGGCGCGGACGCGAGCGTGCCGCCCTGCTGCACGAAGCACGCGTGCCGCCGCCGCCGATAGCGCCCGCCGTCTTTCAGATATTCGTCCGGCGGCAGCCCTTCCCAGGCGGGCAGCAACGCGTCGAACTGTGAAATGTCCAGCCCGGTCAGCGCGCACACGGCCGCGGGGTCGAGCACCGCGAAGCCGTGCCGCTGCAGCTGCCGCACGCAGTCGTCGGCGGCAATGAAGGGGGGAGCGAAAGCGGGCGTCATGGCCGGCGATTATCGGGCGCGGCCGCTGAAGCGTCGCCTCACGCCGATCGATCGGTCGGGCGACCTCGGGCCGGACCACGCGACGGTGCTGCCAGCCGCCCGGTTGCTGCCTGGGCGGTTGGCTCAGACCTTTGCGGCCAGCGCGCGCCGGGCCAGATCGAACAGGTCTTCCTCGAACATCTCGCCGGCGACCATCTGGGCCAGCCTTCCCTGTCGGTCGATCACACAGGTCAACGGGATGACTTTGCGGCGCGTGATGCGCTCGCGCAGCCCCGCGGCCGAGTCGAGCGCCACCGGAAACGCGTAGCCGTTCGACTGCAGATAGGCGGGCACCTTGGACGCGTCGGCATCGACCGATATCGCCAGCACGCGAAAGTCGCTGCGTTGCTGCAAGCTTCGATAAAGCTTGTCCAGATGCGCGTTCTGGCGTTTGCAAAACGGGCACCAGGTGGCCCAGAACACCAGCAACGATACGTGCCCTGTCCAGTCGGGGGGCGCGATTGCAACGCCGTCGAGCCGTTGCACCACCGGCCAGTCGATCGCCATCGGCAACTCACCTGCATCGCCAGCCACATCCGGCGCGCTTCGCGCCGATGCCGACCGCCACGGCAGGATTGCCGCCGCTGCCATCGCCATGGCTGCAGCCCATTCGCGTCGGTTCAGCGCCGCGCGCAGCAATTTCGAAGATGCACTCATCGCAGGCCTTTTTGCTGCATCAGCAAGTAGGTGTTGTAGGCGTTCATGCGGTTGGCCGCGCCAAACAGCGGGATCTGCGCGAAACGCGACCAGTCAACCTTCGCATACGCTTCGTCAAATGGCTCCAGATTGTCGGCCGCTTCCTTCATTGCACGGCGCAAAAACAGCAGGTAGTCGCGCGTGGTCTCCAGGTCGGCCAACGGCTCGGTCGATGCAGGCCCATGGCCCGGCACCAGCAAGCGGGGGCGCAGCGCGATCAAGCGGTTGAGCGACGCGATCCAGCGCTCGCTGTCGGCCTGACCGACATACGGAATGCGCCCGCGAAACACAAGATCGCCCGCAAACAACACACCGCGCGCCGGCACATACACCGACAGGTCCTCGGGCGTGTGCGCGGGCCCGACGTGGCGGATCACGATGTCGAACTGGCCGACTTTCAAGGTCGTCTCCGGCGCGTCAAGCCAGCGGTCGGGCGGGACGAGCACCGTGTATTCGTCGATCCACGGTGCGAGGTCCTGCCGGCTTGCTTCGAGCCGCAGCCGCGCGTGTTCCGATTCGAGATAGGCACGGCCTTCGCGGTGCGCCAGGATCGTGGCGCCGACGGCTTTGAATGCCTGCAGACCGTAGATGTGGTCGGCGTGATAGTGGGTCAGGATCACGCAGCGGATCGGCCGGTCGGTGATCTTGCCGATCGCAGCGATCAGGGCCTGCCCGAGCGCCGGCGCACCGAGCGCGTCGATCACCACGACTCCATCGTCGGTGACGACGAAGCCTGCGTTCGAAATGAAGTTGCCGTTGTCGGCCGAGCCAACGGCTGCCTCGCCCTGCACGAACCAGACGTTGTCGGCCACCTGCTGCGGGTGCAGCTCGACTGGAGTTGCTGCCGCGCCAGCACCGAACGTCGCTGCGATCCACATGAGGCCGAACCACCGACGGGCGATGTGCGCACCGTGCATGGACCGCGACGACAACCAGGCCGAACAAGGGTTCACCATCGGCACGTTCTCCCTTGTCTCATGGACAGCTTGGCGCTCGCGCTGCGGTGATCTGCTGCGGGATCGAGTGCGTGCACGAGCACTTTTGCGCGGTGTCCAGTGACCACCGGAGCTGCCCTGCAGAATGATGAATTCGGTGTGCCGGCCGTCCAGCCGAGTCGCACCGCCACGCCGGGGCTTGTCCGGACGGATCGGTCGTCGTGCAAAGGAATGCTTGTGATGAATATCTGGCCCGAGCCCGATGCCACAGGGCGCCGGATCGGCACGTGGCTGGTCGCGTTGCAGTTCGTGCTGATCGGGGCGCTGCTCATCGACGCGGTGCTCGCCGCCCGTTCGCACCCGCCGCCTCTCGGCGCCTGGGTTTGCGCTGCAACCGGCGCGCTGCTCGGCGGCTGGGCGCTGACAGCAAATGGCATCGGCAACTTCCACATTCGACCGATGCCGCGAAAGGGCGGCGTGCTGGTGCGAACCGGTCCATACCGATTCGTTCGGCATCCGATGTACAGTGGCGTGCTCCTGTGCGCCGTGGCCGCGGGGCTGGTGAGCGCCGATGCGGTGTCCTGGGGCCTGTGCGCCGCACTTGCATTAACTCTTTGCGCCAAGGCGATGCTCGAGGAGCGCTGGATGACGAACGCACATCCGGGGTATGCGGCGTACCGACTGCACAGCAAGCGCTTCATTCCCTGGCTCTGGTGAAGGCGGTGCAGAGGGCGCCCGGGCTTGTCCATGATGGAGGACCGAAGGCCGAACGACCTCAAGGCTTGATGTAGGCCGACCCCTGCTGCTGCAGCTTCGCCAACCGCACCACGCCGGACGGCGTGAAGGTGGCTTCGAAGATGAACTGATTCTTGTCGATGTTGCGGTTCTTCAGCGTGATCTCGCACACTTCGAACGTGACGCCGCGGCTGACCAGTGCCGACACCGGCCCCGCGTATTCGCTGCCGTTTTTGTCTTTTGCGCCCTGCATCAGAAAGTCGATGCCCTGCGCATGCGTGACCACCACGATCCTGGCCTGCGGGTCCACATCCAGATGGTTCTTGATGTTGCGCAGGCCCTTCAATGCCTGACCTTCCGCATCATCGATGTGATAGACGACGTTGTCGGAGGCGCCGGCTCCTGCGCCGGCCGCCGGAGCGAACGCGCCGGACAACGCGAATCCCAGCGCCAGCGCGACGAAAAGCTTCCAGATTCTGCTCATGATGACTTCCTCGTTTTCGGAAATGGATCGGACGAATGCACGTTGCGTTTCGCGAATCGCTTTGATCCGTACTAACCGGTCGCAAGGCCCGGATTGCCCTGCACTTCCGACAGCTTCGGCACGTTCAACGTGCGCGCCTTCACAGTACCGCCCTGCGACTTGAGCCAAGTCTCCACATGCTCCCAGACCGGCTTCACGCCGGGTGCCAACTTCGCCTCTTCGGCGACCGGCGCCCAGCCGGCCACCTTGTATTTCCGGTCGGCATCGACCGGCTTGCCGCCCAGTCGCATATCGGAGATGCGCCCACCCATTTCGCCGTTCGGGTTGCAGTTGTAGGTCAGGCCCCCGACCCGCACCATGTCGCCGCCCTGCTGGTAGTAGGGGTCGGGGTTGAACAGGTTGTCGGCAACGTCTTCGAGCACGGTTTTGATCGTGCTGCCGGTCAGCTCGTTCAACGTCGCGTACGGATAGGTGATGGCCAGTTGGTCCATCAGCAACTCGCGCGTGATCGCGTCGCCCGGCAACAGCGACGTGCCCCAGCGAAAGCCCGGCGAGAACGCGATGTCGGCGCCCTGCACATCCATCAAGGCGTCGCAGATCAATTGATCCCACGAGCCGTTGAAGTTGCCGCGGCGATACAGCAGCCCATCCGTGACGGCGAGCTTTTCCGCCAGCTTCGCCTCATAGGGCGCACGCAAACGTCCGATCAGCGCGTCCATCTCCGCATCGGCCTCGAGCTGGTTCGAGAACACCGGCAGCAGCGCATAGCGGAAGTCCGCGACCTTGCCACCTTTCACGTCGAAGTCCATCACGCCGAGAAACTTGCCGTTGCTGCCCGCGTTGGTGACCAGCGTCTTGCCGCCCGCGTTGTCGACCGGCAGCGCGATCGGCACGCCGTCGTGCGTGTGGCCGCCGAAGATCGCATCGACGCCGCGCACGCGGCTGGCCATCTTCAGATCCACATCCATGCCGTTGTGGGAGAGCACCACAACCACCTGCGCCCCTTTGCCACGCGCTTCTTCGACGACCTTCTGCAGGTTGTCGTCCTGGATGCCGAACGTCCAGTCGGCCACCAGATAGCGCGGGTTTGCGATCGGCGTGTACGGAAACGCCTGGCCGATGATGGCCACCGGCACCCCGTTGATCTCGCGCATCACATACGGTTTGAAGACCGGATCGCCGAAGTCGGTGGTCTTCACGTTCTGCGCGATGAAATCGACCTTGCCCTGGAAATCCTTTTCGATGATTTCCTTGACCCGCTCCATGCCGTAGGTGAATTCCCAATGCCCGGTCATCACGTCCACGCCGAGCAGCTTGGCCGCGTCCACCATGTCCTGCCCGTTGGTCCAGAGCGCGGTGGCCGAGCCCTGCCAGGTGTCGCCGCCGTCGAGCAGCAGCGCGCCCGGGCGGCTGGCCTTCATCTGTTTGACGAGCGTGGCCAGATGGGCGAAGCCGCCGATCCGGCCGTACCGCTGCGCGGCTTCCTCGAAGTTCAGGCAGGTGAATGCGTGCGCCAGATCGGTCTGGGGCGCAATGCCAGTCGCTTTCAGAAAATGCGTGCCGACCAGATGCGGCAGCCGCCCGCGCATGTCGTCGACACCGATGTTCACGCTCGGCTCCCGAAAGTACACCGGCTTCAACTGCGCATGGCAATCCGTCATGTGCAGCAGCGACACGTTGCCAAAGCGCGGGCGGTCGTACAGGCCGCCTTGCGCGTTTGCGGTATCGGCCTGCGCATAGCCGCCCAGTGACATGCCGGCGCTGGCCGCTGCAGCCAGGGCTTGCAGAAATTCGCGCTTGCTTAAGCTCATGGGTGGCGGCGCTTGCTCATTGATTGACCGGCGACTTCGGATCAAGCAGCAGCGCCATCAAATCCTTCAATTGCTTCTCGTTCAGCATCCCCATGTGGCCGAAGCGCGGCATGCCCGAACACGCGTTGTAGGCCTTCGCGTTGTAGAGCTTGCCCCAGGTGTATTCGACGATCGGCTTCGATGCGTCGCTGGCCGGGTCGGTCACGCCGCGCAGCTTGCCGTACTGGTAGAGGCTGGGGCCGAGCGAGCCATACGAGATCTCCGTTTTTGTGATCTGGTGGCAGTTGTAGCAGTTGCCGCCGTTCTCGCTGTTCGCGGTCGACCTGTCGCGCCAGGTCATGCCGCCGCCGTCCTGCGCCAACTTTTCGCCGACCTGCCAGTCGCCGATGAAGTTGCCGTCCGACGGCAACTTCACGGTCTTCAGGTTTTCCGATTCGATCTGCTTGGCGAGTTCGGGGGCCAGCGACTTGCCGAGCGCTTTCGAACAGGCCGCGTTCGATGGGTCCTGCTCGAGCCGGTCCACCTTGGCGATGCCGCGGTCGGTGAACGATGCCTTCAGCATTTTGTCGAGCTGGGTGTCGTAGTCGGCGGTCGACTGGGCCGGTGCGGCGGTGACCGCAAGCAGCGCCGCGGCGGCGATCGCAAGGGTTTTGTAGTGCCTGATCTGCATGATGGGTTTGCGTCTTTCTTTGCGTCGATTCAGCGCTTGAGCGCGGGTGCGACCGATTCGGCACCCTTTGCATTCACACCCATGAACACGCTGAGCGCGATCGTCACATCCGATGCGTAGCCGGGGTACGGGAAACGCTGTTGGCGAAAGCAGTCGTTCAAGCGCTGCTGCATGCTCCACAACTGCCCGTTGCTCACGCGGTAGGCGGGCCACGCGGCAAAGCCGACCCCGTCACCTGGGTTGTGCGTGAGGTTCGGCAACTCCTGTAGCCGGATGCGCTTGCCGTCTTCACCGTGGCAGGTCGCGCATGAAAAGTCGTACGGACCTGCGCGGTAATAAAACGCGCGTTTGCCCAGCTCGAACATCCTCTTTTCCTGCTCGTGCGACTGCGGCAGCGCAAAGCGGTCACCGCGCGACGCCGCCGAAATGTAGGCGACATAGGACTCGATGTTCTTCTGCTCGTCCTTGCCGAACGGCGTGTTGGCGATTGCGGCCGCATCGAACCCCTGCAGCTCCTGCATGCAGGTCAGCAGGCGCGACTCCAGATCCTGCACGCGGCCGGTGTCGGCGAAGTAGCGCGGCAACTGCACGAACGCGCCCTTGACGACGCCCGCGCCTTGACCCAGATCGCATTGTTCGAGCGAGGCGGCTTTGGGCCCGCGCTTCTGCTTCCAGAGCGCTTCGCCCTTCATCTCGTAGAGCTCGGCCGGATTGCCGTCGGCCAGCATCTGGCGATATTCGGCGATCGCATCGGCGGTCGACTTTTGGGTCTGAGCCGATGCCGCAAGCGTCGCGCCCGCGAACACCGACATCGACAGCAGCCGCAGGCTGCGGTTGGTGATGTGGTTCATGTCCCCTCCTTTTTCTCGATTTTTTCTCGTTGGTGTGAGCTGCCGATGCGCAGCTCGGTGCGCCCGGTCCCGCCGTGGACTGCGATCAGCTCACGGTGGCCTCATCGGTGCGGGTGTCGCCTCGGTTGTCGACCCAGGTGATGCCGATCTTGTCGCCTGCCTTGCCGCCCTTGACGACAAACTGCAGGAAGGGGTTCTTGGCGACTGCCGGCCCCCACTGCGCGGTCATCACCGGCTTGCCGTTCAGCTCGGCTTTCACGGTCTGGATGAACCACGCGGGGATCGGCTTGCCGGCTGAGTCCTTGCGCTGCCCGGTTTCCATCTCGTGCGCCATCAGCACACGAACCGTCGTCTTGTCGCCCGCTGCCTGCGCGCGAATGCGCATCGGATCTGCCATGGTGTCTCCTTTTGTCCATTGAATTCGGCACTTCGCAAACCAGAGCCTTCCGGAGCCGGGCCAGACCGGCACGCCAGGCCCCTGGCGCCGCCCCCGGCGAGCGCGAGAGGCAGCACACTGGGGGCGAGCAACATCTCACCCTCCACAGCCCCCGAGCGTGACCTTGATCTCTTTTCGCGCATACAGCGCCTGCCCGTCGTCCATCAGCGCCACCGCATACACATCGGACGACTGACCCATCTTCACGCGGGTCGACACGCTCGGCTCGATCGCATCGGTGATGTCGAACATCGCGGCCAGCATCGCCGGGTTCTTCTCGACCAGGATCAGCAAGCGCTTCACGCCGGCCTTGGTCGTGCCCGCGCCCACCGGCACCACCGCGCCGTTTTCCGCGATGTCCGGGCCGGTCACGGTGACTTCCTTGCTCTCGGTCGGCTTGGCCTTCACGCCAAGCGACTGCATCAATTCGTCCATTTCCTTGGTGTCGAACGCGGCCCTGTTCCAGTCGGCCGCATCGGCGGCGTCGGCGAGCTGGGGCAGCAGGCCGAGCGTGGCCAGCATCGCCGCCACGCGGGTGGAATGCGACAGCATGGCTCTGCGGTTGTGCATGGTGGGGTTCTCCTTGGTTGAGCCTTGGCGGCTCGGGTTGACATGAATACGGATCAACGCAGCGATGTGGCGCGCAATCCGCACCCCGCAACGCTTGGCAGCCGTCAGGGTTTGGCCACACCTTTCACCAGCCATTCGGCAATCGCTCTCGCATCCTCGGTGGCGATTGCCTGCGCCGGCATCGGCACCGGCCCCCAGACGCCTGCGCCGCCGCTCTTGATCTTGGTTGCCAGATAGGTCACGGCATCCGCCTGATCACGGTACTTCTTGCTCACGTCCGCATAGCTCGGACCGATCAGCTTGTTGTCGACCGCGTGGCACGCGGTGCAGGGGCTCGCCTGCAGCAGCGCCATGACGGCACCTGCATCCACCGCCACTGCCTTGCCGGCCGACTTGCCACCCGCCTCGCTTTGGGCTGCTTTTGCCGCGGTGACGGAAGCGTCGTTGCCTGCCGATCCCGCAGCACGTTGCGCAACCTGCGCCGCCAACGATTTGGCCGGAGGCTTGTGCGTATCGGCGCCCAACTGTGCACCCACCAGCCGGTTTTGTTCGGCCAGATTGCCGTGCGCGTCGCGCGCGAAGTCGGGCAGCGACGAAGTGACCTTGATCGCGTCGGCCGCCAAGCAGTCTTTCATGCAGGCCGCGGTCTGCACGTCCGGCTTCGGCGCTTGCGCGAGAGGCTGACGCCGCGGAAATCGCGCCCGGCAATGCAGCGCCCGGCCAGAGCGCGTGGTCGGTGGTCATGCCGAATCGGTTGGGCAGCTTGTTCTGCACCTCGGCGATGTTCTGGTCCGACAGCGTGAAGTCGGCCGGCACGATGTCGCCCAGGTTCAGCAGATACGCGGTCACGCCGTACACGTCGTCGACCGACAGCGACTTCGGTGCATTCCACGGCATCGCGCGATGGATGTAGTCCCACAGCGTCGACAGCTGCGACAACTTCATCAGCGTGGTGCGGGCCGGATAGGCGTTGTCCAGCAGCCGCGCGGCCTTGCCGCTGTCAATGTCTTGCTTGGTGGTGCCGCCGACCAGCGGGCTGAAGAACTGGTTGCTCTCGCCGAACACGCCGTGGCACGACGAACACTTGCTCTCCCACACCGTCATGCCCTGGTCGACCGTGCCCTCCCCTTTAGGCAAGCCGCGGAAGTCGGGCCGCACATCGATGTCCCACGCAGCGATTTCGGCGGCCGTGGCCGTGCGGCCGATGTCCGCGTACGGCGCAGGCTGTGCACTCCGCACCTGTCGCCAACAGCACGACAGCCCAACCGGCCAGCAACGTTTCAGGAAATCTGGACATTGCCGACTTCCCCATTGGCCTGCACGCGCCAGGTCTGGATCGCGTTGTTGTGATAGATCGACCGGCTGCCGCGCACCGCGCGCAACTGCGGCAGGCTCGGCTGCACGTAGCCGGTCTCGTCGGTCGCGCGGCTCTGGATCAGTGCGGGCGAGCCGTCCCAGACCCAGTCGAGGTTGAAGCGCGTCAGGCACTTGGACAGCACCGGCGACTCGAGCCGTGCGGTCTGCCAGTTGCGGCCGCCGTCCACCGACACATCGACCTGTCTGATCTTCCCGCGGCCGGACCATGCAAGCCCGGTCACGTTGTAAAACCCTCTGGCGAGCAGCACCTGTCCGCCCGATGGTGTCGTCACCACGCTCTTGGCTTCCTGCGTGCTCGTGTACTGGCGATGCAGGCCATCGGGCATCAGATCGACGTAGTGCAGCGTTTCGTCCTTGGTGCCGTAAGGCTGGTCGCCGACTTCGACGCGGCGCAGGTATTTGACCCAGCTCACGCCCTGCACGCCGGGCACGATCAATCGCAACGGGTAGCCGTTTTCCGGCCGCAGCATCTCACCGTTCTGACCATACGCGACCAACACTTCGCCGCTTTCGACGAGTTCCATCGGCACCGTGCGTGTCATCGAGGAACCATCGGCACCCTCGCCCAGCACATATCGCCCACGCTTGTGGTCCACCCCGCACAGCTCGAACAACGTGCGCAGCGGCACGCCCGTGAACTCGCTGCAGCTCAGCATCCCGTGCGTGTACTGACAGGTCGGCACCGCGACGTTGCCCCACTCCATGCCGGTGTTCGCACCGCACTCGATGAAGTGAAAGCGCGACACGCTGGGCAGCCGCATCAGTTCGTCCATCGTGAACACGCGCGGCGACTTGACGATTGCCTCGTCCGACCCGTTGATCATCAATCGGTGCCGGGTCGGGTCCACATCCCACCAACCCTGGTGGTGCCGCTCGAAGTGCAGGCCGCTCGGCGTCAGGATGCCGAACAGCGACTGCAGCGGCGCAAACGAGACGGACGCCTGCCGGGTCTGTGTGAGGCCCGGGCTGGTGCGGCGCTGCACGTTCGACTCGTACCGGGACGGCTTGCCGTAGCCGTCGGTCGCAACCGGCTGGCCGAGGCCCGTGCTGTGCGCGGGCAACTTCAGGATGCGGGGGTCGCCCTGGGCATCGGTCGAAGCGGCTGCACCGGCCGCTGCGCTGCCACCGGCTGCGGCCGCAGCGAACGCGGTGCGCAGGAAGCCGCGGCGACCACCTCGCGCTTGTGCGGTCACTGCGTGCACATCGGCCCCATTCAAAAAATTCTCCGGCGCCTTTTGCAGACGCCCGGCGAGTGCCGTGCTCGAACTCACGTTGCTCCTTGCTCGCTGCCCGTTCGCCGGCTGTGGTCCGATCGACCGACGCCTTGCGCTTGGCAGCATTCGATGAACGGCCATCGTAGGCCGTGCAGGCGCCTCGGGCCACCGGGAATTTCCCTCGGTGGCGCATCGGTGCAGCCGCTTTTCTCTGTCGCTCGTGGTCGTTCGGTTATCTTGTCGCTTGAACCGGCCCGCAACCGAGAAGAAAAACGCACCGACATGATCCGACTCGTCCCGCTCGCTTTCACCGCCCTCGCCACTGTGCTGATCGCCAGCGCGGCGCACGCCCAGACCGATCCCGACAAGCCGACCGCGTTCGTCGTGCCGTTCACCGCCGGCGCCGCGACCGATCGGCTCGCACGTGCGATCGGCAACGCGGTCACCGCGCAGACCGGACAACCGGTGGTGGTCGACAACAAGGCCGGCGCCAGCGGCATCATCGCGTCGCACCGGGTGGCCGAGGCGAGCGCCGATGGCCACACGGTGCTGCTCAGCACCAACACCACGCCCGCGGCCGACCGGCACCGGTTCAAGAAGTTGCCCTACGACCCGGTGAAGGATTTCGAGCCAGTCACCGCACTCGGCCGCGGTGGGCAATTCATGATGGTGAACCCGGCCTCGGCCGCCAGCAACGTCGGCGAATTCGTTGCGCTCGCAAAACGGGAGCCGGGCAGGTACACGTTCGGCAGCGGCAGCTCGTCCAGCCGCATCGCGGGCGAGTTGTTTCAGCGGATGGCCGATGTCAAGCTGCTGCATGTGCCCTACAAAAGCAATACGCCGGTCGTGACCGATCTGCTCGGCGGCCAGATCGACATGACGATCACCGACCGCGCGAAGGCTGCGTTTGACGCGCCAGCCGGTGTCGAACTCTTCACGACCTCTCCGCAAGCGCTCGGCGCATTCCAGGCCAGCCAAGCGCAGGAGTGGGGCCGCATCGTCAAAACCGCCGGCATCGAGGCCGGGTGATCCAACCACCACCACGCGAAATGCAACTTCCCATGTCCCCGATGAAATCCACACCCCGCATCCGCCGCCGTCCCGTCGTCTGCGCAGTGGCCATGCTTGCCACCCTCGGTGCCACTGCCGTGCTGCCACTTGCTGCCATCGCACAAGACGCAAGCTACCCGAGCAAGACCATCCGCTTCGTCGTGCCGTACCCGCCCGGCGGCCCGACCGACCTGATGGCGCGCATGCTGCAGGCCGACCTGCAGACCCGCCTGGGCGTGACCGTGGTGGTCGACAACAAGGCGGGCGCCGGCGGCAACCTCGGCAGCGCCGAAGTCGCCAAGCAGGCGCCGGCCGACGGCTACACGCTGCTGCTCGCGGCCAGCGGTCCGATGGCGGTCAACACCTCGCTCTACAAGAAGATGCCGTTCGACCCGGCGGTCGACCTGGCGCCGGTGATCCAGATCTCGTCGTTTCCGATGATTCTGGAGACCCACCCGTCGGTCGGCGTCGACAGCGTGAAGGGTTTGATCGAGCTGGCCAAGTCGAAGAAGACCGCGCTCAACTATGCATCGGCCGGCAACGGCACGCCGCAGCACCTGGCCGGTGCGATGTTCAACGAGCAGGTCGGCGTGGAGATGACGCATGTGCCGTACAAGGGCGCCGGCCCCGCGTTGAACGACCTGCTCGGCGGCCAGGTCAACGTGATGTTCGACGTGCTTGGCAGCTCGTTGCCTTACCTGCAGTCGGGCAAGTTGATACCGCTGGCCGTCACGTCCGAGCAGCGCAGCCCGTCGCTGCCGAACGTGCCCACGGTGGCCGAAGCAGGTGTGCCCGGTTATGCGTTCACCACTTGGCACGGGGTGGCGGTGCGCGCGGGCACGCCGCAGGCGATCGTGGACAAGTTGAATGCGACGTTCAACGCGATCTTTGCGCAGCCCGAATTCCGCAGACGCTGGGAGGCGATCGGCACGCCGGTGGTGGCCGGAAGCGCCGCGCAGTTTGCCGAGCTGATCAAAAAAGACAGCGCGCGGCTCGGCAAGGTCGTGCGCGACGCCGGGGTCACGCTCGACTGACCCCGACGCGAGCGTTCGACCGTGCCGCAATTTGCCGCAAATCTCAGCTACTTTACCAGGAGCACCCGATGCTCGACCGCTTCGCTGCCGCCGCGAAAGACGGCTTCAAGGCGGTGGAAGTGCAGATTCCCTACGAGCATGCACCGGCCGAGCTCGCCGAGCGGCTTGCCGCCAACGGCTTGCAGATGGTGCTGATCAATGCCCCGCTCGGCAAGCACGAGTCGGGCAAGCGCGGGCTGGCCTGCGTACCAGGCCAAGAAGAAGAATTCTGCTCGAGCATCGAAACCGCACTCGCCTACGCCGCGGTGCTCGACTGCCCGCGCATCCATGTGGTCGCCGGCGTCGCGCCGCCCGCCGTCGAGCGGCCCCGATTGCAGGCCTGCTATGAAGCCAATCTGGCCTGGGCCGCCGAGCAAGCCGCCAAAACGAACCGAGACATCCTGATCGAGCCGATCAACCGGCGCGACATTCCCGGCTTTTTCCTGAACCGGCAAGACCACGCGCACGCGACCGTGCAGACCGTCGGTGCGCCGAATCTGAAAGTGCAGATGGATCTCTACCACTGCCAGATCGTCGAAGGCGACGTGGCGATGAAGATCCGCGAATACCTGCCGACCGGCCGCGTGGGCCACTTCCAGATCGCGGGCGTGCCGGAGCGCCACGAGCCGGACATCGGCGAACTGCATCATCCGTATCTGTTCGACGTGATCGACGAAGTGTCGGCCGCCACCGGCTGGCAGGGCTTCATCGGTTGCGAATACCGGCCGCGGCTCGGCAACGCACTGGGCAGCACCTCGGCCGGGCTGGGCTGGATGCGGGCAACCAGCGGTCGCTGAACGGTCAAACCACTTGGGCTGGCCCTTGGGCACCCGACTTGCCAGATCGATTTTCGTGATGGGCACTGTGCGATCGGCGCGGTGCCCGATCGCGCCGCACGCGCCCGTGCAAGCCCATCCCTATTCCTTTCTCAAAGCAACCCGAAACCCCTCGACCGCCATGCACGACCGCCAACGCGACCTCCCTCCCGAAACCTCCACGCTGCAAAAGATCAAACGGCTCGACGAGCAACGTCCGGGCTTTCCGGGCGAGCACTGGCTGGCGCTCGGCGCTGGCCTGTTGCTGATGAGCCGCGCGGGCCGCTCGCGCTCGCTGCTCGGCCGGATGGCGGGCCGCGCCGCCGGTGCCGCGCTGATCGGGCGGGCCGCGAGTGGGCGCGATGGGTTCGCCAAACAGATCGCCTCGATGCTGCGCTGAAGGGGTGTCTCAGTCGGCATCTTCCCGCAACGGAATCCGCACCACGCGGGCGGTGGCAGGCGGCGTTGGAAAGCCTTCCAGCGCCGCCTGCACCAGGGCCTGCAACACCAGCTCGTCGTCCCACCAGCCGCTGTCGTTGATCGCGCGGCTCTGGTAGATCACCGCGCGATCGGCGCCGCCGCGCAGCACGATCTCAAACGCCCGCCGGTACCGCGGCGTGGGAGGCAGATAGTTGTCGAAGCCGGCGCCGATGAACGGGCTGGCGCTCCAGCCGCCAAAGCCCGAGCCGCCGCCCACGCCGAAGCCGATGCCGAACCGCCCACCAGGCCAGACGTCAGTGCCGGGCGGCAGGCTGTCGTAGCGATTCACTTCGGCGCTCACCAGGACCGTGTACTGGGGCGCATTGCCATCGCTGGCGGACGGCTGCAAGCCGAAACGGGCAAGTTCGCGCGTTGTCCAACGTTCCAGGTTGGCTTGGCCCGTCGCATTCGCACGAGACAGCGGCAGCCGCTCGAACCGGTAGCTTTGGCCGGCCACCACCGCCGCCGCCGTCAACGCCGAATAACTTTGCACCGCGCTGTCGATCGCCCGCACGCTGGCGCAACCGGGCAGCCCCAACGCAGCAGCTGCCGCGACCAGCAGGACACCGATCGAATTCGTTGGTATGCGCATAAACACCTCACGCTGGAAAAGAACCTCGACGGAATCGCCGTTCGGCCGATCGATCTCACTGCGTCATCATCAATTCGGGTTGGTGCGAGCGCGGCTGCAGGGAACGAGCGGGACATGCGCCGCAGTGGGCAATCGGCGATCCTTGATGGGTTCGCGGCCCGATCTTGCCGACGCGGAATCGGCCTCGACCGGTCGAGCCCCGGCGTGCCCGGGCACGGCACGAGCGGCGCGGCCAGCTTCGGTTTGAGCGACGCGAAATGCACAGATTTTCACGCTGCAGCGCAGCAATGGCGAGTCGACGCCCTCCCCGGGCACCGCCATCGAAAACACAATGGCCAGACGATTTCAAGCCGATTCCGCTCCCTCTCGTTTCAGGCTGCGCCGACGTGATCGCTTCACCTGCCTCGTTTTCAACCATTTACGCCAAGACGGATTTCGGCCACTTGGAAATGCAGGGGGCGCCGGCACTGCGCCGCATGCTGGTGTTGGTGGACGGCACGCGCAGCGGCAAGGAACTCTCGACGATGCTCGTGGGACAGAGTACCGATCTGAGCCTGAACGACCTTGTCAAACAGGGCTGCATCGCGCCGGTCGGCACGGTCGATGGTGCATCGCAATCAACGGCGCTCACCGCATCCAGGCACGCCACCGCCTCCACCGCCCCCACGAGCGATGCCGATCTGCACAGCTTGCCTCCCGCCCACACGCGCAGCGGGCCGCAGGCGGACATGGCGCGGCACTTCATGATCAACACCGTCGACATGATGTTCGGGCAGCACACGCGCATCGGTTTGATCGAAGCCATCTCGGGCTGCGCGGACACGCTGGCGCTGCGTGCCGTCTACCCGCTGTGGGTGGAGACCATCAGCGGCAGCCGCACCGGCGCGAAGCGGCTGCCGGAGCTGCGCTCCAAGCCGTTCGCGGTGCTCTGAATCGGCGGGGCAGCCTGGCCGATCGCGCTGCAGTCGGGCACGCTCTCCGCATCCACCACGCCGGTGGCGACCAGGCCGGCAAAGTCGAACCGGTTCGCATCCAGCAAGTGCGATGGCACCACGTTCTGCAGCGCGTTGTAACATGTTCTCGATGCGCCCGGGCTGCTCGCGCTCCCAGTCGCGCAGCATCGCGGCCACCTGCTTGCGCTGCAGGTTCTCCTGGCTGCCGCACAGGGTGCACGGAATGATCGGGAATTGCCGGTGCGCGGCCCAGCGGATCAGGTCTTTCTCGGCCACGTAGGCCAGCGGCCGGATCACGATGTGCCGGCCGTCGTCGCTCACCAGCTTGGGCGGCATGGCTTTGAGCTTGCCGCCGAAGAACATGTTCAGGAAGAACGTCTGCAGCGATGTCGTCGCGGTGGTGGCCGAGCGCGATCTTGGTGGCGCCCAGCTCGTCGGCCACGCGGTACAGGATGCCGCGGCGCAGCCGCGAGCACAGGCTGCACATGGTCTTGCCCTCGGGGATCTTGTCGCTTGACGATGCAGTAGGTGTCCTGGTTCTCGATGTGGAACGGCACGCCCGTGCGCGCCAGGTAGTCGGGCAGCACATGCTCGGGAAAGCCGGGCTGCTTCTGGTCGAGGTTGACGGCGATCAGGTCGAACTGGATCGGCGCGCGCGGCTTGCAGCTTCAGCAGGATGTCGAGCATGGCGTAGCTGTCCTTGCCGCCCGACATGCAGACCATGACCTTGTCGCCTTCTTCGATCATGTTGAAGTCGACGATGGCGCGGCCGACCTCGCGGCACAGGCGCTTTTCGAGCTTGTGCGTCTCGCGCTCGATCTTGCGGTCGTCCGCGATGCGGCGCGGCATGTCGCGGATCCGGCGGCGCTCGGGTCGGTCCAGACGGCATTCATGGGCAGGCGACTTCAGCACGGGGCTGGTGCATGCCCCGGCCGCGCTGCCTCACCACTGGCCCGGTCTCGACCCGGATCGCCACTTCGCAGTCGTCGAAGATCTCCAGCTTCGCGATCTTCACCCGCACCCCAGCACGCCGGGCAACTGCATCAGCCGATGCGCCAGCTTGCCGATCAGGCTCTCCAGCAGATTCACATGTTCGGCCGTGCATTCGTCGATGATGATGCGTGCGCACCTTGCGGTAGTCGAGCACGTGGTGGATGTCGTCGTCGCGCGGCAGCAGCGGCTGCGTGCCGAGGTTCAACTCGGCGTCGACCCGGATCGGCTGCGGCGCCGTTTTCTCGGCATCCAGGATGCCCAGGTTCGCGTCGAAGCGCAGCCCGGTCAAGGTCAGCATCTGGGTGCCGGCGGTGGTGCCCATCTCAGGCTTGCGATGGAGCCGGCGATGCGTCTTCATCGGCGTCGCCAGCTTCGTCCAGCATCGAAAAATCGCGCGCCATCGGCTGCAAGTGCTGGCCGCCGTCGACCAGCAGCGTGGTGCCGGTGATCGAGCCGTTTTCGAGTGCGAACCGCACCGCTGACGCCACGTCGGCGGCCGTCGACGAGCGGCCCAGCGGGCCGATGCGGTGCAGTCGTTCGAACTGCGCGGGGCAGCATGGTGGCTGGTCAGCGTGAGGCCCGGCGCGACGCCGACCACGCGCACCTGCGGCGCCAGCGCCAGCGCAAGCATCGTGGTGGCGGCTTCCAGCGCGGCTTTGGACAGCGTGTAGCTCAAGAAATCGGGGTTCTGGTTCCAGAGCTTCTGGTCGAGCAGGTTCACCACCACGCCGATGTCGGGCGGGTGCGCACCGTGCAGTGGCGCGTCGGCCGCCGCCTGCCTGATCACGGTTCGCGACAGCAGATGCGCCTGCAGCGCCTGTCCGAGCAACACCGCCGGCCCGACGTTCGCCGCCATGTGGCGCTGCAGTTCCTCGTAGGTGAACGAAGCGGCCGTGTCGCTGCCGAACAGCGAGGCGTTGTTGACCACCGCATCGACCGTGCCGAAGTGCGCGATCACCTGCGGCAGCAACGCGCGGCATTCGGCCTCGTCGGCCAGGTCGGCGCGGAACTCGGCGGCCGAGCCGGACAACGTCGCGCAGTCGGCCACCGTGGCCAGCGCATCGTGCGCGGAGCCGCGGTAATGCACCGCGACCTGCCAGCCCGCGCGCGCCAGCGTCAGCGCGATCTCGCGGCCGAGCCGGCGCGCCGCGCCGGTCACGAGCACGGTGCGGGCAACGTCGGCTCAGCGCCGCTGCCAGAAGACATTGGGGGACAATTCCGCAACACGAACCATGCACATCGACCCAAGTTTAACGAGCGCTCCTGCATCCGCTGCGGCGGAAGGCGCGGACCCGACGGCCTGCCCCGAATGGCTGCGCAGTGCATTCGCGCACGCAGAGGGCGGCTGGCTGCCGTTCGACCGATTCATGGCGCTGGCGCTCTATGCGCCCGGCCTCGGTTATTACGCGAACGGGGCGCGGCAGTTCGGCCGCATGCCCGCCTCCGGCAGCGACTTCGTGACCGCGCCCGAGCTGACGCCGCTGTTCGGTCAGGCGCTGGCGGTGCAGGTCGCGCAGGCGCTCGATGCGACCGGCACCGACGAGGTCTGGGAGTTCGGCGCGGGCTCGGGCGCGCTGGCCGCGCAGTTGCTCGACGCGCTGGGCGACCGGGTGCGACGCTACCGCATCGTCGACCTGTCGGCTGCGCTGCGCGAACGCCAGCAGCAGACGCTCGCGCGCCACGCGACCAAGGTCGACTGGCTCGACGCATTGCCGGATCGCTTCCATGGCGTCGTGGTCGGCAACGAGGTGCTCGACGCGATGCCGGTGCAGCTGCTCGGCGCAGCAGCGGCGGCGAGCGTGGCAGGAACGCGGCGTCGTGCTGGACACAGCCGGCCGACTCGCCTGGGCCGATCGCCCGAGCGCCATGACGCCCGCTTTTGACATTCCCCCGACGGCCGCCGACTACCTGACCGAGATGCACGCCCAGGCGGAAGCGTTCGTGCGCACGCTCGCCGACGCGGCTGGAGCGCGGCGCGGCGTTCTTCCTCGACTACGGCTTTCCGGCGCGCGAGTACTACCACCCGCAGCGCGACATGGGCACCGTGATGTGCCACCGCGGCCACCTGGCCGACGCCGACCCGCTGATCGACGTCGGCGCCAAGGACATCACCGCGCACGTCGACTTCACCGGCATCGCGCTGGCCGGTCAGGACGCCGGGCTGCAGGTGCTGGGCTACACGAGCCAGGCGCGCTTTCTGATGAACTGCGGTTTGCTATCTTTGCAGGAGCAGCAATCTCAGGAAGCACCGTGCGCCCGCGGGCATTTTGATGCTCGAGCACGAGATGGGCGAGCTGTTCAAGGTGATCGGCTTTGCGGCCGCCGGCAGCGAGGCGTTCGATGCGCTCGGCTTCGCCCAGGGCGACCGCAGCCACACGCTTTGAATGCCTCCGAAACGATTGAAACGACCGAGGCGGACCCCCCATGCTGCGCTGGATGATCGTCGTGTTTCTCGCGCTGGTGCTGATCAACTGGATCGCGCCCACGCTGGCCAAGCTCGGCCTGAAGCGGCTGCCCGGCGACTTCGAAGTGCGCCTGTTCGGCCGGGTCTGGTCGTTTCCGTTGGGCAGCACGGTGCTGATCACGCTGGTGGCTTCGCTGATCGCGCACTTGCTGCTGTTGCTCTGACGCGCGTGAGCGCGATGCCGTCGTGGTGCGCGCGCCGACGCCCCTTTCGTTTACCTAACTTTGCATGCCGGACAGCGCGGCTTGCGGGCGCTGCAGGCATGCTCGGCGGTCGGCGCCTTCGGCCAGCGGCAGAGCGTCTGCGCTGCCGACCGATTCCACTTCCCACGCCATGACTTCCGCCCCCCTCCCACCCCCGCCGTCCTGCACGGTGCCGCGGCCGGCACCGACACGCGTCCAGCGAGTGGCCGCGGGTCGCCGCCAGCACGGCCGCATCGGCACCGGCGGCATGATCGCCTGGCTGCTGCTGGCTGCGGCGGTGGTCGCTGGAGGCGCGTGGTGGTGGCGCACCCACGCGACCAGCCGAACGCCCACGGCGTCGACCGCAAGCGCCGGCACCGCGTCGGCTCCGATGCCGCAAGGCGGCGCATCGGCTGCTCCTGCTTCTCCTGCTGGCGGCGAGCGGGCTCGCAAAGGCGGTGGCGGTGGCGGTGGTGCCGCCGGCGGCAGCCGCGCCTACTACGCCGATCGCCCCACGCCGGTCTCGGTCGGTGACGTCAAACGCCAGGACGTGCGCGAGATCGTGAATGCGATCGGCACGATCACCGCGTTCAACACGGTCACGGTGCGCACGCAGGTGGCCGGCCCGTTGCGCGCGATCCACTTCAAGGAAGGCCAGGAAGTCAAGGCCGGCCAGTTGCTCGCCGAGATCGACCCGCGCCCGCTGCAGGCCGCGCTCGCGCAGGCGCAGGGCACGCTGGCCAAAGACCAGGCGCAGGTGCGCAACGCGCAGACCGATGCAAAGCGCTACAAGGACCTGCTTGCGAAAGACTCGATCGCGCGCCAGCAGGTGGACACGCAGGACGCGCTGGTGCGCCAGTTGCAAGGCACGATCGCCGTGGACCAGGCGTTGGTCGACTCGGCCAAGCTGCAACTGTCCTACACCCGCATCACGGCGCCGATCGGCGGGCGCCTCGGCCTGCGCCAGGTCGACGTCGGCAACAACATCGCGCCGGCGGACGCGAACGGCATCGTCTCGATCACGCAGACGCGGCCGATCAACGTGACGTTCGCGGTGCCGGAGTCCAAGCTCGCGCAACTCGCGCGCCAGTTGGGCGGCATCACCGCGAGCGGCGACCCGGCCAAGCCGCTGCCGGTCGAAGCCTGGAACCGCGAGCAAACCCTGAAGCTCGCCATCGGCAACGTGAGCGCGATGGACAACGCGGTGGACGCGGCCACCGGCACCATCAAGGTGAAAGCCCGCTTCGACAACGCCGACAACCTGCTGTTTCCGAATCAGTTCGTGAACGTGCCGGCTGCAGATCGCCACGCTGGACGACGCGCTGACTGTGCCGGGCAACGCGGTGCAGCGCGGCTCGATCGGCACGTATCGTCTACCGCGTGCAGGACGACAACACCGTGGCGGTGCGCAAGGTCGAGCCCGGTGTGGTCGACGGCGACCGGGTCGGCGTGCGCGGCGAGCTGGCGGCCGGCGATCGGGTCGTGACCGACGGCGCCGATCGACTCGGGAAGGCGCGAGGATCGACCCGATCCCGCCGGGCATCGATCCGAGCATCGCCTCCGCATCCGGTGGCGCTGCGGTGGCCGACGGCCAACCGGCGCTGGATGAGCCGGCTGCCGCCCGAGATGGTCGAAAAAGTCAAGGCGATGAGCCCCGACGAACGCCGCGCGTTCCTGAAAAAAATGCGGGAACAGCGTGGCGGCAGCGGTGGCGGCGCTCCCTCGGGCGGTTGACGTGGCGGTGCCAGCGATGCACGCGTGCGCGGGGCAAGACAGCGCGCGCCGCACGCCACTGCACGGTCTCGGCACCGGCGCTGCGTGCAAAGGTGCGCCGCTGCCATGAACCTGTCGCGCCTGTTCATCCTGCGCCCGGTCGCGACCTCGCTGCTGATGGTGGCGATCCTGCTGGCGGGCGTGCTGGCGTACCGGCTGCTTGCCGGTCTCGGCGCTGCCGGAGGTCGACTACCCGACGATCCAGGTGACGACGCTCTATCCGGGCGCCAGCCCGGACGTGATGACGTCGTCCGTCACCGCGCCGCTGGAGCGCCAGTTCGGCCAGATGCCGGGCCTGAACCAGATGTCGTCGACCAGCTCCGGCGGCGCCTCGGTCATCACGCTGCAGTTCGCGCTCGACCTCGACCTCGACGTCGCCGAGCAGGAGGTGCAGGCGGCCATCAACGCCGGCGGCAACCTGCTGCCCGACCGACCTGCCGATGCCGCCGATCTACAGCAAGGTGAACCCGGCCGACGCGCCGATCGCTGACGCTGGCGATGACCTCGCCATCGCTGCCGCTGCCGAAGGTGCAGGACCTGGTCGACACCCGGCTCGCGCAGAAGATGTCGCAGGTGCCGCGGCGTGGGCCTGGTCAGCATCGCCGGCGGGCAGCGGCCCGGCGGTGCGGATCCAGGCCAATCCGAGCGCGCTGGCGGCGCTCGGCCTGACGCTCGACGACGTGCGCACGGCGATCGGCGGCGGCCAACGTCAACCAGGCCAAGGGCAGCTTCGACGGCCCGCAGCGCGCCTCGACGATCGACGCCAACGACCAGCTGCGCTCGGCCGACGAATACGCGCAACCTCGATCATCGCCTGCAAGAACGGCGCGCCGGTGCGGCTGGCGCGACGTGGCCGAGGTCGTCGACGACGCCGAGAACGCTGCGCGCTCGCGGCCTGGGCCGAACGCGCACGCGCCGGCCGTGCATCCTGAACATCCAGCGCCAGCCGGGCGCCAACGTCATCGAGACGGTCGACCGCATCAAGGCGCTGCTGCCGCAGCTGCAGCGCCAGCCTGCCGGCGTCGGTCGATGTGCAGGTGCTGACCGACCGCACCGACGACCATCCGCGCCTCGGTGCAGCGACGTGCAGTTCGAGCTGCTGCTGGCGATCGCGCTGGTGGTGCTGGTGATCTTCGTGTTCCTGCGCAGCGCGGCGGCCACGATGATCCCGAGCGTCGCGGTGCCGCTGTCGCTGGTCGGCACCTTCGGCGTGATGTACCTGGCCGGCTTCTCGCATCAACAACCTGACGCTGATGGCGCTGACCATCGCGACCGGCTTCGTGGTCGACGACGCGATCGTGATGATCGAGAACATCGCGCGCTACATCGAGGAGGGCGAGCCGCCGATGGAGGCCGCGCTGAAGGGCGCCGAGCAGATCGGCTTCACGATCATCTCGCTGACCGTGTCGCTGATCGCGGTGCTGATTCCGCTGCTGTTCATGGGCGACGTGGTGGGCCGGCTGTTCCGCGAGTTCGCGATCACGCTCGCGGTCGCGATCCTGATCTCGGCGGTGGTGTCGCTGACGCTGACGCCGATGATGTGCGCGCGGCTGCTGCAAGCACACAGCCGACGAACGCCACGGCCGGCTCTACCACGCGACCGGCCGGTTCTTCGACGCGCACGGTGCATCACTACGGCCGCGCGCTGGTCTGGGTGCTCGCGCATCGCACGATCACGATGATCGTGTTTGCTGTTGCACGCTGGCGTCGACCGCGCTGCTGTACATCGTCGATGCCCAAGGGCTTTTTTCCGGTGCAGGACACCGGCGTGATCCAGGCGATCACCGAGGCGCCGCAGTCGACTTCGTTCGCGGCGATGGCCGAACGCCAGCAGGCGCTCGCCGCACGAGATCCTGAAGGACCCGGCGGTCGACAAGCCTGTCGTCGTTCATCGGCGTCGACGGCACCAACACGACGCTCAACAGCGGGCGCATGCTGATCAACCTGAAGCCGCACGACGCACGCGGACCGACTCGGCCGACACGATCGCATCGCGCGCGCTGACAACGCGCGCGCGCGTGCACGGCATCCGCCTGTACATGCAGCCGGTGCAGGACCTGACGATCGAAGACCGCGTCGCCGCACGCAGTACCAGTTCATGCTGACGTCGCCCGACGCCGACGCGCTCGGCCAGCGTCGACCCGCGGCTGGTCGAGCGCCTGCAGCAGCTCGCCGCAGCTTGATCGACGTGGCGAGCGACCTGCAGGACGACGGGCTGCAGGCCTATCGTGGACATCGACCGCGACGCCGCCAGGCGGCTCGGCGTGACGGTGGCGGCGATCGACAACGCGCTCTACAACGCGTTCGGCCAGCGGCTCATCTCCACCATCTTCACGCAATCGCAACCAGTACCGCGTGGTGCTCGAAGTGCGCGCCGCAGTTCGCGGCTCGGGCCGGACGCGCTCGACAGCTCTACGTGCCGTCGGCTGGCGGCAATACGCAGGTGCCGCTGCGTCGCGCTTGCGCGCGTGATCGAGCGGCCGACGACGCTCGCGATCAACCACGTCGGGCAGTTTCCGGCCGTCACGTCTCGTTCAACCTGGCGCCCGGCGTGTCGCTCGGCGAGGCGGTCGAGGCGATGCGGCAGGCGGAAAGCGAGACTGGCGCTGCCGGCCAGCGTCGAGACGCGTTTCCAGGGCGCGGCGCAGGCGTTCCAGGCGTCGCTGTCAACACGCTGCTGCTGATCCTGGCGGCGGTGGTCACGATGTACATCGTGCTGGGCGTGCTGTACGAGAGCTACATCCACCCGATCACGATTCTGTCGACGCTGCCGTCGGCCGGCGTCGGCGCGCTGCTGGCGCTTGCTGCTGTCCGGCTCGATCTCGGCATGATCGCGATCATCGGCATCGTGCTGCTGATCGGCATCGTGAAGAAGAACGCGATCATGATGATCGACTTCGCGCTCGAAGCCGAACGCGAGCAGGGCTTGAGCCCGCGTCGAGGCGATCCACCAGGCCTGCCTGCTGCGCTTTCGGCCGATCCTGATGACGACGATGGCCGCGCTGCTCGGCGCGCTGCCGCTGATGCTCGGCACCGGCGTCGGCTGCGAACTGCGCCAGCCGCTCGGCGTGACGATGGTCGGCGGCCTGATCGTGAGCCAGGTGCTGACGCTGTTCACGACGCCGGTGATCTATCTGGCTTCGCGCGCCAGCGCTGCGCGTCAAGCGACTGGCGCGAACGCCGCCGGCCGGACACGCGCGCGCAGGCCGAGTTCGAGCCGGCTGGACAGCCCGCGATGAACATCTCGTCGCCCTTCATCGCTCGACCGGTCGCGACCACACTGCTCACGATCGGGTCTCGCGCTGGCCGGCGCGATCGCTTTTATGCTGCTGCCGGTGGCGCCCCTTGCCGCAGGTCGACTTCCCGACCATCTCGGTGCAGGCGAGCCTGCCCGGCGCAAGCCCCGAGACGATGGCCGCCACCGTGGCCACGCCGCTCGAACGCGCGCTCGGCTCGATCGCCGGCGTGAGCGAGATGACCTCGCGCTCGTCGCTCGGCTCGACGCGCGTGATCCTGCAGTTCGATCTGGACCGCGACATCAACGGGGCTGCGCGCGACGTGCAGGCCGCGATCAACGCCGCGCGCGCGCTGCTGCCGACCGGCATGCCGAGCAACCCGACCTATCGCAAGGTGAACCCGGCCGATTCGCCGATCATGATCCTCGCGCTCACGTCGGACACGCTGTCCGCGCGGCCAGATGTACGACGCGGCCTCCACCGTGCTCGCGCAGCGCATCTCGCAGGTCGGCGGCGTCGGCCAGGTCGACGTCAGCGGCGGCGCGCTGCCGGCCGTGCGGGTCGAGCTCGACCCGGACAAGCTGTCTTCGCTCGGCATCTCGCTGGATCAGGTGCGCACCGCGATCACCGCGAGCAACGCGAACCGCCCGAAGGGCGCGGTCGGCGACGGGCAACGGCACTGGCAGATCGAAGCCAACGACCAGGCGCGCACCGCGGCCGACTACGCGCCGCTGATCGTGCGCTACGCGAACGGCAGCCCGGTGCATCTGCGCGACGTGGCCGACGTGGTGGATTCGGTCGAGAACGTGCGCAATTACGGCTCGTTCAACGGCAAGCCGGCGATCCCGCTGATGATTTTCAAGCAGCCGAATGCGAACGTGATCAGCACGGTCGATGCGGTGCGCAAGCTGCTGCCGCTGCTGCACGCGTCGATTCCGGCGGCGATCCAGCTCGACGTGGTGATGGACCGCACGCCGACCATTCGCGCGTCGCTGGTCGAAGTCGAACGCGCATTGGGCATTTCGTTCGCGCTCGTGATCATGGTCGTGTTCATGTTTCTGCGCAGTTTCCGCGCGGCGCTGATTCCGAGCGTCGCGGTGCCGGTGTCGCTGGCCGGCACCTTCGGCGTGATGTATCTGGGCGGCTACAGCCTGGACAACCTGTCGCTGATGGCGCTCACGGTCGCGACCGGCTTCGTGGTGGACGACGCGATCGTCGTGCTCGAGAACATCTCGCGCCATCTGGAGCGCGGCAAGACGCCGCTGCAGGCAGCCATCGACGGTGCGCGCGAGATCGGCTTCACGGTGCTGTCGATCAGCCTGTCGCTGATCGCGGTGTTCATGCCGATCCTGCTGATGGGCGGCATCGTCGGTCGGCTGTTTCGCGAGTTCGCGGTGGTGCTGTCGGCCGCGATCCTGGTGTCGATGGTGGTGTCGCTGACCACCACGCCGATGATGTGCGCGGCGCTGTTGCGGCGCAACGAACCGATACCGAAACGGTCGAAGTGGTCGGCGGCCGGTGCACGCTGGCAGAAGAAACTGCAGCGGTTGCTATCGGCACACGCTGGCCTGGGCGCTGCGGCACCAGCCGCTGACGTTGCTGTTGCTCGCCGGTGTGATCGCGCTCAACGTGTTCCTCTACATGAAGATCGACAAGGGCTTCTTCCCCGAGCAGGACACCGGCCGCATGGCGGCGTTCATCCGCGCCGACCAGTCGACGTCGTTTCAGGCGATGCAGCAGCGGCTGCAGCGCTATCTCGACGTGGTGCTGAAAGACCCGGCGGTGGTGAACGCGATCGGCTACACCGGCGGCAGCAACGGCGCGGCCATCTTCATCGGCCTGAAGCCGCTCAAAGAACGCAAGGAATCGATCGACGAGGTGATCGCGCGGCTGCGCAGCAAAACGTCGAAGGAACCCGGCGCGCGCATGTTCTTCTCGGCCGCGCAGGACATTCGCGTCGGCGGCCGCTCGTCGAGTTCGAGCTATCAATACACGCTGAGCGCGGACGATCTCGAAGAACTGCGCATCTGGGAGCCGCGCATCCGGCGCGCGCTCTCAAAGCTGCCGGAGCTGACCGACATCGACAGCGACCAGGAGGACCACGGCCTGCAGACCTCGCTGGTGATCGACCGCACCGCGGCCGCGCAGCTGGGTCTGGACATGCGCACGATCGACAGCACGTTGAACAGCGCGTTCGGCCAGCGCCAGGTCGGCGTGATCTACAACCCGTTGAATCAATACCGCGTCGTGATGGAGCTGGCGCCGGAGTTCCAGCAAAGCCCGGAATCGCTGAACAAACTGCGCTTCACGTCGAAGACCGGCGCCCAGGTGCCGCTGTCGCAGTTCGCGCGGCTGGAGCTGACCAACACCGCGCTGTCGGTGAACCACCAGGGCGGCACCCCCGCGTCCACCATCAGCTTCGGGCTGCCGCTGGGCGGCTCGCTGTCCCAGGCCACGGCCGCGATCGCGCAGGCGATCGCGCAGCTGAACGTGCCGGTGTCGGTGCGCGGATCGTTCCAAGGCACGGCCAAGGCATTCGCGGCGTCCACGCAAAACCAGCCGCTGCTGATCCTGGCCGCGCTCGTCACGATCTACCTCGTGCTCGGCATGCTGTACGAGAGCCTGATCCACCCGATCACGATTCTGTCGACGCTGCCTTCCGCCGGCGTCGGCGCGCTGCTCGCGCTGATGCTGTTCAAGACCGAGTTCTCGCTGATCGCGCTGATCGGCGTGATCCTGTTGATCGGCATCGTGAAGAAAAACGCGATCATGATGATCGACTTCGCGATCACGCGGCAGCGCGAGTCGGCCGCGCGCGCGGGCGCACGCCGAGCGCTGTCCCTGCGTGGCGATCGAGCCGCGCAAGCGGAAGAAATTGCGGGCGCTGGGGTTCGGCGAACGTCGCGCAGCGGGCGCTGCCGGCCGCTGGCGGTACTCCCCGGCAGCGGGGTTGGCGCAGCGACACGCAGTGCGCGCAGCCTGGGGGGCGAGTCGAGTCTGGGTGCCGGCGCGGCGATCTACAGGGCGTGTCACCTGCGGCTGCGGCCGATCCTGATGACGACGATGGCCGCGATCTTCGGCGCGGTGCCGCTCGCGTTGGGCACCGGCGACGGCGCCGAACTGCGCCAGCCGCTCGGCATCTCGATCGTCGGCGGGCTGATCCTGAGCCAGCTGCTCACCCTCTACACGACACCGGTGGTGTTCGTCTGCATGGACCGGCTGCGCGGCCTGCCCGGGCGAATCCGGCGCCGGCTGTTCGCTCGGCGGCCGCAGGCGGCGCAGCCGGCAGCAGCATGAGCACCGACCCCATGCACATTGCTATGAATTCGGTAGCTGAAGATGGTTGTTCCACCTGCGACCCCGCACCTTTTGACGCTAAAAATAACTTTCAGCGCAGTGCGCGGACCGGGTCAGGCATCGTCGCCGCGCTGGTCGCCGCGCTGCTGTTGGCCCTGACCGCCTGCAGCAGCACCCCGCTCTACGCGCCGCCCGGGCTTCGAGGTGCCCGATCGCTTCAAGGAAGGCGTCGAATTCCAGCGTGCCGATCCGTCGCGCGCCGACGTGGCGGTGCCCGAGCAATGGTGGCTGCTGTTCGACGACCCCGCACTGGACCAGTTGCAGGCGGGCGCGCTGCTCGGCAATGCGAACCTGCAGGCCAGCGCGGCGGCGGTCGCGGTCGCGCAAGCAGCGGTTGCGGCCAACCGCGCTGCGCTGTTTCCCACCGTCGGCCTCGGCGCCGGCGCCACGCGGTCGCGGTCCGCCGTGGCCGGCACCACGATCTCGGGCGGCATCGCGGCACCGGTGACGAGCTACAGCGCGCAGGCGCTGGTGTCGAACTGGGAGATCGATTTGTGGAACCGGCTCGGTGCGCAGGTCGACGCGGCCGGCGCCCGGCTGGACGCGAGCCGAGCCGATCTGGCCGCCGCGCGCATTTCGCTGCACGCGACGATCGCGCAGACCTACTTCTCGCTGCGCGCCGCCGAATCGCAGATCGCGTTGCTCGACCGCACCGTGCAAGCCTTCAGCCGTTCGGCGCAGCTCACGCAGAACCGCTATCAGGCGGGCGTGGTGTCGGCGGCCGATGTCGCGCAGGCGCAGGCGCAATTGAAGTCGGCCGAGGCGCAGCGGGTGGAAGCGCGACTGAACCGCGCGCAGCTCGAACACGCGCTGGCCGTGCTGACCGGCACCCCACCGGGAGCATTCGACTTGGCGCAAACCGCGCGATTGCCCGCGCCACCTGCGGTGCCGGAACAACTGCCCTCCACGCTGCTGGAGCGCCGCCCCGACATCGCCGCGGCCGAACGCCGCGTGGCGGCCGCGAACGCGCAGATCGGCGCGGCAAACGCCGCGTTCTTTCCGGTCATCACGTTGTCGGCCAGCGCCGGGTTGCGGTCGCTGAGCCTGGGCAACCTGCTGCGATCCGCTTCCGAGTTCTGGTCGATCGGCCCGAGCGTGTTGTGGTCCGTGTTCGACGGCGGCGCGCGCCGTGCGGCCAGCGACTCGGCGCGCGCCGCCTACGACCAGACAGTCGCCATCTATCGGCAAACCGTGCTGGTGGCACTGCAGGAAGTCGAAGACAACTTGACGGCAGCGACTGCGCTGCAGGAAGAAGTGTCGATTCAGCAGGACGCGCTGACGGCGGCAAAGAAGGCCCAGGAAGTCGCGCTGAATCAGTACGAAGCCGGCATCGTCAGCTTCATCAACGTGGTGACCGCGCAGGCCACCGTGCTGTCGGCCGAGACGACGTTGCTGAACCTGCAGACGCGCCGGTTGAGCGCCGCGAACACGCTGTTGAAAAACATCGGGGGGCGGTGGGATGCGGACCTGAGAACCGCGACGCGGGCGCGTCCGTCCTGAACGGCACGCTGGGTGGGCGCCCGCATCGCAGGAACGCAGCCGCTGCTGCGGCATGTGCCGGATGCAGGACCCGCGCCGGCGCACCCGAGAGCCGCTCCGCGTGGCTTGCCATCATCGAGGCACCCGGCGCCGACGACGGCGCACGACGAGACATCCGCGCCGCTGTGGATCGGCTGGGGCAACGGCTGACGCGCGTGGCCTTGCGGGACCGCGCCCATGCTCGACGGCCTTGCGTCGTCCAGGCTCATGACGCCCTACAGCGACAAGGCGATGGCGAACCTGAGCGCACCGGACGGCAGCCGCATGCGCTGCCGGCTGCCGCCCGGTTCGGCCGCTGCAGGGTGGCGGGCGGCCGGAGGGGAATGCCAGATCGCAAGCGGCGCGACCCTTCGAGCACGCTTCCGAAACCTTGCCATCGCCGCAAGCCGGGCCGGGCCGACGTCCACCGCCACGCCGCAGCCCAGCCGGACCGTGCAGCGGCCCTCGCAGGCACGGCGATTCATGGCCAGCACGGACAGACCGGGGCGTTGTTGATGGTTTGGCTGTGCACGAACCGATTCATGCGGAGCTGCGCGATGGGCGGGCCCATCGCCTGGCGCTGACATCACCCAGGCGACCCGGGGTACGACACGAAACAATCGGCAGACTCGGGCAGGCGTTGAGCGCGCGCGTGCCGGCGCCCTGGACAGAGCGGAAAACAGGCGGGCAACCTGCGGTCACCTTGCAGCGGTCAAGCATGCGGCGCGCCACTGGCGCGGTGCGCGCGCTTGGCGTGAAACATCGCCTCGTCGGCACGCCGCACAAAATTCGCAGCGGATTCCTGCGGCTCGAATTCGACGATGCCGGCGCTGATGCCGAGCGAGCCGTTGCCCCAGATGGGATTGGCTTCGACGCACCGGTGCCGCATCCGCTCGACCACCGCGCTGGCCTGCAGGGCCGTGCCGCCTGGCAGCAGCAACACGAATTCATCGCCGCCCAGCCGGAAGCCGCGATCGATGTGCTCGCGCACCACGTGCCGCATCGCATCGCCCAACTGGCACAGCACCGCGTCGCCGGCTGCGTGTCCGGCCGTGTCGTTCACCGTCTTGAAATGGTCGAGGTCCAGATAGACCAGTGCGAGCGGCTGGTTCGAGCGGCGCGCGCGCGCGCATTCGCTCTCGACCGCTTGGTCGAAGCCGACGCGGTTCCACAGACCGGTCAACGCATCGGTCGAAGCCAGCGCGAACATCCGGCGCTGCTGGTGCAGCAGCCGGCGCGCGAGCAACAGGATCAACGCGCCGATGGCGATCTCGGTAAACCACTGGCGCGGCGTGTGCGGCCAGTCGCCGGTCTCGACGATGTCGGTCAGCACCGGCACCAGGCACAGCAGATACATCCACGGCCACGCCAGCGAGGCCGCGCGCACCCACCGAAAGGTTCGGGTGGGCTGCAACACGCGATTCGGCAACGTCATCGGCGGCCCGGCATGCGCCGTCTCAAAACATGCTCGCCGCCACGTTCACCGTGAACGCAAGAATGGCGGTGTTGAACGCGAACGACGCCAGCGTGTGCGCCAGCACGAGCCGCCGCATCGGCGTCGACACCACGGCCACGTCGGAGGTCTGCGAGCCGGCCGAGATCGTGAACGCAAAGTACATGAAGTCCGCATAGTGCGGCTGGAACGCGCGGTCGGCATCCGGGAACCGCAGACCGCACGGCGTGGCCTGGCCGTACCAGGCACTTGCATAGGTCAGCGCGAACAGGGTGGGCACCAGCAGCCAGGAGCCGGCCACGGTGACCAGCGCGAACACCAGGTGCGGCAGCGTATGCGGCGCGCCCGGATGCTTGGCCGCCGACAGCTGCAGCACGATGCCGACCAGACTCACCAGCGCGCTGAGCACCGCGACGGTCAGCACCACGCGCGTGCCTTCGGCCTGGGCCGCCGCGACGCGCCGGAGATCGGCGTGGTCGGCGCGCAGCATGACGGCGATCACCAGCCACAGGTAGAGCCAGACGCCGACGTTCCAGCCGAGCAGGCTGCGCGTGAGCCAGCTCGCATGGACTGGCAGCAGCACCGTGACCAGGCACCCGGCAACCAGCGCCGCCGCCAGGTGCGGACGGGCGCGCAACGCGGCCGGCAGGGGGAGGCGTTTCATCAGGAACCTTTCGGCGGGTGCATCACAGCGTCACCAGCATCGCCGGCACGGTCACCGCCATCGCGGCCGTGGCGCACCAGCCGAGCCAGCGCGGACCGCGGCCGATCACGTGCGGCCCCCTGGTTTCGCTGCGCGAGGCGAGCCGCATCATGACGCCCATGATCGGCACCGCGATCACACCGCAGAAGCCGCGTCCGCTGTCGTTGCCTTTCAGCCGCAGGCTCAACTTCAGGCTGCCGGGCCAATCAAACGCTTCGGCCATCGCATGGCAGGCCGACCCAGCCAGCACCGGCACCGGCACCGGCACCGCGAGCATGCCGGTGCCGGTGAGGCCGAGGCCGAAAAGCGCGAACGCGAAGCCGCCCATGACCGGCCGCAGCGCTTCGGCGGCCTGCGCCGAGGTCTGGATGTCGGTGGTGCCGGCCGCGTGCAAGGTGGCGGCCGTCGCCCCGATGTTGAAGAACGCAATCGGGTTGGAAAACATCATGCCGGTCAGCGTGTCGAAGCGGATGCGGCGCAGGTGCCCGCGCACTTCCGGCCGCGTGTGTGGCCGGTCGCGTCCTCCATCTCCTGCGCGGCCTGCCAGAACAACAGGTACGGGCCGATGGTGGTGCCGAACACGACCGCCACGTACGCGAGCGGCACCAAGGTCAGCCACTTGAGCCAGCGCACATCGCGCCGGCAGGGCAGCAGCACCTGCAGCAGGCACCGCCCGCCATACAACACCGCGTATAGATGGGTCGGGCCACCGATCAGCAGCCGCAGCGCTTCGGCCATCGGGGAGATGGTGGCGGCGATGTTCAGTGTGTTGGCGACCAGCAGCGCGCCGACTCGGCTGTAGGTGGCGATGCCGCTCGGATCGTTGGCCGCTCCGGTGTTCAGGCCGGGGGCCGAGCTGGCGCAGGCGCTGCAGGAATCGGGACGGAAGCAGTCGTGCCATGGGGCGGCCGTGGATTGAAACGGTGGGCGAAAAAGTGGTGCGGCCGGAATTGTCGCGCCGGCCCCGTGGCTAGACCGACAGCGTCGCGGCGATCGCGTCCGTGCGCGCGGCCTGGATGCGCGCGCCCACCGCATCGCCTTTCAGCCCGGCGGCGATCGCAGCGGCAGCGATCGGCGCGGTGGCCACCGCCTGCGCCGCCGCCAGCGCCGCCAGCAGGCGTTCGCGCGGCGGATACGGCGTGTCGTGCCGTCCGGGTCGGCCGCGCGCATCGCATTCGCAGGCCAGCAGCACGTCGGCAAACCGCGCGGGCTTGCGGATCGCATCGCAGCGCTCCAGCAGCCGCAGGAGCGCGGCCGCATTCAACTCGCCACTGCGGTGGATGTTGCCGTGCTCGCGCGCGACCAAATCGGCGAGTTGCCGCACGTCGTTGGGCACGCGCCAGCGATCGCACAGGCCCTGCAGCAGTTGCGCGCTGCGCTGCTCGTGGCCGATGTGGCGCGGCAAGGCGTCGGCGCAGGTGGTGCCTTTGCCGAGGTCGTGCGTGAGACACGCAAAACGCACGGCCAGCGGCGCAGCCAGCCGCGCGCTCAGGTCGAGCACCCGCATCAGCTGCACACCGGTGTCGACTTGCCTGTGATGCGCACCCGGTTGCGGCACGCCCCACAGGCGGTCGACTTCGGGCAGCAGTTTCCGAAGCGCGCCGCAGGACCGCAGCAACTCGAACATGCGCGACGGCGTGCGTTCCATCAGTCCGCGCGCGAGTTCCTGCCAGACGCGCTCGGGCACCAGCGCGTCGGCTTCGCCGTTGTCCACCATCTCCCGCATCAGTTCCAGCGTCTCGGGCGCCACGGTGAAGTCGTCGAACCGCGCCGCAAAGCGTGCCACGCGCAGGATGCGCACCGGGTCCTCGCGGAATGCGTCGGTCACGTGGCGCAGCACGCGCGCGGCCAGGTCCTGTTGCCCGAAATAAGGGTCGATCAGGCCGGATGCGCCCGTGCTGCCTTCATTCCTGGCCATCGCATTGATCGTGAGGTCGCGCCGCGCCAGATCCTGCTCCAGAGTCACCTCGGGCGCGGCGTGGAACGCGAAGCCATGGTAGCCAGCGGCCGTCTTGCGCTCGGTGCGGGCCAGCGCGTACTCCTCATGCGTGTCGGGATGCAAAAACACCGGAAAGTCGCGGCCGACCGGCAGGAAACCCCGCGCGCTCATCTGCGCCTGCGTCGCCCCGACCACCACCCAGTCCCGATCGCTCACCGGCAATCCGAGCAGTTCATCGCGGACCGCACCGCCAACCAGGTAAATCTCCACGCCCGAAGTCTACGGCGCCGAGCGTCCGCCGGGAGACCCGTCTCGGCCGGGCCGACCGGTCACCGGCACAGGCAGCGACCACCTCGCATTCGCCCTCGTGATACCGTTCATTCCAGAATGAAAGTGGTCAAACCAAGGGAAAACCCTATATTGATGAAGAGCGAAGCAATGGCTTCGCTTCCAACTGTCAAAGCAAAGGGGAAGTCACCATGGCCGTCCATGTTCACGCAGGGGTGCTGCACCGTCTCGAACCCGTGTCCGGCCCTGCCGGCTCGGTGTTGCACGCGGGACGCACCGTCCTGGAATTTTTCAAGGCGCTCGGCGATGTGCCCGACGAGTTGCTCCGCATGGCGCTTCAATATGAGGCGACGCGTCCCGAGCTGGCCGCGCGTTTGCGCAAGGCCTCGCGCCGGGGCTGGGGTTGGTGATCCTCTGAGCGGCTTTGGCGATCGGAGCCGGGCGGTGCCCGCGCGTCAGAGCGAACAGGCAGGGAAACTGCCCGATTCGTCTTCTTCATGAGGACGGCTGCCGATCCGATTTCCGTTTCTTTGGCACTCGGCGGTGGCGGCGCGCGCGGCTTGGCGCACATCGGCGTGATCCAGTGGCTGGTCGAGCACGGCTACCAGATCGAATCGATCGCGGGCTCGTCGATGGGCGCGCTGGTCGGCGGCATCTTTGCGGCCGGCAAGCTCGATGTCTACACCGACTGGGTGTTGGCGCTCGAGCGCTGGCAGGTGCTGCGGCTGCTCGATCCGTCGTTCGACCGCACCGGGCTGTTCAAAGGCGAACGCATCATCGGCGTGCTGCGCGAACTGATCGGCGACCAACCGATTCAAGCCTTGCCGATCCGTTTTGTGGCGGTCGCCACCGATCTGGAGACGGGCGAAGCGGTCTGGCTGCGCGAGGGCGGCTTGTTCGATGCGATCCGCGCTTCCATCGCCACGCCGCTCGTCTTCACGCCGCACCGACTCGGCGGCCGCACGCTGGTCGACGGCGCGCTGGCCAGCCCAGTGCCGATCGGTGCGACGCGCGCGGACACGACCGAACTCACGATCGCGGTGAATCTGGGCGCGCGCACCGCGGCTGCGCCCGTGGAGCCGGCGCCCTGGCGCTTTCCGACGACCGAGGCGCCGCGCACGCGCCGCATCCGCGATTTCATCGACGGCCTGCAAGCGACCCAGCCGCCGGCGCTGCCGACGCGCCGGCTGCTCGACATCGCGTTCGCCTCGATGCAGATCATGCAGGACGGAATCGCCGAGCTGCAGCTGGCCGCCAACCCGCCCGACCGCACGGTGCAGGTGCCGCGCAATGCATGCGGGTTTCACGAATTCTGGCGCGCGGCCGAATTGATCGCGCTCGGGCGTGAGCGGGCGGC
Source organism: uncultured beta proteobacterium (assembly GCA_963784295.1). Lineage (GTDB taxonomy): Bacteria > Pseudomonadota > Gammaproteobacteria > Burkholderiales > Burkholderiaceae_C > JBBPYC01. The sequence goes on from CAWAQL010000005.1 coordinate 77,765, forward strand.
CCAGGCGCTCGGCCCGCCCGCGCCGGGCTGAACCGGCACGCGGCCGTCAAGCCTTGCGCGCCGTCACCTCGATCTCGATCTTGATGCGCACATCGGCCAAGCCGGCCGAGATCATCGTGGCGGCCGGCCGCACGTCGCCAAACCAGCGCCGCAGCACCGGCCAGCAGCGCGCGAATTCACTGGCGTCGGGGACGATGTAGCGCACACGCACCACATCGGCGATGCTGGAATCGGCTTGTGCCAGGGCGGCGGCGATGTTGACCAGCGTCTGCTCGGTCTGCGCTTCGATGTCGGACGCGATCTCCATGGTGGCGTAGTCGAACCCGGTGGTGCCGGAGACGAACACCCAGCGGCCGCTGACCACCGCACGGGAGTACCCGATGTCGGCTTCGAACGACGAGCCGGAGCCGATCAGGCGGCGTTCTGAAGGGGCGGTCATGGGGCGCTTCGGTAGGGTTCTTCGAACGCGCGGAAGTCGTGCTCGGCCAGCGCCTGCGCGACCCAGGCCCGCACGCTGGGCAGCGCGTGCACGCGCTCGAAGTAAGCCGTCACGTCGCTCGGCGCAGGCAAGCCGTAGGTCTTGAACCGCATCACCACGGGCGCGAAGAACGCGTCGGCAGTTGAGAAGTCACCGAACAACATCGGCCCGCCGTGCGCGTGCAGTGCATCTTCCATCAGCTGCACGATGCGCAGGACATCGGCGCGCACCGCGGGCTCGTCCTGCAGCAGCCGCGCGCCGACTTCCGGCAGCACGGCTTCGATGTTCATCGTGCAGTGCTCGCGCAGCGCGCCGAAGCCCGCATGCATCTCGGCGCAGACGCTGCGAGCGCGCGCCCGGGCTTTTGCATCGAGTGGCCACAAGTGCTTGTCGGGGAACCGCTCGGCGACGTACTCGGCGATCGCCAGGCTGTCCCAGACGGCGAAGCCGTCGTCCTGCAACGCCGGCACCTTGCCCACCGGATTCACGGCGAGCACCGCGCGCTTGAAGTCGGAGCCGGGCGCGAACGAATCGAATCGCACGCGCGTGTCCTTGAACGGGATGCCGGCCTGGGTCAGCAGCACCCACGGCCGCATCGACCAGGACGAATAATTGCGATTGCCGGTGAAGAGTTCGAGCATTCGGTTTCTCTCATTGCTGGTGGTCGTGGGTTTTGCCACGGACTGCATGGTAAGCACGGCACCACTTGCGATTCATGAAAACCGCTGCGGCGATTGATGACACGAACGATCACCGGGGGCCGGGCGCGCACGCGCCGGCCACCAACCTTCCGGTGCTGCGCTTACCGCCCCCATGCAGACGAACACGCTGGATGCCCGCGCTGGCCACCTGGTCGACCCCGGTGGTCAAGCCAGCCGCGGGCTTGTTCGCGTTGGTCTGCGGCCAGTGGTTGCCGCGCGTGCGGACGCAGCAGAACGCGCTGCAGCTGGAAGCGGCCCGCACGGCGCACGCCGCCGAGACCGATCCGCTGACCGGCGTCGCCAACCGCGCCGGCCGGTCGCGCCGCGCGCACGCGCTGCTGGCGCCCGGCACGCGGTGCGCATGGCTGCTGCTGGACTTGGACCGGTTCAAGCTCGTGAACGATGGGTTCGGGCACGGCGTCGGCGATGCTGATGTGCATCACGCGCCGGCTCATGCGCCTGACGGGCCCGCAGGACGTGCTGGCCTGCCTCGGCGGCGACGACTTCGTGCTCCTGCGGGCCGACGGGCGGCGGCGCAGCGGGTTGGCCGCGCTTGCGCAGCGCCTGATCCTGCCGGCCGCGCGGCCAGGTCAGGCGCAGCGGCCGCGGCCGGTTTGCTTTCCCGGAAGACCTGTCGCCCGAAGATTCGTCGAACATGGCGCTGCTTTGAGCCGGCAGGCCGCTGTCCGCACCGCTCAAAATCGCCCGGCCGTCTTGCGCAGATCGAGCAGCCGGCGCTCGACGCTGCGCCCGCCCAGGTAGCCGCGCAACACCGGGCCGATCTCGGACGGCTCGATGCCGAGCGCGCGCAGCCCCGGCAGGTTGCCGCTGGCGACGTTGTCCTGCTGCATCGAATCGAGGTTGTCGTGGCTGAGCACCGGGTCGCCCGGCAGCTTTTCCATCAGCCAGGCCTGGCGCCGCGCGTTTTTCATCGAGATCGGCATCACGCGCCGCGGGTTGCCGGTGAGCCGGCCCGCCAGCTCGACCAGTTCGCGCAAGGTCCAGACCGACGGGCCGCAAGCCTCGTATGTCTGGCCGCTGGTGCGGTCATCGCCCAGCACGTGGACGATGGCCGAGGCCAGGTCCTGCACCCACACCGGCTGAAACTTCGCATCCGCACAGGCGAGCGGGACGATCGGTGCCCAACGCTGCAGCTCGGCGAACGTGTTGAGAAACTTGTCTTCGCGGCCGAACACCACGCTCGGGCGCAGCAGGGTCAACCCCAGCCCGCGCGGGCTCTGCGCAGCCGCTTGCAGCACCGCCTCGCCGCGCGCCTTGCTGCGCTGGTACATCGAGGGGCCGTCGATGGCTGCGCCCAACGCGCTCAGGTGCACCAGGCGGCGCACGCCCGCGGCCGTGCAGGCGCGCGCGAGCTTGGCCGGCAGCTCGACGTGCGCGCGTTCGAACGCGGCTTCGTCGCCGTGCAGCACGCCGATCAGGTTGACCACCGCGTCGTGCCCGGGCAGCAGCGCCTCGAGCGTCGCCTCGTCGTGCACGTCGGCGGCCAGCGGCGTGATCATCGGCAGCATCAGGACCGACTGCGCATTCGACAGCCGGCGGGTGGGCAAGGTGGCACGCCACTGCAGCCGCTCGAGCTGTTCGCAGACCGCGCGGCCGATGAAACCGGTGCCGCCCAACAACAAGATTTTTTTCATGGCGTGAATGTAGCGGGCCAGCGTTGCGGTTGTGCCCGGCGGATGAAACCGTGCGACGCGGTCGGCCCCTGACAACTCACGCCGTTCGGCGGCTCAGGCGTAGGGGTCGGCAAAGCCCAGCGCGTGCAGCAGCTCGGTTTCCCGTGCTTCCATGCGCTCGGCGTCCGCCTCGCTGGTCTCATGATCCCAGCCCTGGGCGTGCAGCGCGCCGTGCACCAGCAGATGCGCGTAGTGCGCTTGCAGGCTGCGGCCGGCAGCCGCCGCCTCCCGCGCCACCACAGGCGCGCACAGCACCAGGTCGGCCAGCACGTGCGGCGCCTGCGCATAGTGGAACGTGAGCACGTTGGTCGCGTGGTCGTGGCCGCGGAATTCGCGGTTCAGCCGCTGCGCCTCATCTGCATCCACCACGCGCACGGTGATCTCGGCATCGGCTTGCAGCGTCTGCCGCACCCAGCGTTGCACCGCATGGCGCGGCAGCGCTGCGCGGTGCAAGCGCGCAGCGTCAAAACGCGCGAACTGCAACGACAGCTGCAACGCCGGACGCGCTTGGCGGGCCACTGAGGAATTTTTGGCGGTTGCCGCCTCGGCTGCTGGGTTGGCGGGCCGATTTTGCTCGGTTGCGCGCATTGTGGTGCGGGGAGCTTTGGCCATCTCGTGATTGAATCGCAGCGCGAATTGTGCATGGGTTGCATACGCTGTTCGCTTGACCCCGTGCCGCCGCCCTCACCTCAAGGTTCGTCGTTGCTCACCTTCTTTCGCCCTCTGATCGATCTTGTGTCGAAACCGCTTCGGCTGCTGCGCTCAGCCAAGCCGGGCCGCGCCGACGTACCGACCGAGCCGGGGGATCTGCTTGCCGCGTTGCGAGAGGGCTCGCCGGTGGTGGTCGGCGTGACCGAGCAGATTCGGCGCCGGCTGCTGCGCCGCTACCTGGATGCGTCGCAGCGCAACGTGCCGATGCACCTGGTGGCGCTGGCCGTGCTGTTGTTCGGTGCGATCGATGCGCCGCCAGGGCTCGGGCGCGGCGCATTGTTCGTAATTCTGGGCGCGTTGACCTGCGTGCGCTGGTGGCTGGCCGAACGCGCACTGCACACGATTCACCAGGGCCGCCAGGGCGACACGCGCGCACACGACGCGTTGCTGCTGGCCACCCATGCCGGCTGGGGTGCGTCCCCGATGATCGTGGCCGCGTGGGTGCCGGGCACCGAGTTCTTCTCGCTTTGCCTGATCGCGGTGATGGCGACCGGCGCCATCACGATGACCTATCTGTCGGCGTTGCCGGCGAGCCTCGCGCTGATCGGCGCGGGGCTGGGTGCGCTCACGGTCAGCATCGCAAGCCATGGCAGCCCCGCCGGCTGGGCCATGGCCGCAGGCACCCTGGTGTCGGCAGTCGTCATCATGCAGTGGATGCAGGTGAACCACGGCTCCACACTGCGGATGTTGAACGCCGAGCGACAGAACCAGGCGCTGATCGCCGAGCTGCAGGGCGTGCAACACCGCCTGGCGCTCGAGAACCGCAAGCTCGGCGAATCGTTGAAGGACGTGAACGAGGCCGCCGAACGCGACGTGCTGACCGGCGCCTTCAACCGCAAATACCTGGCCGACATCGCCGCGCCGCTGGCCGACCGGGTGCAGAGCCACCGGGAGCCGATCACCGTCTGCATGATCGACATCGATCACTTCAAGCGCATCAACGACCGGCACGGTCACGCGGTCGGCGACTTCGTGCTGAAGTCGGTGGTCGAGCAGCTGAACGCACGGCTGCGCGACGCCGACCGGCTCGCGCGCTACGGCGGCGAAGAGTTCGTGCTGATCCTGCGCCGCTGCGACATCGGCCGCGGCAAACGCGTGGCCGAGGCACTGCGCAATCACATCGCAAGCGTGCAACTCGAGTCGCCCGAGGCGATCGTGAGCATCACGGCGTCGATCGGCGTGGCCGAGTGGCAGCGGGGCGAATCGCTCGACGTGGTGATGGAGCGCGCCGACCGCGCGCTCTACGTGGCCAAACACAAGGGCCGCGACCGGGTGCAGATCGACGTCCTCGACGAGCACGACGGGTCGCTCGACCCAAGCCAGCCCGCACCGATCACGCGCATCTGAGAAGCCGCCAAGCGCGCGCTGCACCTGGGGCCGCGCGTCCGGGGAGTCAGCCGACCCGGCCCTTGCGCGTGCCGTCGTACGCATCGACGATGCGCGCCACCAGCGGGTGCCGCACCACGTCGCCGCTGTGGAAATGCGTGATCGCGATGCCCTCGACCCGTTTCAACACGCGCTCGGCATCGATCAGGCCGCTGGTGGCGCCCTTGTCCAGGTCGATCTGGCTGACGTCTCCGGTGACGACCACGCGCGTGCCGAAGCCGATGCGCGTCAAGAACATCTTCATCTGCTCGGGCGTGGTGTTTTGCGCCTCGTCCAGGATCACGAACGCGTGGTTCAGCGTGCGCCCGCGCATGAAGGCCAGCGGCGCGATCTCGATCTGGTTGCGCTCGAAGCTTTTTTGCACGCGCTCCACACCCATCAGGTCGTACAACGCGTCGTACAGCGGGCGCAGATAGGGGTCGACCTTCTGGCCCAGGTCGCCCGGCAGGAAACCGAGCTTCTCACCGGCCTCCACCGCGGGGCGCGTCAGCACGATGCGCTGCACGCCGCTGCGCTCCAGCGCATCGACCGCGCAGGCCACCGCCAGGTAGGTCTTGCCGGTGCCGGCCGGGCCGATCCCAAACGTGATGTCGTGGTTGGCGATGTTGTCCAGATAGACGCTCTGGTTCGGCGTGCGCGCACGCAGGTCGGCTCGGCGCGTGGCCAGCACCGGCGCGGCATCTTCGCCCGCTGCGCCCACCGCAAGGGCGCCGGCGTCCCCGCCGAGCATCAGTTGCAGCCGCTCCGTCGTGATCGGGCGTTCGGCGATTTCGTACAGCGCCTGCAACAGCTCCACCGCACGCGTCGCTTTGGGCTTCGGCCCCTCCACCCGAAAATTGCCGTTGCGGTGCGCGATGCGCACGCCAAACCCGGCCTCGATCCGGTGCAGGTGCGCGTTCATCGCGCCGCAGAGGTTGGCCAGCCGTTGGTTGTTCGGCGGTGTGAAGGTGTGGCGCAGGATCAAGCTAATAATCTCGAAGCAAAAGCGAAGCGGTTCGGCAGATCCGTTGAGCGGCCCATCATAGGCAGCCACGCCGCGCGCACCACCTTCCATAAAAGCGATTTCCATCCCTCCATGATCGGCAGACTCCACGGCACCCTGGCCGACAAGAACAACCCGCCGCAGTTGCTGCTCGACTGCCACGGCGTCGGCTACGAGGTGCAGGTGCCGATGAGCACGTTCTACAACCTGCCGGCGGTCGGCGAGCCGCTGACGCTGCTGACCCAGTTCGTGGTGCGCGAAGACGCGCAGCTGCTGTTCGGCTTTGCGACCGAACCCGAACGCGACGCGTTTCGCGAGCTGATTCGCATCGCCGGCGTCGGCCCGCGCACCGCGCTGGCGGTGCTCTCCGGCATGAGCGTCGCGGACATCGCGAACGCGGTCGCCACCCAAGAAGCCGGCCGTCTGGTCAAGGTGCCCGGCATCGGCAAAAAAACCGCCGAGCGGCTGCTGCTCGAGCTGAAAGGCCGCCTGGCGCCCGCATCTGCGTGGCCCGCTGGTGGCCGGCAGCGGCGTGCAGGCCGACATTCTGCAGGCGCTGATGGCGCTCGGCTACAGTGACCGCGACGCCGCCGCCGCGCTGAAAGCCTTGCCGAGCGACGTCGCGGTGGCCGACGGCATTCGCCTTGCGCTCAAAAGCCTGGGCAAATAGCCACTTCGCGGCGACTGCCGAATCGTTAATATGACGGCCGGCCTTGCGCGGGCGACTGCTGCGGGCTCTCGCTTTTTTCTTCATCCTTTGGTCCGGCTGCGTTGACCTTGCGCGTGGCGGCCTCCCTCTTCTCCCACAGTCAGGTCGTGATGCGAAATCGAATCCTCCTTCACGTCGGCGGCGGCCTGCTGGCATTGCTCTTGGCTGGCTGCAGCGGCGGTGAGTCGGGCAGCGCTGCACCCGCCGTGGTGGCCAGAATCGAGCCGGCCGCAGCGCCTGCGGCGATGCGCATCGAATCGCGCGTGCAGCCGGCGGATGCGCTGCAGGACGTGTCGCCGGTGAAAAGCCGTGCGGCAACGGTCGCCCCCACCCCGGCGCGCGTGGCGCTCGGCGCCCTGGCCAGTGGCAAGGCTGTCGGCGCGGTGGCACCCGATGGTGCGCGCGAGGTCGGCGTCGTGCGCGTGCTCGATGCGACGGCTTCCGCCGCCGCCACCGGCAGCCAGCTGCAGTGGCAAGCCACACCGGTCGGTGGCCTGATCGCGGCGATCGGCTTCAGCGCCGAAGACGCCAAAGGCCTGCGCCTGGGGGTGCAGATCGCCCAGCTGCCGGGCAGCGCGATGCTGCGCGTCTACAGCCAGGCCAGCAAAGCGCAGGTGTTCGAGCAATCGGGCCACGAGATTCAGCAGACGATCGACCGCAACGTGGCGGCCGGCGACACGAGCGACGCCGCCCACACCTGGTGGACTCCGGACTTCGGCAGCGGCGAAGTGACGCTCGAAGTGGAGCTGCCGCCCGGCACGCCCGCCGACGCGCTGCGCATCGCCGTGCCGCGCCTGGTGCACATCTACGAACAGCTCGAACTGCCCCCCGAAGGCAGCCTGAGCGGCAAGGACGTCGGCGACGCGGACGCGTGCCAGCAGGACGCGACCTGCGACGCGAACTTCCGCGGCACCCGTGACGCGGTGGCCCGCATGCTGTTCGTGCGCGGCAGCAGCGCCTATGTGTGCACCGGCACCCTGCTGAACGACTCGGAAGGCAGCGGCGCGCCGTACTTCCTCAGCGCCGCGCACTGCATTTCGACGCAGACGGTGGCCTCCTCGCTGCAGACCGACTGGTTTTTTCGCTCGCCGGTCTGCAACGCGCAGACCCTGAGCAACGAGCGCGTGCGCCGGATGCGCGGCGCGCAGCTGCTGTATTCGTCCGCTGCGAGCGACACGTCGTTCATGCTGCTCAACGACGTGCCGCCGGCCAACGCGCTGTATGTGGGCTGGGATGCGAACCCGCAACCCGTGGGTGAGAAAGCGGTGGGCCTGCACCACGCCAGCGGCGACCTGCTCAAGATCAGCTACGGCACGATCGACGGCTACTCGTCGTGCAGCGAGGTCTCGGCCAGCGGCAATTTCAACTGCAGCCGCAGCGACGCTTCGAAAGGCAACGACCTGCGCGTGGTCTGGACGCTCGGCACCACGGAAGGCGGCAGCAGCGGCTCGGGGTTGTTCTACCGCGAAGGCAACAGCAGTTATCTGGTCGGCACGTTGAGCGGCGGCAGCGCGAGTTGCTCGAACCGCGGCGCGTTTGACTACTACGCGCGCTTCGACCAGCCGTTCAACGATGCGCTGCGCTTCTGGCTGCGCCCGGCCTCCACCGGCACCGGTCCGGCCGGCCGCACCGCGGTCTACCGCTTCTACAACGCATCCACCGGCGCGCATTTCTACACGACCAGCGCCGGCGAGCGCGACTATGTGATTGCCAGCCTGCGCGAGTTCGCTTATGAAGGCCCGGTCTTCTATGCCTACCCGAGCAACTTTGCCGGCATGAGCCCGGTCTATCGTTTCTACAACGCCAGGACGCGCGCGCACTTCTACACCATCAACGCCGAGGAACGCGACCTGGTGGTGCGCAGCAATCCGTCGTTCCAATACGAAGGCATCGGCTGGAGCGCACAGACCGTGGCGGGCAATGGCTCGGTGCCGATCTATCGATTCTATAACGCCACCACCGGCACGCACTTCTATACGATCTCAGCGCAGGAGCGCAACGGCATCGTCGGGAACAACGCGTTCTACAACTTCGAAGGCATCGGCTACTACGCCTGGACCAAGCCTTGAGTCCTCGGCCGCGCCCACGCGGCCTTTTCAAAGAATCGTTTTCGTGACAATCCAGACCGATGACTTCGCCGTTCCGCCGCGCCGCAACAGCACGCTGTCGGCGGTGGCCGACTCACCACGCGAGGAAGCGATCGAGCGCGCGTTGCGCCCGAAACTGTTGGCCGAGTACGTCGGTCAGGCCAAGGTGCGCGAGCAGCTTGAAATCTTCATCGGCGCCGCCGTCCACCGAAAGGAAGCGCTCGATCACGTGCTGCTGTTCGGCCCGCCGGGCCTGGGCAAGACCACGCTGTCGCACATCATCGCGCACGAGCTCGGCGTCAACCTGCGCCAGACCAGCGGGCCGGTGCTCGAAAAGCCCAAGGACCTGGCCGCGCTGCTGACCAACCTCGAAGCCAACGATGTGCTGTTCATCGACGAGATTCACCGGCTCTCCCCGGTCGTCGAAGAGATCCTCTACCCCGCGCTTGAGGACTACCAGATCGACATCATGATCGGTGAAGGCCCGGCCGCGCGCAGCATCAAGCTCGACTTGCAGCCGTTCACGCTGGTCGGCGCTACCACGCGCGCCGGCATGCTGACAAACCCCTTGCGCGACCGCTTCGGCATCGTGGCCCGGCTCGAGTTCTACACGCCGGAAGAACTCGCACTGATCGTGCGCCGCAGCGCACATCTGCTGAATGTCCCGATGGACGAGGAAGGCGGTTTCGAGATCGCGCGCCGATCGCGCGGCACGCCCCGCATTGCAAACCGCCTGCTGCGCCGCGTGCGCGACTATGCGCAGGTCAAGGGCGACGGCCACATCGACCTGGGAATTGCCAACCGCGCACTCGTCATGCTCGACGTCGACCCGCAAGGCTTCGACGTGATGGACCGCAAGCTGCTCGAAGCCGTGATTCATCGCTTCGACGGCGGCCCGGTCGGGCTGGACAACATCGCTGCCAGCATCGGCGAGGAAGCCGGCACGATCGAGGACGTGATCGAGCCGTACCTGATCCAGCAGGGTTATCTGCAGCGCACACCACGCGGCCGGATCGCGACGCTGGCGGCGTTTCGGCACCTGGGCGTGGTGCCGCCCAGTCGACCGGAGGTGGGGTTGTTCGGAGACGGTTGAGCAGTCGATCGCTGCCGCCGCTGACAGGGACGCAGCAGCGTACGTCGTTCCGCCTGCGGCCAGCAACTCCGCCGAAGGACGCGCAGAACGCACCGTTGCACGGCTCCTTGTCGCCCACGGGTCCGACGACCGCGACATGGGCCTGCGTCTTGCTCGGATGGATCGATCACGCGCGGCTCGATGGCCGTTCGCCAGCGTGCCCAAAGAACCGAAACAGCACGACAGTGATCGAAATGTCGCGCGCATTCAGGCAGTCGACGGTGCGCACGGTCGATGCATCCTGCTTGGCTGCGACGATGCTGTTCTGGAGGGGCCGATTCGGTGTGTGTTCGTCCAGCGCTGCATGGGAGCGGCTGCGGAGGTCCACTTCCAGGCTGCGGCCCTGCGTGAGCCGGCGGCAGGCCTGCACGATGCGTTCCGCTGTCGGCTCGCCCCGCTGGAGATGCATGGTCGAGCGCCTGCGCGATGATCTCTCGCGGCATGCGGTCGCGCTTCAACCCGATCGGGACCCGCAACCCGTCCGGCGCGTCGCCAGCAGATCGAGGCGCCCGCCGTGCGACGTCATCTCCTGCTGGCCAATCGGCATCCACTCGCCCGACGAGCTGAGCGGCTCGCGCACTTCGCTGTCGATAGTGGCGCCGCGGGTCGCCGACGCGCCAGATGGCGTGGGGGTGAGCAAGGGCCGACTTATGAGGCATGGGGCCAACTTGATGAGCCGGAGAAGTTTGCCCACGGATTGAGCTGCCGCAGAATTCTTTCTTCCAGCGGCCGACGACCGGAAATGGCGCTTCGCCAGTTCAAAGCGGTGGGTCGTACACCGGAGCGTTGGCCGGCCATGCAGAACGCCCCTGATCTTTTGGAGCGCTCGTCGGCAGGTCGGCAAGCTCAATGTGCCTGAGGCCCAACTCGGCACCACAGCCAACCGAGCACGACGGCGATTCCATCGAAGGATCGACACCGCCGAAGGCCGCAATCCTCCGGCACTGTTCAGCGCATCCGACCCCGGCCGTTCAGATGCTGGAAGCGGTCGCTTCTGCGGCACCCCGATTGGCTTGTCTCGGCCGTGCCCGCACACGCGAGGCAGGCAGCACCAACGCGAAGCGCGAGCCGTGGCCGAGCGCGCTGTCGATGTGCAGCTCCCCGCCGTGCCGCTGCGCGACGTGCTTGGCAATCGCCAGGCCCAGGCCGGTGCCGCCGGTCTCGCGCGAGCGGCTTCGGTCGACGCGGTAGAAGCGCTCGGACAACCGCGGCAGATGTTCGGGCGCGATGCCGGGGCCGTGGTCTTGTACCGACCATTCGTAGCGGTCGCCGGGCACGGGCGCGAAACGCACTTCGATGGGCGCATCGCTCGGCGCGCTGTAGCGCACCGCGTTGTTCACGAGATTGACGAGTGCACTGCGCAACTCGGCTTGCGAACCGGCGACCTGCCAGTCGCCTTCCGATCCATCGTCACCGTCATTGACGCCCCCGTTGTCGCTGCTGTGGCCGCTGTCGAAGCGGATCGCCTGCGCCACGCCGTGGTCACCCGCCAGCAGCAGCGCCAGTGCGCGCGATTCCTGCTCGACCTCATGCATCACCGCGGCCACGTCCGCCCAGTGGGTCGCGCTCGGCGGGGGGCTGCCTTCGAGCCGGGAGAGCGCGAGCAGATCGTTCACGAGCGCCTGCATGCGGTCGGTTTGCTGCGCCATCAGTTGCAGATAGTGCGCCTGCTCGGCCGGTGCCAGCTCGACGCTCTGCAGTGTCTCCACGAAGCCGGCCACCACGGTGAGGGGCGTGCGAATCTCGTGCGACACGTTGGCCACGAAATCGCGCCGCATCGCATCCGCCTGTTCCAGCGCGGTGATGTCGCGGGACAGCAGCAGCTTGCGGCCGCCGCCATATGGGTGAATCTGCATCGACAGCCGGCTGGTGCGCGGCGCGGCGCGGCGGCGGCTGTCGATGGTGACGTCGCTCCGGTAGTCCTGGCCGGCCAGATACTGCACGAATGCCGGCGCGCGCACGAGGTTGGTGATGTGCGCGGCCAGGTCGCGCTCGGCGTCGATGTCCAGCTGGTTCGCGGCCGATTCGCTGCACCACTCGATGCGGTTGTCGGCGTCGAGCAGCACCACGCCGTTCGGCGAGGCCTGGATCGCGGCGAGGAAGTCGTGCAGCCGGCGGTCGCTTGCACGCAACTCACGACGCCCGTCGCGCAACAGCCGCGCAGCGCGCTCGGCCATCTCGCCCCAGGCGCCGTGCAGGCGGGGCGTGGGCACGGGTGCGCCCGCACGCAGCCAGCGCAACACGCGGCCGGCCCGCGCGAAGTCGAGCAGGAACCACAGCACGACGCCCACCAGCAGGCCCGCGGTGGCGCCTGACCAGCGGCCACCGCTCCATGTCGACAGCGCCCAGCCGGCCAGGGCGCCGGCCAGCAGGCAGCTTAGGAACAGGAAAACGCGGGTGCCCATCGCAAAGGATTCAGGGAGGAGGACGTTGAGTGGTCATGGGTGCAGGCCACAAAGCCGGATGGCAACGGCAGCTGTGCCTGCGACTGCAGCATTGATGCAGCTGCGGTCGCAATCGTGCCATCCGCGTCCTTGACCACCTCAACGGCTCGATGCGCCCGGATTCACATCGGTGCTGCTGATCCGCGCAAAGGCCTTGGCCGCGCCCGAGTAGTCCCAACGCTCGATCGAACAATGGTGCTGACGATGCGCCGCCGCGCCCCAACGCAGCAGGTTCACCGAATTCGGAATGCCGCCGCGCACGCGCGACGACAACGCGGTGCCGGCCTGCACCGCCCAGATCGGCCGCGCCAGGCCCGGCAGCTCGATCACGTATGGCAGGTGAATATGCCCACCCAGCACCAGATCGCAGCCAGCCGCTGCCCAGCGCGCAAGCGCCCGATCGCAGTTGCGCAAGCGGTCGTGGGCGTCCTTCACCTGCTGCACCGCGACCGGCTGATGCACGACGACGATGCGCAGTTGCTCGGGCGCGGCCTGCTGCAGCCGCGCCGCGACGCGCTCGATCTGCTCGGCCGACACTTCGCCGTTTTTGTGGCGCCAGCGGCGCGTGGTTTTCACGCCGATCACCAGAAAGTCGGCGGACGCGTGCATCGGCTCCAGCACGTCGCCGAACACCGCAGCGAAGCGCGCATACGGCCGAACCAGCCGAGTGAACAGGTCGACCAGCGGAATGTCGTGGTTGCCAGGAATCGCCAGCACCGGCCGGCCGAGCCGGTCGAGCGCGGCTTTGGCTGCCTGAAACTGCGTGGGCGTGGCGCGCTGCGTGACGTCGCCGGACAGCACCACCAGCTCGGGGCTTTGCTGTGCGGCCAGCGCCACCAGCGCGTCCACCACCTGGGGTTGCTCGGTGCCGAAATGGGTGTCCGAGATCTGCAACAGCAACGGCATCGTGAATCGGGCGCTATTTTTGGTCAGGCCACCGGCGGTGCGGCCATGTCGGCGGTCGGCTTGATCAGGTAGAGCGGCCGATCGGCCACCCGGAACTCGATCGGATGATCGATCAGTCGCACCTCGCCGTCGTACGCGAGCTTGATCTTGCGCTTCGGCCCAGGTGCCGACGCTGTTCGACCCGCAGACGCTGGAAAGCAAAACTCTCCACCGTGTCCATGTCGCCGAGCGTGCCCATCGCGCCGCGCAGCAGCAGCCACAGCAACGACCAGGTGGTGGTCTCGCGCGCCATCACGGCGGCCAGCCGGTCGTGCTCCACCGCTTGGGCCTGCTGCGGCAGCCCGACGCGTTCGAGCTGCAGCCGGTTGTTGCCGATGAAGAGCGTCGGCGTGGACACGTTGCGCAGCTGCCCGTCGAGCTCGATGCGCAATTTGAGCCGGCGGTGCTTGGTCAGGATGGTGGCGATGCTCGAGACGATCGCGACCAGCCGGTGCCGGCCAAAACGCCGCTTCCAGGTTTCGCGGTCTTCGAACATCTCCGGATACAGCCCGAGGCTCGCATTCACCAGAAACAGCTGGTCGTTCGCATAGCCGACCTGCACCGGCTGTGGCACCGACTGCAGCAGCAACGCCATCGCCTCTTCTGCATCGAGCGGAATCCGGTGCATGCGGCCGAAGTAATTGAACGTGCCCTGCGGCACGAAGCCCATCGCGCAACCGGCCCGATGCGCGGCCTGCGCGACCGTGTTGATGGTGCCGTCGCCGCCGACGCCGATCAACGCGGTGTGCTGCGCCCTCGCCCGCTCAGCGGCCTCGTGCGCCACCTGCGCCAGCTGCATCGGCTCGGCCGCCAGGTATTCGCAGCCGCGGCCATCGGCGCGCAAAGCGGCTCTCGATCGTCGCACGCGTCTGTTGCGGATCGTTGTGGCCGGACTTCGCGTTGGCGACCACGAGCCAGGGCATCGTTGCATCCAGCACCGGCAGCGCGTCACCCGCCTCGGTCGGTCGGTGCGGGCTGGCGGGGGGCGTGGCGGCGGGCATGAATGGGGAACCGGGGAGAGGTCTTGAATGATTCTAGGGGTCGCCTCGGGCCACGCGCCCCGCTCCACCGAAGGCGGTTTATGCGGCCGTCTGACGGGTCGGCGTGCTGCCGGCGCTGAGCCGGTAGCCCGCGCCGCGCACCGTCTCGACCATCGCACCGGCCGCGCCCAGCGCTTCGCGCAGGCGCTTCACATGCACGTCCACCGTGCGTTCTTCGATCACCACATGATCGCCCCAGACGCGGTCGAGCAACTGGCTGCGGCTGTGCACGCGCTCGGCATGCCGCATCAGATGCTGCAGCAGCTTGAACTCGGTGGGGCCGAGCTTGACCGGCTTTCCCGCATGCGTCACACGGTGCGTGTCGGCGTCCAGCCGCAGTGCGCCGATCTCGATCGCGCCGCCCGTTGATTCGGGCACGCGCCGACGCAACACCGCGCGCAGCCGCGCAATCAGTTCACGCGGCGAAAACGGCTTGGCGATGTAGTCATCGCAGCCCGCATCGAGCCCGGCCACGCGCTCCGGCTCGTCCCCGCGCGCAGTCAGCATGAGGATCGGCACCGCCTGGCTGCGCGGTTGCGCACGCCAGCGCCGCGCGAGCGACAGGCCGCTTTCACCGGGCAACATCCAGTCCAGCAGGATCGCGTCCGGTAATGCGGCGTCGAGCGCGCGCTGCGCCGCCGCCCCATCGGCCGCCCAGACCGGTGTGAAACCGCTGTGCCGCAGGTTGACCGCAATCAGCTCGGCAATCGCCGGCTCGTCTTCGATGATCAACACCGTGGGCAGCGATTTCATGGTCTTGGCCGAGTCATTGTCAGCTCCACCGCCTCAACTCTGGCGCACCAAGGCCCAGCGAGCGTCATGAAACCCGCTCCACCAAGCCACCAGCGTCGCCTCCGATAAACACAGTCAAGAGCCGATCGCAGGCAGCGTTGTTCTCGGGGGCGAGCAAGGGCCCTTCCAGCAGGGGCCGCGGAACCGGCTTCGCCGGGCCGTAAGCGTCGCACCTGTTGGGCGAATCCGAGAGCTGACTCGACGGGAGCGAAGCCTGGGGGAGTGCCGATCTTTTCCAACAGGGGCCGCGGCGCCGGCTTCGCCGGGCCGCAGGCGCCGCCCCCGGCGAGGGGGAAGGCGAGAGCCGACCGAAGGGAGCAAAGCCTGGGGGAGATCATTTGACTGCCGACTCGATGTGGTCCATCGTCGTGTGGCGCACATCGGCGCCCTTCACGATGTAGATGATCGATTCGGCAATGTTCTTCGCGTGGTCGCCGATGCGCTCGATTGCCTTGGCGAGGAACAGCAGGTTCAGGCTCGGCGAGATGGTGCGCGGGTCTTCCATCATGTAGGTCACGAGCTTCCGCACGAAGCCGGAGAACTCCTTGTCGATCAGGTCGTCTTCCTTCAGGATGCTCACGGCCGCCGTGGTGTCGAGCCGCGCGAACGCGTCGAGCGCCTTCCTCAGCAGCGCCGAAGCCAGCTCGCCCGCCACGCGCAGGTCGGACGACGGCAGCGAGCGCCCGGCGCCGCTTTCGATGATCGAATGCGCCATGCGCGCGATCTTCGCGGCTTCGTCGCCCACGCGCTCCAGGTTCGCGGTGATCTTCAGAATCGCGATCAACAGCCGCAGGTCGCGTGCAGTCGGCTGCCGCCGCGCAATGATCGAAGACAGCTCGCGGTCGATATCGACTTCCATCGCGTTCACGCGAATCTCGGTTTCGGTCACCTCGTTGGCGACTTCGATGCTGAACTGCGACAGCGCATAGATCGCCTGCCGCATCTGCGACTCGACCAATCCGCCGAGCTCGAGCACGCGGTTCGACACGCTGTTCAGGTCGCTGTCGAACTGCGTGGAGAGATGTTTGCCGGACATGTTCATACCTCAGTCTTCATTTTTGTTTCATCGCAGGACAGCCCACACGAACGCAACGTCCGACCGTGCCCAACACCGATTCCAACAGACGCCACGGAGCCGGCTTCGCCGCGCCGTCGGCATCGCCCCAGGCAGGGGGAACGCGAGAGCCGACCGCATGGGGCAAAGCGTAGGGACGAGCTTTCCTACCCGAATCGACCCGTGATGTAGTCCTCGGTTTCCTGCCGCGTCGGCTTGAAAAACAATTGCTCGGTCTGGCCCACTTCGATCAGGTCACCCAGATACATGTACGCCGTGAAGTCGCTCACACGCGCCGCCTGCTGCATGTTGTGCGTGACGATCACGACCGTGTAGTCGCTCTTCAACTCGGTGATCAGCTCTTCTACCTTGGCCGTGCTGATCGGGTCGAGCGCCGAACACGGCTCGTCGAGCAGCAGCACTTCGGGCTTGATCGCGATGCCGCGTGCGATGCACAGCCGCTGCTGCTGGCCGCCGGACAGGCTCGCGCCGCTTTGCGTCAACTTGTCCTTCACCTCGCCCCAGAGCGCCGATTTGCGCAGCGCCCACTCCACTCGCTCTTCCATGTCGGCCGCGCTCAGATTCTCGAACAGCCGCACGCCGAACGCGACGTTGTCGTAGATCGACATCGGAAACGGCGTGGGTTTTTGGAACACCATGCCGACCTTCGCGCGGATCAACGCGACGTCCTGTTTTGACGTCAACAAGTCCTCGCCGTCCAGCTCGATCGCGCCTTCGGCGCGTTGTTCCGGGTACAGCTCGAACATCCGGTTGAACGTGCGCAACAAGGTCGACTTGCCACAGCCGGACGGGCCGATGAACGCCGTCACCTTGTGCTCGGGGATCTCGAGATTGATGTTTTTGAGCGCCTGGAATTTGCCGTAATAGAAGTTCAGATTCCTGACCGAGATCTTTGGGCGCATAGGGCTCGCGTGCACCGGCGTGGATGGTCTGGGGATGCCGTACGACGACGTGGCGGTGACAGGAGGTGACAGCGTGGCGGACATGGTTGGCAGACTTTCCGTTCAGTGTCTGGTGCGCGTGGCGATTCGCGCCAGGATGTTGAGTGCGAGCACCGCAAGCGTGATCAGGAACACGCCGGCCCAGGCCAGTTCCTGCCAGTTCTGATACGGGCTCATCGCAAATTTGAAGATCGTGACCGGCAGGCTGGCCATCGGCTCGCTCACGTCGGCGGTGAAGAACTGGTTGGACAGCGCGGTGAACAGCAGCGGCGCGGTCTCGCCCGCGATGCGCGCCACGGCCAGCAGCACGCCGGTCACCACGCCGGCGCGCGCGGCTTTCAGCGTGATCGCCAGGATGACCTTCCACTTCGGCGCGCCGAGCGCATAGGCCGCTTCGCGCAAGCCCGACGGCACCAGTTGCAGCATGTTCTCGGTGGTGCGGATCACGACCGGAATCACGATCAGCGCGAGTGCGAGCGCACCGGCCAGACCCGAGAACGACTTGAAGTACGTGACCACCACCGCATAGACGAACAGGCCGATCACGATCGACGGCGCCGACAGCAGGATGTCGTTCACGAACCGCGTGACCTGCGCGAGCCAGCCGCGCGGGTCGTATTCGGCCAGATAGATGCCGGCCATGATGCCGATCGGCGTGCCGACGAAGCGTGGCCATGCCCACCATCACGAGCGAGCCGAAGATCGCGTTGGCCAGACCGCCCGCTTCGTTCGGCGGCGGCGTCATCTCGCTGAACACCGACAACGCGAGGCCACCAAGCCCCAGCCGCAATGTCTCCCACAAAATCCAGATCAGCCAGAACACGCCGAACGCCATTGCGGCGAGCGACAGCGCCAGCGCGATGATGTTGATGCGCTTGCGACTCGCGTACCGGGCGGTGCGCGTGCGCTGCATCCGCTCGGGATTACCAAAAGTGGAAGCCGTGCTCATGTCTTCTTCCCCTCGCTCTTTCGCATCTGCGCAAGCAGCAGCTTGGACAACGCGAGCACGACGAACGTGATGAAAAACAGCACCAGGCCCAAATACATCAGCGACGCCTGATGCAGCCCCGCGCCCGCTTCGGCGAATTCGTTGGCCAGCACCGAGGTGATGCTGTTGGCGGCTTCGAACACCGACGGCGAATTGAGCTGGTTCGCATTGCCGATCACGAACGTGACGGCCATCGTCTCGCCCAACGCGCGGCCGAGGCCCAGCATGATGCCGCCGACCACGCCCGACTTGGTGTAGGGCAGCACGACCTTGGAGACGACCTCCCAGGTGGTCGAGCCCAGGCCGTAGGCCGACTCCTTGAGCAGCGGCGGCGTGACCTCGAACACATCGCGCATCACGGCCGCGATGAACGGGATGATCATGATCGCAAGGATGATGCCGGCCGACAGGATGCCGATGCCCACCGGCGGGCCCGGACACGAGCGTCGCCAGCATCGGGATGCCGGCGAACAGGCGCTGCAGCGGCTGCTGCACGTAGGTCGCCAGGATCGGTCCGAACACCAGCAGCCCCCACATGCCGTAGACGATCGACGGCACCGCGGCGAGCAGCTCGATCGCGGTGCCCAGCGGACGCTTCAGCCAGCAGCGGCGCCATCTCGGTCAGAAACAGCGCGATGCCGAAGCTGACCGGCACCGCGATCACCAGCGCGATGAAGCGACGTCGCCAACGTGCCGTAGATCATCACCAGGCCGCCGTACTCGTCGGCCACCGGGTCCCAGGTGCTGCTGGTCAGAAAGCCGAGGCCGAACTTCGAGATCGCGGGCCACGCGCCCGACACGAGCGAGCCGAGGATGCCGATCAGCAACGCCAGCGTCAGCAGCGCCGCGCCCTTGGCCGCCAAGCCGAACAGCAGATCGGTCTTGGCGCCGGTGCGCGGGCGTTTCGCGGGGACGGGTTCAATCGCGACACGCCCATCGACAGCCGCGATGGCGCGCGCATCCGGCGCAATGAGGGTGGTGGACACGGGGGCTTCAACGAGGAATCGGACGCGCTCGGTTCGTTCATCGGGCGGATGGTACTGCCCCGAACCAGCGCGGACCAACCAGGCGTGCGGCCGGCCGCATGCGGTCGTCGGCGGCCCGCGCGATCGGCCAGCGCGACCTGGCGGCGCTGCGCCGACCGCGCGCACCTCGCCGCTGGCCGCCTGCATCACTTCATCGACGCGGCCACCGCCTTGCCGTCGGCCGATTTGATCGTGCTCCAGGCGTTGCGAATCTGCTGCTTGACCGCGTCCGGCATCGGCACGTAGTCCAGATCGCTTGCGTACTTGTCGCCTTCTTTAAAGGCCCAGTCGAAGAACTTGAGCGCGGCCTCGGCTTTCTCCGGATTCTCCTGTTTCTCCTGCATCAGGATGAACGTGGCGCCGGTGATCGGCCAGGCGTCCTTGCCCGGTTCGTTGGTCAGCACCTGGTAGAACGACTGCTTCCAGTCGGCGCCGGCCGCCGCCGCCTTGAACGAGCTGTCGTCGGGCGACACGAACTGGCCGTCGGCGTTCTTCAACTGCGCATAAGTCATCTTGTTCTGCTTGACGTACGCGTACTCGACGTAGCCGATCGAGTTCGGCAGCTTGGCAACGAACGCAGCGACGCCTTCGTTGCCCTTGCCGCCCGCGCCAGTCGGCCAGTTGACCGCGGTGCCGTCGCCGACTTTCGCTTTCCAGTCGGCGCTGGCCTTGCTCAGGTAGTTGGTGAACAGGAACGTGGTGCCGGAGCCGTCGGCACGGCGCACCGGCGAGATGGTCGCGTCGGGCAGTTTGAGCGACCCGTTCAGCGCCGCGATCGCCGAATCGTTCCACTTGGTGATCTTGCCCAGGTAGATGTCGCCGAGCACCTGGCCGTCCAGCTTCAACTCGCCCGGCTGGATGCCCGCGATGTTCACCACGGGAATCACGCCGCCGATCACGGTCGGGAATTGCATCAGGCCTTTTTCCCTCAGCTCATCGTCTTTCAGCGGCATGTCGGACGCGCCGAAGTCCACCGTCTTCGCGGTGATCTGCTTGATGCCGGCGCTCGATCCGACCGACTGGTAGTTGATGCGGTTGCCGGTCGACTTGTTGTATTCGGATGCCCATTTCGAATAGATCGGTGCGGGAAAGCTCGCACCCGCGCCAGTGGCGTTTTCCGAGGCTTGGGCAACGCCCGTCAGCCCGAGCGAAAACACGGAAGCGGTCAGGAAGCCGGTGTGCAGCAATGCGGTGGTCTTCATCGAAGAGTGGTCCTCGTGGCATGGGTGGCAAAACATCCCCGGTCGGGGGATCGATTCCGTCACTTTAGGCAAATCACGTGACAGATTGATGACAGCGCCAAGCGGTCTTGCAACGCAGCGCGGCCGACCCGGGCGCCTACACTTCCGGCTTTGTGCAATCGCCCCTCACGGCTGCACCAGTCGGGCGATGTTGTCCACCGCCCTTTGTTTTCCCCCGCGAGGAGCACCATGCAAAACGGCACCCGCCTCGCCGCCGTCGATCTCGGATCGAACAGCTTCCGGCTGGAAATCGGCCGGCTCGATCACGGCCAGATCCAGCGCTCCGAGTATCTGAAAGAGACCGTGCGCCAGGGCAACGGCCTCGATGAAGCGCGCAACCTCACGCCCGAGGCGATGCAGCGCGGCTGGGATTGCCTCGCGCGCTTCGGCGAGCGGCTCGCGGGCTTTCGCAAATCACAGGTGCGGGCGGTGGCCACGCAGACGCTGCGCGAAGCAAAGAACCGCGACGAATTCCTGGCTCAGGCGAAGAAGGTGTTGGGCTTTCATATCGATGTGATCTCGGGCCGCGAAGAAGCGCGGCTGATCTATCAGGGCGTAGCACGGCTGCTGCCGCAGTCGGATACGCTGGCAAAAGAGCGCCGGCTCGTCGTCGACATCGGCGGCCGATCGACCGAGATGATCCTCGGCCACGGCTTCGACGCACAGTTGATGGAGTCGTACCGCCTGGGCAGCGTGTCGTGGTCGATGCGCTACTTCCCCGACGGGCAGTTCAGCGCCAAAGCGTTCGATGCGGCCGACATCGCGGCGCGCGCGGTGCTGGACGAGGCGCTGACGTTGTACGGGCCCGAGCAGTGGGACGTGGCGTACGGCTCGTCCGGCACGATCGCCGCGGTCGGCGACGTGCTGGCCGCGGCCGGCCATCCGGAAGGCATCGTCACGCGCGAAGGGCTTGCCTGGCTGAAGGAACGGCTGCTCAAAGCCGGCAGCGCCGAGAAGCTGCGCATCGACGGCATGAAAGACGACCGGCGCGCGGTGATCGGCGGCGGGCTCACGGTGCTGACCGCGGTGTTCGACCTGCTCGGACTCGAGCAGATGCAGGCCGCGGACGGCGCGCTGCGCCACGGCGTGCTGTACGACCTGGTCGAGCGCGAGCAGGAGGAAACCGACCTGCGCTCCAGTTCGGTCGACCGGCTGGTGGCGCGCTTCGACATCGACGCCGCGCACGGCCAGCGCGTGGCAAAGATCGCATGCTTTCTGTTTGCGCAAGTGTTCGATCCCGCCACCAACAGTGCGCGGCTCGACGCCGAAGCCACGCCCGCGGCGCACCTGGAGCGGCTGTCGCGCAAGCTCAAATGGGCGGGTCAGCTGCACGAAATCGGCTGCCAGATCTCGCACAACTACCACCACAAGCACGGCGCCTACATCCTGCAGAACGCCGAGGCGCCGGGCTTTGCGCTGCCCGAGCTCCGCCTGCTCGGCCTCTTGGTGCTGGGCCAGCGCGGCAAGCTCAAAAAGCTGGAAGCCGAGTTGTCCGACGCGGTGCTGGTGCAGCAGTTGCTGTGCTTGCGGCTGGCGGTCTTGCTGTGCCATGCGCGGCGCGAGCCGGCATACAAGGAACTGATGTTGACCGGCCAGGTCGCCAAGTCGCGCAGTTTCACGCTCAGCTGCCCGCCGGGTTGGGCCGAAGCCTGGCCGCAGTCGGCGCATCTTCTGCGCGAAGAAGCGCAGGCGTGGAGCAAGACCGACTGGACGTTGCAGCTCGAAGGGTGCGGAGCGGCGAGTTGAATCCCCATCCAAAATGCCTGCAACCGCTGGCCCTGTCTTGAAAGTTTGCTACCAATAGCGCAGCAAAAGCACCCAGGCACCCGCTGCGTTCATGTCGCGCTGAACGCAAGCGAAGCAACAAACTCCCAACAGGGGCCGTAGAGCCGGCTCTGCCGGGCCGCAGGCGCCGCCCCCGGTGGGGGAAGCCGAGAGCGAAGCAAAGGCTGGGGAGGGTCAAGTGATCTCACCGCGTGCATCGATGGAAATCACTTGCTCGACCGTGCCTTGTTGCAGCCCGCCACGCACGCCGATCATGCGGTCGTGCAGGTTCACGGTCGGGTCGCAGTGGCCAGGAATCAGCCAGAGCAGGTCGTCGATGGCCGGCATCGCCCCACCCGCCAGCGGGCGCAGCACGCCGTGCTCGTCGCCGCCATTGCCGTACGCCAAGCCGTGGCCGGCGCCCAGGTCGTGCACCTTCGGCAAGCCGGAGTCGATCGCGTGGCTCTTGTGGCCGGCGTCGCAGACCGCGTGGTCGGCGGCCACGCTCATCACCTGGGACTGCACGAACAGCGAATGTTCGAAGCGCGGCGCGGCCGGGTCGTCGCCGAGGTTGCTGCGCTCGCTGGCATCCATCGCTTCGTTGGCCGCGTAGTCCGCGTCCATGAACAAGAACGAGCCGCACTGCATCTCGCCCCAGACGCCGGTTTCGGCCTCGAGCGCGAAGCTGCCGGTGCCGCAGCCGGTGACGAGCGGGACTTCGATGCCAGCGGCTTGCAGCAGGTCGATCGTGTGCTTCACGAGCGCGGCCGACCGCTGCACCGCCGCACGCCGATCGGCCACCGAGCGGATGTGCTGTGCGCCGCCGTGATAAGCCTGCAGACCGGCGAAGCGCAGCACGGGATGGTTGCGCGATCTCGCGTGCCAGCACGACCGCTGCGGCGCCCGGCTCGACCCCGCAGCGGTGCTGGCCGATGTCGATTTCAACGAACACGTCGATCGCGGCTTGCGCGTTGCGGCTCGTCCCGGCGACAGCGCCCGCCGCATCGCCTCGGCCAGCCGCTGCACACCGACTGCATGATCGACCGCGATCGCCAGCCGGCCGCCGGCCGCGTTCAGTCGCAGCGCCAGCGCGGCCACCCGGACGAGCTTTGGCGGCGCGGTCACTTCGTTGCTGATGTAGATGTCGGCGACGCCGAGCTGCGCCAGGCATTCGGCTTCCGCGGTTTTTTGCACGCACGCACCCACGGCGCCGGCGTCGGTCAGCAGCTGCGCGAGCCAGGCGCTTTTGTGCGCCTTCGCATGCGGCCGCCAGCGCATGGTGCTGCGGCGCGCGAACGCCGCCATGCGCGCGATGTTGCGGTCCAACGCGTCCAGATCGAGCACCAGCGCCGGCGTGTCGAGCCCGGCGGCCGGCTGGCCGGGTTGCGGATCGTCGGTGGTCACAGGTGAGCTCCCCAGGGCAACGCTGGCGTCGTCTCCGAGCGTGGATTCGTCGGCCAGATGCTGCGTGTCGGCCCAGCCGACCAGCGTCAAGCCGTCGCGGCGTCCACAGCAGCCGGTTGATCGCCGCGTTGTGCAGCGTCCAGCTGCGCGACGCCTGAATGGTCTGGCGGGTGGCGGCGCGGTAGAGCACGTCCATCACGCCGCCGTGCGCGACCAGCGCGATCTGGCTGCCGACGTGACGCGCGGCCAGCCGCTCGACCACGCCGACGATGCGCTCGCGGAACGCGCGCAGCGACTCGCCGCCGCGCGGCGCGAAATCCGGATCGCGCTTGCGCCAGGCTTCGGCGTCCTGCGGCCACTCGGCCTGGATCTCGTCGAACGTGCGGCCCTCGAACACGCCGAACGCGCGCTCGCGCAAGCCCGGCTCGGCGACCAGCGGCAGGCTGCAGGCCGCCGCCAGCGGCTCGGCGGTGGTCCAGGGCGCGCTTCAGGTCGCTGCTGTAGATGGCGGCGATCGGCCGCTCGGCACACCAGCGGCGCGCGCGCCAGCTGCGCGGCCTGCCAGCGGCCCGCGCGCGTTGAGCTCGATGTCGAGCTGGCCCTGGATGCGGCCGTCCGCGTTCCAGGCGGTCTCGCCGTGGCGGAGCGCGAGGATGCGGGTGGCTTCCATCGACGCTTTCTACCGTGCGGCGCGGTGGGCTGCCCGGGCGCTCTGCGCGCTGGCGCTCATCGCAGCTGCGTGCCGGACTGCAACGACCGGAGCCGAGGCTCGATCTGCGGCCACAACAACCAGCTTTGCGCGAGCACCAGCAGCAGCGCGAGCAGGCCGAGCACAAAACCCAGCTTGCCCCAGCGGCGCGCGCGCTTCAACGGGGCGCGCACGCGGCCCGCGACCAGGTCGGCGCGACCGGCCGCTTCGCGCGACGCCTCGGCCCAGAGCTGCGATTCGTGCACGATCGAGCGTTCGGCCAGCGCATTGCTGCGCCGGACGGCGTCATCGGCCTCCGACCCGATCGTGCGTGCAGGAGCGGCTTGCAACGGCGGCGGTGGCGGTGGCGGCGCATCGACCGCGTCGCGCGTGACCACCCGGCCGGTCGTCACGTCGTCGTAGACCGACAACCATTTCTCGACCAGCCCGTGGCCGGCGCTCAGCTGCCGGTTTGCGCAGGCGGCGCGCAGTTCGGCCACGCCCTGCGCGAAGTTCTGGTGCCGGGACAGCCAGTTGAGAATCTCGTATTCGCTGTTGAATTGGGTCGGCGTCATCGAGCGCAGTCAGGATTGGTCGGGCAGCCGGCCGCGAACGGGACTGCGCAGTGTAGCGACCGAGGCTTCGGCCAAAGGGGATGGTGCAGCAGGCGCCGGTACCGGCGTCGCCTGCGGTGCTTGCCGCAAGCGGTCGACCTCAACGCCCAGATCGGCCGCAAACGCGCGCCGATCGCGCGGCACCGGCGGCTTGTGGCACGCCGAACGTGATCAGCGCGACCAGCGGCGGCGCGGTCAGCGTGCGCCACAGCGACTGCAGCAGCGTCTCGTTGTCGATGTAGCACGGCGCGAAGCTGCGCTCGCCGCTGCGCGCGTCGATGAAGCGCACCCCCACGGGCTGCACCGGCACCTGGTGCGGAATCGCGGCCTGGATCAGGTTCGCATGAAACGGCAGCATGTGCTGCCCGTCGCTGGTGGTGCCTTCGGGAAACGCGGCCAGCACCTCGCCGCGCTCCAGACGCTCGGCCATCCGGTGCACCACGCGCAATGCGTCGCGGCGCGACGCGCGTTCGATGAACAACGTGCCGGCGCCGTCGGCCATCGCGCCGAGCAGCGGCCACTGGCGCACTTCCGCCTTCGACACGAAGCGGCAGTAGCCGGCCGCGTGCAGCGCGAGGATGTCGAGCCAGGAGACGTGATTGGCCACCATGAGCAGCGGCCCCACCTGTGGCGGCAGGCCCTGGCGCTGCACCTGCACGCGCAGGCGACGCAACATGCCGAGCGCCCATTGCTGCACCGTACGCTCGCGCTGCGACTGTGTCATGCCGGCGAAACGCAGCCGCACGGTCAGGTAGCCCCTGAGCACGTGCAACAGCAGCCGCAGCAGGCGCGCAACGGCCACCGCGGCGGTGCAGGCCGCCGTCATGATGGCGTGGCCGCTTCGGGTTGACGCACCCCGGCCTGCGCCTCGTGGGCGATCTGCCCGCCCGCGATCGTGCAGCGCACGCGCCCGGGCAATGTCCAGTCGGAAAACGGGGTGTGCTTGCCCTGACTGCGCAGCGCGCCGGGCGCAACCTGCCAGCCCTGGTCCGGCTCGATCAGGCAGAGGTCGGCCACGCCGCCTTCCACCAGGCGACCGACGCTGGCCGACAACGTGCCGAGCGCGCTGCCCAGCACCGCCGCCGGCCCACTCGTCAACACCGCCAGCGTGCGCCGCCAGTCGGGCCGCCTTGCGATGCCGCTGCGTCGTCGGCCGCCTGCTGCCGCCACGCCAGTGCCGCGCCCAGCAACAGTTCGAGCCCGGTCGCGCCGGCTTGCGCTTCGGCGAACGGCAGCGTTTTCTCGTCGCGCTTGACCGGCGTGTGGTCGGACACCAGCGCATCGATCGTGCCGTCCTGCAGCGCGTCTCGCAGCGCTGCGCGGTCGGCCGCCTGGCGCAGCGGCGGCGACACGCGCATCCGGGTGTCGAAGTAGCCGATGTCGGCGTCAATGAAATGCAGCGAGTTGATGCCGACATCGCAAGTCACCGGCAAGCCCGCCGCCTTGACCTCGCGCACCAGCGCAACACCGGCCGCGCTGCTGAGCCGGCACAGGTGCACGGCCGCACCGGTGGCGCGCATCAGCTCGAAGATCGTGTGCAGCGCAATTGTTTCGGCCGCGACCGGCACGCTGCTCAGGCCCAGCCGGGTCGCCACCGCGCCGCCGGCGGCCACGCCGCGCCCCAGATACGCATCGACCGGCCGCAGCCAGACCCGGTAGCCGAACGTCGCCGCGTACTGCAGCGCGCGGTGCAGCACCAGCGTGTCGACCAGCGGCACCTCGGCCTGCGAGAAGCCGACGCAGCCGGCTTCCGTCAGCTCGACCATCTCGGTCAGCACGGTGCCGGCCAGCCCGCGCGTAAGTGCGCCCAGCGGGTGAACGCGCGCCCGGTGCGCACGTTGCGCGCGCAGCCGCAGCATCTCGACCAGCCCCGGCTCGTCGAGCACCGGGTCGGTGTCCGGCGGGCACACCAGGCTCGTCACGCCGCCGGCGACCGCGGCCGCCAGCTCCGACTCCAGCATGCCCTCGTGCTCGTGCCCCGGTTCGCCGAGCCGCGCGGCCAGATCCACCAGCCCCGGCGCCACGATGCAGCCGGCCGCATCAATCACCCGGGTCGGCGTGAAGTCGGCGCCCACCGTGCCGACCGCCACGATCCGCCCGGCCGCGATCGCCACGTCGCCCACCGCGTCCCGCCCGCTCGCCGGATCGATGACTCGCCCGCCTTTGATCAGTAACTTCATTGATTGCCCATTTGCCTGGTCGCCCCGAGCTTCGCGCAAGTCCAACCGGTGCGACAGCGACTACTTCGCGAAAACCCCAGCTTGTGACCGCCACGCCGAACAACCGCACCGCACCGCAGCGCCAGCGACGCGACACGCAATGCCCACATACAAAACTCCACACCGACGAGCGCCCACGGCAATCCATCGAACGCCATGGAGCCGGCGCTGCCGGTTCGCCCCCCGGTTGGCGCATAAACGAAGCGACATGCAGTGCAAGCCACTCAACCTCCACACCACCGGCAACCCCAGCGGACGCCGCGGAGCCGGCTCCGCTGGTCCGCCAGCGTCGCCCCCCGGTCAGGGGGGGGTAGGCGAAGCGACACGCAGTGCGCGCAGCCTGGGGGGCGAGCCTAATTTCCGGCGACGATGCTCATCACCGCCATGCGCACCGCAATGCCGAACGTGACCTGCGGCAAGATCACACTCTGCGCACCGTCGACCACGGCCGAATCGATCTCCACCCCGCGGTTGATCGGCCCCGGGTGCATCACGATCGCATGGGGCGCCGCGCGCGCGAGGCGCTCCTGTGTCAACCCGTAGCTCTTGAAAAACTCCTGCGACGACGGCAGCAGCGCACCGCTCATGCGTTCATTTTGCAGCCGCAGCATGATGACCACGTCGCAGCCGCGCAGACCCTCGTCGCAGCGAGTGAAACACGCGCACGCCCATCTGCGCGATGTCGCCGGGACCAGCGTTTTCGGTCCGATCACGCGCACATCCGGGCAGCCGAGTGCGTGCAACGCATGGATGTCGGAGCGCGCCACGCGCGAATGCAGCACGTCGCCCACGATCGCAACCGCCAGTTTCGAAAAATCCTGCTGATAGTGCCGGATCGTGTACATGTCCAGCAGTGCCTGCGTCGGGTGCGCGTGCCGGCCGTCGCCCGCGTTGACCACGTGGACGTGCGGCGCGCACATGCTGCGCGATCAGATAAGGCGCGCCCGATTCGCTGTGCCGCACCACGAACAGATCGGCCGACATCGCCGAAAGATTCGCGATCGTGTCGAGCAGCGATTCGCCTTGGCCGTGCAGAAGAGCGGGCAATGTCCAGATTGATCACATCGGCCGACAGCCGCTTGGCCGCGATCTCGAACGTCGTGCGCGTGCGCGTCGAATTCTCGAAGAACAGGTTGAACACGCTCTTGCCGCGCAACAGCGGGACTTTCTTGACCTCGCGATCGGCCACGCTGACGAAGCTGGCCGCGGTGTCGAGCACGTGCGTCAGGATCTCGCGGGGCAGGCCCTCGATCGACAGCAGATGCACCAGCTCGCCGTGGCTGTTGAGCTGGGGATTGTGCTGTTGTGAGGGTTGCTGCTGCGACATTGGTGACGAAGCCGAAGGCTTTTCTTGGCTAACGCTTGTCAGGACGGCGCTAGCTCGAGCTTGAAGCCGAAGCGGCCACCGACTTCTGCGCGCTCGAACACGAGCGACTGTCCGGCGGCAAGTGTCAGCCGCACGGCCGCAAAATCGGCCTGCACCGGCAATTCGCGTCCATCGCGGTCGACCAAAACGGCCAACCGCACGCGCCGCGGCCGGCCAAAGTCGTACAGCTCGTTGATCACGGCTCGGATCGTGCGGCCAGTGTGCAGCACGTCGTCGATCAGCAGCAGATCGGCGCCGTCGATCGAAAACGGCAGTCTCGTCTGGCCGCGCCCGGCCATGCCGCGCTGCGCGAAATCGTCGCGGTGAAGTGCCGAAGTGATGCGCCCGGGCGCATTGCTCAGACCCAGGTCGCGCTGCAAACGCTCGACAAGCCATGCGCCGCCGGTCACGATGCCGACCAGCCGGGTGTCGCCAGTCAGCCGTTCGCGCACGCCGTCCAGCAGCCGGCGATAGAGCGCTTCTGCATCCGGCGCGGCCGGTGTGCATTGCGAGCCAGCAGCGGATTCATTCACGCGCAGCCTCCTGCATGTTCGCACCGAAAGCAAATCCCGTTCGATCGGTTAACGCGGATATCGACCTCACCCGAGGCTGGCGAATGCGCCGGTATCGGGGTCGCCGCCCGTCGGTGCTCAGACGGATACGTAGCTGCAAGCGTCCGGAGACGTCTGCATCGCGAGTACTGTCGCATCATGCGAGGCTCCGCAAGAACTGCTCGAGGATGATGCAGGCAGCGCCTGCATCCGGGTCCGCATCAGACCCAGACCCGAGCGCCTCGGCGGTGGAATAACGTTCGTCCACCTCGAACACCGGCAACCCGAAACGGCCATGCAACTGGCGCGCGAAGCGTTGCGCACGCGCCGTGTTGTCATGCGGCGCGCCGTCCGGGTGCAGCGGCACGCCGACCACCAGCGCATCGGGTTGCCATTCGCGGATGCGGACTGCGATCAGCGCGAAGCGCGCGTCGCCTTGCGCCCGCACCGTGGACTGCGGCGTTGCACGTCCGAGCAGCAGGCTGCCATACGCGACGCCGGTGCGCTTGGTGCCGAAGTCGAACGCAAGAAAAGTCTGCAGCCCGGTCGCTGCGGCGCTGCTGCGGTCGCTCGATGGAAGGCCTTCAGCCATCCTGTCGACTTGCCGCGCTGGCCGCACGGCCAGCGCCGTACGACCCAACCCCACCACCTTGCCAGAAGTAACCGGGCAGCCGGTTCGTCCGGGTCACCGGCACCACTTCCAGCCGGGAAGACGCAAGAAGTTCCGAATGAAGTCTGGGAGCGAACTTCATCACGCGTGGCCAACGCCCGGCGCGATCATCCAAGCTTCGAGGCCGAGCAGCTTCAGCGCGCGCTCGTAACGTTCCGGCACCGGCGTGTCAAAGATCACGGCCGCATCGGCATCAACCGTCAGCCAGCTGTTTTCAGCAATCTCGGACTCGAGCTGCCCTTCTCCCCAGGCGGAATAACCAAGGGTGACCAGCACTTTGCGCGGCCCACCGCCGGTGGACAGCGCTTCCAGCACATCCTTGGATGTCGTCATCTCCAGCCCGCCGGCGATCGCAAGCGTGGCTGCGTAGATCGACTCGCCTTCCGGCGCGCCGACCGCCACGATCGGTTCATGCAGCACGAATCCACGTTCGGTCTGCACCGGGCCACCCTGCAGCACCGGTGCGTCTGCCAGATCGGCGCGGCCCAGTGGCAGATCGACTTTCTCGAACAGATGCGCGAGATTGATGTCGCTCGGTTTGTTGATCATCAAACCCAAAGCGCCGCGTTCACTGTGTTCGCACAGGTAGATGACGCTGTGCGCAAAGCACGGATCGGCCAGACCTGGCATGGCGATCAGAAAATGATGCGTTAGATTGATCGATTGGGCAGGGGCAGGGGCGTCGCTGGACATATGCAGAAATTCTAGCGGCGAGGCGACATTCTCAACCGGGCGCGCCGCGGCCTGCGTGCTATCAGCCGTGTAAGTGAGGCCGGATCAGCTTCAACAGCAGTTGCTGCAGCGGGTTTGAATTGCCGCCGGGTCTCCAGGTGAAGCTGAGCTGCTGTCGGTAGGCGTCGAACTGCATTGCCCAGGGCGCGGCCTTCAGGGGCCCGCGGCCCAGCAGCACTTTCAGCGTTGCGGTGCCAAGCACACCGGCGCACAGGTTGCACGACATCATGGTCGATGGTCCACGCCGCTCCTTGAAATTCACCGCGGACGGCTCGACAAGGTACTTGCGTTGCAGCATCGAGGGCGACAGACCGGCGATGAGACGCGCGTACTGCTCCTCGCTGTGGTGCCCTTCGAGCTTGAAGTAGTCCTCGAAACTCATGCCGTCGCCGCTGAAATACAGCAACGACACGCCCATGCCGAGCGGCGCCGCAGTCAGCGCCGGAATGCCGCGCGCACGGCAAGCGGCGAACACCATGCGCCGCGCATCCATGGCGAAGAAATCGAGGCCATCGACGTACACGTCGACATCGCGCAGGAATTCATCGACGTTGTCCGGCTGCACACCCTTCGGGAACCGCCGGAAGTCGGCTTGCGGATTGATCCCGGCACCCATCTGCGCCATCACATCGATCTTCGGCTGGCCAACCGAATGCAGAAACGCGCCCGTCTGCCGGTTGAAGTTATGAACCCCGAATTCGTCAAAGTCGGCAATGTTGAATTGCGCAATGCCGAGCCGCAGTAAGGTCAGCAGATGCGCCCCCCCGACGGCACCCATTCCTGCAATCGCCACGCGCGCGCTGCGCAGCCGCGCCTGCTCGGCAAGTGTGATCCAACCGATGTTGCGCGAAAAAGCATCGTGGTAGTCGAACGCGGCGGCGCTCGCCTCAGGGATGGAGTTTTCAGGTGTCCTGCTGCTCATACGGCTCCTGCTTTTGCCTCGGGCGCAAGAAGGTCATGCTCCTTGTGTGCCACCTCGTCGGGTTCGGCTTTGCGGAATTAACAGCAAAGGAACGCGCAGGCATGTCGCTGTCCCGTTGCTGCCGCGTGTGTAGCATGCTTTATATGTTGGTCATGCAACGTGTGACGACCGCTTTCGAGACTTTTTCGTCGCGTTGGTGCTCTGATGGGTCAGGAGGCGCGTCCGACGCCAGGGAGGCTGGCGCATCTTGCTCAGTGACCACACGGTATCCAAGGCGGAATTCAAGTGAAAAACCGAAGCCGCTTGACTGACAAGAATATTGGCGAATGTTATCAAGCGGCTTTGCGATGTCCCGAAGAAATTGCCGGTCGCACTGCCCAACGTAGCCAAAAAAAAGCCCCGCGGATTGCGGGGCTGATCGGGGGAATCCTATAGCGGTGGCAGACGCAACACCAAGCTGGTTGCTGTTGTTGCGCTTTGTTCCACCCTCACCAATCGGTCCGAAAGACTTTCCACCCGTCCCGTCAGATCAGGACTTGCGGCGACGCGAGATGCCCAAACCCAGCAGGGCGAGGCCGAACAGAGCGATCGTGGAAGGCTCCGGCACGGTGGAACCAGCAAACGTCACGTCCAGTGAACCGTTGGCGATTGCATTGCCGCCAGCAGTGGGGATCGGAACGCCGTTGAACTGACCCGTTTGAAACGAAATGTTGTAGAACGGATTGGGCGCGACGAAATACGTCGGGCCACTATTTACCAGTTGGAAAGTCGTGGTTTGTCCAAAGCTGCCGCAATTTTGGCTGGGACATGCTCCCCCGCCGCTCGGAAGAGTCTGGGTGCCATTCCCGGTTATCAACGTGCCGGTCGCGATCAATTGGTCGTCCGCGAAATTCGTTCTGCCAAAGAACGCCGATCCAGTTGCCGGATCAGTGAAACCGGTGTTCGGGGCAGTTCCCGGGCTGTTAAGACCGCCAGTGCCCGGATCAACATATAGATTTACGGAACCCGTGTTCAGCGTAAAAACAGAGGTTGTGGTACCCCCACTGGTCGTGCTGGTAACGGTTCCACTGCCCTGGAACAAGCCGTAGAGGCCGTAGTTGATGCCGACACCGGTAGCAGCTGCGCCGAAGACGTCCCCATTGTTCGTATTCGCAAAGTTGCCCGTGACAAATCGAACACTTGCGTCGAAGGTCTGCACGCCACCGACGACGGGGCCGAACGTAAAGACTTCCCTGTAGTCGCCGTTGAATTTGTCAGCGACGAACGTCGTGCCGGGACCACCGTAGACAGAAGGGTTGACGGTGAATACCGGGAAAGCAGAGGCGAGTCCAGCGGTCAGCAACGAGCTGGCCACAAGGGTTGCGGAGAACAGTTTTTTGAATTTCATGAATGTTCCTTGGTGGTTGGGGGGCGTGGCCGAACTGATATTGCAAGGCTTGTGCCAAGTAAAAAATCTACTGAAAATTCAATGACTTGCCGTAATTTCAAGGCTTTTTAGCAATGTAACTGTAAATTTTCCCGACAGTCGCTTTCCTTCAAATCCTATCTGCCGCGTAACCGGGCTTGAACGCGGACGCCAGCGGCGTGTGAATGCCCGCTCATTCGAGCTTTCGCTCGTCGGAGCTTGCTGCTGGGACGGAAGCAGCCGATTGCGGGCGAGCTTGCGCCCCGAGGTGCGTCCCGTGGCCAGGCCGCTGGCAGTTCATTCTCTTCCGTCGAGAAGGAAACGGGTTCAGGACTGCAGCACCCCTCCGAAAAGGCTCAACTGCCGCCCACAGCGCGCCGCCAGCGCGCGGTCGTGCGTGACCAGCACGAACGCAGTGCCTTGGTCCCGCGCAAGCTGCAACATCAGATCGAACACCCCGTCGGCGGTCGCGCGGTCGAGGTTGCCGGTCGGCTCGTCGGCGAGCACGCAACCCGGCTGTGTGACGAGTGCGCGCGCGATCGCCACGCGCTGGCGTTCGCCGCCCGAAAGTTCGGCCGGCCGGTGCACCGCACGCTCGGCCAAGCCCACCCGCGCGAGCATTGCGGAAGCAGCCTGCGCGGCCGCCGGCTTGGCTTCGCGCCGGATCAACAGCGGCATCGCGACGTTGTCCCTCGCACTGAACTCGGGCAGCAAGTGATGAAACTGATAGACGAAGCCAAGCCGGCGGTTGCGCAGCTCGCCTTGTGGCCCGGCAGGCAATCCCGCCAGATCCTGCCCGTCGATGCACACCACCCCCTCGCTCGGCGCATCGAGTCCGCCGAGCAGGTGCAGCAATGTGCTTTTGCCCGAGCCGGACGCACCGACGATCGCAATCGTCTCGCCCGGATAAACGGACAGATTCACTCCCTGCAACACCGTGACGTCGAGCCGCCCTTCAACAAAGC
Source organism: uncultured beta proteobacterium (assembly GCA_963784295.1). Taxonomy (GTDB): domain Bacteria; phylum Pseudomonadota; class Gammaproteobacteria; order Burkholderiales; family Burkholderiaceae_C; genus JBBPYC01. Next base: position 111,436 of record CAWAQL010000005.1, read on the forward strand.
GCTTTGTCAAGCCGGCCGCGGACACCACCGCGGCCGCCTCGGGGTGCGGGTCCCGCGCCATCTCACTCATAGCGCAGCGCCTCGGCCGGATTGACACGGCTGGCCCGCCAGCTCGGGTAGAGCGTCGCCACGAATGCGAGCAGCAAAGAGATCACCGCGATCGGCAGGATGTCGCTTTGCTGCGGATCGCTCGGCATCCGGCTGATCAGATAGATGTCTTTGGGCAGAAAGCTCGCGTGGAACAGGCGCTCGAGCGCCGGCACGATCACATCGATGTTGTAGGCCACACCGAGGCCCAGCAGCAGACCGGCCAGCGTACCGATCACGCCGACCAGCGCGCCCTGCACGACGAAGATGCCCATGATGCTTTTCGGACTTGCTCCCAACGTGCGCAGGATCGCGATGTCGGCGCGCTTGTCGGTCACGGTCATCACCAAGGTCGACACCAGGTTGAACGCGGCGACCGCGACGATCAACGTCAGGATGATGAACATCATGCGTTTTTCGACCTGCACGGCCGCAAACCAGGTCTTGTTCTGGCGCGTCCAGTCGCGGATCAATAGGCGATCGGTCAGTGTGCCGGCCAATTCGTCGGCGACCTCGCGCGCCTGGTTCAGGTCCTTCAACTTGAGCTGCACGCCGGTCGGCCCTTCCAGCCGAAAAATGCGCTCGGCGTCCTGCAGCTGGATCAACGCCAAGGCCGAGTCGTATTCGTAGTGGCCCGAGTCGAACGTGCCGACGACCGTCATCTGCTTGAGGCGCGGCACCACGCCGGCCGGCGTGACCTGCCCGCTCGGCGCGATCAAGGTGACGGGGTCGCCTTCGCGCACACCGAGCATGCGCGCAAGCTCCACACCCAGCACGATGCCGAAGCCGCCCGGCGTCAGCTTCTTGATCGCGCCTTGCGTGTCGGCGCGGATCAGATCGGTGACTTCGCCTTCGCGTGCCGGATCGATCCCGCGAATCAACGCGCCTTTCATGTCCTCGCCGCGCGCGAGCAGCGCCTGCGTGCCGATGAACGGGGCGGCGCCAATCACCTGCGGGTTGCGCCTGGCCTCGGTCAACGTGCGGTCGTAGTCGGGCAGCGCGGCACCGTTGGGCGCAAAGATTTCGATGTGCGAGATCACGCCCAGCATGCGGTCGCGCACCTCTTTTTGAAACCCGTTCATCACCGACAACACGATGATCAGCGCCGCCACGCCGAGGGCGATGCCGAGCATCGACACGCCCGAGATGAACGAGATGAAGCCGTTGCGCCGGGTGGCTCGGCCGGCCCGGGTGTAGCGCCAGCCGAGCGCGAGTTCGTAAGGGATTTGCACAGGCGAAGACGCGGGGTGGGCGGTTTGAACGAGAGACAGGAAACGGAAGACACCAAGGCGTCGCGACGGCCACGCCCGGCGAAGCCCGCGATTGTGGCATTCGGGTGGCACCGACAATCGAGCCCATGGCGCCCCTCACCCACTTGTTGATCCCGTCTGCCGCCGGAGGTTCGGACGACCCGCGCGCGCTGGTCGCTGCGCTGCCGCCGCTGCCGCATCTGGAGAAGCTGCTGACCCGGCTGGCACCCGAGCGCACGATCCAGGTGCCTGAGGACAGCCCCGCCACCCCGTTCGAGCTGGCGCTTGCCGCTGCGCTCGGCCTGCCCGACACGCCCGGCCGCACGCCGTGGGCCGCGCACGAAACCGAAATCTTCGGCACGCCGTGCGCGTTCATCAAGCTGTGCCACTGGCAGATCGGGCTCGACCAGGTGCAGGCGCTGGACCCCGCGGCGCTTGCGCTGACCGAAGCGGAGTCGACCGCGCTGCTCGACGCAGCCGCCCCGTGGTTTGCGGAAGACGGCATCGCGCTGTCGCACCACGCCCCGGGCGTGTGGCTGGCGAAGGGTGAAGTGTTTCGCGACCTGCCGACCGTTTCGCTCGACCGCGCGATCGGCCGCACCGTATCGCGCGAGCTGCTGGAGATCACCGGCGACGGCGCAAGCGCGCTCGGCCGGCTGCAGCACGAGATGCAGATGCTGCTGTACAACCACCCGACGACCGATGCGCGGCTGCGGCGCCGGCAGCTGGCACCGAATGCGATCTGGATCACGGGCGCGGGCGTGCTGGCCGACGCGGTGCCACCGCGGCCGGGGGTGCAGGTCGATACGCGCTTGACGCAAGCCGCAGCGCAGCGCGACCTGCAGCGGTTCGCGGCCGCCTGGGGCGCGGTGGACGGCAGCGGCATTGCGAACCTTTCGGCGCAGGAAGACGCACGACTCACACTGGCCGGTGAGCGTTGCGCGATCACGTTCGCACCGCGCGCCGGCGGCTGGGCAACGCGCTTGGCGAGCCGCTGGCTGCAGCCCCGCGCCACGGCAGCCGCCATACTCGAGCGCTTATGAAAATCGCCATCCGCGACGTCCCCCCGCGCGCCGCCTGGGCGCTCGAGCAGGCCGGGGTGCACCCGCTGCTGGCCAAGCTGTTCGCCGCGCGCGGCGTGCTGTCGAAGGACGCGCTCGACGACGGCCTTGCATTGCTGCTGCCGCCGCGCGAGCTGGCGGGCACGCAGGCCGCCGGCGTGTTGCTGGCCGACGCGATCGCGACCGACAAAAAAATCTGCATCGTGGCCGACTACGACTGCGACGGCGCCACCGCGTGTGCGGTTGCGATGCGCGGCCTGAAGCTGCTGGGTGCTGCGCAGCTCGACTATCTGGTGCCCGACCGGATCGTCGACGGTTACGGCCTGACCCCGCCGATCGCCGAACGGGTCGCGGCCACCGGTGCCGAGCTGCTGATCACGGTGGACAACGGCATCGCGAGCGTCGAGGGGGTGCAGACCGCGCGAGCGCTCGGCCTGCAGGTGCTCGTGACCGATCACCACCTGCCGGGCCCGGTGCTGCCGGCCGCCGACGTGATCGTGAATCCGAACCAGCCCGGCTGCACGTTCGAGAGCAAGTCGCTCGCGGGCGTCGGCGTGATGTTCTACGTGCTGCTCGCGCTGCGGGCCGAGCTGCGCGCGCGCAGCCACTACACAACAGGTGCCGAGCCGCGACTCGATGCGCTGCTGCCGCTGGTCGCGCTCGGCACGGTGGCCGACGTGGTGCGGCTGGACGCGAACAACCGCCGGCTCGTTGCGCAGGGCCTGCGTCGCATCCGCGCGGGCGCATTGCCGGTCGGCATGGCTGCGTTGTTCGATGCGGCCGGGCGGAGTGCGCGGGCCGCGACCACGTTCGACTTCGGCTTCGCGCTCGGCCCGCGCATCAACGCGGCCGGGCGACTGTCTGACATGACGATCGGCATCGAATGCCTGCTGACGGACGATCCGGCGCGCGCCGCCGAGCTGGCCGGCACGCTCGACAAGATCAACCGCGAACGGCGTCAGATCGAAGGCGGCATGCGCGACGCGGCGTTGCTGATGGCCGAATCGCTGTTTGCCGGCGACGACGTGGCCGAAGGCACCGACGCCGCGCCGCCCGCGCTCAGCGTGTTCGATGCCGGGTTTCATGAAGGCGTGGTCGGCATCGTGGCGTCCCGCCTGAAGGACCGCTGGCACCGGCCGAGCTTCGTGTTCGCGACCAGCCAGGCGCCGGGCAAGTCGCACGAACTCAAAGGCTCGGGCCGCTCCATTCCCGGCTTTCATCTGCGCGACGCGCTCGATCTGGTCGCCAAGCGGCATCCGGGCGTGCTGCTGCGCTTCGGCGGACACGCGATGGCGGCCGGCTGCACCATTCATGCAGACGGGTTCGAGGCGTTTCGTGATGCGCTCGCGCAGGTCGCACGCGAGTGGCTCGACGCGGCCACGTTGACCCGCCGGATCGAGACCGACGGCGCGCTCGCGCCCGAATACCGCCGGGCCGATCTGGTCGACGCGCTGCACCGCGAAGTCTGGGGCCAGGGATTTGCTGCGCCGACGTTCAGCGAGGAAGTCGAAGTGCTGTCCCAGCGGCTGGTCGGCGAGCGCCACATGTCGCTGAAACTCAAGCACGGCGGTGAGCCGGTCGACGGCATCTGGTTCGGCCACACCGATCCGCTGCCGGCCAAGGTCACGTTGGCGTTCCGGCTCGAGGTCGACGAATGGAAGGGCAACCGGCGCGTGCGGTTCCTGGTCGAAGGGGCGCAGGCTTGAGAGCGAGGACAGCGCCTGCCACAGAGGACAGAAACTATCTTTTTAGTAGCAATAGATGCATACAACATCAGCGTCCCGGGTCTAAACGACTGAATTTTTATGAGCGCAATGGTCAATTGCGCAGAGCGACCCGCAGCCAAGGCGCAAACCTTAAAATGCCCAAGTGAATCCGATTCGAAACGCCGACCTGCATTGCCACTCCGTGGTCTCCGACGGCACGCTGACCCCCGAAGTGCTGGCCGAGCGCGCGGCTGGCAATGGCGTCGACTTGTGGGCGTTGACCGACCACGACGAGATCGGCGGTCAGGCCCGCGCATTGGCCGCCGCGCACGCACGCGGCATGCGCTACCTGAGCGGCGTGGAGATTTCGGTCACGTTCATCGACATCACGGTGCACATTGTCGGATTGGGCTTCGATGCGAACGACACGGCGCTTGCCGAAGGGCTGCAGCGCACGCGCGGCGGGCGTGGCGAGCGGGCGCGCGAGATGGCCGCGGGCCTGGCCGAGGTCGGCATCCACGGCGCGTACGAAGGCGCATTGGGATTCGTCGGCAATCCGGAGCTGATCTCGCGCACGCATTTCGCGCGCTTTCTGGTCGAGACCGGGGTTTGCAGCAGCACGAACGAAGTGTTCCGCCGCTTTCTGGTCGACAACAAGCCCGGCTACGTGCCACACCGCTGGGCGAGCCTCAAAAATGCCGTGCAGTGGATCTGCCAAGCCGGCGGCACCGCGGTGATCGCGCACCCCGGGCGCTACAAGTTCAGCGCGACCGAAGAGTACGCGCTGTTCTCCGAATTCAAGACACACGGCGGGCGCGCGGTCGAGGTCGTCACCGGCAGCCACACGCCGGCTGAGTACCGCAAATACGCGGACACCGCGATCGAGTTCGGCTTGGCCGCCTCGCGCGGCAGCGATTTCCATTCGCCGACCGAGAGCCACACCGACCTGGGCGGCCTGCCGCCGCTGCCCGCGCAGTTGACGCCGGTCTGGGAGCTGATCGCGGACCGCATCCAGTGAAACGGTCGATGGCGTCGAGCGCGATCGGCTGAAACGATGGCCCAGTATTTCGAAGTCCACCCGGACAATCCGCAGCCGCGCCTGTTGAAGCAGGCGTCGGCGTTGATCGCTGGTGGCGGCGTGCTTGCGTTGCCGACCGACTCCAGCTATGCGTTCGCTTGCCAGTTGGACGACAAGGCCGCGGTCGACCGGCTGCGCCAGCTGCGCGGCGTGGACGATCGGCACCAGCTGACGTTGCTGTGCCGCGATCTGTCGGAGCTGTCGAACTACGCGAAGGTCGACAACCGCCAGTACCGGCTGCTCAAGGCCGCCACGCCGGGTCCGTTCACGTTCGTGCTCGAAGCCAGCAAGGAAGTGCCGCGCCGCATCAGCCACCCGCAGCGCAAGACCATCGGCCTGCGTGTGCCCGAGCACAAGACGCTGCAGGCGCTGCTCGAGCAGCACGGCGCGCCGCTGCTGGCCGCGACGTTGATCGCGCCCGGTGAGACCGAGCCGATGAACGACGCCCAAGAAATCCGCGAACGTTTCGAGTCGCAGCTCGCGGGCGTGGTGGATGCAGGCGCGTGTGCGGCCGAGCCGACCACCGTGGTCGACCTGAGCGGCCTGGCCAACGGCGGCGACCCGGTGGTGTTGCGCGCCGGTCGCGGCGAGTTGAGCCGGCTCGGCCTGTAGCGCGGGCGCTTTTTCCCACAAGCGACCTTTTTCCTTGGACTTTGCCCAGCTGATCCAGACCGTCGCGGTCTATGCGATCCCCGTGCTGTTTGCGATCACCGTGCACGAGGCCGCGCACGGCTACGTCGCGCGTCACTTCGGTGATCCGACCGCCGAGCGGGCCGGCCGGCTCACGCTGAATCCGCTCAAGCACATCGATCCGATCGGCACCATCGCGATGCCGCTGATGCTGTACTTCGCGACCGCCGGCACGTTTCTGTTCGGCTATGCGAAGCCGGTGCCGGTGAACACCGCGGGCTTGAACAACCCGAAGAAAGACATGGTCTGGGTCGCGCTGGCCGGGCCGATGTCGAACTTTGCGCAAGCCGTCCTGTGGGCGCTGTTTTCGCTTGCGCTCGTGATGTTCGGCGTGTCCGAGCCGTTCTTCTACGAAATGGCGCGCGCGGGCTTGCTGGTGAACCTCGTGATGTGGGCGTTCAACCTGTTTCCACTGCCGCCACTTGACGGCGGGCGGGTGCTGGTGGGGCTGCTGCCGCCGCGAGCCGGTCAGCTGGTCGAACGCATCGAGCCGTTCGGATTTTTCATCGTGCTCGGGCTGGTGCTCGTTGGCGTGCTCGGCAAGCTGTGGCTGCTGCCGCTGATGGCGTTGGGTGGCCATGCGATCAATTTGCTGATGTCGCCGCTGCTCGCACTGCTGCGCTGATACGGCGGCGCGGCGCGGTGCCGTCTTTTTCCTTTCTGCCTTTTCATGACCGTCGATCCGAACTCCCAAGCTGCGCCGACCTCTACCACCGAGACCGTGCGCTGGCTCACCGGCATCACCACATCGGGCACACCGCATCTGGGCAACTACGTCGGCTCGGTGCGGCCCTCGGTGCGTGCAAGCCTGCACGCCGGGGCGCAGAGCTTCTACTTCCTGGCCGACTACCACGCGCTGATCAAGATCGACGACCCGGCGCGCATCCAGCGGTCCACGCTGGAGATCGCCGCCACCTGGCTGGCCGCGGGGCTGGACCCGGAGCGCGTGACGTTCTATCGCCAGTCCGACATCCCCGAAATTCCCGAGCTGACCTGGCTGCTCACCTGCATCGCCGGCAAAGGGCTGCTGAACCGTGCGCACGCTTACAAGGCGATGGTGGACAAGAACCAACTCGCCGGCAACGACGTGGACGCCGACGTGAGCGCGGGCCTGTTCATGTACCCGGTGCTGATGGCCGCCGACATCCTGATGTTCAGAGCCCACAAAGTGCCGGTCGGGCGCGACCAGGTTCAGCACATCGAGATGGCGCGCGACCTGGCGCAGAGCTTCAACCATCGGTACGGTGACCACTTCGTGCTGCCGGCTGCGGAGATCGAAGCATCGGTCGCCACCCTGCCCGGCCTCGATGGCCGCAAGATGAGCAAGAGCTACGACAACACGATCGCGCTGTTCGCCCCGCGCGAGACGATGCGAAAGCAGGTCAACCAGATCGTGACCGATTCGCGCGCGCCGGGTGAGCCGAAGGAAGTCGAAGGCTCGGCGCTGTTTCAGATTTATCAGGCGTTTGCTGCGCCCGAGGAAACGGCGGCTCTGCGACGCGCCTATGAAGAAGGCATCGGCTGGGGCGATGCCAAGCAGCTGTTGTTCGAGCGCATCGACCGCGAGATTGCACCGATGCGGGAGCGCTATCGGGCGCTGATGGCCGACCCCGCACAGATTGAGAAAACGCTTGTTGCCGGTGCCGAGAAAGCCCGCACCAGATCGCAACCGTTCATGGCGGAACTGCGCGATGCGGTTGGCCTGCGCACTCTGGCGCCGACCAAGGGGATGGGTGTTGCAGCGGTGGGTGGTTCACCGAATCGGCGTGCGGATTCAAGCGCGCGTGCCTCCGGCCGGCCGGCCGGTGGTGCATCGGCAGGCGACAGCGCCAAACCAGCGGGTTCGGCCCTGCCGAGCTTCAAGCAGTATCGCGAGTCGGACGGCCGGTTCTATTTCAAGCTGGTCGACGACCGCGGGCGTTTGCTGCTGCAGAGCACGGGCCATGCGGCGGCCAAGGAAGCGGGTCAAGCCATTGCCCGATTGAAGACGGCGGGCGCCGAGGCCATCGACGAACTGCTGGCGCAGCACGAAATCGCCGACGGCAGCGATCGTGAGGCGGTGTTGGCCGCACTGGCCGCAATGCAAGGGACTTGATCGCCATTGCTTGCGCGGCGTGCTGCCTCAAGCGTCGTGCTTCTGGCCTGTTTCCCGCTGGCTTCGAACCGCCAGCATGAAGACGACATCGACCCGACATATCGATGGAGCGCCACATAGCCCCGTGCGCCTTGGCCGATCGCGAGTTCGCGTTTGCCGTTTGATGCTGGCCGACCGATCAGCGCGTGCGGCGTCTTGCCGGCGCGCTGCGCTGCAACCGCCACACGCGCTTTCAATGGATCGTCGAGCCGGGCCGTGGTTGTGGACATCGCGAACTGCCTTGCGAAGCGCAAATGCTGGATGCAAAGCAGCACAAAAGTGTTACATCAACCCAGGGATAACGTCGTCTCCCGGACCCAGCAATGGACCGCGCCTACGGTCCACAATGACTTCCGCGCAGGAACATCGTTTGCGCACGCCTTGTCGCCGACGGGGTCGGACCCACAGGAGATAAAAAACCCATGTTGATCCCGAGACAACCCGTACCCGCGCTGACCGTGCCGACCCTTGCGCATGGCAACTTCGACATCAAAACCGAGCAGGCCGAAAAATTCAGCCTGCTTGTGTTCTACCGCGGCCTGCACTGCCCGATCTGCCTGAAATACCTGCAGGAGTTGGGCCGCCTGCTGCCCGAGTTCGAGAAGCGCGGTGTGAAAGCGATTGCGATTTCCAGCGACGGGCAAGAGCGAGCGCAGGGGATGGCCGACAAGGTCGACGTCCCTGCCCTGCGCATCGGCCACGACCTGTCGCTCGAGAGCGCGAAGGAATGGGGGTTGTACATCAGCACGTCGCGCGGCAAGACGTCGGTCGGCATCGAAGAGCCGGCGCTGTTTTCCGAGCCCGGCATCTTCATCGTGCGCCCGGACGGCACGCTCTATTTCGCTGCTGTGCAGACGATGCCGTTCGCACGACCGCATTTCGACGACCTGATGGGTGCGATCGACTTTGCGATCGCAAAAGACTACCCGGCGCGCGGCGAGTACACGGGCGAAGTCTGAGCCCCCTGCCCACCGCGGCTTGAGGCGCCCTGTCGGGCTATCTCGCCGCCTCGTCGGGCTTTGTCGTGCCCCGGCCGTGCCAACCGGTGCTGTCCGAACGGCCCAGCCGACCGAGCACCGCGTCGGCCAGCGCGCCGAAATCGCTTTCGACAAAGTCGTAAGCCATGTTCGGCTCCGGATCGGGCGGACCCGCCGGGCCCCACTCGTCGGGGCGCCGAACGAACGCGGTGCGAAAGCCGGCCGCATGCGCGGCGTTCAGGTCGAAGTTGTGGCAGGCGACCATCAAAATCTCGGCCGGTGGCAGGTTCAGCCAGCGCGCGGCCGTGGCGTAGGCCTCTGGATTCGGCTTGTAGCTGCCGATCATTTCGCACGAGACGATCGCGTCCCAGTCGATGCCATTGCGGCGCGATACATCGATCACAAGCGCGGTTGGCAGCATCGTGAACGAGACCACGGGAAGCGTTTGCTTCAATCGGGCCAGCGCGACGCGGAAGTCCGGCCACGTGTCTAGCTCGTGCCAGGTGCGCCAGACGTCTTCGCGCTCGAATTTGCGCACCACCGACAGGCCGGCCGCATCGAGCGCGTCGTCCAACGTGCTGCGATGCACGTCGTCCATGTGAAATGCAGGCCGTTGCTGCCCGACGATGCCCTGGATCGTGCGTTTTCGCCAGTCGTTGGCAAGCGCGTGCCAGTCGCGCTGTGGCCAGCCGTGCCGGACGGCCAATGCGGCCAACTTGCGCAGGATGCCGCCGTGCCAGTCGAGCACGGTGCCGCCGGTGTCGAATGCAATGGCGTTCAGTTTCACGACCGCTTTCGTTGGGTTGTTTCACGCCTCACCACGGCACGATCACGATGCCCGCACCGAAGGTGGTCTGGGCGTGGTTGTAGTCGATCAGGCTCGCGCCGTAGCCGGCCGTGGCCTGGACATAGCCTTTCAGCCCTTTGCTGATCGGAAACGCCCAGTCGATCTGCGCGCCGCCGCGCTTGCCGGTCGTGCTGTAGCGGCCCAGCGCGGACACGAGATGCCCGGCGCGTGCATAAGACACCCGCAAATCGCCGCTGCCCATGTAGGAGCGGATGTCGGGGTTGTCGTCGGACGAGGGGTTTTCATGGATGCGCCACCAGGGCCGCGCCAGCACCGACCAGTTGCCGTTCTCGAATCCGAACTGCGCATACAGCCGGTTCCAGCTGCGCGAAAACGGCAGCCCGCTGCCGTTCGACTGGTGCACCGCACCCAGGTTCAGCAGCCGCCAGTCCCAACCGAGCAGGCTCAGGTTGGTGCGCAGTGTCAGGAACGCCTCGGGCTCGTAGTCGGTGGTGCGAAACGGCGACGATTGCCGGCTGTTGTAGAGCTGCCAGTACGACTGCTGCGTGTAAGCGAGCCAGATGTCGCCGTTGTCGCCGAATACGTTTTGTGCGAGCTTGGTCTTCAGGCTCAACTGGTACTTGGCTTCGATCTGCTGCAGCGACAGCGAAGCGGGCACGGTGTGATCGGGCGCGGGGCTCGAGGGCCGCGTGTTGGCGCGCGTCGTGTAGTTGGCGCCCAGCAGGTAGTTGAGCTTGTGCGGCAGCAGATTGAATGTGCCACGCTTGCTCGCCTCGTCCAGCTCCCAGGTGGTGGACAGGTCGGACAGCGCGAGGCCCGGCGTGCCGGCCTCGCGCGGGGCCGGCTCGGCAGCAGCGACGGGCGCGGCGGGCCTCGACGGCTCCGCGGCAACCGTCGGCGGTACAGCCGTCGATTCAGCCGTCGGCGCGGCCACGCGGTCGGCTGCCCGGTCGTAGCACGCAAGCCGTGCCCGGTCGTCGTCGATCTTGCGGCAGGAAAGGGCCGGTGGCGCAGCCGTTGCAGCCGTTGCTGGAGCCAGCGCGCAGGCAAGCCCGAAACCGGCCCACCATCGGCCGGCAGCGCGGCGCCGGCTGGAAAAGCAAAAATTTTTCATGCGCTGCATTGTGCGGGCGCCGACGCGGCCCGTCGGCGCCCGCAGCCGGACGCACCGCGACAAAGGTCTGCGCTGCCGGCCGGATTTTCTGCCGCGCCGGCGCACAGCGGATACTGCAGCCCATGCAAAACGACGACCCCGACCACGACATCCACTTCTACGAGCCCGCAGCCGGCCACGGTCTCGCGCACGATCCGTTCAATTCGATCGTCGCACCGCGGCCGATCGGCTGGGTTTCCACGCAGAACGCGCTGGGTCAGCGCAACCTCGCGCCGTACAGCTTTTTCAACGCGTTCAACTACGTGCCGCCGATCGTCGGGTTCGCCAGCATCGGGATGAAGGACAGCCTGCGCAACGCGCGCGAAACCGGCGAGTTCGGCTGGAACCTCGCGACCCGGCCATTGGCCGAGCAGATGAACGCGACCTGCGCGGCCGTGCCGCCGGAGGTCGACGAGTTCGAGCTGGCCGGGCTGACGCCGATCGCGTCGCGCCGGATTGCGGTGCCCCGGGTGGCCGAAAGCCCGGTGTCGTTCGAATGCAAGGTCACGCAGATCGTGCAGCTGCAAGGGGCGGACCAGGTGCCCGTGGAGACGTGGCTGGTGTTCGGTGAAGTCGTCGGCATCCACATCGCGCGCCGGTTGATCGATGCACGCAGCGTCTACGACACGACACTTGCCGAGCCGATCCTGCGCGGCGGCGGGCCGGCCGATTACTTCACGATCGGCGCCGAGCAGCGCTTCAGGATGCACCGGCCGAGGTGACCGCCGATGCGCATCGCAGCAGCATTCAGAACGCAATGAAGCGGCCGCAGAAAATGGCCGCGGTCCAAACGGCGAGCGACAGCGCTGCAGACGCCTTGAGTTGCCCGGCTGCTGGTGCGTCGCCGGCAAGCAGCCGCTTCCAGGACGGTGATGCGTGCAAAACGACCGCGTGCGCAGTGCCGACCGCCACCAGCGCGATCTTGAGCAGGAACGCGCGGTTCTCGACATAGTCGAACGGCTGTACCGAGAACAGCAGCAACCCGGTCGCCACCGCCAGTGCCAGGCCGCTGCCAGCGACGCGCGGCAGGTGGCGCGCCAACGGCTGCACCGGGATCGACCGCGCGGCGCCGAGCAACCGCAGGTCGAGCGCCAGAATCGAGCCGAACAACGTCCCAAGGGCCAGAATGTGCAGCGCGTTGACGGCCGGGTAAGCGTTGCGCGAGCCGCGCAAGGCCGTTGCAATGCTGGAGCCCTCCAGCGCGCCAAGCAGTTCGGTCAGCATCGACGGGGCACCCGCCCGGTTCGATCCACGCAAGCACCGCGTGCAACCTTCACGGCGGCGTCGATCGTGTCAACCGCCCGGTTTCGACGTTTTCGGCCGCGCCGGATAGACGTCGTAGGTCTTGTCGCCGACCGTGATCGTCTCGGCCTTGAACAGCAACTCCTTCGGGTCTTTCGAGCGGTGGCCGGTCACGGTGGCCGTGTCGCCGATTTTTGCGACGCCTTCGACGAACCCGGCGCGCTCGGTCGGCCCCGGTGGCGCAAGGTCCACCTCCCACAGGCCCTGTGCGTTGCGCAACTCGACGTGGGCGTGCGGGTTGCCGAGATAAATTTTTTCGAGCTGGCCGGACAGCTGCGTTTCGGCCTCTTCGGTCCAGGCCCAGCCGTGATGGGCGGCGGCTGCGCCGGCAACGCAGAGCGCTGCGGCCACAGCCACAAAGCGCAGGATTGGGCGGGTTCGATGTGTCGACATGAGAAGTCTCCTGCGTTGACCATGCTTGCAAGCCCGAGCGCATCCACACCAAGCCGCGCCCGAGTTGTTGTGCGAACCGCTCACCATAGCGCGATTGCCGCCTGAGCGCACGGGCCGCTCGATGAGCGACACGCCGCTATCATGGACCGCATGCCCGACATCATCACCGTCTCGAACCTGCGCAAGCGCTATGCATCCGGGTTCACGGCGCTGGACGACGTGTCGCTCTCGATTCGACGCGGCGAGATCTTCGCGCTGCTGGGGCCGAACGGTGCGGGCAAGACGACGCTGATCAGCATCGTTTGTGGCATCGTGAACCCGACGTCCGGCACCGTGTCGGTGGACGGACACGACATCGTCCGGGACTACCGCGCGTCGCGTGCGTTGATCGGCCTCGTGCCGCAAGAGCTCACGACCGATGCGTTCGAAACCGTGTGGGACACGGTGTCGTTCAGCCGCGGCCTGTTCGGCAAGCCGGCCAACCCCGCGCACATCGAACAAACGCTGCGGTCGCTGTCGCTTATGGACAAGAAGGACAACATGATCCGCACGCTCTCGGGCGGCATGAAGCGGCGGCTCCTGATCGCCAAGGCGCTGTCGCACGAGCCGAAAATCCTGTTTCTCGACGAGCCGACCGCGGGCGTCGATGTGGCGCTGCGGCGCGACATGTGGGCGCTGGTGCACGGCCTGCGCGAGCGTGGCGTCACGATCATCCTGACCACGCACTACATCGACGAAGCCGAAGAAATGGCCGACCGCATCGGCGTGATCAGCCGGGGCGCGCTGGTGCTGGTCGAAGACAAGGCCGCGCTGATGAGGAAGCTTGGTAAAAAGCAGCTCACCTTGCAGCTGCAACAGCCATTGCAAGCGTTGCCGGCCGCATTGAGCGGCTTCCCGCTCGACTTGGCCAGCGACGGCAACGAGTTGAACTACACCTACGACACCAAGCAGGAAGACGGCCACAACCGCATTCCCGAGCTGCTGCGCACCTTGGGCACGCACGGCATTGCGTACAAAGATTTGAAGACCACCCAAAGCTCGCTCGAAGACATCTTCGTGCACCTCGTGCAAGACCGCCAGCCGGCTGCAGCAACCGAGGGCGCCATCTGATGGCCATGAACCTGCAGGCGATCCGCGCGATCTACGGCTTCGAGATGGCGCGCACGCGCCGCACGCTGATGCAAAGCGTGGTGTCCCCCGTGATCTCGACCTCGCTCTATTTCGTCGTGTTCGGCGCGGCGATCGGCTCGCGCATCCAGGAGGTTGGCGGCGTGAGTTACGGCGCGTTCATCGTCCCCGGCCTGATCATGCTGTCGCTGCTGACCCAGAGCATCTCGAACGCGTCGTTCGGCATCTACTTTCCGAAGTTCACGGGCACGGTGTATGAGCTGTTGTCGGCGCCGGTGTCGTATGTCGAGATTCTGATCAGCTACGTGGGCGCGGCTGCGACCAAGTCGATCGTGCTCGGCCTCATCATCCTGGCGACCGCGGGCCTGTTCGTGCCGTTGCGCATCGAGCATCCGCTGTGGATGCTGCTGTTTCTGGTGCTCACCGCGATCACGTTCAGCCTGATCGGCTTCATCATCGGCATCTGGGCCGACGGGTTCGAGAAGCTGCAGGTGGTGCCGCTGCTCATCATCACGCCGCTGACGTTTCTGGGCGGCAGTTTCTACTCGATCGACATGCTGCCGCCGTTGTGGCAGAAGATCGCGCTGTTCAACCCCGTGGTGTATCTGGTGAGCGGCTTTCGCTGGAGCTTCTATGGGCTGTCGGACGTTGGCGTGGGCTTGAGCCTGCTGATGACGCTTGCGTTTTTGGGCATCGCGCTGGCGGTGGTGGCCTGGATTTTCAAGACCGGGTACAAGCTCAAGAGCTGACAGCGTGGGTGGCCTTGCTCGGCCGTCGTGGGTTTCAGCGCTCGGCGCCGTGACGCCTCAAGGACTGTTCCCACCGCAAACGGGAATGCAAACGAGCCACAAGACCGCAGGGGTCTGAAAGCCGCTCAGGCCGAGCCGGACGCAGACGCTTCGCTTCAGACCGCTCGGGGCCAACTGCGCGCTGCCGTGCGACGCGCATCCGGCTTGGGCCCGATCGCGCCAGCAGCTCGCGGGGTTGTCCGACCCCGCGGCGGCGGCCATCGGGCTTTGCGTTCAAGATGCGGCCGCCCCACCCGCCCAATGCCCGACCTGCCACCCGCCGCATGCTCGACTTGCTGAAAACGTTTTCCTGGCAGGAATTGCGCCAGCACCCGTGGCGCAGCGCGGCCGCGGTGTGGTCGGTGCTGCTGGGTGTGGCGCTCGCGTTTTCGGTGCATTTGATCAATGCGTCGGCACTCAGCGAATTCACCGGTGCCGTGCGTTCGATCAGCGGGCAGCCGGACCTGCAGCTGCGTGCGGGCCAGGGGGAATTCGACGAGGCCTTGTTCGGCCGCGTCGTGACCGATGCGCGCGTGCAGGCGGCCGCGCCCGTGCTGGCGCTGGACACGGTCGCGCTCGAGCCCGACGGCGCGCGGCGTTCGGTCGCGGTGCTGGGCATCGATGCGCTCGTGATGCCGCAGTTCGCCCCCGCGCTGCTGCCGCGGCTGGCCGAGGGCGCGGACCGGCTCGCGATGCTCGCGCCGCGCAGTGTGTTCCTGAATCTGGCCGCACAACGCGCGTTGCTGCCGGCAGCCGCGGACGCTGCGACGCCGTTGGCGGCCGGCGCAACGGTGCGGCTGCAGTCCGGCCTCGCGCTGCAGGATGTGACCGTGGCCGGCACGGTGGCAGCCGGTGGCGGGCCGCTGGTCGTGCTCGACATTGCCGCCGCGCAAGACCTGTTCGACCGCGTCGGGCGCCTGAGCCGCCTCGACGTGAAGCTGCGCCCGGGCGTGGACCGCGCGGCGTTTTTGCGCGAACTGGCGCTGCCGGCGGGCGTATCGGCGGTGCAGCCCGACGCATCCGGCGAGCGCGCCGACAACCTCTCGCGCGCCTACCGCGTGAACCTGACGGTGCTGGCGCTGGTCGCGTTGTTCACCGGTGCGTTTCTGGTTTATTCGGTGCTGTCGCTGTCGGTGGCCAAGCGCGCGCAGCAGTTCGCGCTGCTCGGCGTGCTCGGTGCGACCGGGCCCGAGCGCCTGCGGCTGGTGCTGACCGAGTCGCTGCTGCTGGGCGCGCTCGGCAGCGTGCTCGGGCTGGCGCTCGGCACGGGGCTCGCGGCACTCGCGCTGCGTGTGCTCGGCGGCGATCTGGGCGGCGGGTATTTCTCCGGCGCGGCGCCGCAACTGCAGTGGGGCGTCGGCGCAGCGCTCGTCTACGGCGCGCTCGGCATCGTGGCTGCGCTGGTCGGCGGCTGGCTGCCGGCGCGTGCGGTGCAGCGGATGGCGCCCGCGCAGGCGCTCAAAGGGTTCAGCTCGGGCGCGGCCAACCGTGGCTGGCGCTGGGTCGGGCCCGCGCTGATCGTCATGAGTGTGCTGCTGGCGCTCACGCCGCCGCTGTTCGGCATTCCGGTGGCGGCCTACCTCTCGGTTGCGCTGCTGCTGGTGGGCGGCATCGTCACGCTGCCGCTGCTGATCGCGCTCGTTTATGCGCCGCTGTCGCGCTGGGTGGGGCAACGCGCGCTGCCGCTGCTGGCGGTCGAGCGCGCGCGGCGGGTGCGTGAGAGCGCCGCGGTTGCGGTCAGCGGCGTGGTCGCGTCGCTCGCGCTGGCGGTCGCGCTCACGGTGATGGTCGCGAGCTTTCGCGATTCGGTCACACGCTGGCTCGACGTGGTGCTGCCGGCCGATCTCTACATCCGCAGCGCACGCTCGAGCGCGGGCGCCGAGACCGCGTTTTTTGCCGATGACTTCGTGCGGGCCACGGCCGCCCTGCCCGGCGTGGCCCGCGCGGAGCCGAGCCGCTCGCGCGCACTGGAGCTCGACGACACGTTGCCTGCGATCAGCGTGATTGCGCGCGGCGGCGCGGACTTCACGCGCAGCCTGCCGCTGGTGGACCGCGCGCTGACGGCGCCGGCGGGCACGATCCCGATCTATGTGAGCGAGCCGATGGAGGCACTGTACGGCGCACGGCCGGGTGCGGCGTTCCCGCGTCTTTCGAAGGCTTTTCCGCTTGCAGCCGTCAGCAGCGCATCGAAGTCTGCTTCATTTTTCGTAGCAGGCGTCTGGCGCGACTATTCGCGCCAGTTCGGCGCCGTGGTGCTCGACCGGGCCGACTACGTGCGGCTGACCGGCGACCAGCGCATCAACGAAATGCAGATCACGGTGACGCCGGGCACCGACCTGAATCGGCTGCAGCAGGAAATTCGGGCGTTGGCCGAGCGCCCGACGGCGGGTGCGGGTGCACAGGCGACGGCAGACCCCGGCAACGGGGTCGGTGCCGACACCGCTTCGCGCGCGGCGGACGATGCGCCGTCCCGCACCGGCGGGGCCAGCGCTTCCGAATCCGGCATGTCCGCCGACCGGCTCGACTTCGCCTCGGCCAGCGAGCTGCGCACGGTGTCGCTGCGCATCTTCGACCGCAGCTTCGCGGTCACCTACTGGCTGCAGGCGGTGGCGATCGGCATCGGGCTGTTCGGCGTGGCGGCGAGCTTCAGCGCGCAGGTGCTCGCGCGCCGCAAGGAGTTCGGGCTGCTCGCGCACCTGGGCCTCACGCGCGGCCAGATCCTGGCGGTGGTCGCAGGCGAAGGTGCGGCCTGGACCGGCATCGGCGCGATCGCCGGCCTGGGGCTGGGGCTGGCCGTCAGCGTGGTGCTCGTGCATGTGGTGAACCCACAGAGTTTTCACTGGACGATGGACCTGTTGCTGCCGTGGCCGCGGCTGCTGGGCTTGTGCGCGGCGGTCGTGCTGGCCGGCACCGCAACCGCATGGATCGCGGGGCGCGCGGCGGCCGGGCGCGATGCGGTGCTGGCGGTCAAGGAAGACTGGTAGCGGCGCCAGGCGACCACTGTTTCCAACGATCGGTGGGGCAGCAGCCCTTCCAGTCCGGCAGCGGTCCGATCGGCCGCCCTTCCCGGATGCAGGACAGGACCGAAGCGGCTCCAGGTCGGTGGCTGGGGGGATCGCCGGCTGCCGATGCGCGGCACGACCGGAGCCACGGCAGCTCGTTGCCCGAGCGGTCGACCGTTGCGAATGCGAGGCGTTGCTCAAGCCACGCCATCGTGGCGACCGCGCGACCGCTCGCGCAAGCCCGAACCCGTTCGCCTGGATTTGCGCGAAGCGCATCCTGCAGCGCATTTGCAGCCGTCGGCGTGCAGCCCGGTCCGCTTGACGATCGAGCGGGTCGACTGACCGGGCCGAACTACCATTTGCGCATGGCCTCGTTCAAGATCCGAGCCTTCCAGCCCGCCGATTGGCCCGCGCTCTGGGCGCTGCTGCACCGCACGTTTCAAACCGGCGACACCTACGCCTACGCGCCGGACAGCAGCGAAGCCGACATCCACCGCGCCTGGATCGAACTGCCCGCTGCCACCTGGGTGGCCTGCCTGGACGACGGCCGTCTGGCCGGCACCTATTGCCTGAAGGCGAACCAGCCGGGCCTGGGCGCGCATGTGTGCAACTGCGGCTACGTCGTGGCGCCCGAGCAGCAAGGGTTGGGCATCGCCACGGCGCTGTGCGAACACTCGCAGCAGGAGGGAATGGCGCTGGGTTTCTCGGCGATGCAGTTCAATCTCGTGGTCTCCACCAATGAGCGCGCGCTGCGGCTCTGGCGGCGGCTGGGGTTTGCGGTCGTGGGCACGTTGCCGCAGGCGTTTCGGCACCGCACGCTGGGCCTGGTCGACGCGTTCGTGATGCACAAGCGGTTGCAGCCGCCGGCTGTCGAGACTGCGGGTGGCGCCAACGCCGCGAGCCTGTCGTCGCAACCACCCGAACCACCGAAAGCCTTGTCGTTGACCGGCCTCCGCGTGCGGCTGCGCGCGCTGCAGGCGTCGGACGCCGAGGCGCTGGTGGCTGCTGCCTCGGACGGCGAGCTGTGGAACTTGCCGTTCACCGTGGTGCCTTCCGCGCAGACCGTGCATGACTACATTGCTGCCGCGCTCGACGGCTGCGCAGCCGGCACCGTGCTTGCGTTCGTCACCGAACTGGTCGCCACCAATGAGGTGATCGGCTCGACGCGCTTCTGGAAGATCGACCGCCGGAACCGCAAGCTGGAGATCGGCAGCACCTGGCTTGGTGCGCGCTGGCAAAGGAGCTTCGTGAACACGGAAGCGAAGCTGCTGATGCTCGAGTACGCGTTCGAGCAACTGCGATGCGTGCGAGTGCAGTTCACCACCGACGAGACCAACGCGAAGTCGCGCGCAGCGATCCTGCGGCTCGGCGCGCGGCAAGAAGGCATCGTCCGGCACGAGCGCATCATGCCGGACGGCCGCAAGCGCAACTCGGTGCGCTTCTCGATCATCGACGCGGAGTGGCCCGCGGTGCGGGCGGCGCTGGTGCAACGCCTGGCCGACCGCTAGCGACGCCGGTCAGTGCTTGGCGGCCTGATCGCCCCAGAGTTCCTTCAACCGCTCGTCGCGCCCGCAGCGGTAGCGATAGAAGTTGTAGCGCACCGTGTTCTTCTGGTAGTAGTCCTGGTGGTACTCCTCGGCCGGCCAGAACTTCTGGTCCGGCTCGATTTCGGTCACGATCGCCGCCTTGAACGGTTTGGTTTTTTCGATCTCGGCTTTCGATTCCTGCGCCTCTTTCAGCTGTTCGGCATTCTGCGGAAACAGCGCCGAGCGATAGGAATGGCCGACGTCGCAGAACTGGCGGTCTTTGGTGGTCGGATCGATCGTGTGCCAGAAACGATCCACGAGTTGCCGGTAGCTGACCTTGCTCGGGTCGAACTCGACCTTCACGGATTCGGCGTGGCCGGTGTCGGTGTGCGAAACCTGCTCGTAGGTGGGATTCTGGGTTCGGCCACCGGTGTAGCCGGACGTGGTCGACAGCACGCCGGGCACTTTGTCGAAGTCCGATTCGACGCACCAGAAGCAACCGCCCGCGAACACGGCCGCGGCGGTTTTGGCGGCTGCCGGGGCGGTCTGGGTTGTCTGGGCGGCAGCGGGCGCGGTCTGTGCGACGGCAAACGAGCTGGCTGCGGCCAGCAGCAGCGTCGCGCCAAGTGCCCGGCACAGAGTATGAGAGGTCGGCATGGTGTTTTCCATTGGTGGTGATGACGGAACCGAACGCACCCCAGCGCTCACAGCGAATGCGGAGCGCTGCAGGGCAGCGGCTATCCTGTCGGGCTGTATGAATTACGCCCGTTCGAGCGGAAAGGTTACGCGATGAGGTCTTTCGATGTTCTGCGCCGCACGGGCGCCGCCACCACGCTGGCTGCGGCCGGCCTGCTGGCGGCCTGCACCACCGTGCAGACCACGCAGCCCGGCGCGATCGGCGTCACGCGCACGCAGAGCATGGCGGTCAGCGCGCAGCAGATCGATGCGGCGGCCAACAAGAGCTACGACGAGATGCTGGCCGAAGCGCGCCAGCAGAACCGACTGAACCGCGACCCGGCGCTCGATGCGCGCGTGCGCGAGGTGTCGCGCCGGTTGATCGCACAGGTCGGCAGCTTTCGGCGCGACGCGACCAACTGGAATTGGGAAACCAATGTGTTCCAGAGCAACGAGGTGAATGCGTTCTGCATGGCGGGCGGCAAGATCGGCGTGTACTCCGGCCTGGTCACGAAGCTGAACCTGACCGACGACGAGCTGGCCGCGGTGCTCGGCCACGAGATCGCCCACGCGCTGCGCGAGCATGTGCGCGAGCAGGTGTCGGCCCAGTACGCGCAGCAGATTCCGCTGCTGGTGCTGGGCGCCGTCACGGGCAGCGACGCGATCGCGCAGCTGGGCGGCATGGTCACCAAGGTCACGCTCGGCCTGCCGCGCAGCCGCCAAGGCCGAGCGCGAAGCCGACGACATCGGCGTGGAACTGGCCGCGCGCGCCGGCTACGACCCGCGCGCGGCGATTTCGCTCTGGCAGAAGATGGACCAGGCCGGGGGGGCGGCCGGACCCGAGTTTCTGAGCACGCATCCGTCGAACGCGAGCCGGCAGCAGGACCTGGCGCGCGCGTCGCAGGTCGTGATGCCGCTGTATCAGCGACGTTGATGGGCGGCAACCCAGCGCAGGCGGACGGCCCGTCGATGCGGGTGCTGGTGCTGCACGGCATCAACCTGAACATGTTCGGCCAGCGCGACCCGGCCCAGTACGGCACCGTCACGCTGGCCGAGATCGATGCGCAGCTGCAAGCGCTTGGGGCCGAGCTGGGCGCGCAGGTGGACAGCTTTCATAGCAATTTCGAAGGCGCGTTCTGCGAGCGCATCCATCGCGCGTTCGCCGAGCGGGTCGATGCGGTGCTGATCAACGCGGGTGCCTGGACGCACTACAGCCACGGCGTGCGCGATGCGGTGGCGATTCTGAAGTGCCCGGTGGTCGAGGTGCACATGTCGAACGTGCATGCGCGCGAGGCGTTTCGCCACCACTCGGTGCTGTCCGATGTGGTGCTGGGGCAGATTTGCGGGTTCGGTGCCGACAGCTATTCGCTCGCGCTGCGTGCGGCCGTTTCGGCGGTGCGGCAGCGCGCCGTTGCTGCTGCCGCACCCGCAAGATAACTCAAGCGGTCTGTTTCAACAGCAGCCGGATGTCGGCGGCCAGCGCCTGCGGGTCGGCGCCGTAGCGCGTGTACAGGCGCAGCCGGCCTTGCGGGTCGTACAGGTACATGCCGGCCGAGTGGTCCATCGTGTAGTTGCCGGGCGCGCTGCCTTCGACGCGCTTGTAGTAGACCTTGAAGTCTTTCGCCATGGCAGTGAGTTGCTGGTCGGTGTCGGGACGCAACGCGACGAACGTCGGATCGAACGCGGTCACGTAGTTCTTCAGGTTTTCGGCCGTGTCGCGTTCGGGGTCGACCGTGACGAAGATTGCCTGCAGCCGCTTGCCGTCTTCGCCCAATGCCTGCTTGACCTGCGCGAGCTCGGCCATCGTGGTCGGGCAGAAATCCGGGCAGTGCGTGTAGCCGAAGAACACCGCGACCACCTTGCCGCGGAAGTCGGCCAGCGTGCGCGTGCGGCCTTGCGGGTCGGGCAGCGAAAAGTCCTTTGCGTAGTCGGCACCGGTCAGGTCGATCGCGTTGAACGTCGGCTTGTCTTCGGAACAGGCGGCCAGCAAGCCGGAAGCCAGCGCGGCGGTGACGACGCCCAGGCGCGCGATGCTTCGCAGTGCGGTGCGCTTGTTCATGCAATTTGTCGGCGCGCAACGCAGACCGTCGGTGGATGAAGTTTCATGTCGAATGAAAGGGCCGGTCACAACAGGAAGTGATCCAGCAACAGCGCGGCGAACAGCACGCTCAGGTGGATCAGCGAAAAGCGAAACGTCTTGCGCGCGAGCGCGTCCGAATAGTTGCGCCACAGCGCGAACGCATAGCCGCAGAAGCCGAGGCTTACAGCGAACGCGAACGCAAGGTACAGCCAGCCGCTCATCCCGTAAATGAATGGCAACAGGCAGGCCGCGAACAGGATCAGCGTGTAGAGCAGCACCTGCAGCCGCGTGAACTCGTTGCCGTGCGTGACGGGCAGCATCGGCAGGCCGGACTTGCGGTAGTCCTCGACCCGGTAGAGCGCCAACGCCCAGAAGTGCGGTGGTGTCCACAGGAAAATGATCAAAAACAGGATCAGCGCCTGGGGGCCGACCGTGTCGGTCATCGCGGCCCACCCGAGCACCGGGGGCATCGCACCGGACGCGCCGCCGATCACGATGTTCTGCGGCGTGAGCGGCTTCAGCAGCATGGTGTAGATCACCGCATAGCCAACAAACGTGGCGAACGTCAGCCACATGGTCAGTGGATTGATCCCGACGTAGAGCACGATCGAGCCCACCGCGCACAGCAGCGCCGAGAAAATCAGCGTCTGCCGGTCGCTCAGGGTGCCCCGCGCGGTGGGCCGCCAGGCGGTGCGCAGCATCTTCGCGTCGATGCCTTTCTCGACCAGGCAGTTGAACGCGGCGGCCGCGGCTGCCACCAGCCAGATGCCCGCGCAGGCCACCAGCACCCGCTGCATTTGCGCCCACGTGGGCAAGCCGGGCAGCGCGAGCAGCATGCCGATCAACGCGCAGAACGACGATCAACTGCACCACGCGCGGCTTGGTCAGCGCATAGAACTGCGGGCACGCGAGCCGGATGCTGCTGCGGGCGGCAGGGTCTGCGCATTGCTCACGTCGGCACCTTCGCATCGATTCGGCGAGCGGGCTGCAGCACTGGCCGAGCCTGCACCGCTTGGCTTGAACGGCGTCCCACACTGGCAGCCAGGGACCAGCTCAACACGGCGACCAGCGCGGCGGCGCCGCCGGTGTGCGCCACGGCGGCGACCAACGGCCAGCCCAGCAGCACGTTGGCCAAGCCACTGGCCAGCTGCCACAGCGCAATGCCGGCCAGCAGCCACGCGGGGCGCTGAAGCGTGGGCACGCGGTGCAGCCGCCACGCGAGCAGCGCCAACACCACGAGCACCGGCAGCGCCATCCAGCGGTGCACGAGATGGATCGCGGTCAGCGCTGCAAAGCCGATCGCGCTGCCGTCCGGCAACAGCCCCAGCGGTCGCCAAAGGGTGAAGCCCTCGCCGAAGTCGGCTGGCGGTAGCCACTGACCCTGGCATTTCGGAAAGCCGTCGCACGCGAGCACCGCATAGTTGGTGCTGACCCAGCCGCCCAGCGCGATCTGCAACGTCAACAGGCCGAGCGCCGACCACAGCAACGCACGCAGGTGGAAGCCGAGCGTGGTCGGTGCCCGATCGCGCCAGACGAGGTCGGCGCGGGTGGCCTGCGCCGCCAGCAGGCCGATCAGCATCAGCCCGCCCATCAAGTGCAGCGTGACGACCGCCGGGAACAACTTCATCGTGACGGTGAGCGCGCCGAACGCGCCTTGCAGGCACACCCAGCCCAGGGTCAGCACTGGCCACGTCAGGCCCGGTGGGGGCTGGGCGAGTCGGTTGGTGTTGGCGGGCAACCGCTGCGCGCGGCGCGCCTGCCGACGCTGCCACCAAGCAAGCCCGACCCCCGCAGCGATCAGCGCACCAACGCCAGTGGCCAGATAGCGGTGCACCATCTCGATCCACGCTTTGTGATGCGTGACCGGGCCGGTGGGCTGCGCGGCTTGTGCGGCCGAAATGTCGGGGCGTGCGCCGATCGGGCTCGCGTTGCCATAGCAACCGGGCCAGTCGGGACAGCCCAGACCCGAATCGGTCAGCCGCGTGAAGCGCCGAACAGCACGAGGTCGAACGTCAGAAACAGCGTCAGCAGCACGAGCCCGTGCCGGCGCCGTGCGGGCGTGGCCGCGCGCAGCCGCCAAGCCAGCCAGCCGAGCGGCACCAAGGCCAGCAGCAAGCCGACCAGCAGCAACTCAAATGCGGGTGTCAGGTCGTAGGCGGCCACGGTTTGCATCAAATCTCTTAAGCAGCCGAACGCATCGATAACAAGGTCGACGTCATGGCCTGCCCTCGGTGTCCCACGAAGACGACGCGCGCAGCACACGGTCCAAATCGCGTTTGATCTTGCCGGCCGCCTCGTTGTCGGCGCCCGGTGGAAACCGCATCATCCAATTGCCGAGCGGGTCGACCAAATAGAGCTGGTCGCTCAATTGCTGGCCAGGGCTCGGGCTGAGCCATTGCATTCAATGCAGCCGCGGGCACGCGCAGCACAGTGGCGTCGTGCAGGGCCGGCAACAACGCCGGTCGCACCGGTTGTGCGTCGTA
>CAWAQL010000006.1:0-51017 GCA_963784295.1 uncultured beta proteobacterium
GAAGACGAGCGCTTCAAGTCGGTCTTCATCACCGGCCGATCCGGCATCAAGCAGCTCGCCGATCTGAAGGGCAAGACGTCAGCTTCGGTTCGCAAAGCTCGACCAGCGGCCACCTGATGCCGCGCAGCTTCCTGCTGCAGGCCGGCGTCGATCCGGACAAGGATTTCAAGCGCAGTCGCGTTCAGCGGCGCGCACGACGCGACCGTGGCCGCGGTGGCCGCCGGCAAGGTCGAAGCCGGCGCGTTGAACATCTCGGTCTGGGACAAGTTCGTCGCCGACAAGAAGGTGGACACCACGAAGGTGCGCGTGTTCTACACGACGCCGCCCTACTACGACTACAACTGGACCGTGCACGCCGACATGCCCGAGGCGCTGCGCGAGAAGATCGACGAAGGCGATGCTCGACTCTGGACCCGGCGACACGCCGGAAGGCAAGGCGATCCTCGATCTGCAGCGCGCCACGCGCTTCGTGCCGACCAAGGCCGAGAACTACAAGGGCATCGAAGCCGCCGCCAAGAAGCGCGGGCCTGCTCTAGGCAGCCGCGCGCGCCTGACGCTTGAAGCTCGAGCTGCACGGCGTGCAGGCGCGCCACCCGGCGGCGCCGCGCGCGGCGCCAGCGCTGCGCGGCTTTCGCTCGCGATGGCAGCCGGCGAGCAGGTCGCGGTGATCGGCCCGTCGGGCGCGGGCAAGACGACGCTGCTGCAGGCGGCTGGGCGCGGCGCTGCGGCCGTCGGCGGGACGGTGGGCTGGACGGCACCGACGTCTGGGCGCTGTCCACGCGCGCGTTGCAGCGCCTGCGCGGCCGGCTTTTCCTGGCGCCGCAGGTGCCGCCGCTGCCGCCGCGTCAGCGCGTGGTGACCGCCGTGCTGGCGGGCCGGCTGCCGACGCTGGAGCCTGGGCACCAGCCTGCGCTCGCTGTTCTATCCGAAGGACATCGCGGGCGCGCATGCGGCGCTGGAACGCTTCGATCTGGCCGACAAGCTGTTCGCGCGCGTGGACCGGTTGTCCGGCGGCGAGCGGCAACGCGTCGGCCTGGCGCGTGCGCTGCTGTCTCCGGCCACGCTGTGGCTGGTCGACGAGCCGCTGTCCGCGCTCGACCCGACCCGGTCCGAGCAGGCGATCGGCGCGCTGACCGATGATGGCACGCGAGCGCGGCGTGACGCTGCTGGCGACGATGCACCAGGTCGACACGGCGCTTGCGCATTTCCCGCGCATTCTGGGGCTGCGCGCAGGCGAAGTGTTGTTCGATCTGCCGACCGCCCAGGTCGGGCGTGAGGAACTCGGCCGCTTGTATTCGCAGCATGAGGATGAGCTGACCGGCGGCGCCAACCCCGCCATCGATGATGCGCCGCTGTCCGCCAACGCCAGACCGCAATCCGCGGTGATGCACTGCCGCTGAAGCGGCCGGTGCGTCGTTTGCCGCCCCTCTTTCGCACCGATGCCGCCGACCATCGCGTCCCTCCGGCCCGCACCCGCGCCGGCGCAGCGCGATCCCGCCTGGCTCGGCCGCCTGTTCTGGCTGGCCGCGGCGCTTGTCGTGCTCTGGCCGATGCTGGTGGCGGCCGAGTTCCGGCCCTGGATCCTGTTCGATGAGGGCAGCCGTGGGCCGACGTGGGCGTTTCTGTCGTCGTTCTTCCCGCCCGCGATCGGTCCCGAGTTTTTGCTGCTGGTCGCGCGCGAAACATGGCAGACGGTGGCGATCGCCACCGCCGGCATCACGCTCGCGCTGCTCGTCGCGATCCCCGCGACGCTGCTGTCGACCCGCGCGCTGTCGATCTCCGCATTGTCCGGACGGATGGACCCGGCGCCGGCCGTGTTTCGACAAGGCTTTCGCTGGCTGCTGGTGCTGCTGCGCAGCATCCCGGAACTGGTCTGGGCGCTGGTGTTCGTGCGCGTGGTCGGGCTCGGGCCCACAGCCGGCGTGCTGGCGATCGCGCTCACCTACGGCGGCATGCTCGGCAAGGTGTACGGCGACATACTGGAAAGCGGTGAGGCGGCGCCGACCCGCGCGCTGCTGCAAAACGGCAGTGGCCGGCTGCAGGCGCTGTGCTACGGCCTGCTGCCGCAGAATGCGGCCGAACTCACGTCCTACACCGTGTATCGCTGGGAATGCGCGATCCGCTCGTCGGTCGTGCTCGGCTTCGTCGGCGCGGGCGGCTTGGGCCAGCAACTGGACAACTCGACCAAGATGTTCGCGGGCGGTGAGGTCGCAACGATGTTGATCGTCTTCGTGCTGCTGGTCGGGCTGGCGGACAAGGTGAGTGCGTGGCTGCGGCAGGCGCTGGCATGAAGACCCCGAGCGGTTGCCGGCCTTCGACGTCGGCGGCTGCCGGCGCTGCGAGCAAAGCGCTGCGTGGCGGCAAGCGGCACCGAAGCGGCCCATGCCTGAGTCGCCAGAAACCGCTGACGCCGCCGCGCGTCGACTCGGTCGCCCGGCAGCGAATCACCCGTATCGCCTGCCGCCGCCGCTGTTCGGTGCGCGCTGCAAGGCGTGCTGGTTTCTGCTCGCGCTGCTGCTGCTCGGGGGCTTGAGCTTTTGGAGCCTGGACCTGCAGTGGACTGCGTTTCTGTCGCTCGATGCGATGCGCAGCATGGGCACGTTTCATCGGCGAATTCTTTCCGCCGGATTTCTCGGCCGGGTTCGTGCAGAAGGTGGTGCGCGCGTCCTGGGAGACGCTCGCGATGTCGGGCATCGGCACGTTGCTGGCGGCGCATCTTCGGGCTGATGCTTGCGCTGCCGGCCAGCCGCACGCATCCAGGCGACCGGGCGTTTGCACGCGGGCCGACGCGGCTGCTGCTGAACGCGCTGCGCGCGGTGCCGGAGCTGGTCTGGGCCGCGCTGCTGTTGATCTCGGCCGGCCTGGGGCCGCTGGCCGGCACGTTGGCGCTGGCGCTGCACACGACCGGCGTGCTCGGTCGGTTGTTCGCCGAGAGCATCGAGAACGCCCCGCCCGAGTCGGCCACCGCGCTGCGCACGCACGGCGTCGGGCCGGTCGCGGTGTTTTTCTATGCGACCTTGCCGCAGGTGCTGCCGCAGGTCATCTCCTACACCTTGTACCGGTGGGAGAACAACATCCGGGCGGCTGCGATCCTGGGCGTGGTGGGTGCGGGCGGGCTCGGGCAATTGCTCGCGTTTCACATGGGGTTGTTCCAGATGGGGCGCACCGCCACCGTGCTGATCGCGATGCTGGTGCTGGTCGCGCTGGTGGACGGGTTGAGCTACTGGATGCGGCGGGCGCTGTCGCGATAGCGGTTCATGCGGGTCTGCCGGGAGGCCACGGCGGCCGGTCCGGGGCACTGCGCTTGCCACGCGGTGGTTCCGAGAACCTGCAAGGGTCCCCGTGTTTGCCCGTGCCCGATTGCTCTCCCCTATCGCACTGCTGGGTTCGGCGCTGTTGCTCGCCAACGCGAATGCTGCACCGGCCAGCCAAGCGCTCGTCAATCAAAGCCTCAAGGCGCCCGAGGTATCGGCCCTGCAGGCACCGGCGCAGCGCTTTGGCGAATTTGCCGAAGCCAGTGGCGCAGAAATCTTTTATGAAGCCCGCGGCAAGCGGCCATGTTGCTGATACACACGGCTATCCGCTGTCCGGCGCGCTGTTCGCGCGGGTCCGCGATGCGCTGCAAGCCGACCAGAATCACACCAACGCGGCGACGGCAAGAGCGGACGCCGACGTGGTGAAGTGGACACCTGCGCGAAGGATGCGACTGCAGTGATGGACAAGCTCGGCATCGACAAGGCCATCAACGGCGGCCTGTCGATGGGCGGGCCGGCCGTGCGGTCGATGTACCGGCAGACACCGCAGGGGGTTTTCGCGGGATGGTGTTGATCGACACCGTCGCTGCTGCCGCGAGCCCGGCCGAAGCAGGCCAGCAAGGACGGCGCCCTCGGCGGTGCGCTGGTGCTCGCGAACCGGCCCGATGCGAGTTCGAAGCTGGACAAGATCGAGGCGATTCCGAAGTCGACGCTCGCGATCGTCCCGGGCGCGGCCCGGCGGCGTGTTCGAGACGCCGGGCCATGTGGCCGCAGCGATTGCCGACTGGGGCAAGGGCATGAAGAAATAGGGACGCCGGCACGGTGTGGGTCGGGAATCGCCGGGTCGCATCGTTGCTCTCGAACCGGGCGCTGACGACCCGTTGGGAGATCGGCCGCCGTCGGCGTCCGCAATACCCCGTTCCTGCGCGCACGCTGCTTTCGCGCGATCATCGACGCATGACCGAACTCTCCATCCTCGACCTGTCCCCGATCTGCGAAGGCAGCGACGCCGCGCAATCGTTTCGCAACTCGCTCGCGCTTGCGCAAGCCGGCGAGCGGCTCGGCTACACGCGCTACTGGCTGGCCGAGCACCACGGCATGCCCGGCATCGCGAGCGCGGCCACTGCGGTGCTGCTCGCGCACGTCGGCGCGGGCACCAGAAAGATTCGCATCGGCGCGGGCGGCGTGATGCTTCCGAACCATTCGCCGCTGGTGATCGCCGAGCAGTTCGGCACGCTCGAGTCGCTCCATCCGGGCCGCATCGACCTGGGCTTGGGCCGCGCGCCGGGCTCGGACCAACGCACCGCGCGCGCCTTGCGGCGCAATCTCGATTCGGACGCGGACCAGTTCCCGCAGGACGTGCTCGAGCTGATGGATTATTTCAGCAAAGAGCCGCGCCAGCCGGTGCGCGCGGTGCCAGGCATGGGACTGGAAGTGCCGATCTGGATCCTGGGCTCCAGCACCTACGGCGCGCAAGTGGCGGCCCACTTCGGGCTGCCGTATGCGTTCGCGTCGCACTTCGCGCCGCAGCAGATGATGGATGCAATCGCCATCTATCGCCAAACCTTCAAGCCGTCGAAGCAGTTGGCCAAACCCCATGTGATGCTCGGTTTCAACATGTTCGCTGCCGACACCGACGAGGAGGCGCGTTTTCTGGCGACCTCCTGGCAGCAGGCATTCGTGAACCTGCGCAGCGGGCGGCCGGGCCGGCTGCCGCCGCCGGTGCACGGCTACTATGAGCAGGTCGGCACAGCCGAGCGCATGCTGCTCGACTCGGTGCTGTCGTGCGCGGCGGTTGGCTCAAGGGAGGCAGTGCGCGATGCAATGGCCGCGTTCATCGAGCGCACCGGCGCGGATGAATTGATGCTGACCAGCGGCATTTTCGACCAGCAGGCGCGGCTCGATTCGTACGCGATTGCAGCCGAAGTGCACCGCGAGATGGCGACCGCCTGAGGCTCGTTACGCACGCTGCAGCCCTGCTGCCGCGTTGGCCGGATCGGAGGTGAATCGCCGTCACCCCGCGAACTCGGTCAATAACGCGCCCGCGCGCGGCACGTCGGCCAGCAGTCCGTCGGCGTTCGCCACCTGCTGCCCATTCACCCAGACGCCGTGCACGCCGACCGCATCGGTCGTGAGCCGCGCCGCGCCGCCGGGCAGATCGTGCACGCGCCGCTTCGGCCCGCGCCCGACCGTGGTCGGATCGAACAGCAACAGATCCGCGGCAAGTCCTTCGCGCAGCAGCCCCCGGTCCCGCATGCCGAACACGCCGGCCGGATGCGAGGTGACGCGGCGCACCGCTTCGCTCATCGGCATTGCGCCCAGCGCCCGCGCCCAGTGGCCGAGCAGATGCAGGCCGAAGCCGGCGTCGTTGAAGAACGTCAGATGCGCGCCCGCATCGGACAGCGAGACGATGCTGTGCGGGTGGTTCAGCATGCGTCCGACCGCGTCTTCGTCGCTGTTGAGCAACTGCGCGGTGAACACCGTGCGCAGGTCCTCGGCGAGCGCCAGATCGAGCATCACGTCGAGCGGATCGCGACGTTGCGAAGCGGCGATCTGCGCAACCGACGTCTGCTCGTAGCGTGCGTGCTCGGGCCTAGTGGTCTCGACCACCTGCACCTTGTCCCATTCGCCGTTGAACAAGCGGAAGCTGCTCGCCGCTGCGATCTCGGCGCGCACATCGGCACGGAAGTCGGCGTCCGCGAGCTTGCGCCTGAGTGCCTCGCCGGTCAGCGACAGCGCGGGCTTCCAGCTTTGCAGCCCTTCGACCGGATACGGCGACGCGAGCGTGAAATCCATCGTGAGCGGGCAGCAGGAAACTTGTCCGAGCAGTCGATGGCCGCGCTCGTTGGCTGCCGTGATCGCATCGAGATCCTTGAACACCCCGCCCGGATTGGTGCTGTTGTGCAGCAGCGCGGCGATCATCACGGGCCGGCCGCTGCGCTCGGCCAGCGATTCGAGATACGGCACCGGCGTGTGGCCGCCCTTGGTCAGCATATAGACGCCGTGGCCTCCCTCGCCCATTGCTTCGACCAGCGCGGTCATCTCGCGCTCGTCGGCCAGCCGCGATGGCATCGGCAGTCCGCCCTCCCCGTTGTGCGCGGGGCTCGTGCTGCTCGCAAAGCCGACCGCGCCGTGCGCCATCGCATCGCGCACGATCTGCTGCATGCGCGCGATCTCCTCATCGCTGGCTTCGCGGTGCGATGCGTCGGCACCCATCACGTAGGTGCGCACCGACGAATGGCCGATGTAGGCCGCGACGTTGATCGCGCTGCCACGCTGCTTCAGCAACGCGAGGTACTCGGGAAAGGTCTCGAAGCCCCAGTCGATGCCGCGTTTCAGCACATCGAGCGACATGCCTTCGACCTGCGTCAGGTTGCGCATCGTGATGTCGCGGTCTGCTTGCCGGCACGGCGCGATCGTGAAGCCGCAGTTGCCGATCACGGCGGTTGTCACGCCGAGTGCGGGCGAGGGTTTGAGCGTCTGATCCCAGGTGATTTGCGCGTCGAAATGCGTGTGGCTGTCGATGATGCCGGGCATCAGCGCGAGGCCATCGGCATCGATGACTTTGCGAGCTTCTCCACTCAGGCCGGGGCCGATCGCGGCGATGCGGCCGTCCTGTACCGCAAGGTCTTGCACGGACGGCTCGGCGCCGCTGCCGTCGAACAGCAGCGCATGGCGGATCAGCAGATCGAACATCGCGGTGGACCTGTCAAGCGGTTTTGCGCAGGGGCGCAGCAAACAGTTGCTCCATCTCGCGCCGGATCTTGTACGCATCGGTCGCGGTGTCGATCGCGACGTCGGCCCAGCTCAGGCTCTGGCCTTTCTTCACCGGTCGCGTGACTTTGACGTCGTGCGCAAGCCCCAACGGCACGCCGCCAATGCGCTGCGATGTCTCCGCCGGCAGCAGCTTGCCCCAGACCGTGTAGCCGCCCTCACCGTCGAGCAGGTCGCCGGGCTTGAGATCCTTTTTCGCCGTCGCCACGACATCCGCGTTCCAGCACTGCGCGACGCCGGTCGGCTCGCCACGCAGCGCGACGCTCGCGACCGACATGCCGACTTCAAGGCCGATCAGGTGCCACCGCTTGTACAGCGTGAAATAGCGCCCGCTGTCATCGGTGTGCGCGTTGTATTCCTCGAAGCAGTTCTTGATGTAGTCGGTCTCGGCTTCGACCGTGACCCAGACGCCCATGCGGATGTCGTACTCGATCGGCGTGCCGTCGGTCTGCAGCGACGAGATCACTTCGACCATGCCTTTGCGCTCGAGCACGCCGCCTTCGCTCCTCGGGCGCGTGACCATCGGAATGTCGGCGACGCTCGCAGGCGGATACAGCAAGCCGTCGCTCGGCACCGTGAGGCCGGTGGCGTTGGCCACCGCCGTGCTTTCGATCGACGGCTTCGAGCCGTCGAGAAAGCTGTTGAACATCTTCGGGTTCAACCCGCCGCGCTTGGCTTGCTCCGGCGTCAGGCCGTAATTGCCCCAGACCGTCTCGGGTGTCGATTCGGAGAAATGCGGCAGCCATTTGTGGCCACGGCCGGCGGCCACCACAGGGAAGCCGCAGGTGCGTGCCCAGTCGACGAGATCGCAGATCAGCGCGGGCTGGTCGCCGAATGCGAGCGAATAGACCACGCCCGCCTCGTGCGCCTTGCGCGCCAGCAGTGGGCCGCAGAATGCATCGGCCTCGACCGTCACGTTGACGACGTGCTTGCCGTGGTCAAACGCGCGCAGGCAGTGCTCGACGGCCGCGATCGGGTGGCCCGTGCATTCAACCACGATGTCGATTTGCGGATGGCTGACGAGTGCCTGCCAGTCCTCGCCGATGTGCGTTGTGCCTTTCGCGATCGCATCGTCCAGGCTGGCCGCACGCGTGCGTTCGTCCTTCCAGCCGACGCGGGCCAGATTGGTCCGTGCGCCGTCGGGCGACAGGTCCGCAATCCCGACCAGATGCACGCCCGGCGTGCGCGGGATTTGCGCCAAGTACATCGAGCCGAACTTGCCGGCACCGATCAGGCCGATGCGGATCGGCTGCTTGTCGGCAGCGCGTTGCTGGAGTTTGTTGAACAGGCTCATGCGGCGACTTCCTGCGATTCGTTCGAGGTCTCGAGCGCGCTGGCCGGCACGCCGTCTTTCCAAGGCAGATCGACCGGATAGTCGCGCTGCAGGCAGTCGTCGGGCAGGCATTCGATCGGCGCGAAGTCGCGGTGCGCGATGTATTCGGGCCGCTTGAAGCGGCGGATGTGGTTGCGACACCGCGCACAGGCTCAGATAGACGCTGACCCGGTCGAACGGCGACAGGTTCGAGCCCGACGCATGCACCAGGCAGCTGTGGAACAGGATCATCGAGCCGGCCGGGCCTTTCGGCGAGATCAGGCCGCCGTCGGTGTACTTGCCGTCCGCGCCGAACCGGCCGGGGCCGCCGCCGCGCTCGACCAGTTTGTCGACCAGTTCGTTGTCGAGCGTCCACAGCGGATAGCTGGTGGTCGTCAGGTCGTGCTTCGCATCGACCACGCCGCGCTTGTGGCTGCCGCGGATGAACATCAGCGCGCCGTTGTATTCGGTCACATCGTCCAGAAAGATCGCGACGTTCATCGCGCGTTCGGTCGGCATCTGGTCGTCGTTCAGCCAGGTGCCGTAGTCCTGGTGCCACTGCCAGATGTCGCCGTCGAACGCGGCCTTGCCGTTGATCTTGAACTGGTGCATGTAGAGCTCCTCGCCGAACAGCTCCTGCACCGGCTCGATCATGCGCGGGTGGCGCGCGAGCTTGGCGAACGGCTTGCTGTACATGTGCGCGGCGAAGTTGGTGCGCACCGCGTCCTTGCCTTTTTCGCGCACGTTGTAGGCCTCGCGCCGGCTGTAAATCTCGGGCACGGCGTCGGTCAGCGTGGCGGTTTCTTCGGCGCTGAACAGGCCGGGGAAGAACAGATAGCCGTCGCGGTCGAATTGTTCGCGTTGCGCTGCGGTCAGTTTCATGGGATCACTCCTTTGTCGTTGCTGTTTTCAATGTTGTCGTTCGAATGCGTTGCGGCCAGGGCCAGCATCGCCTGCAGTCGCTGCTGCAGGTTGCCGCTGGCCTGGGCACCGTGGTGCTCGATCAAGGCGGTGGCACGTGCGACGTCGCGCTGGGCAATCGCTTCGGCGATGCGTTCGTGCTCATCCCACAGCGGCTCGCGCTGGCGTGAGGACTGCAGCACCGCGCCCATCACGCGCTTCAACTGCACCCAGTGCGGCTGCGCGCTGCGCTCGATCAGCGGATTGCCGGAAGCGGCATAAATGGCGCGGTGAAACGCGATGTCGGCATCGATCATGGCCGACACGCTGTGGCCGCGCGCCGCTTCCCGACCGCGCTCGATCAGTCCCGCACTCAGCACGGCACCGCGCTCGGCCGCGAGCCGCGCAGCCAGCGCATCCAGCGCACCGCGCACCTGATAAAAATGGTCGATCGCGCGTGGCTCCAGCGGCGCCACCTGCAGCCCGCGGCCTGGTGCGTCCTGCACCAGCCCGTCTTGCTTCAACAGCCGCAGCGCTTGCAGCACCGGCTGACGCGAGACGGAAAACCGCGCCGCCAACTCGTCCTGCGTGATGCGCACCCCCGGAGCCAGGGTGCCGCCGCTGATGGCGTCGAGCAGCGCCTGGTAGACCTGATCGACCAGGTCCGGCGCAACTTGCAGCTTGATGAGTTGGGCGACCATGCCGAGGTTTCGGAATGGGCTTCAGCGTGCTTTGTATTCTGTATACGATAGCAGTTGAGCGGCATATGTCAAGCGCCTCCGACATCGGCTCTGCAGCACGCGTGTGCCCGTCACGCGTGCGCCCCGTCGGCTACAGCGCCGCCAGCACCTTGGCCGGCAGGAAGGGCACCGAACGCAGCCGTGCGCCGGTCGCATCGAACACCGCGTTGCCGATCGCCGATGGCACCACCGCGGCGGACGGCTCGCCCGCCCCCCAGGGCTTTTCATGGGGGCGGTCGATCAGCTCCATCACCACTTGCGGCACGTCCGGAAAGCGCAGGATCGGATAACTCGCCCAATCGGTGCTCGTGACCGTGGATCGATCGAACTTCAGCTCTTCGAGCAAGGTGCGGCTCACGGTCTGGAGCATGTTGCCTTCGATCTGATTGCGCAGGCCATCGGGGTTGATGATCTGGCCGCAGTCGTGCGCGACGTACAGCTTCTTGACCGTAACCTTGCCGCTCCTGCGATCGACTTCGACATCGGCCACCACGCCGACGTAGGTGCGCACCAGTTCGTACTTGGTGTAGGAGACGCCGCGGCCGGTCATCACATCGCCGCTGGCCCGCATGCCCGCCTTGCGCGGCTGCCAGTTGCTCAGCTTGCGCAGGCGCTCGAGCACTTCCAGACCGCGCGGATCGTTCAGGTTCCTGACGCGGAACTCGAACGGGTCCAGGCCTTTCGATGCCGCAATCTCGTCCAGAAAACTCTCGTTGCCGAACGTGTTCTGCATTCGCCCCGGGGTGCGAATCCAGGACGGCCGAAACGGTGTCGAGCCGAGCCAGCGCGCCTGCGCATGAATGTTCGGCAGGTCGTACGGAATCGCGAGACCCTGATGAATGTTGCCCGGATGCGCGGCGTAATGAGGCAACGCCGCCATCTCGGCGGTGAGCAAGGTGACCGCGATCTCTTTCGGCCGGTCCGGCAGGAATGCTTCGGATTCCCATGCGAGCACCGCGCCGTCCGCGCCGACCGCCGCGCGGTAGTCGATCAGGGTCGGCGGGCCTTTCGGGTCCCAGCCGTGCTCCTCCTGCCGCATCCACTGCACGCGCACCGGCCGGCCAGCCGTCTCCAGCGCAAGCAGCGCGGCGTCGGATGCGGCGTCCTCGTGGCCGTTGCGCCCGTAGCAGCCGGCGCCCTCAATGTAGATGCAGCGCACGTTCTCGGGCTTCATGCCGAGCATCTGCACCAATTGCCGATGCAGCAGATGCGTTTGCTGCGACGCGGTCCAGCAGGTGAGTTGCCCATCGCGATATTCAGCGACCGCGCAGGACGGGCCGATCGAGCCGTGCGTGTGAATCGCGAAGTCGTAGGTGGCGGACAGGGTCTTCGCATCGCCCGTCTTCATTGCGGTGGCGGTGTCGCCGGTCTTCTGCAGGTCCTCCGACTTGGCGACCTGGGTGCTGCGCACGTGCTCCCAGAGCTTCGACTCGTCGGGCAGCCCCGCCCAGTCGGACCAATTCGCTTGAATCGCGCGACTCGCCTTGATCGCGCCCCATTCGGTATCGGCCAGCACCGCGAGGAAGCTGCCCTTGCGCACATGCCGGCGATAGCCTGCGACCGACTTGCAGGCGGAGTCATCAACCGACTGCAGCTCGGCCTGCATCGCAGGTGGCCGCACGATGCGCGCGTGCAGCATGTCGTCGCGCTTGAAGTCCTGCATGTAGGTGAACGTGCCGAACAGCTTGTCCGGGATGTCGAGGCGCGGCACCGACCGGCCGACGATCGTGTGATCTTTCGGGTCTTTCACCTTGGCGTTCTTGTCGACCTTCAGATTGAAGCTCGTGCCGCCGACGAGTTGCGCGTAGCCGATGCCAGCGCCGCCGGCCGCGGGCCGCACGTTGCCGGCGGCGATCGTCAATTGGTCTTTGGCGACCTTCAGCCGCTGCGCCGCGAGACCCAGCATCGCATCGCGCGCGGTCGCAGCCGCAAGCCGGATCTGCGCGCCGCCGACCTGGATCGACAGGCTGCCGTAGGTCGGCCCCTGATCGGGCGTGAGCAAAGTGTCGCCCTGCACCACCTCGACCTGCGACATCGGCACCGACAGCTCTTCGGCGGCCATCTGCGCGATCGCGGTCCTGACACCGGTGCCCAAATCGACCTTGCCCGAGTACACCGTGACCTTGCCGCTCGCATCGATCGCGAGGAAGCCATCGACGCCGTCGGGCACGGAGGCCCGCTGGTCTTTGCCGGGCAGCTTCTGCTCGGGCGTGACGCCGGCTTTTTCATCAGGGTCCGATGTGGTGAGTTCGGCTGCGCGTGCGCGGGCGCTGGCAAAGCCGACGAACAGCGCGCCGCCGGTCAGCAGCACGCGGCGGCGCAAGGCATCGAAGCCGGCATCGGTCTCGGGTGCGTCCAGCGGGCGTCCAGCTTCGAGGGAGGGGTGGTGCGCACTCATGCCAGCTTCTCCGCAGCGCGCTGCACGGCGCGCACGATCCGCACATGCGTGCCGCAGCGGCACAGGTTGTTCGCAAGCGCTTGGCGAATCTGCGCCTCGCTGGGCTTGGGTGTGCTCTTTCAACAGGCTGGCCGCCTGCATCACCATGCCGTTGATGCAGTAGCCGCACTGCACCGCCTGCTCGTCGATGAAGGCTTGCTGCAGCGCGTGCGGCTTGTCCGGTGTGCCGAGGCCTTCGAGCGTGACGACCTGCTTGTCCTGCGCGAAGCGGACCGGTGTCACGCAGGAGCGCATCGCCCGACCATCGATATGCACCGTGCACGAGCCGCACTGCCCGAGTCCGCAGCCGAAGCGCGGGCCGTGCAGGTCGAGATCGTTTCTGAGCGCATACAGAAGCGGCATGTCGGGGTCGTCGGCAATGACCGAAACCGGCTTGCCGTTCACGTTCATCGCAACATTCACGAGGTTCTCCTTCGAATCGAACACGCTGGAATGACGGGACTCATCGCACCTGGTTGATCACTTCGGCTTGCCGGTCTCATCCACCAGGGTGGTGCCGCTCGGGCCGATGCCGGAGATCTGCACGATGACTTCTTCGTCCTTGGCACCGTCGTAGTGAATCTTGTTGGGGTGGTGCACGGCGAAGCTGCCGGCGGGCAGCGGCGTCGTTGCCTCCTTGTCCCACTTTGGCCCGGCACCGGTCCACCAGGTGCCTTTGAGCACCAGCACATAGCGCTCCTCGGGATGAAAGTGCGGCGGCGACATGACCCCTGGCGCGAACTTCACGCGCACGACGTACATGCCGGGCTTGGACGGGTCGCCGTAGACGACTGCCTGGCTCAGGCCTTTGGCGACCGGGTGCTCGGCCCATTGGAGGTCGGTGTCGCGCACGATCGCCATGGTGCTCGGGTCGGGGTCGGCTGCGTGGGTGGGCAGCGCGAGAGCGGCCAGCAGCGGGAACGTCCAGCAAATCTTCATCGATGTCTCCTCTTCAGTTTTTTGTCGTCGTTTTCGCTGCACTCTATGGCGCACGGGCCGGATGTGTCAACGATTCGGGCGGCCTTGCGTGCCGCGCGGGCAATGGCAGCCGCCGTAAGATGCCCGGCGCCTGTTTTGGCTGCTCGGAACGCCGACAGGGTTCACCTCGCTGCGTGCTTCGCGCACAGCGGCCCTCTTCGCGGCCCTCGCCACTTGCCCTTTCCTTCTCCCATTTCTCTGAAAGCCACCCTTGCTCCGCTGGTTCGAACGACTGCTGCAACCCTATCCGGAACCCGAGCCGACCTTGCCGCCGCGCGGCCCGCTGGCCTTCATCTGGGCCTGCACCCACGGCGCGCGGCGCCATGTGTTGCTGATGATGATGGTCACGGCAGCGATCGGTGCGTTCGAGGCGCTGCTGTTCGCGTTCCTCGGCCGCATCGTCGACTGGCTCGCGAACTTCGAGCCGGGTCGGTTCTGGAGTGAGCACCGCGATGTGCTGCTCTGGCTGGCCGTCGTGCTGGCGGCCAGCGTGCTGGCGGTCGCGTTGCAGACGATCGTCAAGCACCAGACGATCGCGATCAACCTGCCGATGCGGCTGCGTTGGAACTTTCACCGGCTGATGCTCGGCCAGTCGCTGAGCTTCTACCAGGACGAATTCGCGGGCCGCATCACGACCAAGGTGATGCAGACGTCGCTGGCGGTGCGCAACGTGGTGCTGACGCTGTCCGACGTGCTCGTCGGCATCGCGGTGTATTTCCTGACGATGGTGGCACTCGCCGCGTCGTTCGATCTGCGGCTGATCTGGCCGTTTGCGATCTGGCTCGGTCTCTACGTATTGGCGGTCGTCTACTTCGTGCCTCGGTTGGCGCGCGTGGGCAAGGAGCAGGCCGATGCGCGCTCGTTGATGACGGGCCGGGTCAGCGATGCCTACACCAACATCGCGACCGTCAAGCTGTTCTCGCACACACGGCGCGAGGCGCAGTTTGCGCACTCCGCGATGCAGGAATTCGCGGTGACGGGCTATGCGCAGATGCGGCTCGTCAGCGGCTTCGAGATCGTGAACCAGGCGCTGTCGATGGCGTTGATCGCGGCCGTTGCCGGCATGTCGCTATGGCTGTGGTCGCTCGGCGCGGTCGGTGCGGGCGCGGTGGCGGCGGCAACCGCCATGGCGCTGCGGCTGAACGGCATGTCGCACTGGATCATGTGGGAGATGACCGAGCTGTTCGAGAACCTCGGCACGGTGCAGGACGGCATCGCCACCTTCACGCGCCCGCGCACCGTGCTGGATGCGCCCGATGCAAAGCCGCTCGCCGCCGTGCAAGGTGAGGTGCGATTCGAGCAGGCTACGTTCGGCTACGGCGGTCCCACGCGCGTGATCGACGACTTCTCGCTCACGGTGCGCGCGGGCGAGAAGATTGGGCTGATCGGCCGCTCCGGCGCCGGCAAGTCGACCTTGGTGAACCTGCTGCTGCGCTTCTACGACCTGTCGGGCGGCCGCATTTTGATCGACGGCCAGGACATCGCGCACGTCACGCAGGACAGCCTGCGCAGCCACATTGGCATGGTCACGCAGGACACGTCGCTGCTGCACCGGTCGGTGCGCGACAACATCCTCTACGGCCGGCCCGATGCGAGCGACGAGATGATGCACACGGCCGCGGCGCGTGCGGAAGCCGACGACTTCATCGCGCAGCTGACCGACCCGAAGGGCCGCACCGGCTACGACGCGCACGTCGGCGAGCGCGGCGTGAAGCTCTCGGGCGGCCAGCGCCAGCGGATCGCAATCGCGCGCGTGATGCTGAAGGACGCGCCGATTTTGCTGCTGGACGAGGCCACCAGCGCGCTGGATTCGGAAGTGGAAGCGGCGATTCAGACCAGCCTGAACACGCTGATGCAGGGCAAGACGGTGATCGCGATCGCGCACCGACTGTCGACAATTGCGGCGATGGACCGGCTGGTGGTGCTGGACCAGGGCCGCATCGTCGAGCAGGGCGACCACCGCAGCCTGCTCGCGCTGGGCGGCCTGTATGCGCGGCTGTGGGCGCACCAAAGCGGCGGATTCTTGCTGGAAGAAGACGACGGCGATGGTGCTGCACACGGGTTGCCGGCGCGGGGCGACCCGTCGGACGCCGCCGCGCAGCCCATCGCTGCGCAGTAGAGACTTCGGTACCCGTTGCCAGCAGCGCCTGCAGTGATGGCCGACGCTGCCGGGTGAAGCGGCTCAACCCGGCTCATGCGCCGGCTGCCGTGCCATCAGCTGGCGCACCGCTTCGGCCGGGGCGATTGCGCCATCCAGCAGCGCCACCACGCATTCGGTGACCGGCAGCTCCAGACTCAGCGCCTGCGCGCGTTGCAGCACCGTGCGTGCGGTGCCAACGCCTTCGGCCACGTGGCCGAGCGAGGTCAGCACGTCGGGCAGGGGCCGTCCTTGCGCGAGCAGCAGCCCGACCTTGCGGTTGCGGCTCAAGTCACCGGTGGCCGTCAGCACCAGGTCGCCGAGTCCGGACAAGCCCATGAACGTTTCCGCGCGCGAGCCGAGCGCGACGCCAAGGCGCATCATCTCGGCCAGCCCACGCGTGATCAGCGCAGCGCGCGCGTTCAGGCCGAGCTGCAGGCCATCGCACAAGCCGGTCGCAATCGCCAGCACGTTTTTCACCGCACCGCCGAGCTCGACGCCAACCAGATCGTCGCTCGCATAGATGCGCAACTCGGGCCCGTGAAACGCCTGCTGCAGGGCCGCGCAAACGGCCGGGTGCGCGCTCGCAGCCACCAGTGCGGTGGGCTGATGCGCGGCGACTTCCTGCGCGAAGCTGGGACCACTCAGTGCGCCTGCGCGCAGGCGCGGGGCGACCTGCGCACAAACCTCGTGAGGTAACAAGCCCAGCGCCGGCTGCCCGGTGGTGGCCAGTGGCGGCTCGAAGCCCTTGCAGACCCACGCGATCGGTCGATCCAGGTCCGCCAGGCGGTGCAGCTGCTCACGCAGACCCGCGAGGGGCGTGGCCAGCACAATCAGGTCGTGCATTGCAGCCAACTCAGACAAACGATCGGCTGACGTGGCGGCGATCGAGACCGCCTCGGGCAGCCGCATATTGGGCAGATAGCGAGCATTCGTGCGCTGTCTGCGCATTGCATCGGCCTGAGCCGCATCGCGTGCCCATAGCGTCACCGCATTCGACTGCATTTTGGCGGTCGGATGCGAGCGCGAA
This sequence comes from uncultured beta proteobacterium, assembly GCA_963784295.1. GTDB lineage: Bacteria > Pseudomonadota > Gammaproteobacteria > Burkholderiales > Burkholderiaceae_C > JBBPYC01. Next base: position 16,563 of record CAWAQL010000006.1, read on the forward strand.
CCGCGCGCGGCGGCAATGGCCAGCGCGGTTCCCCAGGCGCCGGCGCCGATGACAAGGAGCTTCATCCGCTCAAGCACCTCAAGCGCCTATGCCGATGTTTCCAGGCCATTTGCGCATGCCGGACAACGGACGCGGCCGGCATTGGCAAGCCGCCCGATCGCTACTGGGTGACGATCCGCGGCGTGTCGCCTTCGCCGCCCGCCTGCTGCTGTGCCTGCGCTTTTTGCTGTTCGAACATCGCCTGGAAATTGATCTCGGCCAAGTGCACGGGCGGGAAGCCGGCACGTGTGACGATGTCGGACACGTTCGCGCGCAGATACGGATAGACAATGCTCGGGCACGCAATGCCCATCACCTGGTCCATCTGCTCTTGCGGCAGGTTGCGGATCTCGAATATGCCGGCCTGCTTGGCCTCCACCAGAAACACGGTCTTGTCGCCGATCTTGGTCGTGATGGTGGCCGTCACCGAGACTTCGTAGATGCCATCGGCCGCCGCGCCGGCTTCCACGCCGAGCTGAATGTCGACGGTCGGCTGCGCGGTCTCCAGCAGAATCGCGGGCGAATTGGGTTGCTCGAGCGACGCCTCTTTCAAGTAAACGCGCTGGATCTGAAACACCGGCGCGTCGCTGCTGCCGGTGGCGGCAGCGCCGTTGCCGTTGCCGTTGTTGGTGTCTTGGGTAGCCATGTTTCTTGGAGCTTGCTTTCCGCCGGCAATTTGAACGCCGGCAATTAAATAGAGTAAGGGAAATGCGGAGCAGCCGGTTCGCTGCCGCACCGGATTGGGTTGCGACCGCCAGGGAACTGCCCGGCAACCAGTCAGCCCGCTGCCATGCCTGACAGCAGCGGCCGCAGGCCGTCTTTCTGCACCAGCGCCACGAGGTCGTCGCAGCCGCCGACGTGGGTCTGGCCGATGAATATCTGCGGCACGGTGCGCCGGCCGCTGCGCTCGATCATGCGGGCTTTTTGTTCGGGTGCGTCATCGACCCGAATCTCGTCGAGTTCGGTGACACCAGCCGACTTCAAAACCGCAAGTGCGCGATGACAATAAGGACAGGTGCCGGTGGTGTAGATGGTGACAGGTTGCATGGGATGATCCTCAAACGGCGCTTTCGACCGGCAGGTTGGCTTCGCGCCAGGCTTTGAGACCGCCGGACAACGTCTGCGGCTGCTGGTATCCAAGCTTCTTTGCGGTGGCAAGCGCTTGAGTAGCCCGCGCGCCGTTCGGGCACAGCAGAATCAGCGGCACGGCCTTGTTTTTCACCACGGCTTGCAGGCGCGCTTCCATATCGGCCAACGGCACGTTCCTGGCGCCGCGTGCATGCGCCTTGGCATATTCGTCGGCGTCGCTGACGTCGACCAGCACGCCTTTTTCGCGGTTGATCAGTTGCACCGCGTCGGTCACCGACAGCGATCCGCCTCGCGCGGCCGAGATCATCGGCCACAACAGCAGACCGCCGGAAGCCAGTGCGACCAAGATCAGCAACCAGTTGTTCACAAAAAAGTTCAAGGGGCGCGTTCCTTCGGGCACAAATGCCAATTCTAGAATGAGCGCAAGCCTGCGGGGGTTTTGTCCGAACCACGCAGCCCTTCCCCAACCCGCCCCCACCCAATAACACCGGCGGCCGCCGATCCGTGGTCGCCCAGGAGCCCGAACCGATGCACAAGCTGGTGATGATCCGTCATGGTGAATCGACCTGGAACCTCGAAAATCGCTTCACCGGCTGGACCGACGTACCGCTGACCGACACCGGCGTGCAGCAGGCCCGCGCCGCCGGCCGGCTGCTGAAAAGCCTGGGCGCCGAGTTCGACGTGGCGCATACCAGTGTGCTGAAGCGCGCCACGCACACACTCTGGCACTGCCTCGACGAGATGGAGCGCACATGGCTGCCGGTGCAGCACAGTTGGCGGCTCAACGAGCGTCATTACGGTGCGTTGCAGGGCTTGAACAAGGCGGAGACGGCAAGCCAATATGGCGACGAACAGGTGCTGATCTGGCGCCGCAGCTACGACACGCCGCCACCGGCGCTGGAACCCAGCGACGCGCGCTGGGAGCGAGGCGACCCCCGCTACGCGCAGCTGGACCCGGCGCAGGTGCCGCTGACCGAGTGCTTAAAGGACACCGTCGCGCGCGTGCTGCCGCTCTGGAACGAGACGCTGGCGCCCGCGATCCGCAGCGGCCAGCGGCCGCTGGTGGTCGCGCACGGCAATTCGATGCGGGCGCTCGTCAAATACCTCGACGACATATCGGATGCGGACATCGTCGGGCTGAACATCCCGAACGGTGTGCCGCTGGTCTATGAACTCGACGACGACCTGCGCCCGATCCGCCACTACTACCATGGGGATGGCGAAGCGATTGAAGCCGCCGCGCTGGCCATGGTTTCACAGTCAAAAGGCTGAAGTCCGCCGATTGCTAATTGCGACAACAAGGCCATTTGTGCGCGTTGCATCACATCGATGCACCCACAGGGCCTCAGGCATGGGGAACCATCCGCGCTGCTGCATTTCCAAGGTGTATATTGCTCGCGGCACAGTGCCATGAGCGTTTCTCAGTGGACATGGCGCGCAAACAAGGGTCGACGATGGGGTACAAAATCAAGGCGGCCGGCTGGGTTTCCGTCGGTCTGGTAACCGGTGCATTGACCACGGTGTCGCTGCAAACGGTGGCGCGCGGCGTGTTCACACCGCTGCCGCTCGAAGAGCTGCAGCAGATGTCTGCCGTCTTCGGCATGATCAAAAGCGACTACGTCGAGCCGGTCGACGAAAAGAAAATGATCACCGATGCGATCTCGGGCATGGTCGCCGGGCTCGATCCCCATTCGCAATATTTCGACAAAAAGTCGTTCCGTGAATTTCGCGAAGGCACGACCGGTCGCTTCGTCGGCGTCGGCATCGAGATTTCGCAGGAAGACGGCGTGATCAAGGTGGTTTCCCCGATCGAAGGCTCACCCGCGTTTCGTGCCGGCTTGAAGCCGAATGATTTGATCACGCGCATCGACGACACGGCCGTCAAAGGGCTGACGCTGAACGAGGCGGTCAAGCGCATGCGCGGCCAGCCCAATACAAAGGTGAACCTGACGATCTTCCGCAAGGACGAGAGCCGCACGTTCCCCGTGACGATCACGCGTGAAGAAATCCGCACGCAGTCGGTGCGCGGCAAAGTGATCGAGCCCGGCTACGCATGGATCCGGCTGACTCAGTTTCAGGACCGCACGGTCGACGACTTCGTGCGCAAGATCGAGCAGATCTATAAAGAGCAGCCGAAATTGAAGGGCCTCGTGCTCGACCTGCGCAACGATCCGGGCGGCCTGCTCGACTCGGCGGTCGCGGTGTCGGCCGCGTTTCTGCCCGACGACGCGGTGGTGGTCACCACCAACGGCCAGCTGGCGGAGAGCAAATCGGTGTTCAAGGCGGCGCCGGAGTTCTATCTGCGCCGCCCGGGCGCCGACCCGCTGCGCGGCCTGCCGGCCGCATTGAAAGAAGTGCCGCTGATCGTGCTGGTGAACGAAGGTTCGGCGTCTGCGAGCGAAATCGTCGCCGGCGCACTGCAGGACCATCACCGCGCGACGATCATGGGCAGCCAGACGTTCGGCAAGGGCTCAGTCCAGACGGTGCGCCCGCTCGGGCCCGACACCGGGCTCAAGCTGACCACCGCGCGCTACTACACGCCGAGCGGCCGCTCGATCCAGGCCAAGGGCATCGTGCCCGATGTGATGGTCGACGATACGGCCGAAGGCAGCCCGTTTGCCGCACTGCGGATGCGCGAAGCCGACCTCGAAAAGCATCTGCTGAGCGGCCAGGGACCGGAAGTGGTCGATCCGGCCCGCGAGAAATCGCGTGAAGAAGCGCGCAAGCGGCTCGAAGAAGAATCCCGCAAGCCGATCGCTGAGCGCAAGGTGCCCGAGTTCGGCTCCGACACCGACTTCCAGCTCGCGCAGGCGATCAATCAGCTCAAAGGCCGCCCGGTGCTCGTCAGCAAAACGATGATCGAGCGCAAGGACGAGAAAAAAGAAAACTAAGCGCAGCCCTTTTAGCCAACGACCGGCTGTGGCGCTCGACGCGCCACAGCCGTTTTGTTTTGTGCAGCCCCGATCCACGCCACCGAATTGCCATGAACGACGCCGAACTGCTGCGCTATTCGCGCCACATCCTGCTCGACGAAATCGGCGAAGAAGGCCAGGCGCGGATCGCTGCCGCGCATCTGCTGGTGATCGGGGCCGGCGGTCTCGGCTCGCCGGTTGCGCTGTATCTGGGCGCAGCGGGCGTCGGCCGCCTCACGCTGGTCGACGACGACGTGGTCGACCTGACCAATCTGCAGCGTCAAATTGCACACGACGAAGCCAGCGTCGGGCAATCCAAGGTGGCGTCTGCCGCCCAAGCGGTTGGCGCACTGAACCACCAGGTCGATGTGCGAACGGTGGCGCAACGGGCCGATGCGACGTTGCTGGGTGAACTGGTCGCGGCCGCCGACGTGGTGGTCGACTGCTGCGACAACTTCTCGACCCGGCAGGCGGTCAACGTCGCATGCGTCGCGCACCGGGTGCCGCTGGTGTCGGGCGCGGCGCTGCGCTTCGACGGGCAACTGGCGGTGTTCGATGCACGCGACGCCGGCTCGCCCTGCTATGCCTGCTTGTTCCCGCCCGATCAGGCACCTGAAGAAACGCGCTGCGCGGTGCTCGGCGTGTTTGCGCCGCTGGTGGGCATCATCGGCAGCTGCCAAGCGGCCGAAGCGTTGAAGCTCGTCGTGGGCATTGGCCAGTCGCTGGCGGGCCGGCTGCTGCTGCTCGATGCGCGCCGGATGGAGTGGAGCGAGCTGCGCGTGCCGCGCGATCCCACCTGCAAGACTTGCGGCGTGGAGCCCGGCGAGGCGAAGCCGGGCCAGCCGATCCGTTAACCTCTGCTTGACCCGGCCCTCGGCAGCTGCCTTTCGAGCCGGTGCATCGAACCCTCAACAACCAGAGACGAACAGCCCATGAGAACGAATCGGACACTCAACCTTCTGCTGCTCGCAGCCACCGTCACCTCCTTGGCCGCGTGCGCGGTGGCGCAACCCGACGTCAAAGCGCAGAAAGACATGAGCTTCTTCGTGGTAAGCGCGAATCCGGGCCAAGGAGCGAATCTGGGCGGGCTCATCGGCGCCGACCGTTATTGCCAGCAGCTTGCGAGCAACGTCGGCGCCGGCGGCAAAACCTGGCGCGCGTATCTGAGCACGATGCCCAACGGTGCGAGCCCAGGCGTGAACGCACGCGACCGCATCGGCAACGGCCCGTGGAAAAACGCCAAAGGCGACGTGATCGCGCGCGACGTGGCCGACTTGCACGGCCCCGACAACAAGCTGGGCAAGCAGACCGCGCTGACCGAAAAAGGCGAGGTGCTCGCGGGACGGGGGGACCCCGTCAACATGCACGACATCCTGACCGGCTCACAAGCCGACGGCACACTGGCCAAGGCCGACCAAGGCGGCGACGTGACTTGCGGCAACTGGACGCAGGGCGGTGCGGAAGGCTCGGCGATGGTTGGCCATCACGACCGCGTGGGATTGAACGAGTCGGCACCGATGAAGTCGTGGGTGTCGTCGCACGGCACGCGGGGCTGCAGCCTGGAAGCGTTGAAGACCACTGGCGGCAACGGCCGGTTTTACTGCTTCGCGACGAATTGACCGGGGCACTGGCGGTGCCGGGTCAATGGTTTCGCCGCCGCGCTGTGTCCTGCTTCCTCTCTCCCGGATCGATCTGCGGGGGCTCGTCAGCGACCAACGATCCGGGCGACCTGTTCGCGCAGGCCGCGGCGACAGTCCAGGCTGGTCGACCGCGTCCGCGCGCGTCGTCACGCCGGCAAGAAACCCTCGACCGACAAATAACGTTCGCCGGTGTCGTAGTTGAAGCCGAGCACTTTTGCGTCGGCCCCCAATTCGGGCAGCTTCTGCGCAATCGCCGCGAGCGTGGCGCCCGACGAGATGCCGACCAGCATGCCCTCTTCGCGCGCGGCGCGGCGCGCCATCTCGCGCGCGTCTTCCGCTTCGACCTGAATCACGCCGTCGAGCAGGCTCGGGTCCATCACGCCCGGCACGAAACCCGCGCCGATGCCCTGGATCGGGTGCGGCGCCGGCTGACCACCGGACAACACCGGCGACTGCGTCGGCTCGACCGCAAACACCTTGAGCTTCGGCCACTTGGCCTTCAACACCTTCGCGCACCCCGTGATGTGGCCGCCGGTGCCCACGCCGGTGATGATCGCATCGACCCCGTCGGGGAAGTCGGCCAGGATCTCCTGCGCGGTGGTGCGCTCGTGCACCGCAACGTTGGCCGCGTTCTCGAACTGCTGCGGCATCCAGGCACCCGGCGTCGCGCCGACCAGTTCCTGCGCGCGTGCGATCGCGCCCTTCATGCCCTTTTCGCGCGGTGTCAGGTCGAACGTCGCGCCGTAGCTCAGCATCAGCCGGCGGCGCTCGATCGACATGCTGTCGGGCATCACGAGCACGAGCTTGTAGCCTTTGACCGCGGCGACCATTGCCAAGCCGATGCCGGTGTTGCCCGAAGTCGGCTCAATGATGGTGCCGCCGGGCTCGAGCGCGCCACTTTGCTCGGCCGCTTCGACCATCGCCAGCGCGATCCGGTCCTTGATCGAGCCGCCCGGGTTCGCGCGCTCCTGCTTGATCCAGACCTGTGCGTCGCTGCCGAACAGCCGGTTCATGCGCACGTGCGCGGTGTTGCCGATCGTCTGCAGGATGTTGTCGACTTTCATGAGGTGTCTCTTTCTCGTGTTCGGTTGGAGATCAGCCGCAGCGGCTGGACCGGTCGCGGCCTTGTTTTCATTATGGCGAGAACGCCGCCGCCCGGGCGTGCTGCGCTGCAGCCGGCGCCGGCCACGCCGCGAGTGCTTCGGCCACACGAATGCCATCCACGCCGGCCGACAGGATGCCGCCCGCGTAGCCCGCGCCCTCGCCGGCCGGATACAACCCGCGCACGGTCGGACTTTGCAGATCGGACTCGCCGCGCGCGATGCGCAGCGGGGACGAGGTCCGCGTCTCCACCGCCGTCAGCACCGCATCTTCCGTATCGAACCCTTTGATCTGGCGCCCGAACACCGGCAGTGCGCTGCGGATCGCGGCGATTGCGTAGTCGGGCAGCAGACCGGCCAGATCGATCGGGCGCACGCCGGGTTGGTAGGAGGGCTGCACGCTGCCCCACCCGCTCGATGCCCGGCCGGCCAGGAAGTCGCCGACGCGTTGACCCGGCGCCTGGTAGTCGCCGCCGCCGAGCTCGAACGCACGCGATTCGAGCGCGCGCTGCAATGCGATGCCGGCCAGTGGATGCACCGTGCCGTGAATCGCTTCGAAGCCGGACGACTCCCCCGACAAGGCGGCAATCCCTGAAAAATCCGCCGGCTCGATGCCCACCACGATCGCCGCGTTTGCATTGCGTTCGTTGCGCGAATACTGGCTCATGCCGTTGGTCGCCACCCGGCCGGCTTCCGAGGTGGCCGCCACCACCGTGCCGCCGGGGCACATGCAAAAGCTGTAGACCGAGCGGCCCGCGCCCGCGCCGCCGTCCACATGGTGCACGAGCTTGTAGTCGGCCGCACCCAGCGCTGGATGCCCTGCGTGCCGGCCCCAGCGCGCGCGGTCGATCAAACTTTGCGGATGCTCAATGCGAAAGCCGATCGAAAACGGCTTGGCCGTCATCGCGACGCCGCGCGCGTGCAGCATCTCGAACGTGTCGCGCGCGCTGTGGCCGAGCGCCATGACGACCTGGTCGGCGCGCAGCGGCTCGACCGCGCCGCTGCTGCGGTCCTGCACCACCAATCCCCGCAACTGGCCGTCTTCGACAATCAGGTCCGACACGCGCTGTTCGAACCGCACCTCGCCGCCGAGTGCAATGATTTCCGCCCGCAGCCGCTCGACGACTTTGACGAGCTTGAAGGTGCCGATATGCGGATGCGCGGCGACCAGAATCTCGGGCGGCGCGCCGGCGGCCACGAACTCCTGCATCACTTTGCGCCCGAGCCAGCGCGGGTCGCGGATCTGGCTGTAGAGCTTGCCGTCCGAGAACGTACCGGCGCCGCCTTCGCCGAACTGCACGTTCGATTCCGGATCGAGCACGCCGCGCCGCCACAGCCCCCAGGTGTCGCGCGTGCGCAGCCGCACGTCGCGTCCGCGTTCCAGCACGATGGGGTTCAGCCCGAGCTGCGCGAGCGCGAGCGCCGCAAAGATGCCGCAAGGCCCGAAGCCGACCACGACCGGCCGCAGGGCCGACCGCGTCGGGCTGGGCCTCGGCGGCTGCCAGCGTGTGTCGGGCGTGCGGGCGATGCGTGGGTTGCCGGCCACGCGCGCGAGCAGCGCGGTTTCCTGCGTCGGGTCGGTCAGTTCGAGATCGACGGTGTAGACCACCCGCAGCTCGGCCTTGCGCGCATCGAAGCTGCGTTTGAACAGTTCGAGCCGCTGAATCATTGCCGGCTCGATCGCGAGCACGGTCGCCGCCGCGGCATGCACCGCGTCGGACGCGTGGTCAAGCGGCAATTTGATTTCGGTCAGGCGCAGCATGGGAAGTTCGAGGATAGCGGCAGCCGCCTGCATCGCATCGGTGCCAACGGGTTTGGCCCCACGCCCAAGCCGTGCACGCACCCAGCCGACGCCTTGTCCGCGCTCAGGTCTCTTCGTCAATGAACAGCACGCGTCGCACGCGGTCCGGGCGGTTCGGGCGGTCCGCGCTGCCGCCGAGCGAGCCGGCCCGGATGCCGAGCGCCGCGACGAACAGGCTGAGCTTGACGTGGTCGATCGTGCGCATCGCCGGATCGACCGTGGACCAGGTGATCATCCGCTTGTGCGGAACGATCGTGACGATGCCCAAATGCGCGATCGCAGCGAAGGCCGCGTACAAAAAGACCAAGGTGAACACCCGGCACAACAAGGTCGCCGCGCCCGCGACGACGGTGGATTCGGCCAGCCACCTGCCGCGCCGCAGCACGATGCCGAACGCGAACGCGCGGTACAGCACGACGGTGGCAACCATGATCGCGGCGACGGAGAACAACAGCAGCTGATCGAGCTCGACGGTGCTGGTCACCTCCCACATCTCAGGGCTGGAAAACAAAACGATGATCACCGACAGCGCGGCCGTGATCAACGTCGGCAGCCGGCCCGCGAGCCGCAACGGGTTCGCGCGGGCGACCGCATGCGCGATGCTGCGCCAGTCGGCTGCGAGCATCGACAGCGCAAAACGCCAGCGACTGCCCACGCTGGTGCGCTCGAGTGCCTCGCGCGGCAGCGAAGCGCACATGAAGCCGCGCTGCGCGGGCGTCAGCCGCACCATCGCGTCGAGGTCGTCCACCCCTGAGAAGCCGTGCATCACGTTCGTCGGATCGTCGTGGTGCGGCAGGATCAGCAGATGCCCGAACGTGTGCAGCAGCCGTGCGAGCCGCTGCCGCATGCAATTTTCGTCGGCCCGGTCGCCCCGGAAACGCGGATCGAGCCGCTTGGCCGACACGATGCCGATGTTGGTCAACTGGCTCGGCAACACGAGCGCGCAGGCCAGCGTCGAAGTCGACAGGTCGACTTCGGTGACGACCAGCAGGAAGTCGACGTTGCGTTCGAGCTTTTCGGTCAGGCCGATGCGCAGGAAGTCCAGCGGCGCCTGGGCGCCCGCGGTCGGCGTCAGATGCGGGGCATCGAAGTTCAGCAGTTCGACGCGAAGCCCGTTGCCGGCGTCGAGCATGCGGTCGAATGCAGCGACGGCCGCATCGACCAGTCGATGGCGCGCCTGCGAGTTCTTGCCCTTGACCTCCATCGTCATCACGCCGACCACGTCGTCACGCATGAAAGCGGCCCTCAGCGTTCGAAGCGCGCCACCGGCTGCCGCAGCCGCAGCGACCTGGGCCGGGCGCGCGGGTTCGGCAGATGACTCCGGGTGCCGTCAACGGCGACGGGTGCAGGTGTTCGAAAGCGGGGCTCGGCGGGAAGTTGGAATGGAGCAAACGCAGCGATCGATTCGGGGAGTGGGTGAGCGTGAACTTCGGCAACGCCGACGCGTGCCACACGCTGAGATGCTACGCAAACCATAGCTGAAGACGTAGTCAGGGCCAGAGGATCGGCTCGATATTGCAGCCAGTCAAGTCGCTGCGCCGATGCGCACCTACCGTTCAGCGGTCAAACTGCAGCGTGGGTGACAGCGGCTGCGTGGTGCCGAGACGGGCCGTTCGCGTCGTGCGTCGCAGATGGCGCCCGAAGACATCGGCACCGACGTCCTCTTCTGCGCCGCTTTCGCCCTGCGCCGCCCCGGCGCTGCCGATGTGCATGCTCACCACACCGCCACCGCTGCCGATTTGCGAGACGTAGCGTTGCGCCTCCGTCCGCGATTCGGTGAACAGGCAGGACGATCGGCCGTACGTCACCGCATTCGTCAGCGCGACCGCGTCGTCCAGGTCATCCACCCGCTGCAGGTAGAGGATCGGCGCGGCGATCTGGGTCTTCATGGTGTCGTGCTGCACTTCGGTCTCCACCAGCGCCGGACGCACGTAGTAGGCGCGCGGCAGCAACTCGGCGTTCAACCGCTCGCCACCGCTCACGCGGTTGCCGCGCTGTGCGCAGTCGGCGAGCGTTGCCGCCATCGCCGCATGCGCCGCTGCGTCGATCAATGGGCCAATCTGGGTGCCGGGCTCGGCGGGGTGGCCGACGTGCAGGTCGGCATAAGCGACCCTCAGGCGCGCCAGCAGCACGTCGTAGACATCCGAATGAACGAACACGCGCCGCAGCGCAGCGCAGCCCTGGCCGTTGGTGCCGGTCGCATCGCGCACGATGGCGCGCGCGGTCGCCGCCGGATCGGCGCTGGGCCGCACGATCGCGGCGTGGTTGCCGGGCGGCGCGAAAAAGCCCGGTTTGAACTGGGCGGCGCAGCGCACCGCCAGCGCGCGCACGGCATCGAGCGACCCAGTCGCGCCGATGACCTGCACGGCCGGGTGATCGACCAGCCAGGCGCCCTGCTCGGCCCCGCCGATCCAAAGTTGGGCGACGTGGGCGAATCCTGGTTCGGCGTCGGCCAGCGCAGCCTGCAACAGGCCGTGTGCGGCCATTGCCGACAGCGGCGTTTTTCGGGAAGGCTTTGCCACCACCCCGTTGCCGCAGGCCAGCGCCCAGACCGCATCGCCCGCCCAGCTGGCCACCGGCGCGTCGAACGCACCGATCACCCCGCAGATGCCGACCGGGCGCCAGTCCTCGAACGTCGAAGGCGCCGGCGCCTCGGTTGCGGTCGCCAGGCCCGGCAGCCGCTGCAACCGTTCCACCGTCGAGCGGCATTCGTCGATCACCTGCTGCACTTCGGCGAGCGCTTCGGTGGTGACTTTGCCGGTTTCCAGCGTGATCAGGCACGCCAGCGCGTCGCTGCCCGCGCGCAGCCGATTGGCAAACCCATGGAGCACGTTGCCGCGCCGCGCCGCGGCCAGTGCCGCCCAAGCGGGCCGATCCCGCTGCAGCGCCCGGATCGACTGGGCCGCATCGGCCTCGCTGCTCGTGCGCAACTGCGCCAACGGCTGGGCATCAATGGGAGAGCAGACCTTCAGGTCGCCCTCGCCAACGCCCACGATCGGCAGGCGCAAGCTCAGGCCGTCCAGGCATGCGGTGACCCGACGCGACGAATCGGTCATGGTTGCAGCGTCTGCCACGCTGGCAGCTGAGTCGATTGCAGGAATGGGTTCATCCGGGGATCGTTCGACATGGCTCGTCGACGCCAGTGTCGGAAATACTCCTACAGCAAGCCACGTACCCGTCCGACGAAGTTCATAATCCGCCGTGTGAAGCGGGCCAGACCGCCGCCGGTGCATGGCCTGGATCAGGACAGCCGCCACTCGCAGCCACGCTGCGGGTGGTGGCTGGGTCGAAAGACCGCACCGGAGGAACGTCCGGACTGCACAGGGCAGCGCAGGAGGCAACGCCTCTCCACCGCGAGGTGAGGATCAGAGCAACAGAGACGAGTCGGCAGGGCGTGGCAACACGCGACGCCGGGTGAAACGGGCAATCTCTGCGCGCAGCAACACCAAATAGGCCAGCGATCAGGCGGCCCGCTTAAGCTGGCGGGTAGGTGGCATCGAGCCGCTCGGGCGACCGGCGGCCCAGATTGATGGCGGTCACGGCCCGACGCGTGCAAGCGCACCGGGCCGCACAGAATCCGGCTTATCGGCTCGCTTCACACTTTTTTTCGTTCGCAGCGGCAACCGCGAGACGGCCTGCGGCTGCATCGTCGTGATGAACCTGCCGAACGGCCGGTTCGAGTAGGCAAAGATCGCTTCAGCCCTGCAATTGCGCGAGCGCCTGCGCCACCGGTTCCACGTCGGCGGGCCGCACCAGCCGGGCGACCTCGACGCCGTCGCGGAAAAAAATCAACGTCGGCCACAGGCGAACGCCGAACGAGCGGCCGAGCTTGCGGCCGCTGCCGTCTTCGACCATCACGTGCTCGACGCCCGCGCCGTTTTCTCGGAAAGCCTGCTCCACCGGCGGCCACGATGCCCGGCAGAAACCGCACCAATTGGTGCCGAAGTTGAGTACCAGCGCGCCGCGCCGTGCATCGACATCGGCACGTTCGGGCTGGTCGGCGAGATACTTTGGCAAACTGGACATGGGCGGTTTCTGCTTTCTTCGAACGGCCTGCGAACGTCCGAGTATCCACTCCCCAGTGAATTTTCGGCAGGCGGTTGCAGGCACTTGTGGAGCCGCTGTGCAGGGCCGGCTCGATCGTTCGATGGCCGGCGTTGCATGGGCTCAGGTTGGTGGAGGGAGCACGCACAGCACATGCTGCTGCCTCAAGACCTTGCTCCGGATGGCACGACGCCCTATGGCGCTTCCACCATGCAATGGCTCGCGCAGGCGACCAGACGACGACGGAGCGACACGTTGCAGGGCGATGGCCGGGCCACACCGCCGGGACTTCGGGTCGTGCTCACGCGCGCGCAGCCTCCCTGGCCTCGGGAGGCCGGCGGCGACGTCAGTGGGCAGTCAACCGCTCGAACGCTTCACCATACCGCGCCGCCGTTTGACCAATGACTTCCTGCGGCAGCGCAGGAGGCGGCGGTGTCTTGTTCCACGGCTGCGTCTCGAGCCAATCGCGCACGAATTGCTTGTCGAAGCTCGGCGGGTTGCTGCCCGGCCGCGCGCATTCGTAGCTCGGCCGGCCAGAAACGCGACGAATCGGGCGTCAGCACTTCGTCCATCAGCACGAGCTTGGCCGGCCTCGTCCGGCCCGAACTCGAACTTGGTGTCGGCGATGATCGAAGCCGCGCGGCTCGGCGATACTCGCAGGCTGCGCGGTAGAGCGAGAGGCTCAGTTCGCGCACCCGCGCCGCGCGTGCTCGGCGCCGATCAGCTCGACCGCGCGCTCGAACGTGATGTTCTCGTCGTGCTCGCCGGCCGGCGCTTTCGCCGCGGGCGTGAAGATCGGCTGCGGCGAGCTGGCTCGCGTTGCTCAAGCCCGCCGGCAGCGGCACGCCGCAGACCGTCTGCGTCTGCTGGTATTCGTTCCAGCCGCTGCCGGCCAGATAGCCGCGCACCACCGCTTCGATCGGCAACGGCTTCAGCCGCTTGCACGACCATCGCGCGGCCTTCGATCTGCTCGCGCTTCGTCCTGCAGCGACGACCGTCTTCGGGTCGTCGCCGGTCAGGTGGTTCGGGCACGATCGCGCGAGCTTGTCGAACCAGAACAGCGCCATGCGCGGTCAGCAACGCGCCCTTGCCGGGGATCGGGTCGGCCATGACCACGTCGAACGCGCTGCAGGCGATCGCTGGCGACCATCAGCAGCCGGTCGTCGCCAACCGCGTAGTTGTCGCGCACCTTGCCGCGGGCCAGCAACGGCAGGCTTTGCAAAAACGAGGTGTGCAGCGTCTTGGGCATGATTCGGTGGTGACGTGGAAGTGCTCGAAGAAAAGGGGAGGCGCGCTCACACGGCGGCGCATCGGCGGTTCGCAGCCGCCGAGCTTAAAGCGTGGAACCAACAAGGCGCCTCCGGGGCGTGGGCTGTGCCGATCAAAATGCGGAGACGCGACCCAGTGGCGGCCAAGCACGCTGCGCGTGCGGCCACCCAGCGCTTCACAGCGCGCGGCGCGCCGACTGCGTACCCGCCAGCAACGCGGTCGTCGTCTGCTTGCGGTCGAACGCGAGCCAGACCAGCACCGGCACCAGCGTCGGAAACATCAGAAAACCCAGTTGATAGCTCGCGCCGATCGCGTTGGCCGCCACGGTGCCGAACCCGGCCTGCGCCGCCGCTGCGGGACCTGAGAAAAGCGCCGCCTGCAGCAGCCATTCGGCCACCATACCCCACGCCTGAAACGGCACCAGCATCAGCCAGCCGAGCGGCAGTTTCCACCACCACCTGTGCGGCGCGCTGGCCAGCATCAACGCGGCCAGCAGCGGCATGCCGTAGCAATATTTGAGCATCTGCACGTCCAGCGCGATCTCGCCGACGCGGCCGTCCGGGGCGACCATCGACAGCCGGGTCAGCAGCGTCAGCACATCGTGCGAGCGTTCGACGCCGTGCGCCCAGCCCGGGAAAGCCCACTGCGCAACGTGTTCGGCCAGCCAGGCGGCAGGCAGCACCACGATGTCGCGCGCCAGCCACCACCATGCCAGCGCGAGCGCAAAAAGCGCGAGCGTGCGTGCAAAAAATTCGCCGATCGAGCTAGGCCGCGCGCGCCACATCGATCATCTGTGCCGACCGACCTGCGTCGGGTTCGGTGCGGGCCACCCAACGCATCCAAAGCAGCCAGACCACCAGCACGTCGAGCATGATCAGCGCCTGCCAGAGGTACAGGTGGGCGAACTCGAACACGCGCGGGTTCCAGTCCGCAAGATAGAACAGCGTGATGATCCGCAGCAGGTTCACCGCCTGGATCGCGATCAGGCCGATGCCGATGCCGAGCAGCCGGGATGACCAGCGTGCAGGGTAGGCCAGCAACGCGGCCACCAGCATCAGGCAGGCCTCCACCCCATTGCAGCCCGCCTCGATCGAAATGCCGGCGCCACTGCTCGCGTGGCGCAGCACCTTGCCCTGGGCCACCACATCGGGATCGAAAAACTGCAGCAGCGCGGCCACCGCGCGCGCGAGCAGCGCTGTCCACGGCTGCACCACCCCATGCTGCGCCGGCCAGCTCAGTTCGGCCATGAACAACACCACCAGCACCGCAACGAAAACACCGAAAAAGCGCAGCATGTTCGGGCGAGGCAAACGTCGAACAATCACCGCAGCTGGCGTCGCGCGGTTTTCTCAGCGTCTCGCGCAGAACCGTCAGCGGCGCGTCGGCAATTGCGCCAGCGGCGGTGGTGTCTTCGCGTTTTCGGCGAAGTCGACCAGCACCTGCAGCCAGTCGACCTTTTCTTTCTCGGCCATGCGTTGCTCACCTGGCGGCATCGAATACAGCTGCACCGACGCTTGCAGGTACCGGTCGCCCGCGCGCTCGAACAGATCGCGAAACGCCATCAGCACAGCCGGCTCGGGCGCTGCACCGGGCACGCTGGCCGGCACCGGCTGCGTCGGCGCCGGCAAGCCGAGACCGCGCAGGGTCAGCGGAAATGTTGCAGGCCCCAGCACCAGCATCTTGCCGCCGGCAGCGATGTAGGTTGCCAACGCCGCCGAGGCCGACTTCGCGTCGAACGCCGTGGCCATGCCGTTGGCTTCGCCCTGCGCGGGCTCGGCCGTCTTTGCAGCGGTTGCGCTGCCGGACGCCCCCGTGGCGTCGAGAAGCAACCCGCGGAAGTCGTAGGGATGGCGTCTGAGCAGCTCCAGCGCGGTGGTGTCGGCCGCGCCGCTGACCAGATACACCCGGTCGGACAGCCGACCAAAGCGCCGTGCCATCAGTTCCTGGGTCACGTCATAGAGCTTCTTTTGAGCGGCCACCATGCGCTCGTCGACTGCCGCCGGGCGATCGGCGTTGGCGGGCATGGTGCCGCCGGCCAGGCCGTAGCCGATGTAGCCCGCCGCCACCGCGGCCCGCAGATCGACCATCGGTTGCGCGGCGTCGACGCCGTCGATCAGCTGGATCGCATGGCGGTTCCAGTCGCTCGGGATGCTGACCTGAAAGCGGATCGGCGCCGCACCGGCATCGGCCAGCGCGGCGCTCCCGGTCACTCGGCATGAGGCCGCGGTCCCGGACTGCACGAACGTGGCCGAGTCGACGGCTGCACCGTCGAGCTTCAGGCCGGCGGCGGACTCGGCGAGCGATCCTTGCAACGCCGCGCAGGCCGCACGCGCGTTGACCGGCTCGCCGGTGGCGCTGGCAGACGCACCGGGAGCGGTCGATGCGGGCGCCTGGGATGCGGATGCGCCGGGCGCGGCAGACCCGGCAGATGCGACTGGTGCTGGTGCTGGTGCGCTCGCAGCTGGGGCACGAGCCAACGCCGATGCCGCAGCCGCCGCCGCTGCGATCGACGACATCGTCGCGGACGTGCTGGACGAGGGCGAAGCCGCCCCGACCGCCGCGTCGGCGCCGAACGCCGCATGGGTGGCCAGCGCCGACGAAGCGGCCAGCGCAATCGCCCGCCAGAAAGAATTCGTGGAAAAACGTGGACTCATCGAACGATTGGACCCGGTTGCGACGCGCGGCCAACGCGCATCAATGGACGACCTGCTCGAGCTCACCGCCCGCATATTTCTTTGCAATGACCTGCAGCGTCTGGGCCTTGATCTTCGCGGCCTGACCCGCGCAGCCGAACTGCTCGTAGCGTTGCCTGGCGATCTGCTTGGCCGCTTCGCGCGCGGGCTTCAGATAGTCGCGCGGATCGAACTTGTCCGGGTGCTCGGCGAAGTACTTGCGGATCGCCCCGGTCATCGCCAGTCGGATGTCGGTGTCGATGTTGATCTTGCGCACGCCGAACTTGATCGCTTCCTGAATCTCCTCGACCGGCACGCCGTAGGTTTCCTTCATGTCGCCGCCGTATTGGCGAATGATCGCGAGCAGGTCCTGCGGGACCGAGGACGAGCCGTGCATGACCAAGTGCGTGTTCGGGATGCGTTTGTTGATCGCCTTGATGCGGTCGATCGCAAGGATGTCGCCCGTCGGCTTGCGGCTGAACTTGTAGGCGCCGTGGCTTGTACCGATCGCGATCGCGAGCGCGTCGAGTTGCGTCTTTTTCACGAAGTCGGCTGCCTGCTCGGGGTCGGTCAGCAACTGCTCGCGTGTCATCGTCGACTCGGTGCCGTGGCCGTCTTCCTTGTCGCCGCGCATCGTCTCAAGCGAACCCAGGCAGCCGAGCTCGCCTTCCACCGTGACGCCCTGCTGGTGCGCCATCTCGACCACTTTTTTCGTCACGTCGACGTTGTAGTCGTAGCTCGCGATCGTCTTGCCGTCGGCTTCCAGGCTGCCGTCCATCATGACCGAGCTGAAACCAAGATCGATCGCCCCACGACACACGTCGGGGCTCTGGCCGTGGTCCTGATGCATCACGAGCGGGATGTTCGGCCACGACTCGAGCGCGGCCTGGATCAGGTGCTTGATGAACGGTTCGCCCGCGTACTTGCGCGCGCCGGCCGAGGCCTGCAGGATGACCGGCGCGCCGACCTCGTCGGCCGCCGACATGACGGCTTGCACCTGCTCGAGGTTGTTCACGTTGAACGCTGGAATGCCGTAGCCATTCTCGGCAGCATGGTCGAGCAACTGGCGCATCGAGACGAGTGGCATGGATGATCTCCTGGAAAAATGCTTCGTGGGGCGCGGTGCAGCGCTTCAAGCAACGGACCTCGGGTTTTGCTCGGTCGCGCACTGCACCGCATTGCGCGCACCGCCGGCAGCAACCCCTGTTCCCGCAGCCTGTGGACTGGCGTTCATTCTACCGACGCCCTCAGGCCCAGAAAGCGCAGCACCGGCGGCAGCACAGGTCCGCCGAGCCAGCGCAGCGGCGCGGCCACCTCGGCAATCAGACCCACATGGCCGAGGTCGTCGAACAGCTGCATCTGCACCGGCACGTTGGCAGCGCGCAGCCGGTCGGCCATCTGCGCGGTGTTGCGCTGGGGATTGACCGTGGTGTCGTCTTTGCCCGCGAGCAACAGCGCGGGCGGCGACGCTGCCGACACATGCGCGATCGGCTGCGAATCGAGCGACGTGTCGGGCCAGTCGAACGCGGCCTGTGCTTCAGGGTCGTGGATCGGCAGGAAGTCGTACGGGCCGGCCAGCCCGATCCAGCCGGCGAGCTGCCGAGGGTTCGCGCCGAACCTGCGCAGCCAGCGCGGGTCCAGCGCGACCATCGCCGCGTCATAGGCGCCCGAGCTATGACCCATGACGAAGACGCGCTTCGGATCGGCGCCGAGCTGCGCTGCGTGCTCCAGTGCCCACTGAGTCGCCTGCGCGCTGTCCTCGACAAACACCGGGTAGCGAACCGCGGGTGCCAGCCGATAGTCGGGCAGCACCACCACGGCGCCTCGCGCGGCCAGCGCTTCGGCGACGAAGCGGAAGTCGCCGCGGTCGCCGTGGCTCCAGGTACCGCCGTAGAAAAACACGACCAACGGGCGGGCGCCTGCGGGCGGCGCGGTTTGCGGCAGCGGCCGATAAACGTCGAGTTGCTGACGCGGATCGTTGCCGTAGGCGACGCCCTGCTCGACTTCATATGAATCGTGCGGCACCACGCTGTCCAGCAGCTTGATCGGCGCGCAGGCCGTGCAGGCCGCCACAGCGAGCGCCAGCGACAGCAGGCCGCGCCAATTCACTGATTTATGCATAAAAATCGTCTTGGGCGCAAGTGCAGCAAGCGCCACAAGCTATCACTACAGTAGCAAATCAAAGCGATTCGGCTGCGCGCTTCTGCAGGATCTCGAATGCCGGCAGTTCCTTGCCTTCGAGGATTTCGAGGAACGCGCCGCCGCCGGTCGAGATGTAGTCGATCTGCTGCTCGATCCCGTATTTGGCGATCGCCGCGAGCGTGTCGCCGCCGCCCGCGATGCTGAACGCGGGCGAGTCCGCAATGGCGCGCGCGATCACTTCGGTGCCGTGCGAGAACGCGTTGAACTCGAACACGCCGACCGGGCCGTTCCAGACGATCGTGCCGGCGTCTTTGAGTTGGGCTGCGAGCCGTGCGGCGGTGGCCGGGCCGATGTCCAGAATCAGGTCGTCTTCCGCCACCTCGGCCACCGGCTTGATCGTGGCGGGCGCATCGGCCGCGAAGTGTTTGGCGCAGACCACGTCGATGGGAATGGGCACCTCGCAGCCGCGCGCCTGCATCGCATCGATCACGGCGCGGGCATCGTTTACCAAGTCGGCCTCAGCGAGCGATTTGCCGATGGGAAAACCGGCCGCCAGCAGGAACGTGTTGGCGATGCCGCCGCCGACGATCAGCCCATCGACCTTGTCGCTCAGGCTTTGCAGAATGGTCAGCTTGGTGCTGACCTTGGAGCCGGCCACGATCGCCACCAACGGGCGTTTCGGCATGGCCAGCGCACGGCCGATCGCATCGATCTCGCGCGCCAGCAGCGGCCCGGCGGCGGCCCGTTTGGCGAACCGCGCGATGCCGTAGGTCGTGCCTTCGGCGCGGTGCGCGGTGCCGAACGCGTCGTTCACATAGATGTCGCACAGCGCGGCCATCTTCCTGGCCAGCGCCTCGTCGTTTTTCTTCTCGCCGGGGTTCAACCGGCAGTTCTCCAGCAGCACGATGTCGCCCGGCGCGACCTGCACGCCGTCGACCCAGTCGGCCAGCAGCGGCACCGGGCGCTTGAGCAGTTCGGCCAGCCGCTCGGCCACGGGCGCCAGCGAATCCTCGGGCTTGAATTGGCCTTCCGTTGGCCGCCCGAGGTGCGACGTGATCATCACCGCAGCGCCGGCCTGCAGCGCGAGTTCGATGCACGGCAGCGAGGCGCGGATGCGCGTGTCGTCGGTGATGCGGCCGGCGTCGTCCTGCGGCACGTTCAGGTCGGCGCGGATGAACACGCGTTGGCCTTGGGCCTTGCCTTGCGCGCACAGATCGGTGAAGCGGAGGATGTGGTTCATGGCCGGGGATTATGTTGCAGGCGCCCGACAGCGCGATTGCCTGCGGCGCGTGGCCGGGTCAAAGTGCCCACCGCACCCTCGACTTTGAAAGGCGTCCCGTGGAGATTCGCAACCCCTCGCCCGGCCTCTACAACGAAGACCTCGCGCCGGCACGCGAACGCCACTGGGGCGCGTTCAGCATCTTCAACGTCTGGACCTCGGACGTGCACAGCCTCTGGGGCTACTACCTCGCGGCGAGCCTGTTTCTGCTGTGCGGCAGCTTCCTGAATTTCATCATCGCGATCGGACTGAGCTCGCTCGTGATCTTCTTTCTGATGAACCTGATTGGCTTTGCCGGCGAGAAGACCGGCGTGCCGTATCCGGTGCTGGCCCGCGCGTCGTTCGGCGTCTGGGGCGCCAACTTGGCGGCGCTGGTGCGTGCGGTGGTCGCATGCTTCTGGTACGGCGCCCAGACGGCGGCCGCGTCCGGCGCGATGGTCGCGCTGCTGATCCGCAACGACGGCATGCTGCAGTTCCACCAGGGCACGCACTGGCTCGGCCACTCCGGGCTGGAGGTGATCTGCTACGTCGTGATCTGGGCGCTGCAGCTGCTGATCATCCAGCGCGGCATGGAGACCGTGCGCAAGTTCCAGGACTGGGCCGGGCCGGCCGTCTGGGTCGCGATGCTGATTTTGGCCGTGGGCCTGTGCGTGAAGGCGGGCGGCTTCTCGTTCGGCCACGACATCCCGATGGACGTGCTGCTGGCCAAGACCAAGGACGCCGGCGTGAACGGTGAGCCCGGCTCGTTGTGGGCGCTGATGGCGGTCGGCGCGACCTGGATCACTTATTTCGCGGCGCTCTATCTGAACTTTTGTGACTTCTCACGCTATGCGAAGAACAAGGACGCGGTGCGCGTCGGCAACCTGTGGGGCTTGCCGGTGAACCTGATCGCGTTCTCGCTGGTCGCGGGCATCACGACGTTGGCGGCGTTCAAGGTGTATGGCGAAGTGCTGCTGCACCCCGAGCAGATCTCGGCCAAGTTCGACAGCTGGGTGCTCGCGCTGATCGCGGCGCTGACATTCACCGTGGCCACGCTCGGCATCAACGTGGTGGCCAACTTCGTGTCGGCCGCGTTCGACATCTCCAACACCTTCCCGCGCGCGATCGACTTCAAGAAGGGCGGCTACATCGCAGCTTTGATCGCGCTCGTGCTGTATCCGTTTGCGCCCTGGGAAGGCGACGCCGCGCATTTCGTGAACGCGATCGGCGCCACGATGGGGCCGCTGCTGGGCATCATCCTGGTCGATTTCTATCTGATTGCCAAAGGCCGCATCAACGTGCAGGCGCTCTATCAGGAGCACGGCGAATACCGCTACGAAGGCGGCTGGAACGTGAATGCGCTGGTCGCGTTCGGCATCGGCTCGGTGTTCTCAACCTTGCTGCCGAACTTCACGAAGTTGCTGCCGCCCTGGTGGAACACCTACGGCTGGTTTTTCGGCGTGGCGATCGGCGGCATCGTATATTGGGTGATGGCGCTGCTGCGGCCGCGCGCGGTGCCGGTGGTTCCCCTGGTGCAAAGGGCCACTCGATAAGCGGTGCGAATCGGCATCCGCTACGCTTTTTGCAGCACAAGATGTAGGCAGCGTCTGCGCTCCAGGTCTGAAAAGCTTGAAATTTGTTCGAACCGAGTACGGAATCGAGCCCGGCTACCACTCCAGCCCGAGGCGCAGCGGCAGGTAGACCGCAAGCCCGATCAGGATCGTCGCAAGCACATTGCGCTTCCAGAAAAACGCGGCGACGCCGGCGGCGGCCGCGAACAGCCGCGCATCGCGCCAGCCGTCGATCAATGCACCGTTGGTGAGTACGATCTCCGGAATCACAACCGCCGACAAAGCCGCAATCGGCGCGTACTGCAGGCCGCGCTGCGCCCAATGTGGCAGGCTCCATGACTTGTCGAGCAGAAAGAAAAAGAGCGTGCAAGCACGGTGACGCAGGCCATGCCGACGATCACGACGAGCGTCCAGCCGTCGGTTTCGCCCAAGACGAGGCCGTCGCCGCTCAAACCACTCTCCCTGCTGCAGTCGGCCGGCGTTGCTCCAGCCCCAGACACAGCAGCACGGCAGCTGCGATCGCGACCACGATGTTGAGCTTGAACGGCAACGCGAACGCGGCCACCGCGGCGGCGCCGGCCACGGCCGCTGCAATGGTGCGCAGGCGCGTCGAAGCGAGCGAACACATGATGCCCAGCAAGGTCAGGATGCCCGCGAAGCCGAGGCCCCAACGCGTCGGCACCTGGTCCGCTGCGACGACGCCGATCAGGCTTGCGAGCATCCAGCCGGCCCAAAGCAATCCGTGGTGGCCAGCCAGATAAGCATCCTGCGCGCGCTGGCCCGCTGCGTCCTGCGCCGGCTTGGGGAAGGCTTGCGTGAACGCGACGTAAGTCAGATCGGCCGTCAGGTAGCCGCTGACCATGCGCTGCCAGCGCGGCAGGTGCATCAGGTACGGACGCAGGTGCAGGCTGAACACGACGAAGCGCAGGTTCACGCAGAAACTGGTCGCCAGGATCACCCAGATCGGCGCGCCTGCCGCCAACAGCGGAATCCCCGCAAGCTGCGAACTGCCCGCGTAGACCAGCAAGGTCATCAGCGACGATTCCATCACGCTGAGGCCCGACTGCACCATTGCCACACCGGTCATCAAACCCCAGGCGGCGATGCCCGGCACCTGGCTCCAGGCGTCGTGGATGCCGCGCCGGAAGTCGGGGTGCGCGTGGCGCGAGCGGGCGAAGAACATGGGATGAAACGAGAGAGGAAAGCAAGCGGGAGCAAGCCAAGCGGTGCCGATCCCCGCCGGCATCGTCAATCCGTCCGAGGGGTTGACAGCAGCGCGCCGGCCTCGACCGCCACGCCGCGCAAAAAGTCGGCTGCGGCCAACCGCTTGCCGCCGGCGCGCTGCAGTTCGGTGATGCACAGCACACCCATCGGTGCGCCCGCAGCACCACCGCAAGCCACCCGGATGCCGGCCGCATCCACGCGCAGCACCGTGCCTGGCGCCACCTGGCAAGGCACCCCCGCCTCGATCTGCGAACGCCACAGCTTGAGCGGCACCGCACCGAGCTGCGTGGCCGCGCCCGGCTGCGGATCGAACGCGCGGATGCGGCGTTCGATCGGCGCGGCGCCCTGCGACCAGTCGATCGCCGCTTCGCGCTTGTCGATCTTGGCCGCGTAGGTGATGCCGTCGGGCGGTTGCGGGCGGGCCTGCAGCGCATCGATCTCGGCCAGCGCGCGCACGATCAGCGCGCCGCCCAGCTCGGCCAGCCGGTCGTGCAGCGATCCGGTGGTGTCGATGGGTGCGATCGGCACGCGTTGCTCGAGCAGCACGTCGCCGGTGTCGAGCCCGACGTCCATCTGCATGATCGCGATGCCGGTCTCCGCATCACCGGCTTCGATTGCGCGGTGGATGGGCGCGGCGCCGCGCCAGCGCGGCAGCAAGGAAGCGTGGATGTTCAGGCAACCGCGTCGAGGTGCGTCGAGCACGTGCTGCGGCAGGATCAGGCCGTAGGCGGCGACGACCATCGCGTCGGCTTGCGCCCCCTGGATTGCCAACCACGCTCGCGATGCGTCCTGCGCGTATCGACCGTCGAGCCGCAGACCTTGCGGCTGCGCGACGACCAGGTCGTGCGCGAGCGCGAACTGCTTGACCGCCGATGGCTGCAGCTGCAAGCCGCGGCCGGCCGCGCGGTCGGGCTGCGTCAGCACGAGCGCAATCGTGTGGCCAGCCGCATGCAGACGGGCAAGCGCCACCCGCGCGAATGCCGGTGTACCGGCAAAGATCAAACGCATGGATTGAGGGATGCGTCGCCGCGCGGCGGTCAGGGCAACCCGCCGCCGTCGGACTCGCCCGGCGCATCTTCGTACTGCGTGCCCGAATACGCTTGGCGCACCACGCCGTTCGGGTCGAGGAAGACCCAGAAGTATTTGTCCACCAGCCCCTGGCGCCAGCGGTATTGCCAAATGTCGCCGCGCCAGCTCCAGACGTGATCGATGCGCCCTGGCGGGCCAAACGCGCGTTGCACGTCGCTCGTGGTCCAGCGATCGGGTTCAATGCGCGCAAAGTGCGCTTCGTCCATCACCTGCTCGGCCGCCACCACCCGGCCGGTCGCGTCGAGATCGACCATCGTCACGTACTGGCCTTGCGGCTGCTGCGAATACTGCAGACGCTCGGCGCCGCCTTCCAGCGGCACGACCGCGGTCGGCCGGCCCATCGCATCGATCACTTGCGCGCGCGACATGCCGGGCTGCGCGCGCGCCAGTGGATTCGCCGCGCAACCGGCCAACAGCACGGCGGCCAAGGCAGATGCCAGCGCACGCTGCGCCGGGCGCTGCATCAGGCCTTCTCCGTTTCGCGCCGTGCCTTCACCAGCTTGGTCCTGATGCGGTTGCGTTTGAGCGGCGACAAATATTCGACGAACACCTTGCCGAGCAGATGGTCCATCTCGTGCTGGATGCAGATCGCGAGCAGGCCATCGGCTTCGATCGTGTGCGCCACCCCGTCGGCGTCCCGCGCACGCACCCGCACCGCGTCGGCGCGCTCGACGCCGTCGTAGATGCCGGGTACCGACAGGCATCCCTCCTCGTTCAATGACTTTTCGGAGCTTGCCCAGACGATCTCGGGGTCGATCAGCACCAGCGGCTGGTCGCGCGTCTCGGAAACGTCAATCACGACGAGCCGCTCGTGCACGTCGACCTGTGTGGCGGCCAGGCCGATGCCTTTGGCGTCGTACATCGTCTCCAGCAGATCGGCGATCAAGGTGCGCGCGCGCGCATCGATGTCGGCTGCGAACGGATGGGCCACCGTGTGCAAGCGTGGATCGGGGAACTCGAGGATGGGAAGCAGGGCCATGGCAGCTGGGGTGGTGCAAAAAACGCAGGAAGAGCCATATTTTCGCCATTTTTCCACGCTCGGGCAACGGCGCCGTGCGATGTCCGCTGCGTGCGCCCCGGTGCCGAACGCAGAATCGCACAAGCATATTTTTCAACAGCCAAGCGTGTGGCGAACCGACGGAACAACCCGGCGGCCTTCAAAGGCTTGGGATGCTTCGCACGGACCGCAAACAAGACCGGCCCATGGCCGAACAAAAGGGGTTTCGATGCGAGCGTTCGACAACGGTGATGTGCGGGTGAGTGGCGGGAAGGCGGCGGCCGGCCCGGGTCCGCACGACCTGGCCCGGCTGCTGGCGGGCTTGGCACTCGTGGGGGCAGCCGCCGTCGGCGCGCAGACGCTGCCCGTCACCCCGGCCCAACGCGTGGCGGCCGAACAGGTGGCCAGCACCGGTGTGTTGCTGAGCGACCTGAAGGCCGATGCGCCCGAGTTCTACACGGTGCGCCGCGGCGACACGCTGTGGGACATCTCCAAGATCTTTCTCACGAGCCCATGGCGCTGGCCGCAGCTCTGGGGCATGAACATGGAACAGGTCCGCAATCCGCATCGGATCTATCCGGGCCAGGAGCTCGTGCTCGAGCGCGCCGACGGCCGCGCGCGGCTGCGCTTCGGCAAGGCGCCGATGTTGCGCGGCGGCCCGAGCCGCGACGACGTGCCGGTGGTGCGCGTATCCCCTACGATGCGCTACGACGCACTCGGCGACAGTGCGTTGCCGATGTTGAAAGCGCACCTGATCGAGCCGTTCTTGGCCGAGCCGCTGGTGGTGGACGAAGCGACGTTCAACTTCGCCCCCCGACTGGTCGCCGCACAGGACCAGCGCGTGTTGCTGACCCGCGGCGACCGGGCCTACGGCCGCAGCGGCAACGAACTGCTGCCGTTGACGGTCGCGCCGGGCGAGCCGCGCGACTGGCGCGTGTTTCGCCAGGCCACCCCGCTGAAAGACCCGGGCACCGGCGAGATCCTCGGCTTTGAGGCGCATTACCTCGGCCGGGCGCGTCTGGTGCGTGGCGAAGGCACGAACGACTCGGTGGTCGCGGACGAAGCGACGGGCCCCGAGATCGTGCCCGCGACGCTTGACATCGTGGCCACCAAAGAAGAGATGCGCATCGGCGACCGGCTGCTGCCCGAGCCGCCGAAGCAGCTCATCAGCTACGTGCCGCACGCGCCGGTGTTGCCGATGGAGGGCGGCCGGATCGTCTCGGTCTACGGCAGCGCGGTCGTGAACGCGGCGCAAAACCAGGTGGTCGCGATCAACCGCGGCACCCGCGATGGCATCGAGAGCGGCCACGTGCTGGCCATCCTGAGCAACGGCGGCATCGTGGCCGACACGACGCTGACCAGCCGCCCGCCGATGCGGCTGCCGGACGAGCGCAACGGCCTGTTGATGGTGTTCCGGCCGTTCGAGCGCGTCTCGTATGCGCTGATCGTGCAGACCGTCTCGGGTGTGAAGGTCGGCGACCGGATCGCGAACCCGAACTGACGCCTTCCCGACGCCAACCCAATCCCACGCGACCTGACACCGCGCTCACGATCGGTCATCCAAGCGTCGGTGCAGGCTTGACCACAATGGCCGCTATGCAGGAATCCGATCTGTCCGGCTGGTTGCGGCTGTTGCTGACCCCTGGCGTCGGCAATGAGACCGCGCGCCGGCTACTGACCCGCTTCGGCTTGCCGCAGGCAATCTTCGATCAATCGCAGACGGCGCTGCGCCAGGTCGCCTCGGCTGCGCAAGCCAGCGCGTTGGCCCGTTTGCCCGATGGTTATGAAGCGCAATGGGCGGCGACCGAGGCGTGGCTTCGGCCTGCGGCGGGCGGGCACGCCGCGCGGGCCATCGTGACGCTGGGCGACCCCGGCTACCCGAGCGCGCTGCTCGCCACCGAAGACCCGCCGTTGCTGCTCTACCTGATGGGCGAGGCGTTGAACGCCGTACCCGACGGCCCATGGCGGTCCACGCGCAGCATCGGCATGGTCGGCAGCCGCAACCCGACGCCGCAGGGCGCATCCAACGCGCATGCGTTCGGCAAATTTTTCTCGCAGGCCGGACTGACGGTGGTCTCCGGCCTCGCGCTCGGCATCGACGCGGCGGCGCACGAAGGCGCGCTCGACGGCGGGGCCGGCGATGCCCTGGCGGCGCGCAGCCACGTCGCGACGATCGCGGTGGTCGGCACGGGGCTGGACCGCGTGTACCCGAAGCGGCATCTGGCGCTTGCCCACCGGATCGCGCAGCAGGGCCTTCTGGTCAGCGAATATCCACTCGGCACCCCGGCGATTGCAGCCAACTTTCCGCGCCGCAACCGCCTGATCGCGGGCTTGAGCCAGGGCGTGCTGGTGGTCGAGGCAGCGCTGCAGTCGGGCTCGCTGATCACGGCGCGCATGGCCAGCGAACAGGGCAAGGAAGTGTTCGCGATTCCCGGCTCGATTCACGCGCCGCAGTCGCGCGGCTGCCACTGGTTGCTCAAGCAGGGCGCGAAGCTGGTCGAGACCGGTCAGGACGTGCTCGAAGAGCTGCGGTTGCCACTGGCCGCCGCACCCGTTGTGCGTGGGGTGGATGCCATTGAAGTGCCGGCGCCGGCAAGCAATGCGCATCCGTTGCTCGGACAGTTGGGATTCGATCCGGTCGGGCTGGACGAGTTGCTCGGGCGTACGGGCCTGGACACAGCGAGCTTGCAGGTGCAACTGCTCGAGCTCGAGCTCGCGGGCCAAGTTGCGCGGCTGGCCGGTGGGCGCTTTCAGCGAATCGGCTCGGCCTGAGCGGCCGGGCGGGCATTCGCTGATCGTTGGGAGGCCCTGCGAGCCGCCCAACCGAATCGATCAGTTCAGCAACCTTTCCGGGTCGGCGTCCAGCTTCTGAATCGCAGTGCGCGTGGCACGCACCGACAGCGCTTCTTCTTCCTGCGGCAGCAGCAGACCTGCCTGCAGGAAAGCCGCGAGCCGGCGCTGCTGCAGCAGGTAGCTGCCGCCGCTGCGCGCGGCGAATAGAAACAACTGCTTGCGTTCGCTGCGCCAGACGAACTGCACCTTGTGCATCACGCCGCCGTGCTCGAGCGAAAACCAATCGCCGGGCTGCAGTTCGAGCGCCCAGGCGACCATCGCCTCGCCCGGCAGCGAACCACCGCTGTCGAGCACGGTGAGCGTCGACGCGTCGATGCCGAGCATCAATTCGAGGTTGTCGGCGTTGATCGGCAGGTCGCCCAGGTCCTCGTCGGTGACGAAGTCTTCCAGGTGCGCCAAGCGCTGCGCCATCGCTTCGAGCCGGACCGCGGCGATCGGCTCGGCTTTGGACAGGAACGCCGCAGCCAGCGCATCGCTCACGATCTTCAACTGCCCGTCCTGCTTCGCGCCGGGCAGCCCGAGCAGCGTCATGCCGCGGCGCAACTGCTGCAGCAACTGCGGCAGTTCCTGGATCACGCGTGCCCGATCCGCCCGGTTCGGCTTCGCGCTCGCGGCCCAGACCAGTTCGGGCGCGACCTGCTTCAACGCGATGGTTTCGGCATGTTGCGGGCCGCGCTGCACGGTGGCGAGTGCCAGCACCTCGGCCCAAACCTTGAACATGAAGTCCCGGATCGGCTCGGGCACCGCGATGTCTTTCAACATGTTGCGCATCTCGATCGTGTACTGGATCGCAAGCGTTTCTTTCTGCTCCATCTGCTGGGCCACGCTGACCAGCCGCTGCGTGCTGTCCTGTGCGGTCAGATAGGTCGAGAGAAATTTCTTGAACTCCTCGTGCACCAAGTGGAACACGCGGCCGCCGGTCTCCGGATACTGCTCGATCACCTGCACGATGCGTTTGATCTCGGTCTCGAACGCGGTCCCATTGATGGCGGAGGCGTCGAAGCCCATCACGCAGGAGCCGATCCGGTCGATCAGCTGACGGGCCGGGTGGTTCGTCGAGTTGAAGAAGTCCGGCTCTGCGAGCGCCACGCGCAGCACCGGCAGCTGCAGCCGCGCGAACCAGACCCGGATCGACGTCGGAATCCGGTCTTCGGCCAGGATGCTCTGAAACATCAACGCAACGATCTCGATCGTCGCTTTTTCGCTGTCGGTCGAGGCCTTTTTCTTCAAGTCGCTCGTCTGCGCACGCAGCGCACCGGCCACCCGCGCCACACCGGCCGGGCTGTAGTCTTCGATGACCGTCTGGTCTTCGTCGCCGCCGCCCGCGCCGCCGACTGGCTGCTGCGGCGCCGCCCGCATCGCTTCGGCCAGCGCGGGCGACGGGGGCTGCCGTGCGGTGCGCTCGAAATCCGACACCTGACCCACCAGCACGCGCTTGAGCGCGCCGAGCACCCCCTGGGCGCGCATGCGCGCACGCGCCAGCGGTGTGGCCGCCGTCATCTGGCGGGTTTCTTCGGTCATCGACTGCGGCGGGCTGTCGCGGTACCCGCCACTGGACAAGCCGTTCTGTGCAGACTCCTCGCGCGGCCGGGCCTTCGGCGGCGCTGCAGGCACGCTCGGCCGGTCGAGCGGCTGCGCCCGCGACGGCGCGTTGCCAATGCCGGCGCGGCGCATCCGATGCTGCGGTTCGATCGACGGCAGGATGTTTTGCGCAACCATCAGCGCGTTGCCGGCCCGGTAGCCGAGCATCATGCGTTCGGCCAGAATCGGCTGACTTGGCTCGATCACGGTCTGAAATTCGCTGCGCGGCAGGCCCGCGTCGATCCAGCTGTCGACCAGCGCCTGCACCAACATCTCGGGGCGCAGCACGTCTTTCACCGGCAGCTCGCGCTGCTCGACGTACTCGATGCGGATGCGCAGGTCTTCGAATTCGGAGAACACCTTGTCGAGCAGCGTGGTCGACAGCCGCGACGCGATGATGCGGTTTTCCATCACGTCCATGCCCATCAGCTCGAACGAGGTGACGGGCGGCTGCCTGCCGCTTTCGTCGGGCGCCGCCTGCAGGCTGCGCTGCCAGCTCTGAACCGTGCCTTCGAGCCAGTGCTGGCGGCGCTTCTGAAACGCCATGAACGCGTCGCTGCGGTCCTGCGCATCCCGTGCGCTCGTGGCTTCAGACGCCCTTCGCTGCAGCAGTTCCTGCACGTTCCTGGCCAACTGCGGCAGGGCCTGACGCACCTCTTGCAGGAACCGCTCGCGCGCAGGCGGCATCGACGCCCGGCTGCCGTCGGTTTGCCAAGGGCGGGTAGCCATCGATATTTGAGTGGGGCGGTTGCGAGCGGATCAGACCATCGCGCCGGCATTCGGGTCTTCACCGTCGTCGCGTCGGGTCGGCGCCTTGATCAGGTCTTCTCGCTTGATGCCGAGCCACATTGCAATGGCTGCGGCGACAAACACCGAGGAATAAATGCCGAACAGGATGCCGATCGTCAGCGCGAGCGCGAAGTAATGCAACGTGGGACCGCCGAACAGCAACATCGACAACACCATGATCTGGGTGGAACCGTGCGTGATGATAGTGCGGCTGATGGTGGCGGTGATCGCACTGTCGATCACCTGCATCGAATTCATCTTGCGATAGCGGCGAAAGTTCTCGCGAATCCGGTCGAAGATCACGACCGACTCGTTGACCGAATAGCCGAGCACCGCGAGCACGGCGGCGAGCACCGGCAGCGAGAACTCCCACTGGAAGAACGCGAAGAAGCCCAGGATGATCACCACGTCGTGCAGATTCGCGATGATGCCGGCGACCGCGAACTTCCATTCGAAACGCATTGCCAAGTACAGCATGATGCCGATCACGACGAACGCGAGAGCCTTCAGCCCGTCGGCCGCGAGTTCGTCCCCAACCTGCGGGCCAACGAATTCGGTGCGGTCGAGCCGGGCCGAAGCATCGAGCGCTTTCAACGCGCCGATCACGCGCTCGCTCTGCACGCTCGAGGTTTCACCCTTTTTCGCCGGCAGCCGGATCAGCACGTCGCGCGCATTGCCGAAGCTCTGGATCTGCACGTCGTTGTAGCCAAGGTCACCGACCGCCATGCGCAGCTTCGGCAAGTCGGCCGGCTGCGAATAGCTGACCTGCATCACGGTGCCGCCCGTGAACTCGACCGACAAATTCAGCCCGCGCGAGAACAGGAAGAACACGGCGAGTGCGAACGTCGCAAACGAGATCACGTTGAACACGAGCGCATGCCGCATGAACGGGATATCGCGCCGGATTTTGAAGAATTCCATGTCGGTCAGTCGCTCGTGTCTGGGCTCAGGCGCCGTGGTGTTGCGATTCGAGCGACGAGCCGTGCGGACCGGAGGCGATCGCCGTGCCGCCGTCAGGCTTCCATACGGTGCCGATCGACACGGTCTTCAGTTTCTTCTTGCGCCCATACCAGAGGTTGACCAAGCCGCGTGAGAAAAACACAGCCGAGAACATGCTGGTCAGGATGCCCAGCACATGCACCACCGCGAAACCGCGCACCGGCCCGGAGCCGAATGCGAGCAGCGCAATGCCGGCGATCAGGGTGGTCACGTTCGAGTCGAGAATCGTCGACCAGGCGCGGTCGTAGCCCGCGTGGATCGCCGCCTGCGGCGCCGCGCCGCTGCGCAGTTCCTCGCGCACGCGTTCGTTGATCAGCACGTTCGCATCGATTGCCATGCCGAGCACCAACGCCATCGCCGCCATGCCGGGCAAGGTCAATGTCGCCTGCAACATCGACAGCACCGCCACCAGCAGCAACAGGTTGAACGCAAGCGCGATGCTCGAGATCACGCCGAACAGCATGTAGTAGGCGCACATGAACGCAGCCACCGCCAGGAAGCCCCAGGTCACGCTGTCGAAGCCTTTCTGGATGTTCTCGGCACCCAGACTCGGGCCGATCGTGCGCTCCTCGATGATCTCCATCGGTGCGGCCAGCGAGCCGGCACGCAGCAGCAGCGCGGTGTCGGCCGCTTCGGTGGTCGTCATGCGGCCCGAAATCTGGACGCGGCCGCCGCCGATTTCGCTGCGAATGACCGGCGCGGTGACGACTTCGCCCTTGCCTTTTTCGAACAGCAAAATCGCCATTCGCTTGCCAATGTTCTCGCGCGTCACGTCGCGGAAGATGCGCGAGCCCTTGCCGTCGAGCGACAGATGCACGGCCGCTTCCTGCGTTTGGTTGTCAAATCCCGGTTGCGCGTCGGTCAGGTTCTCGCCGGTCAGCATCACCTGCTTCTTGACGATCACGGGTTGGCCGTTGCGGTCGAGGAACTTGTCATCGCCGAACGGTGCGGGGCCATTGCTGGCCTCGGCCGCGCGTGCTTCCGCACTTTCATCGACCAAGCGCACTTCAAGTGTCGCCGTACGGCCGAGGATATCTTTTGCCTTGGCCGTGTCCTGCACACCCGGCAGTTGCACCACGATCCGGTCGAGGCCCTGCTGCTGGATCACCGGCTCGGCCACGCCGAGTTCGTTGATGCGGTTGTGCAGCGTCGTGATGTTCTGCTTGAGCGCCTGCTCCTGTATGCGGCGCGCGGCTTCCGGCTTGATCGTTGCCGTCAGGCGTTGCTCGCCGTCGGCGGCCGGCGCGGACTCAACGGTCTGCAGATCGGCGAACTGGTCCTGGACCAGATTGCGCGCCGCTGCAAGCGTCGCCGCGTCGCGCACACGGATCTCGATGCCCTGGCCATTGCGCGAGATGCCCCCGTGCCGGATGTTCTTGTCGCGCAGCGCAGTGCGCAGGTCGCCTGAAATCGCTTCAATGCGCTGCGTCAGCGCCGCGCGCATGTCGACCTGCAGCATGAAATGCACGCCACCGCGCAGGTCGAGCCCCAGATACATCGGCTCCGCGCGCAGGCCGCCGAGCCAGCGCGGCGAACGCGACAGCAGATTCAGTGCGACCACGTAGGACGGGTTGGCCGCGTCGGCGTTCAGCCCTTTTTCCAGCGCGTCTTTGGCCTTCAACTGCACATCCGGCGTTGCAAAACGCGCCTTGATCGAGTTCTCATCAACCGTGAGGCCGGTGGTCTCAACCCCGGCGGCTTTAAGCAGTTCTTCAGCCTTTTTCGCCACCCCGCTGTCGATGCGCACGCCCGTGCGCGCGGACGACACCTGCACCGCCGGCGCCTCGCCGAAGAAATTCGGCAACGTGTAGATCGCGCCAATCAGCAACGCGATCAGGATGACCGCATACTTCCAGACCGGGTAGCGGTTCATGTGCGGTTCAGTTGCGGGCGCGACTCCATCGTGCCCTTGGGCAGCACCTGCACCACGGCGGAACGCTGGATCTGGATTTCCACGCCGTTGGCGATTTCGGCGTTCAGATGGCCGTCGCTGAGCCGCGTGATGCGCGCCCAGCATGCCGCCGGCCACGACGACCTCATCGCCCTTGGCGAGCGCCTCGATCATCGTGCGATGTTCCTTCTGCTTTTTCATCTGCGGACGGATCATCACGAAGTACAGCACCACGAACATCAGCACCAGCGGCAGCATGCTGGTCATCGACGACATGAAATCCCCTCCGGCAGGTGCGGCGGCGGGTGCGGTCTGGGCGTGGGCGGAAGAAATGAGGGACACGGCGAAATACCTTTGTACGAAATTTGTACGAAAACCACGAGCGGCGCGGCGAGAGGTGGCTTATCCCACGCGCTGAGGCGAACTTTGGCAATCACGGCCTGCCGCCTCCGAATGAACCGAGCATCTATCTAAGCCGCGGGCCGCAGTTCGAGCCGCCGTGGGACATGGCCACCATGGTCCGACACGGGGATGAAGGATGGTTGCCGCACAGCGACCGGCTGCCGGACAATGCGTCGATGAATCCTGTCCAATCGGAGCCGGCTACGCCGGCAGTGGCCACCGACCCTGCTCACAGTCACGGCCACCCTCACGTTCATGACCCCAGCGAGCTCGGCGAGTGGGAGCTGCGCGTTCGGGCGCTCGAGACGCTGCTGGTGCAAAAGGGCTACGTCGATCCGGCCGCGCTCGACCGGATCATCGAAACTTACGAAACCCAGATTGGCCCGCACAACGGGGCGCGCGTGGTCGCGCGCGCCTGGGTCGACCCCGCATACCGCCACCGGCTGCTGGAAGATGCGACCGCTGCGATCGCCGAATTCGGCTTCACCGGCCGCCAGGGAGAGCACATGGTCGCGTTGGAGAACACCGCCGACACGCACCACATGGTCGTCTGCACGCTGTGCAGCTGCTATCCGTGGCCGGTGCTCGGGCTGCCACCGGTCTGGTACAAAAGCGCGCCCTATCGCGCCAAGGCCGTGATGGACCCGCGCGGCGTGCTCGCCGACTTCGGGGTGACACGGCCCGACGCGATGCAGTTTCGCGTCTGGGACTCGACCGCCGAGGTGCGTTATCTCGTGATCCCGATGCGCCCCGCCGGCACCGATGGCTTCACGGAGGAGCAGTTGGCCGCACTGGTCACGCGCGATTCGATGATCGGCACCGGGTTGGCCCTGGCACCGGGCAGCGCGGCATGAACTCGGTGCACGACATGGGCGGGATGCAGGGCTACGGTCCGGTCGCGCCGCAAGCCGACGAGCCGCTGTTCCACGCCGACTGGGAGCGCCGGACGCTCGCGCTGACCTTGGCTGCGGGCGCCACGGGTGCCTGGAACATCGACCAAAGCCGCGCCGCGCGCGAATCGCTGCCACCGACCGTCTATCTGAACTCGACGCCTCGACGTACAATACGTACTAGTTGAAGACGCAGTTCACAT
>CAWAQL010000007.1:0-229099 GCA_963784295.1 uncultured beta proteobacterium
CGTCGAGCCCGGCCCAGCCGCGCGGCGCAAAGCCGCGCGGCACGCGTGCATTCGATTGCGAAGCGATCCGGTCGAGCTGTGCGGCGTCGAGCGCCAGCGCCAGCGGATCGAACCGCGCAGCAGCCGGCAGCAGCAGCTTCTGCGCGGCATCGATTTCCAGATAGACGGCTGCGGACACCTGGCCCCGCCACAGCAGCGCGGAGGCAGCCAGACTCGTGCCGGCAAGCCGGCGCAGCGATTCACGACGTGAGGGCATGACGGTCTTCCTGTTCCCGATGCAAGCGAATCGATGGCGCGCCCGCGTTGTGCGCTGCGCCCCCGGTGGCCCCCAGTGCGAAGCCGTGCGGTGTGCCGCGTTGGACGAAGCGAGCGGTCGAACGAAGCGGCACAGCCGGGCCGTTAGAAATGAAAGCCCAGCCCGACGTTGAACCGGTCGAACTGGTGGTTGCCCAGGAACGTCTGGTAGTCGGCTTTCAGCACCACCTGCGGGTGCAGATAGAAGCTCGCGCCGAGCGTGACGACGCGCATGTCGGGCTCCAGCGCAGGCGCGAGCCCTGGCGGCAGGCCGGGATGGCCGAGCGCGGTGTTGAAGCGCTCGTAGCGCACGAACGGATTCAGCGCATAGTCGCCGCTTTTCCAGAGCCGATAGGCGGCCTGCGTGTACCAGCCGCCGAAGCGGCTCGGCACCGGCGTGGTCTGGCCGGCGAACGTCGCGTTCAATGCCGCGATGTCCGAGAAGCCGCCTCTCGCGAGCAGCGCCGACAGGTCCCACTTGCCCGGCTGCCAGCGCGTGTGCAGCTCGCCCAAAGTCACGCGCGCATCGGGCGCCGGCAAAGCCTGGCTGCTTTTGCCCGACGCCGCCGGTGAACAGGCTGCCGCCGACGTTGAAGCCGGGGATGCCGTTGTAGTTCAACGCGCCGTAGAACGCGACGTTGCGTGCTTTTGCGAGCTGGCCTTCCTGGTGGATCGAGCCGAGCGGGGATTCGCGGCCCTCATTGCTGCTCGCGTCCCATTTGGTCAGGTCGAAACTCGTGACCGCGCCCGCGTCCCAGCGCAGGCCGGCCTGTGTGGTGCCACGCAGACCCAGGCCGAGCTCACGCCAGGTGGTCGGGATGATCGCGGTTTCGACGAAGTTGCGCGTGACGCCGTAATAGCGCGTCGGCTCGTGCACTTCGTTGAGATACCCGATTGGCAGGATGAACAAGCCGGCGCGGGCCGAGACGGTGGGTGTGAAGTCGCGCTCGACATAGAACTGCTCGAGTGCGACTTCGCCGCGGTCGCCGGCCGACACCACCGCGTTCTCGATTTCGAGCTCGGCCGCGAAGCGGGTGCGGTCGTCGAAGCTGTAGGCCCAGCCGAGCACGCCGCGACGCACGGTGGCGACCGCGTCGGCCGCGTTGCGGCGCGGCCGGCTGTAGCTGAATTCGCCGTAGCCGAACAGGCTGGTGCGCGGCGCGGACTCCGGCGCCTCGACCGAGCTCGCGGCCGTCATGCCGGTGCGGCCACTGGCGGCCTGGGTTGCATTGGCTTCTGCCGCGCCGGCGGGGGCGGGCGGCGGCGTCGCGTCGGAGGCAGCGGTCTGGGTGACGGTGCCCGACGTGCCCCGTGCGGCCGTGTTGCCCGAGGCTGCCGTGGCTGCCGCCGTCGTGGGCGCTGCAGCCACAGCTGCAGCGGCTTCCCGCTCGCGCTGCTTGACGGCTTCGAGTTCGCGCCGCAGCTGCTGCATCTCGGCGCGCATCTCGCGCAGTTCGGCGGCGAGCTGCTTCGGTGTCTGCGCGGCGGCTGGCGCGGCGTGCAGCAGGGCGATCAATGTGCTCGCCAGTGCGACGACCAGCGGGGCTTGAGAGAAAGACGGTTGCGGCTTCAACGGATCACTCTTGTGGTTGTCGGGGAATGCGGTGGAATGCGGTCGAACGCACTGGGATCGGGCACGAATCGGCAGCGCCCGCCTCACGGCTTCCAGCCGTCGCTCAATGTGCGCAGGAACGCGACCAGGTCCTGGATCTCTGCCTCGTTCAGTCGTGGCGCCTCGCCGCGCTTGCGGTCGTACGGCACTTCCGTGGTGTTCACGTTGCCGCGCAGCGACGTCGGCAGGTCGTTGAATTTGTCGACGTTGCCGGCCGCGTCCACCGGATACCAAAGCTCGGGCGTCGTGTCGCGTTGCACATAGAAGCGCACCACCTGCTCGAGCGAATCGAACGCACCGTTGTGAAAGAAGCGCTTGCGCAAGGCGACGTTGCGCAAGGTCGGCACCTTGAACGCGCCGCACAGATCGTTGCGGTCTTTCAAGTCGGTGCGGGTCGGGCCGCACAGGCCGAGATCGAAATACGCGGCGTCTTGGTTCGCGGCGATCTCCCCGTTGCGCGGCACGCCCAGGTTGTCGTAGGTGAAATCGGTGAACAGCGCGCCGGGCGCGTTGTCGGCCTTCGTGCTGGTGTGACAAGCCGCGCAATTGCCTTTGTCCACCCGGTTGAACCAGGCCAGCCCACGCTGCTCGGCGGGTGTGAATGCCGCCTTGGCCGCGGTCACGTGGTCGAACTTGGAAGTGAACGGTGCGAAGTCCGGATCGCCGAGTTGGTAGCTCTGCAACGCGAACGCGATGCGCTCGAAGGCAAGGTCGGTGTCTTTCGTGATGTCGGCGCCGAACACCGTTTTGAAGTCGTCGGCGTAGCCTGCGCGCAGCACTTTGGCAACCACATCGGCGCGGTCGTGGTTGCCCATTTCGTTGTCGGCCAACAACGGCCGCTCGGCTTGCGCCGCAAACGTTTTGGCACGCCCATCCCAGTCGAAGCCGCCGGCCGGTGTGCCGTCGGACTCGAAGTGAAACGGACTGTTGTAGCGCAGATAGCCCAACGTCGGCGGCAGCCGCGTGCCTGCCTTGTCCAGACCGAGCCCGCCCATTGCGGTGGGGGTGCCGAACGGCGACGCATGGCCCTGTGCGGGTGCGTGACAGCTCGCGCAGGAAATCGTGCCGGATGCCGACAGCGACGGATCGTTGAACAGCTTGGCGCCGAGCAAAAAGGCGTTCGGTCGGGCCTCGACCGCTGGCGCCGGCGTCGAAGCGCCGGTGCTCGATGCGCTGCCGTCTCCACCGCCACCACCACAGCCGCCCAGGACGACCACGAGCAGCGCGGTTCCGACGGCGAGAGACGATCGCTTGGAGACACGGGCGTTGGGGATCGGGCCAAAGCGTGAGGCACGCAAAGCGGCCGGTCGACCGGCGCGTTGGGCTGGGTGAAGGGAGGACGGGATGGAGAACATCGGAATGCCTGCGCAATGCAGGCCACTGCACGAAAAGGATTGGTAATGATAATCGATCGCATTCGCATCCGGGCATTTCGGGTTTTCGCTGCGCGCGTGAGGCCGCAGTGCCCATGCCTTGGGTGAGTGACGCAAAGGGGTCTGCATCGCTGCAGACAACCCATTCCAACGCCCGCGGATCCAAAAGAAAAGGGCGCCGAAAAGGGGCCCCGGGGATCGGCGGACGGAGGCGCAGGCGCTCAGTCGTCCGCTCTGTCCTTCATGCCTTCGCCGGTCCGCGAATCGACAGGCACTTCGCGTTTTTTGCCGTCGCGGCGGGTGTCGACTTTCCAATGGGCGTCGTCGAACCCGATTTGCGGGATCCGCCCGTGGCCCGCCTGCTCGAGCTTGCGCAAGACTTCGGACAGCGGCTTGACGTCCGCCGGTGGCTTGTCGGCCAGCGCAGCGCCGCTTGCGAAAGCCAGGCCGGCGCCGAGCAATGCGGTGGAGGTGAGGGTTTTCGTAAGAAAGGCTCCCGCTTCTCAAAGCTGTGGAAACGACAGGCGGGGCAAACCGCTCAGGCCGGAGCAAGTGACTCGAGCGCCTGCTGCAAGCCGGCGGGCACGCGTTTGCTGCACTTTGCTTTGCGCTGCAGGGAAACGTCGGTTCACCAGCGCCGTGGGGTGCCGCGGCTCGAAGTGTCCGACCCCGTCGGGCCGTCTGCGCACAGCACTGCCCGACAATGGCCGGGCGTCCGCGAGGCTCGCCGGGTTGCACCGCCAGGCGCGTTGCCTCGATCCCCCGCCTGCTGCCACTTCTCCATTCATCGATGAGCGTTGCACCCCGTCCGGATCGCCCCGACGAACCGCCACCGGCCGCCGCCGCGCCGCCGGCGTCGGCTTCCGCGAGCGGCCCGGCCGACCGCGCCGCGTTCAAGCGAAATCGCCTGGTCCGCGCGAAGCGGCTCGCCAGCACGCTGCTGGTCGCAATGCTTATGTTGATGCTGCTGTCCGCCTGGCTCGCACCGCAGCACCCGTGGTTGCAATGGGTGCTTGCGTTCGCCGAGGCGGCCACGGTCGGCGCGCTGGCCGACTGGTATGCGGTGGTCGCGCTGTTCGGCCGGCCGCTCGGGCTGCCGATCCCGCACACGGCGATCATTGCAGCCCGCAAGGACGACATCGGCCGTGGCCTGGGCGACTTCGTCGAAACGCACTTCCTCACGCCGGAGAACGTGATCGCGCGCATCGAGGGCCAGAACGCCGCGCGGCTGCTCGCCGACTGGCTGGCGGAGCCCGCCAACAGCACGAGCCTCGCGCGCACGCTGACCGACTTCGTGCCGAGCTTGCTGAACGCTGCGCAGGACAAGGATCTGGGCCCGTTCGTGGAGCGCGTGTTCACGCCGCAACTGCAGCAGCTCGACATCGCCAAATGGTCGGCCGGCGCGCTCGAGCTGCTGACCGCGGGCGGGCGGCACCAGGTGCTGCTGGACCGATCGATCCATGCGCTCGACGGCTGGCTGCAGCGCAACGAGGCGCTGATTCGCGCCAAGTTCAGTTCGGCGTCCCCCTACACACCACGGCTGGTCGACAAGTTTCTGGTGCGCCGGCTGGTGCAGGCCGCGATCGACCTGATCCACGAAGTCGCGCAGTCGCCGGAGCATGAGTTGCGCGCGCAGTTCGACGCCTCGGTGCTGAAGCTGATCGATGAGCTGAAAGCCTCGCCCGAGTACCGCGCACTCGGCAAAGCCGTGGTGGCCGATCTGATCGAGCACCTGCGCGCCGAGCGTTATTACCGCGTGGTCTGGGCCGATCTGCGCGCGCGCATCACGACCGATCTGGACCAGCCCGGCGACGCATCGGTGCTGCGGCAGGCGGTGGCCGACGCATTGGTGTTTCTGGGCCGCGAGCTGCAGAGCGACGAAGCGGTGCAGCAGAAGCTGAACGCGGGCTGGCTGTCGCTCGCGCGCCGCATCGTGCTGCGCTGGCGCCATCAGTTGTCCGCGCTGATCGCCGACGTGGTCGGGCGCTGGGATGCGGGCGATCTGTCGCGCCGGGTCGAGCTCGAGATCGGGCGCGATCTGCAGTTCATCCGCATCAACGGCACGGTGGTTGGCGGGTTGGTGGGGTTGCTGCTGCATGCGCTGTCCCGGCTGGTGGCGGGCTGAGCCGACGAAAAGCGTTGAGAGGCGCCGCAAATGTGCCGGTAGAAGGCCGGCAGGCAGCCGGGACGTGCCATTTGCTACTTTTTATGTAGCTTAAGGCGCTGATACATGCTGCGTCCTGGCCACTTTTGATCAAAATATGCCGGCTGGAGCAGCACCGCGCGGCGTGGGCACCTGCCACGACGCCCGCTCGGTAAAATCGCCGACTTCCCGAGGAGCGTTGCAACGAGCTGCGCGTCGGCTGGTCGCTTTCGCAGCGCCCCGACGTCGACGGCTTCTCGTCAGGCTCGGGAAACGGTTTGCCCCACCGGCCTTTGTCGCCGCGTGCCCGGGGTCTCCCAACGACGCTCACCCGACGCTTTGCTGCCGTCTTTTCAGGTGCGTGCCATGTCCGATTCCGTCGTTGCTTCTCCGTCTTCGTCCGCGCAACCGGTCGCCATGCCGCCGCCGATGAAGCTGTCCGGCCTGGAGCCGGTTGCCATCGGTGAAGGCAGCCTGTTCGTCAACATCGGCGAGCGCACCAACGTCACGGGCTCCAAAGCGTTCGCCCGCATGATCCTCGCCGGCGACTACGAGCAGGCGCTGTCGGTCGCGCGCCAGCAGGTCGAGAACGGCGCGCAGGTCATCGACATCAACATGGACGAAGCGATGCTCGACAGCGAGGCCGCGATGGTGCGGTTTCTCAACCTGATC
Source organism: uncultured beta proteobacterium (assembly GCA_963784295.1). Classification (GTDB taxonomy): domain Bacteria; phylum Pseudomonadota; class Gammaproteobacteria; order Burkholderiales; family Burkholderiaceae_C; genus JBBPYC01. The sequence goes on from CAWAQL010000007.1 coordinate 6,095, forward strand.
GCGGGCGAGCCCGACATCGCGCGCGTACCGATCATGGTGGATTCGTCGAAGTGGTCGGTGATCGAAGCGGGCCTGCGCTGCATCCAGGGCAAGGGAATCGTCAACTCGATTTCGATGAAAGAGGGCGAAGACGCGTTCCGCCGCCAGGCCAAGCTGGTCAAGCGTTACGGCGCCGCCGCCGTCGTGATGGCGTTCGACGAACAAGGCCAGGCCGACACCTACGAGCGCAAGACGTCGATCTGCGAACGCGCATATCGCATCCTGGTCGACGAGGTCGGCTTCCCACCGGAAGACATCGTGTTCGACCCGAACATCTTCGCGATCGCGACCGGCATCGAGGAGCACGACAACTACGCGGTCGAATTCATCGAAGCCACGCGCTGGATCAAGGCCAACCTGCCGGGTGCGAAAGTCTCCGGCGGTGTGTCGAACGTGTCGTTCAGCTTTCGCGGCAACGACCCGGTGCGCGAAGCGATCCACACCGTGTTTCTCTACCACGCGATTCAGGCCGGCATGGACATGGGCATCGTGAACGCCGGCATGGTCGGTGTCTACGACGAGCTCGACCCCGAATTGCGCGAGCGGGTGGAGGACGTCGTGCTGAACCGCCGCAAGGATGCGGGCGAGCGGCTGGTCGAGATCGCCGAGAACGCGAAAGGCGCAGCCAAGGACGAATCGCAACGGCTCGCCTGGCGCGGCACATCCGATGCGCCGGTGGACGTCGCACAACGCCTCTCCCACGCGCTGGTCGCCGGCATCACCGACTTCATCACGCTCGACACCGAAGAGGCGTATCAGGGCATCGTGAAGAACGGCGGCCGGCCGCTGCACGTGATCGAAGGGCCGTTGATGGACGGCATGAACGTCGTCGGCGACCTGTTCGGACAAGGCAAGATGTTTCTGCCGCAGGTCGTCAAATCGGCCCGCGTGATGAAGCAGGCCGTGGCCCACCTGGTGCCCTACATCGAAGCCGAGAAGCTGGCGCAACAAGCCGCCGGCATGGACGTCAAGACCAAAGGCAAGATCGTGATCGCGACCGTCAAGGGCGACGTGCACGACATCGGCAAGAACATCGTCACCGTCGTTCTGCAGTGCAACAACTTCGACGTCGTGAACATGGGCGTGATGGTGCCGTGCCATCAGATCCTCGCCAAAGCCAAGGAAGAGAACGCCGACATCGTGGGCTTGTCGGGCCTGATCACGCCGAGCCTGGAGGAGATGCAATACGTCGCCGGAGAGATGCAAAAGGACGACTGGTTCCGCGAGCGGAACACGCCGCTCATGATCGGCGGCGCGACCACCTCGCGCGTGCACACGGCGGTCAAGATCGCACCGCACTACGACGGCCCGGTGCTCTACGTGCCCGATGCATCGCGCAGCGTGAGCGCGGCATCGGGCCTGCTGTCCGAACAAGCCGCGAAATACATCGCCGACATCAACGCCGACTACGAGCGCGTGCGCACCCAGCACGCGAACCGCAAGCAGACACCGATCTGGCCGCTGGACAAAGCGCGCACGAACAAGACGCCAATCGACTGGCAAGGCTATCAACCACCGAAGCCGCGCTTCATCGGCCGGCGTGTGTTCAAGAACTTCGACCTTGCCGAACTGGCCCGCTACATCGATTGGGGCCCGTTCTTCCAGACCTGGGACCTGGCCGGGCCGTATCCCAAAATCCTCGACGACGAGATCGTCGGCAGCGAAGCGCGCAAGGTGTTCGCCGATGGCCAGCAGATGCTGAAAAAAATCATCGACGGCCGCTGGCTGACAGCGAATGGCGTGGTCGGCCTGTACCCGGCCAACACCGTGCAGGACGACGACATCGCGCTCTACACCGACGAGCGCCGCACCGACGTGGCGCTGACCTGGCACGGCCTGCGTCAGCAGACCGAAAAACATCTGATCGATGGCGTGATGCGGCCCAGCCGCTGCCTGGCCGACTTCATCGCACCCAAAGGCGTGGCCGACGACCACATCGGCACGTTCGCGGTCACCACCGGCATCGGCGCCGAAAAGCGCGAAGCCGCATTCGCCGCCCAGCACGACGACTACGCATCGATCATGTTCAAGGCCATTGCCGACCGGCTGGCGGAAGCGTTCGCCGAGTGCCTGCACCAGCGTGTGCGCACCGACTTCTGGGGCTATGCGATGAGCGAGACCCTCGACGTCAACGAAATGATCGCCGAAAAATACCAGGGCATTCGCCCTGCGCCCGGCTACCCCGCGTGCCCGGACCACAGCGTGAAAGCGCCGCTGTTCGACCTGCTCCATTGCGACGAGATCGGCATGACCTTGACCGAAAACCTCGCAATGCTGCCGGCTGCGAGCGTGAGCGGCTTCTACTTCAGCCACCCCGACAGCAGCTACTTCAATGTCGGCAGGATCGGGGACGATCAGGTGCAGGATCTGGCGCGGCGCAGCGGGCGGGACGAGGGGGCGGTGCGGCGGGCGGTGGGTTCGATCCTCTGAGCCGGCCTGCAGGGTCCGACGCTTACACCGCCGTCCTGGTCTGAAGCCGGAGGCGCCCCGAGTCTCGGCTCGCACACATGACGCGGCTTAAAAGGATCGACCCGTGCCTCAACCCCTGGATCTCGGTCGACCTCCATCGACCGAGAAAAATCTGCATTTCCAACGGGTATATCGGACGGATGTCACCCACCCACTTGCCGAGCAAGTGATTCGGGCCGATCCGGGTGCAGCGGCGGCATCGCTACGCCCCGCTACCATCGACGCCATGAAAAACCCCTGGACCAAGAAGAACCCGTTCATGAGCATGTGGCTGTCCGGCGCGAACGCGGTGCTGGGCCGGGTGCGGGGCCAAGGCGCGGCCGCGGTCAAGCGCGAGACCACGGCGGCCACCACGCGCGGGATCGGCAGCGTGCTCAACTTCTGGACCAAGGCCGGTGCGGCCGCCGTAACGCCGCCGGCCACCGCCACCACGCCGGTGAAGGCCAAGAAAAGCGCCATGGCAACCAGCACGGCCGGGGCGTCTGCAGCCACCAAAAAAGCCGTCGGCAGGAAGGTCGCAGCGAAGAAAACCGCAGCGGCCCGCGCCCGCAAGAAGCGCAGATAGGCGCTGCGCCGGTGCGAGCGTTGCTGCGGGCGGTGCGGCTTGTGCCGTTGCCCGCGCTTACCGCATCGGTGTGCCGGCGGGCGAATTGCCGGCGCCGGCCGGACTGATCGCGGGGCTCGCATCAACCGGCGCGCGGTCGCGTCGCTCGGGCGCGTTCTGCATTTGCTGTTCGACCGATTTGGGCAGGGGCCGCTCGTCGCGCCCCGCGGCGGCGCGGGCGGCGGTCGCATCGATTGGCGTGGGCGGCGTCAGGTCGCCCGCGCGGGGCGCGACCGGGGCGGCACCAAGTTGCCCGTTGGCCGTGCTGCTGGTGACCGGCGGCGCGCCGACCGGGGCTTCGAACGGCGTGGGTGCGGGCGGCACGGCTTGCGCGAGCGCGCTCAGCGTCGCGCCGAGCAGCAGGCCGGACGCCAGCGCGGTCCGAACGATGCCGCGCCTGGGTCCCGCAGTGGTCGGGCAGAAAACATTCATGGCGATTCTCCTGAAAGGGATGGGGGCTGGGTTTCGAGCCGGGTCGCCATCGTAGGACGACCGGTGACCGCGTGCCTCGGCTGCGCGCGCCACCCGCTGGCGGCGAGGTGGCCTGTCGAGTGTGCGTGCACGGCGTCTGCCGGTGGCTATAGTGGGCTGCCCCGGCCGGCCCGCCGTGCATCGATTCGCCGGTGCACCTCCCGCCCCCCTCAGGAACCGCCCCATGCGCATCTGGAAGCAGCCCGTCTCGATCGAGAAACTGACCGGCAACCACGTCGACACGGCGGTCGAGCGGCTCGGCATCGAGTTTTTGGAGGTCGGTGACGACTTCATCCGCGCGCGCGTCCCGGTCGACCACCGCACCTGTCAGCCGTACGGGCTGCTGCACGGCGGGGTGTCCGTGGTGCTGGCCGAAACGCTGGGCTCGTGCGGCGCGGCGTACGCGGCACCCGAAGGCACACGCGTGGTCGGGCTCGACATCAACGCGAATCACCTGCGCAGCGCCACGGCCGGCTGGGTCACCGGCATCACGCGGCCGGTGCACGTCGGGCGCAGCACGCAGGTCTGGCAGATCGAGATGACGAACGACGCGGGCGAGTTGACCTGCGTGTCGCGCATCACGATGGCGGTGCTGCAGCGCAAGGCGGATTGAGCCGTCTGTGGTCTGCGTTGACCTGCACGCTGAATTCCACGAGCCGCTTGGCGTGAACGCGCACATCACGCTGCGGCTCGATCACTCGCTGGCTGCGCGCGCCAGCCGTTCGCTGCGCCAATAGACGTCGTCGCCGGTGGAGCCGTCGCTGCGATGCCGGTTCAGTACCCGCGCCAGCACAAACAGCAGGTCCGACAGCCGGTTCAGGAACTGGCGCGGCGCGTCGTTCAACGGTTCTTCGTTGCCGAGCGCAACCACCGCACGCTCGGCGCGGCGCGCCACGCAGCGGCACACGTGCGCGAGCGAGGCAGCCCGCGTGCCGGCCGGCAGGATGAATTCCTGCAGCCGCGGCAGGGTCGCGTTGTGGGTTTCCAGCGCCTGGTCAAGCGCGAGCACCGCGTCCAACTTCAACAACTCGTAGCCGGGGATCGACAGCTCGCCGCCCAGGTTGAACAGCTGGTGCTGCACGTCGATCAGCAGTTCGCGCACGGCACCCGGCATCGGCTCGCACAGCAGCACGCCGAGGTTCGAGTTCAGCTCGTCGACATCGCCCATCGCCTGCACGCGCAGGCTGTACTTGGGCACGCGCGTGTTGTCGCCGAGGCCGGTGGTGCCGTCGTCGCCGGTGCGGGTGGCGATTTGTGTGAGTCGGTTGGCCATGGCGGTGCGTGCTTGCTTTTGTTGTGTCGGTCTGGACAGGTCGATCAGGCAGTTTGCACGAAGGCCAGCGCCGCGTGGGGGTTCAGGGCAATGCGGTCGTCTCCATCCAGCGCGCGATCAGGCGCGTGCGGCGCAGCAGGTAGGGCGAGTTCGGCAGGTGCTCGAAATAGCGCGGGCGCGGCAGCATCACGGCAAGCCGCGCGGCCTCGGGTGCGCTCAGGTCGCGCGCGCTTTTGCGAAAGTAGTGGCGCGCGGCTGCTTCCGCGCCGAACACGCCGCGGCCCCATTCGACGTGGTTCAGATAAATCTCGAGGATGCGCGGCTTGGTCAGCAGCGCCTCCAACAGCAGGCTCAGCAGCAGCTCCTGGCCTTTGCGCAGATAGCTGCGTTCGCCGGAGAGCAGCAGGTTCTTGGCAAGCTGCTGCGTGATGGTGGAGCCGCCGTAGATTTTCTTGTTCTGAATCTGCACGCCCGCTTCGTCGTCCTCGCCGGCCGTAGCGGCGCGCGCGGCCGCACGTTGTTCGGCCGACGTGTTGCGCTGCCAGGCTTTTTGAATCGCCTCCCACTCGACGCCGCGGTGGTGCGCGAAGCCCGCGTCTTCCGAGGCGATCACGGCGCGCTTCAGGTGGTCGGAGATCTGCGCATACGGCACCCATTGCTGGCGCCACGCGAGCGGTTGCCGGTCCTGCGCGTCGGTGGCGAGCCGCCAGAACTCGGAGCGCTCGAACGCGGTCGATTCGGGATCGATGCGCGCCATCAACGCGATGCGCGCCGCGAAGAACAATTGCAGCGCGAACGCGGCGAGCAGCAGCCAGCCGAGCCATCGCCACAGCGGGGCGAATGCACCGGCCCGCCGCCGCGGGATGAGAATCGGCTGCGCCGAGTCCGCATAGACCGCCGACATCGACGGCTCCCTGCCGACGTTCGCGCGGCCATCGCGCTTCCAGTCCGTCACGCCGCCGACAACGTTGCGCGCAGTTCGCGCAGCACCTGCTGCGACGGCGGCCGCACGCCGCGCCAGATCGCGAACGACTCGGCCGCCTGCTCGACCAGCATGCCCAGGCCGTCGCGCGCGGCGGCGCCGTGGTCGCGCGCCCACTGCAGAAACGGCTGTGCAGCGGGCCCGTACATCAGGTCGACCGCCAGCGCGTGGCGTCGGCCTTGCAACACCTGGGCCGGCAATGGCGGCAGCGCGCCGCCCAGGCTGCTGGCGGTTGCGTTGATGACCAGGTCGAACGACGCCTGCAGCGCCTGCGCATCCTCCACGCGCAACGCGACCGCGTGCCGCACCGCAAGCGCCGCGTGCGTGGCTGCGAGTGCCTCGGCGCGCGCGCGCGTCCGGTTCACGAGCACGATGCGGCGCGGTGCGGCCTGCAGCAGCGGCCCGAGCACGCCGGCAGCCGCGCCCCCGGCGCCGAGCAGCAGCACCTCGCGCCCGGCAAGATCGACGCCCGCATTCGTCTGCAGGTCGGCGACCAGCCCCACGCCGTCGGTGTTGTCGAGCCGGATCGTGCCGTCGGCGTTCAGGCTGATCGTGTTGCCGGCCTGCGCCAGCTGCACCGCGGCACTGCGCGCATCGGCCAGCGCAAATGCTTCGAACTTGAACGGCACCGTCACGTTGCAGCCGCGCGCACCTTGTGCCTGCAACGCCCGCACCGCGTCGGCAAAGCCATCCAGCGCCACCGGCTGCCGGCCGTATTCGATTTGCTGCCCGGTCAGCTCGGCAAAGCGCGCATGAATCCACGGCGACTTGCTGTGTTCGACCGGCTGGCCGAGCACGCAGTAGCGGTCAATGGGCGCGGTCATTGCGTCTTGGCTTCCAGCGTCTGGTCGCGCGTGAAGCGAAAGCGCGACTCGACCAGGATCTGCTCGCCCTGGGCACGCATCGCGTCGTCGAAGCCGTCGAACGGGCCCGCGGCGCGCACGATCGTTTCGGCCCGGCGGTCGAGTGCCGCGTTGCCCGAGCTTTGCACCACGTGGGTGGCGAGCACCCGGCCGCGGCTGTCCACCGTGATCAGCATGGTGAGCTCGCCGTAGAGCTTCTTGCCGGCGGCTTGCGGAAAATTCAGCGTGCCCTTTTCTTCGATGCGGCGGCGCAGCGCGTCGTAGTAGAGCGCATAGACCGCTTCGCGCGTCGCGGGGCTGACCAAGCGGCGCTTCGGCCCGGCGCTGTCTTCGCTCAACGAGCGTTCGATCTCGGCCATCAGCGTGACGAGCCGGCGGCGTTGCTCTTCGGGCGCCTCGGGCGCCGGTTCGTCGGCGGTCGGGTTGCGCTCGGGCTGCGGTTCGGCCGACTGCAGCTGCGCGATGCGCTGCGCGATCTGCGCGAGCAGCAGCCGGCGCTCATCGGGCAGCGGCACGTCGTTGCTTGGCGTCACCACGTCGACCGCGGCCTCGCCCGACTGGGCGCGCGGCGTGGGCGGCAGCGGCGACGTGGGGCGACTCAGGCGCGCCTTGTCGTCCTCGCGGCTGCCGCCACCGGCGAGCGTCGCTTGCGCGATCGCCCGGGCTTGCTCGGGCACCGGCGTGGTCGACTTGGTGTTCACCAGGATCACTTCGAGCGGCGACTCCTGGAACACGCGGTCGAACGTCGCGGGCGCCGCGATGCGCAGCGCGAGCAGCCCGGCGTGCACCACGACCGAAACGAGGATCGCGATCTGCAGCGGGCTCGGCTTGCGCCACGCGGATTTGACGGTCACGGCGCGACCGGCTGCGGGGGGCTCGGTGCGCTGGCGGCAGCGACCGCATCGCCTTCGTCGCCGACATCGACCGCAATGGCGATCGGGCCGGCGGTGGATGTTTCGCCGTCGTCGTCGCCGTTCGCATCGCTGTCGGCGTTCGCGTCACCGCCCGCGGATTCCAGGTCGAGCCGCTCGGTCACGGTGCCGGCCAGGTCCAGTGTGATGAAGTCCGGCGTGCCGAGCTGTGCACGCACCCGCGCACCGCGCGGCAGATCGACCGCGCCCAGCAGCTGCAGCACCAGCGGCAGATCGTCGGCGCGCGCGAGGCCGTTGTTCATCACGCTCGCCTCGATCTGCTTGACGTCGTGCTGCTCAAGATGCCGCAGCGTCCAGAACCGCTCCATCTGCGACTGAAAGCCGTTGTAGGCCGCGTACGCTTCGTCGAACGCGGAGATCACCGCGAACAGCGCCGCGTCCTTCGGCTTGAACGGCGCGGCCAGCGCGGCCGTCCTGCCGTGCTGCACGCAGGCAATGATCTGCCACTGGTTCACCAGATCGACATAGCGGCGCAGCGGCGAGGTGCTCCATGCATAACTCGGCACGCCGATGCCCGCATGCGGCAGCGCCTTGGTGCCCATGCGCACCTTCACGCCCGGTGCGAGGCTCGCCTGGCTGCGGTAGATGCCCGGCACGCCGTGCTCGGCCAACATGCCGCCCCAGGTGCTGTTGGCGACGATCATCGCTTCGGCCACGATCAGGTCGAGCGGCGCGCCGCGCTGTCGCGTGGTGATCTGAACCGTCTCGGTGCCGTCGGGCTCGTCGCCGGTCACACCCAGCAGTTTGAAGTTGTAGTCGGGTCGGTTGAAGTTCTCGGGCTTGCCGCGCACCTGCTCGCGCCCGGCCTTCAGGTGCTTGGCGAGCCGATACAAAAACGATAGCTGACTATGATGGACTGGCGCCAGTCTGCGCGCATTTTCATCGTCAAAAACGGGTGGGGACGGGTCGGACAGCCAGACTTCCGTCACCAACCCATCGAGCTGGTCGTGTCGCAGGTTGGCCGCGATCGGCACCTTCTCGAGCCGGGTCTGATGGCCTTTGAAATCGAGCGTGGCTTCATCGATCGCTACGTACAACGACACCGCCGCGCAGTCGCGGCCGGCCTCCAGCGTGCAGGCCTGCACGACCGCATCCGGCAGCATCGTGATCTTGTGACCGGGCAGATAGACGGTGGACAACCGCTGGCGCGCGGTCTGGTCGATCGGGCTGCCGGGCAAAGCCGCGAGTCCCGGCGCCGCGATGTGGATGCCGAGCGTGACGGTGCCCGTACCGAGGCCCGTGACCGACAGCGCATCGTCGATCTCGGTGGTCTGCGAGTCGTCGATCGAGAACGCGGCAACCGCGGCGGTCGGCAGGTCGTCGGGCAGCTCGGGCACCGGCAACGCGGCGAAGCCGGTGCCTTTGGGGAAGCAGTCGAACAAAAAGCGCCGCCAGTGGAACTGGTACGGTGATTGAATGGCACCGGCCTGCTGCAGCAACGCGAGCGGCGGCATCTGGGTCGCGCGCGCGGCCGCCACCACGGCCTTGTATTCGGGCGCGTTCTTGTCCGGTTTGAACAGGATCTTGTAGAGCTGCCCGCGGATCGGCTCGGGGCAGCGGCCGGCGGCGAGCGCTTCGGCCCAGGTGTCGATCTGGCGCTGGGTTTCGGCTTTTTTCTCGATTGCCGCGAGTGCCAGCTGCACGACATCGGCCGACGCCTTGCGAAAGCGCCCCTTGCCCGCGCGCCGGAAGTAATGGGGCGCGTCAAAGAGTTTCAGCAGCGCGGCGGTCTGCTGCGCAAGCGTCGCCTGGTCGTTGAAGTAGTCGCGCGCGAGGTCGGCAAAACCGAACTCGTCTTCTGGCGCGAACTCCCAGGCGAGCTCCAGCTCGATCGTCTCGGCAATCGCGCCGGGCTTCTTCGAGCAACTCGGCCGGCGACGGTTTCTCGAACGTCAGCAGCACGTTCGCCGCCTTCACCTTGACCCGCTTTCCGCTGTCGAGTTCGACCTGCGACGACGAATCGGCCTGCGACAACACCCGCCCGGTCAAGAACTTGCCGGCTTCTTCGAACAATGCATGCATGGGCGGAATTGTCCCATCCCGGGTGGCGGCGGGGGTCGCCGATTCAGCGTGCCAGGTCGAGGAACGCGAGCAGGCCGTCGATGTGGTCGTCGAACTCATCGATCGCGTGGTCGCTGCCTTCCAGCAACTCGCCGTGCGCTGACGGGTAGCGCGCGGTCATCTCGCGCCAGTCGAGCACTTCATCGCCCTTGGCAATCAGCGTGTAGTAGCGGCCGGGCCGGGTGATCTCCGCGGGGGAGATCGCGCGCAGTTCGTCGATGTATTCGGCGCGGAACTCGAAATGGTCGTTCGGGTCGTGCCAGCTGGTGAGCGTGCCGACCTGGGCGCGCAGGTCGCGCGCCGGATCGACGGCTGGGTTCAGCAATGCGGCTCTGCAACCCCGACCTTCTGCGACCGCCGCCGCGTAAAACCCGCCGAGCGATGAGCCGACGACCGCCATCGTGTCGGCCGACCAGCTTCGGGTGCTGCGCTCGATCAGCGCCATTGCCGCTTTCGGCGAGACGGGCAACTGCGGGCAGCACCAGGTCACGGCCGGATGGGCCGCGACGCGCTGTGCGAGCTTGCGCGCTTTGGTGGACGCCGGAGCGGAGCGAAAACCGTGCAGATAGAGCAGGTGGGTGGTTGGCATGGGAATGAGCGGGTTTTGTGTCGGGGCACCGTCGATTGGAACCGCACCCGGGCGGCCCGGCGCCGGATAATTCGCGTCCATGGCGAACCTCGGCAGCCGCACCCTCAGCTTCGACCAGCCGACGCTGTGGCAACGCATCGGCCCGCACCTGCGCGGGTTCGACCCGTGGCTGCTCGCGGCCATTCTGCTGCTGGCGGCAATCGGGCTGGTCACGATGTATTCGTCCGGCTTCGACCACGGCACGCGCTTTCAGGACCACGGCCGCAACATGCTGATCGCGCTGGTGATCCTGTTCGCGCTTGCGCAACTGCCGCCGCAGCAGTTGATGGCGTTCGCGCTGCCGATCTACACGGCCGGGCTGCTGCTGCTGGTGGCGGTCGCGATTTTCGGGCTGACCAAGAAAGGCGCGCGGCGCTGGCTCGACCTCGGCATCGTGATCCAGCCCAGCGAGATTTTGAAGATCGCGATGCCGTTGATGCTGGCCTGGTGGTTCCAAAAGCGCGAGGGGCAGCTGCGGCCGCTCGATTTTCTGGTGGCGGGCGTGTTGCTGGCCGGCCCGGTCGGGCTCATCGTCAAGCAACCCGATCTGGGCACCGCGATGCTGGTGCTGGCCGCGGGCCTGTCGGTGATCTTCTTCGCGGGCCTGAGCTGGAAGCTGGTAATCCCGCCGCTGCTGATGGCGGTCGTGGGCATCGTGCTGATCGTCCTGTACGAGCCGCGGCTGTGCGCCGACGGCGTGCGCTGGTTCGTGCTGCACGACTACCAGCAGCAGCGCATCTGCACGCTGCTGGACCCGACGCGCGACCCGCTCGGGCGCGGTTTTCACATCATTCAGGGGATGATCGCGATCGGCTCCGGCGGGGTGTACGGCAAGGGCTTCATGCAGGGCACGCAGACGCACCTGGAGTTCATCCCCGAGCGCACCACCGACTTCATCTTCGCCGCGTATTCGGAAGAGTTCGGGCTGCTCGGCAACCTGCTGCTGATCGCGGCGTTTTTGTTTCTGGTGCTGCGCGGGCTGCTGATCGCGCGCGACGCGCCGACCTTGTTCACACGCTTGTTGGCCGGGGCCATGACGATGATTTTGTTCGCCTACGCGTTCGTGAACATGGGCATGGTCAGCGGCATCCTGCCGGTGGTCGGCGTGCCGCTGCCGTTCATCAGCTACGGCGGCACCGCGATGGTCACGCTCGGCATGGCGCTCGGCATTCTGATGTCGATCTCGCGCGCGCAGCGGCTGGGCGCGGCGGCCGGCGACCGGCTGCGCGTGGCGCGCTACAGCAGCTTGCACCGTGCAACCCGCGGTCGCTGACGCCGACGCAGAGCGCCCGGCGGGTTCGCCGATTGCCGCTGCCCGGGCGCCGACCCGCAGCGCGTCGAAGCAATCCCGGCCCTTCGGTAGGCCGACCGGCTGCAAAGGCTGCAAGCGCCTGCATCCGAAGCTAGGATGGCTGGCTCGAGTTGCATCCCGACGATCTCAAATAAGGAATGACTGGAAATGGCAAACAACGAAGCCGCCCCTGGCGCCGCACAACTGGCTCAGAAGCCACTGGCCACGCCGACCGACCTGGAAACCAAGGACACCAAAGACATCACCGCCAGCCTGAACGTGTTGCTGGCCGATGTGTTTGCGCTCTACATGAAGACCAAGAACTTTCATTGGCACATGAGCGGACCGCACTTCCGCGACTACCACCTGCTGCTCGACGAACAGTCCGAGCAGATCTATGCGATGACCGACCCGCTGGCCGAGCGCATTCGCAAACTGGGCGGCATGACGCTTCGCTCGACCAGTCACATCTCGCAGTTGCAGCGCGTGAAAGACAACAACGAAGACTACGTCGAACCGCTGGCGATGCTGTCCGAACTGCGCGAAGACAACAGCGCGATGGCTGCGAATCTGCGCGATGCGCACGACGTCTGCGACGACCGCCGTGACATCGCGACCGCGAGCCTGATCGAGAACTGGATCGACGAGACCGAGGAGCGCACCTGGTTCCTGTTCGAGTCCTGCCGTCGGGCGGATTCGGGCGGGCACTGAAGCCACCCAAGGGAGGTTGAGCTCACCCCAACCTTCACCCCCTGGCGGTCGGCTCCCGGCTTCCATCCACCCCGGGGCGACGCCTGTGGGCTGGTAGAGCCAGCTGCGCGGCGCCGGTTGGATGGGGCGGCGTTTGGGCTCACTCCCGGGACAATGCCGCCGTCGGTTGGCTCTCGCCCTTCCAGTTGCAAGGGGGAGTGGCACTTGCGGTCTGGCGCAGCCAGCCCCGCTGCTGCTGCTGGATTTGGGCTGCGCCTGCTCTGTGACCAGTGCATCGGGTTCGCATGCGTGCCACTGCTGAATAGGCTGCGGCTGTCTTGGTTATGCCCGATTTGCCGGTGATGATGCGCCTGAAAGGCTGGACCAATTGCGATGGTGCCGGGCTTCTTACGGGTTTGCGCTGGCGTGCAATGCGCGTCGCGGCTCAAGATCACTTGACCATCGATTGCACGAACGCTGCAGCTCGATCCAATGAGGCAGCAGCGACGGGCCACCATGGCGCCCAGGCCTGTCCCATGTGCAGGCCTTCCGGCTCGACGTGCAGGGCGACGTCGCTGCCCACGCTGCGTGCGCGCCCGGCCAGCAGCAGGCTGTCGCCGAGCAGCACTTCGTCGCGGCCCACCTCGATGTGGGTGGGTGGCAGCAACGTCAGGTCGTCCAGCACCGGCGAAACCTGCGGATGGTCCGCCGGCAGGTCACCAAAGCATTGGCGCGCGAGTTTTCGGTCGCCGGCATCGTCGACCATCGGGTCGAGCGGATCGTTTTGGAGCCGGGTGTCCGACAAACCGCTGCGGTCGGTGTTCGGCGAGAACAGCAGCAGGCCCGCAACCGGATTGTCCTGCCGCGACAACGCAAGCGCCACAACCAGCGCCAGATGGCCGCCCGCCGAATCGCCGGCCAACACCACGGTCCCTTCGATGCCGCGCACCAGGTCGACCACCGAGTCCAGTTGCGCCGGCCAGACGTGTTCCGGGGCCAGCGGGTAGGCCGGCAGCAGCACGCGCCAGCCGGTGCGCCAAGCGAGTCCCTGCCCGATGCGCGCGTGTGTCTGCGGCGAGCCGAACCCGTAGCCGCCGCCGTGCAGATAGACGATGGTGCCGGCCGAATGGGCCGGGCCGTGGCTCGCGTCGATGCGTGCATCGTCCGCATCGGCCGCCGACCCGCGCATCAATCGATCGAACGCCTTGCGTTGCGCGGCTGAGCTGTCGCCCAGCGGGTGCGCTTCGATCCGCGCGACGATGTCCTGCCGCGCGATGGGTCGGTCGAACGGCGCGGCCACTTGGCGCGCGGCTCAGAGATTGAGCGACTGCACCGCGCCGCCGTCGATCCGGTAGTTGGATCCGTTCACGAACGAGGCGCGTTCCGACAACAGGCAGGCGGTGATGAACGCGACTTCCTCAGGCTGGCCGCGGCGTTTCAACGTCAGGTGCGGGCGGTCTTCCTTCAGAAAGCTCTGGACCGCCTCTTCCTTGCTGACGCCCAATTTCTTCGCGCGTTTTTCCATCATCCCGTTGGTCATGTCGGTTTCGATGAAGGCCGGTGCGACACAGTTGATGAGCACGCCTTTTTCTGCATAGACCTGGCTCATCGATTTGGTGAAGCTGAGCGTGGCCGCCTTGGCGGCGTTGTAGACCGCCTCGTCCGGATACGGTTGCGCGACGTTCTCGGACACGACGAACACGGCGCGGCCCCAGCCGGCCTTGCACATCGGCGGGATGAAGACTTTCGCCATGCGCACACCGGTCATGAAGTCGTTGTTCCAGGCGTGCGTCCAGTCGTCTTCCGTGATGTCGTCGAGCGGGTCGCCCTTCGCACCTGTGACGCCGGCGGCATGGAACATCAGTGCCGGTTGCCAGTCGGCATCGCCGCGCACGCCGTCTTTCTGCACCTTCTGCGCGCCTTCGAGGGTCGACAAATCCGCCACCACCGAGCGCACGGCGTCGCCGCCGTTCAGCTTTTCGACCGACGTCGCCATTTCGTCCTTGTCGAGATCGGTGAGCAGCAACCTGCAGCCTTCGGCCAGCAAGATCTTTGCGGTTTCAAAAGCGATGGCGCCGGCAGCGCCCGAGATGACGGCGGTGCGCCCTTTGATGCGAAGGTCCATGAGGGTGCTTTCGGTTCTCGGTTGGTCGAGCCGCACGGCCGCGGCTGCGACAAAAAGGCGTTGCCGCCAGCAGCGCGGAATATGCCTGCGAATGCCGAAGTCGCCAGCGCGTGGATTCGAGCGTCCCTAGAATCGATCCATGATTTCCCGCGAACCCACCATCGAACGCCTGGCCGAAGCCCGGCGCCTGTTGCTCGAACCGTTCGGCCTCGACGAAACGCATCTGGCGCGCGCGCTGTCCGAGATCCGCGCGCACAAGGTCGACGACGCCGACCTGTACTTTCAGTACACGCGCTCGGAGGGCTGGAGCCTCGAAGAAGGCATCGTCAAGACCGGCAGCTTCAGCATCGACCAGGGCGTCGGCGTGCGCGCGGTCAGCGGCGAGAAGACGGCGTTCGCTTATTCGGACGACATCTCGGAAGCGTCGCTGCTCGACGCAGCGCGCACCGTGCGATCGATTTCGGGCGAAGCGCGCGTCAAGGCGGCACCGGCTGCTGCGCAAAAGATCGCAAAAAGCCGTTCGCTCTATGGCGGCCTGGACCCGATCGCCACGCTCGACAGCACCGCCAAAGTCAAGCTGCTCGAACGCGCCGAGCAGGCCGCAAGAGCCCGCGATCCGCGCGTCGCGCAAGTGATGGCCAGCGTCGCGAGCGAATACGACGTGGTGATGGTCGCGCGCGCCGACGGCACGTTGGCCGCCGACGTGCGCCCGCTGGTGCGCATGAGCATCACCGTGATCGCCGAGCAGAACGGACGGCGCGAGATGGGATCGGCCGGCGGCGGCGGGCGCTTCGGGCTCGCGTATTTCGACGAAGCGCAGGTGGACCGTTATGTGCGCGAAGCGGTCGACGCCGCGCTGACCAATCTGGACGCACGGCCTGCGCCGGCCGGTGAGATGACGGTCGTGCTTGGGCCCGGCTGGCCCGGCATCCTGCTGCACGAGGCGATCGGTCACGGCTTGGAAGGCGACTTCAACCGCAAGGGTTCGAGCGCGTTCTCGGGCCGCATCGGCAAGCGGGTGGCGGCCAAGGGTGTGACGGTGCTGGACGACGGCACGATTGCGGATCGGCGCGGCTCGCTCAATGTGGACGACGAGGGGCATGCCACCCAACGCAATGTGCTGATCGAAGACGGCATCCTGAAGGGCTACATCCAGGATTCGCTGAATGCGCGGCTGATGGGCGTCAAGCCCACCGGCAACGGCCGGCGCGAAAGCTACGCGCATGTGCCGATGCCGCGCATGACGAACACCTACATGACCGGCGGCGACAAGGATCCGAAGGAGATCGTCGCCAGCATCAAGAAGGGCCTGTACGCGACCAATTTCGGCGGCGGGCAGGTCGACATCACGTCGGGCAAGTTCGTGTTTTCGGCCAGCGAAGCGTACTGGGTGGAGAACGGCAAGATTTTGTACCCGGTGAAAGGCGCGACGCTGGTCGGCAGCGGCCCCGATGCGTTGAAGCGCGTGACCATGATCGGCAACGACATGAAGCTCGACAGCGGCGTCGGCACTTGCGGCAAAGACGGCCAGAGCGTGCCGGTCGGTGTCGGCCAGCCGACGCTCCGCATCGACGGGTTGACGGTGGGCGGCACGGCCTGAGTCGGCGCGTTCTTGCCGGCTTTTCGATGCCTGGTGCCACGTCGGGCATCCGCGCTCAGATCGGCGGATGAGGCTGCGCGAAAATTTGCGCAGCGAGCTGTCGGGTGGCCGATCCAAGCGGCCAACTCCCTGTTGCGTCCGTGGCGGTGGACGCATACAACTTGTGTGGCTAGCATGAAAAGGCTGCGCCCGTCCGCAACGCCGACGGTGCAGCAGGGTCGCAGGCAAGCCGACACCGGTTGCCCGCGGCACACGCTCGAATCATTTCGAACACCAGGAGACAGCCATGCGCAAGTACATCTTTCCTTCCCTCTTCCCCGTTCCACTGCGGCATGGCCTGCAGGCGGCGGCGATTGCGGGCCTGCTCGGCGGCTTCGGCAGCGGCGCACTGGCGCAAGACGACTGGTGCAAGTCCAAATGGGGCCCGCAGGATGAGATCGGCGCGGCCAATATCCTGACGCCGCAGATGGCGCAGGACGCGGCCAAGCTGGTGACCACGGGCAAGAGCTATCCGCTCGGCTTCGAGACCAACGCCAAATCGGCCGCCTATCCGCCGCGCGGTTGGTCGGTCACGATCGTGCAGCCAGGCCAGGCCGGGGGCGGTTCGCTGGGGCCGACCAAGTCCACCTACAACGACGACATCATCATGGGCTGGGTCGGCATCGGCTCGCAGATCGACGGGCTCGGCCATCTCGGCGTCGACAACGTCTACTACAACTGCAACAAGGCGGCCGATTTCGCGAAAGCCGACGGGCTGACCAAGCTCGGCATCGAGAAAGTGCCGCCGTTCGTGACACGCGGCGTGGTGCTCGACATGGCCGGCTACTTCAACACCGACATGGTGAAAGAAGGCACCGCGTTCAACAAAAAAGAGATCGACGAGCAAGCCGCCAAGCAGGGCATCGAGATCAAAAAAGGCGACGTGGTGCTGTTCCACACCGGTTGGCAGACGCTCGAAGGCAAGGACAACAAGCGTTTCCTCGCGGGCGAGCCGGGCCTGGGCAAGGAAGGCGCGCAATACCTGGCCGGCAAGGGCGTGGTCGCGATCGGCGCGGATCAGTGGGCGGTCGAAGTGATCCCGTTCGAGAAGGACGCGGGCGTGTTCGAGATTCACCAGATCCTGCTGGCGAGGAACGGCGTCTACATCCTCGAGAACATGAACACCGCGCCGCTCGTGAAAGACAAGGCCTGGGAGTTCATGTTCGTGCTGGGCGCGGCGCGCATCACCGGCTCGGTGCAGGCGATCATCAACCCGGTGGCGATCCGCTGACCGATTGCGTGACTTATGACGCCGGCGTTGTCTGATTTTCCTGTGCTACATTGGCCATCCATGAACGCGCACGCCACCATTCATTTTTCGTTTTACTGGTTTCGATGCACCGGCGAGACGAATGGTGAGCGCGCGAAGTAGTCGGACAAACAGACCCTACGCAACACCTTCCGAACCGCCGGCCCTCCAAGGGTCCGGCGGTTTTTTCATTGGCACTCCCGAAAAAACTCCGCTACCCACCATGAACCCTGCCGCCGTCACGCAAGACACGAACTCCTGGCAATCGTCCGCACTCGACCGCACCAGCAACACCGACGACGAACGCATCAAGGACATCACCGTGCTGCCACCCCCCGAGCATCTGATCCGCTTCTTCCCGATCCGCGGCAGCGCGGTCGAATCGCTGATCACAAGCACACGCCGGCACATCCACCAGATCATGGCCGGCGAGGACGACCGGCTGCTGGTCGTGATCGGGCCGTGTTCGATCCACGACCCGGCGGCCGCGCTCGACTATGCGCGACGGCTCAAAGGCTTGCGCGACCAGCACGCCGATGCGCTCGAGATCGTGATGCGGGTCTACTTCGAGAAGCCGCGCACCACGGTCGGCTGGAAGGGCCTGATCAACGATCCGTACCTGGACGACAGCTACCGCATCGACGAAGGCCTGCGCATCGCGCGCCAGTTGCTGATCGACATCAACCGGCTCGGCCTGCCGGCCGGCAGCGAGTTTCTCGACGTGATCTCGCCCCAGTACATCGGTGACCTGATCTCCTGGGGCGCGATCGGCGCGCGCACCACCGAAAGCCAGGTGCACCGCGAACTTGCTTCCGGCCTGTCCGCGCCGATCGGCTTCAAGAACGGCACCGACGGCAACATCCGGATCGCGACCGATGCCATTCAGGCCGCAGCGCGCGGGCATCACTTTTTGTCGGTGCACAAAAACGGCCAGGTCGCGATCGTGCGCACCGAAGGCAATCCCGATTGCCATGTGATCCTGCGGGGCGGCAAGGCGCCGAACTACGACGCGGCCAGCGTGCAGGCGGCCTGCGCGGAGTTGGCCGAAGCCGGCATGAACGCGCGGCTCATGGTCGACTGCAGCCACGCGAACAGCAGCAAGCAGCACCAGAAGCAGCTCGACGTCGCGCGCGATGTCGGCGGCCAGGTCGCAGGCGGCGCACGCCAGGTGTTCGGCCTGATGGTGGAGAGCCACCTGAGCGCGGGCAGCCAGAAATTCACACCCGGCAAGAACGACCCGCAGGCGCTCGAATACGGCAAGAGCATCACCGATGCGTGTCTGGGTTGGGACGACTCCGAGACGCTGTTGAACGATCTCGCCGAATCGGTGCGGCAGCGCCGCCGCGGCTGATCCCCTCGCAAACTGAAGGAGACATGCGATGCAATACCAGACCTTGGGCAAAAGCCCGCTCCAGGTGTCCCGGCTCTGCCTGGGCACGATGATGTTCGGTGACCAGACCGAGCTCGCAGAAGCCCGCGACATCGTCGCGTTCGGCGCCGAGCGCGGCGTCAACTTCATCGACACGGCCGACGTCTACACGACCGGCGCCTCCGAGACGATGGTGGGCGAACTGCTGCAAGGCCAGCGGCACGACTGGGTGCTTGCAACCAAGGTCGGCAACAAGATGTCGGAGCGGCCCAACGAAGCGCGTTATTCGCGCAGCTGGATGCTGCGCGAATGCGAAGCGAGCTTGCAGCGGCTGGCGACCGATCACATCGACATCTACTATCTGCACCGCGACTTTCTCGGGCTGGACCTCGAAGAGCCATTGCGTGCGATCCAAACGTTGCTTGCGGCCGGCAAGATTCGCTATTGGGGTTTGTCGAACTTTCGCGGCTGGCGCATTGCGCAGGCCGTGCATCTCGCGCGCGAACTGGGCATGCCCGCGCCGGTCGTCTGTCAGCCCTACTACAACCTGCTGAACCGGCTGCCCGAAGTCGAGGTCCTGGAGGCTTGCGCGCAATACGGCATCGGCGTGGTGCCGTACAGTCCGATCGCGCGCGGCGTGCTGTCCGGCAAATACGCGGCTGGCGCTGCGCCCGATGCCGGCACGCGCGCCGGCCGGGGCGATCCGCGCATCATGCAGACCGAGTTCCGTGCCGAGTCGCTCGAGATTGCAGGCAAGCTGAAAGCGCACTGCGCGCAGAAGGGTGTGGCACTGTCGCATTTCGCAACCGCCTGGGTGCTCGCAAACCGGGCGGTGAGCGCCGTGATCGCGGGGCCACGCACCTTGGCGCAGTGGCAGGACTATTTCGGCGCGCTCGACTGCGCAATCGACGAGGCCGACGAAGCGCTGGTCGATTCGCTGGTGCCGCCCGGGCATCCGTCCACGCCGGGCTATACCGATCCGGCCTATCCGCTGGTAGCGCGCCGGTAGCGTGGCGGCGCTGCGGACGAATCATTGCGGCACGCTTTCACCATGGCCATCGATCCCGCCGCGACGCTGCGCTTGTTCCCCGGCTTTGTGCAACGCACCGTGGAGGTCGAGCCCGGTTTGCACATCAACGCGGTGGTCGGCGGCAGCGGCCCGGCGTTGCTGCTGCTGCATGGCCACCCACAGACGCTGGCCATCTGGCACAAGGTCGCGCAACCGCTCGCGCAGACCCATACGGTGGTGGCGGCCGACCTGCGCGGCTACGGCGACTCGTCGAAGCCGGCTGGTGCGGTCGACCACGCCAACTACGCGAAACGGACACTCGCGCACGACCAGATTGCGTTGATGCGCAGCCTGGGCTTCGACCGCTTCGCCGTGCTCGCGCACGACCGCGGTGCACGGGTCGCCCATCGGCTCGCAGTGGATCACCCGCAGGCGGTGTCCCGCTTGATGCTGCTCGACGTCGCGCCGACGCTTGCGATGTACGAGCAGACCAGCGAGGCGTTTGCGCGTGCCTATTGGCATTGGTTCTTTCTGATTCAGCCCGCACCGCTGCCCGAGCGCCTGATCGAAGCCGACCCGGCCGCGTATCTGCGCGACGTGATGGGGCGGCGAAGCGCCGGGATGCGCCCGTTCGACCCGGCTGCGCTGGCCGAATACGGCCGCTGCCTCGCGTTGCCGGGGGCCGCGCATGGACTCTGCGAAGACTATCGCGCGGCCGCGACCATCGATCTCGAGCACGAGCGAGACGACCGCCTGCAAAGTCGAAGGATTCAACCGCCACTCCAGGTGTTGTGGGGCGCCGACGGCGCGATCGGTCGCTGCTTTGACCCGTTGGCCGAATGGCGCCGGGTGGCCGACCGCGCCGACGGCGAGGCGCTGCCGTGTGGGCATTACATCGCTGAAGAAGCGTCCGATGCGTTGCTGGTGCGGGCTTTGCCTTTTTTCGATTCGAACGACCGCTAACGAGCGGCTCCGGCCAACGCAACGAAGGCGCCTCCGAAGGCGGCAACCCACGGGCGGTCGAGCGGTTTTCCTACCCGCTGGGCAGGCGGGCTTGCCCACAATGAGATGAGTGCCGTCGGAATCGCACGGCACCCCCATTCATCAACCCCGAATGCAACATCATGGCCAAAATCAGCAAGCTGGAAGAACTCTACGTTGACGAACTGAAAGACCTGTGGTCTGCCAACGACCAGATGGTTCGCGCGCTCAAGAAGATCGCCCCGCAGGCCAGCAATGCCAAGCTCAAGACGATGCTCGACAAGTCACCTGAGGGGATCGCCAAACACACCGAGCTCCTCAAGAAGCTGATCGAAGCGCAAGGTGAAACGCCGTCCAAAGAGCACTGCAAAGGCATGGAAGGCTTGGCGTCGGAAGCGATCAAGCACACGGTCGAAGAGGCGCCTGAAAAGGGCCCGGTGCTGGACGCCGCGATCATTGCCCAATACCAGCGAATGACGCACTACGGCATCACCGGATTCGGCACGGTGGCCGCGTTCGCCAAAGCGTTGAAGCTCGACGACGACGTCAAGCAACTCGATGCAGCCACCAAAGAGATGTACAACAGCGATGAGTTGATGACCGAACTGGCCGAAGGGGCGGTCAATAAAAACGCGGTCAAGTAAGTCGCACGGGTGCCCATTCGGGCGGTCTGTGCTTTAAAGGGCGCCCAAGCCCGCCAGGTCGTCGAGGATCGGGCAATCTGGTCGCGCATCCCCCGCGCAGCATGCGACCAAATGTTCCAGCGTGCGCTGCATCGATTGCAGCGCATCGATGCGCACGGCCAGTTCTTGCACGTGCCGCTCGGCAATGCGTTTGACGCGCGCACTTGCGCGTTGGCGATTGCGCCACAGCCCCACCAGCTCGCCGATCTCTTTCATGGAGAATCCAAGATCACGCCCCCGCTTGATGAAGCGCAAGCTGTGCACATCGGCCTCCGTATATTGGCGATAGCCGCTCTCCGTGCGCGCGATATTGCCCAGCAGGCCCAGCGATTCGTAGTGGCGAACCATCTTGGCCGATACCCCGGATTGCGCAGCCACTGCGCCGATGTTCAGCATGAACTGGCGGGCGGCTGCTTCTAACGGACCTGGTAGCCCTCACCGGCCATCGCTTTGGCCAATACGTCGCGGGGTTGGTCCGATTGCACAACCACTCGATGGGCGCTCAGGTCGACGTCCACCTGAGCGTGCGCGTCGATGGCCTGAACCGCTTCGGTGACCGCACGCACGCAGTGATCGCAGGTCATGCCTTGCACGTCGAATGTCTGGTTCATAAAAAAGTGGTTGGAGTTTGATCTGAAAAAGACGGAACGCCGATCGATCTCAGTCGACCGGACCATGCAAGATTAAACCTTCCCGCGATGGGAATCGCAAGCCGGGGCGCATGACAGCTCGCCGCCGAACAGGAAGCCTGCAGACGATCTGCTCGTGGCTTGACCTTCACCCGGTGGCAAGCCTTAGGCTGCGCACATGAGCAATCTGATTCAAGTCGCATCCCAGCGTCCGACCGTCGACTCTGCTGCAGCTGCCCAGATCGAATCGGGCGCTGTCAGTACATACGACCTTTCCGTGGGCGGCATGACCTGCGCATCATGCGTGATGCGGGTCGAGCGGGCGCTCGGAAAAGTCCCTGGTGTGCACGACGTCAGCGTCAATCTTGCGACCGAAACCGCACAGGTGACGCACGACGCGGCCGATGGCGCCGAGGCCCGTCTTGCAAGGGCCGTGCGCGATGCGGGCTATGAGCCGCGCAGCAAGGCGCAGGCCGCGCAGCAAGCCGCCGACGCGGCCGAGACGCCCTGGGCCGGGATGGCGCCGGTGGCGATCGGCATCGCGCTGTCGCTGCCACTGGTGCTGCCAATGGCACTCGGTTGGTTTGGCGTTCACGCGGTGCTGCCCGCGTGGCTGCAGTTCGTGCTGGCCACGCCGGTGCAGTTCTGGCTGGGTGCGCGGTTCTACCGGGGCGCCTGGCATGCCGTCAAGGGTTTGACCGGCAACATGGACCTGCTGGTTGCATTGGGCACCAGCGCGGGCTGGGCGTTGTCGGTCTGGCTGTGGCTGGACGCCGCGGCAGCGGGGCGTGCGACGCCACATCTGTATTTCGAAGCGTCGGCGGTGGTCGTCACGTTGGTGCTGCTCGGCAAGTGGCTCGAGGCGCGGGCCAAACGCCAGACCACCAGCGCCATCCGCGCGCTGCATGCGCTGCAGCCGGCCGTTGCCCATCTGCGCCGCGCGGGAGGCCGCGACGTCGATGTGCCTGTCGAGGAGCTGTTGATTGGCGACATCGTTGCGATCCGGCCGGGCGAGCGGGTGCCGGCAGACGGCGTCGTCGACGAAGGCCGCACCGAAGTGGACGAGTCGATGCTGACCGGCGAGCCGTTGCCGGTGCCCCGCGAGCCCGGGGACCGCCTGACCGGCGGCAGCATCAACGGCGACGGGCTGGTGCTGCTGCGCGTGGAGGCCACCGGCGCGCGCAGCGTGCTTGCGCGGATCACCCAGCTGGTCGAGCAGGCGCAGATGGCCAAGGCGCCGATCCAGCGGCTGGTCGACCGGATCTCGGCGGTGTTCGTGCCCGTGGTGCTGGTGCTGGCCGCGATCACCTGGGGCGGCTGGTTGCTGCACGGGGCGACGTTCGAGATCGCGCTGATTCATGCGGTGACGGTGCTCGTGATCGCATGCCCTTGTGCGCTCGGGCTGGCCACGCCGGTGGCGGTGATCGCAGGCACCGGCGTGGCCGCACGGCACGGCCTGCTGTTCAAGGACGTGCAGGCGCTCGAGACCGCGCACCGCGTCGACACGGTGGCGTTCGACAAGACCGGCACGCTGACGCTTGGCCAGCCGCGCCTGGTCGCCTTCGAGCCGCTGGGTCTGCCTGTCGGTGAAGCCGACGATGCGCTGCTGGCCAGCTTGGCGAGCGTGCAAAGCACGAGCGAACACGCGCTGGCGCGAGCGGTGACGGACGCCGCCCGGGCACGCGGCCTCGATTGGCCGGCGCCTGAATGGTCGCGTGCGGTGCCCGGGCGAGGCACCGAAGGCGAGGTGCTGGGGCGCACCTATCTGATCGGCAGCCTGCGCTGGGCCGAATCGCTCGGCGTGGTCTGGACGGCCGAGTCGGCGGTCTCCGACCGCATCGCGGCGTTGCAGGCGACCGGGGCCACGCTGTCGTGTGCGCTCGAGCGGCTCGACGGTGGCCGGCTGCAGCCGCGCGCGTTGCTGGGGTTTGCCGACGAGCCCAAGCCGGGCGCGCAGGACGCGCTGCGCGCGTTGAAGGCGCGCGGCCTGCGCGTGGTGATGATCACCGGCGACGGCCGGGTTGCCGCCCTGGCGATGGCCGAACGGCTCGGACTGGTGGCCGCCGACGTGCAGGCCGATGTGCTGCCCGACGACAAGGCCGCGGCGGTGCTGCAATTGCAGCGTGGCGACGCACAGGCATCGCCCGCGCTCCAGGCGCCGGCAAAGCCCTCGCACGTGGTCGCTATGGTGGGCGACGGCGTAAACGATGCACCGGCCCTTGCTGCCGCCGACGTCGGCATCGCGATGGGCACCGGCACCGATGTCGCGATGCACGCAGCCGGCATCACGTTGATGCGGGGGGAGTCTGGCGCTGGTGGGTGCTGCGCTCGATCTGTCGCGCCGGACCACCGCAAAGATTCGGCAAAACCTGTTCTGGGCGTTCGTCTACAACGTGCTGGGCATTCCGCTGGCGATGTTCGGCATGTTGAGCCCGGTGGCCGCCGGTGCGGCGATGGCGCTCAGTTCCGTCTGCGTGACGGCGAATGCATTGCTGCTGCGACGTTGGCGGCCGACGGCGGATCGAAAACCTTTGCTCCAACCCCACCCGGACCGAACTGCAGGTGAGTCTGCTCTGTCGGCTTGATTTTTGCTGTCTGTGCCATTGCGTTGCGCCTGCACAAGCGTTCAACGCGCGCCTGCATGGACCGAATTGTCAGCCGAAGCAACGCCGAAATTGGCGGTTTTGCCTGACAAAGCCCGCAAAACGCACCGGGTAAGCTCGGAGGGGCCAGTCACCGCCGAGCACGGAGCCGGCTGGCTTAACATGAATGTTTTTGTCAAGCGACGTATTCGACGGTTTCACGGTCTAACAAGGAGCAGCTGATGGCAACGGGAAGTTATTCGGGCACGGGAGGGTACGACCCTTCCAAGGGAACCCCGCGCAGTGGCACGGGCGGTCTGGAAGAAAGCGCCAACATGGTCAAGGAGCGCGCAGGCGCCATTCTCGAAGACGCCAAAGGCGCCGCTCAGTCCAAGCTGAATGAGCAAAAGGACGTGGCTGCCGACAGCATCCACGGCGTGGCGCAAGCGCTGCGCGACGCCGCAGGCCGTCAGGGCGACGGCGGTGGCGATGCGATCGCCGAGATGACCGGTTCGGCCGCCGACGGCCTCGAGCGGCTGTCGAACACGCTGCGCAACAAAGACATCAGCGGCATGTTGCGCGACATGGAATCGTTTGCACGCACCCAACCGGTGGCATTCTTTGGCCTTTCACTGGCCGCGGGTTTTCTTGCAGTTCGCTTCTTGAAAGCAACCGAGGAGCCGCGCTACGGTGCGTCCGGCGCATCGTCGAGCATGTCGGGGCCGTCCGGCGCGTCACGCACATCGGGCTATGGCAGCTACGCATCGACCGGCAATCGCCCGTCTTCGAACACCGGCGCATCGACCTCGTCGCTGGCCAGCCGCAAGACCTATCAGGAGGACCCATGGACAGCACGTTGAACACCCGCACCACCAGCACCACGACCACCGGCACCATGATCGACCGCGAGCGCGACCTGAACGGCGTGCCAACGTTCGATGCATCCATGCCGCGCGAGCCGCGACCACGCACCGAGTCGCTGACCGGCCTGTTTGGTGATCTTTGGCGCCAGACCACCCGACTGGTGCACCAGGAGGCCGCACTGGCAAAAGCCGAGCTGTCCGAGAAGATCGGCCACATGGCGCTCGGTATTGGCGGCATCGCTGCGGGCGGCGCGGTGATCTTCGCCGGCTTCATCATTCTGTTGAGTTCTGCAGTGAACGCGCTGGCACCTTACCTGCCGCCGAACATGGCGGCCTGGTTGTCGCCGCTGATCGTGGGGTTGGTCATCATCATCATCGGCTACATCATCTATGCCAGTGGCAAGAGCGCACTGGATGCGAGCAACCTGAAACCGTCCCGCACGGTCGCATCGTTGCAGCAGGACGGTCAACTGGTCAAGGAGCACGTGCAATGAGTTACGACGACAAAAAATACGACGATCGTGTTCGTGACGACCGGGCCGTCGATGCCCGCATTCGCGACGAACGGATGCACGACAACAAGAACTACGACGACATGAGCCCGCAAGAAATCGAGTCCGACATCGAACTCACGCGCAGCCGCCTGGACGAGACGCTGTTGGCCATCGAGCAGCGCCTCGAGCCGCGTCAATTGCTCGACCGCGGCATCGAGTACGCGCGCAACCACGGCGCGAAAGAATACTTCGTGAGCCTCGGCCAGTCCGCCAAGAACGAGCCGCTGCCACTCGCGCTGGTCGGCATCGGGCTGGCCTGGCTCATGCTCTCGAATCGACGCGACCGGGTGCCGCCCGCCTATCGACTGGGCATGGACCCGTCGTTGCGCTCGCGCACCGGTTCGGCGTTCGACGAAGCCAGCGGAAAAGTCAGCCGCACCGCCGACGAGTTGCGCTGGCGTGCCGGTGAGACGCGCGACCGCATTGCAGGTGCCGCGGACGACGCCAAGCACAAGCTGTCCGACACGGCCGATGAGTTGAAACACAAGGCATCCGACACGGCGGACGAGCTTCGTTACAAGGCGTCGAGCACGGCCAGCGACGTGCGCAACCGTGTCGCTGGTGCTGCTGCCGATGTGCGGGACACCGTCTCCGACGTGCGCGAGCGCGTGTCCGATACCGTCTCCGACGTGAGCGACCGCGTCGCTTCCACCGCACGCCAGACCGCGCAGGCGTTCTCCGACACCGCGCAGTCCGCCCGTGAGCGTGCCGATCAACTGGCCGAAACCGCCCGCCATGGTGCCGAGCGAGCCCGCGAAACCTACGATTCGGTGGTGCGTGAGCATCCACTGGCGCTGGGGGCCATCGGGCTGGCCGTGGGTGCGGTGCTGGCGGCGTCGGCGCCGCGCACGCGGCGCGAGAACGAATGGATGGGCTCCACCAGCGACCGTTTGAAGGAAGAAGCACGCGAGGTTGGCGAAGAACAATTCGAGCGCGTCAAGTCGGCTGCAGGTGCCGCTCA
Source organism: uncultured beta proteobacterium (assembly GCA_963784295.1). Taxonomy (GTDB): domain Bacteria; phylum Pseudomonadota; class Gammaproteobacteria; order Burkholderiales; family Burkholderiaceae_C; genus JBBPYC01. Next base: position 33,042 of record CAWAQL010000007.1, read on the forward strand.
AGACGCGGCGTTGGAGAAGGTCAAGTCGGTCGCCGACGAAGCCGAATCCAAGGCCCGAAACGCCATCGATTCGATGAATTCCTCGACGAACAAGCCAGCTGCGTCCTCACCTGCCTCAGGCAGCTCCAGCAGCACCGGTCAAGCTTCGAGCACATCGTTGTCGGGCAAGTCCGAGACCGATTCGATCGCCGGGGTGAAGCCTTCGAGTGGTGGCTTGACGAGCAGTTCGGGGTCTTCGGCCACGCCGTCGTCGGCACCGTCTTCGTCGTCCGGTTCGAGCAGTGGATCGATGGGCACGTCAGGCACGCCCTCGAGCACATCTTCGTCATCTTCCAGCGGGACTGCATCGGACGGTTCCAAGCACGCGTTCGGCATCGACAGTGCATCGTCGACGTCGGGTTCGAAGCCCGCTTCGACCAACACCGTTACAGGCAGCACCAGCGGCAGCGGCTCGGTGGGCAGCAGCGCAAGCTCCGGTTCCTCAATGGGATCGGCCGGTACCAAGCCGACGGTGTCCCCGATGTCGGGCTCGGCGTCGGGTTCCACTTCCCCATCGTCGTCGTCGGGTACCAGCGGCAACAGCGGTTCTGCGAGCACCAACGGTTCGGGCAACGCCACAAGCAAGCCAACAGGGTCGGGTTCGACCGCACCAGGCAGCGGCTCTGCTGGTGGCAGTCCATCGTCGAGCAGTGGTTCCTCGTCGTCGACGCCGTCGTCGTCCAGCGGTGCGGCATCGGGTGCGGGAGGATCTTCGATGGGTGGTGCGAGCGGCTCGTCGGCAGCAACCACTGGCACCAACGCACCGAAGCCGAGCTACCCCTCGGCCGGCACGCCGGGCACCGGGGCATCATCCAACGTGAATCCGCTCGGCAATCCGGCTGCGGCACCGTCGAAAGACAAACCTGTCGGCGGAACGCCCTCTTCCTCCTCGTCACCATCGAGCAAGCCGTCGGGCAGCTGATGCCGATGCACTGAGCGATTGAGGCACCTGCACGAGCAATGGGGTTTGACCCCGATCGGCAGATGCTTCCGCGCCTCGCGTCACTCTTCATTGAGCCTGTGGCCGGCTTGAGTCGAGAGTGACGCGATTTTTTTTGGTGCGGTTCCCCCTTCATCTGTCGCTGCATTTCGTTTTTGCACGAGCACGGCATTGCATCCATCTCGCAACCACCATTCCATGCACGCATGAAGATCGCGCAAGACACTGTGCCCACCGTGGCCTACAAGATCACCGACGACAAAGGCCGACCGATCGAGGCGGGCTCGGAACCCATGGTCTATCTGCACGGCGGCTATCAGGCCACGTTGCCGAAGCTCGAAGCCGCATTGGAGGGACAGGAAACAGGTGCCAGGCTCGTCGTGGAGTTCGCTGCCGGCGAAGCGTTCGGCATGCGCGACGAAGCGTTGGTGCGCAGCATCGACAAAGCCGACTTTCCGCCTGGCGTGAAAGTCGGTGGCCGGCTCGAAGGCCGTGACGATGCGGGCAATGCGCAGGTCTTCACGGTGCAGAAAATCAAGGGCAATCGGGTGCTGCTCGACGGCAATCACCCGCTGGCCGGGATGGCGCTGAAGTTTTCGCTGCAGGTGCAGGACGTGCGCGCGGCAAGCGCCGAGGAGATTGCGCATCGGCACGTGCACGGCGCTCATGGCCATCATCATTGATGCCATGCCGCGTCGAAGCGATGTGTCCGACCGGAAGCTAACCTTTTGATTGCGAGCACCGAAACCCGATGACCAAGCCGGCTGATGTCAGCCCTCCGCCTGCATGGCTCGCAGCCGCACGCAGCCACTGGCAGTGGCGCGGCACGCAGCGACCTGTGTTCGCCGTGGTGCCGGGCGTGGGTCAAGTGTCGGTGTGGGACTTCCCGCGACCGCCGCGCATCGTGGCCGATGCGCGCGAAGTGGTGGTGCGGTGGGGCAACGTCGAGATTGCACGCACGCAACGTGCCCAGTGCGTGCTCGAAACCGCCCATCCGCCGAGCTTCTACCTCCCCTGGTCCGATGTGGATCGGCGCTGGTTCAAGCCGGCCGGTGGCGGTTCATTCTGTGAATGGAAGGGGCCGGCCGCTTATTGGAGTTTGGAAGACGGCGAGCGCCTGCTGCACCGGGTGGGCTGGAGCTACCCGAAGCCGCTCGACGGCGCGGAGTGCCTGGCCGACTGCGTGGCGTTGTATCCGGCCGAGCTCGACTGCACGGTGGGCGGTGCACGCGTGCGGCCGCAGCCCGGTGGCTTTTATGGCGGCTGGATCACGCCCGAACTGGTCGGGCCGTTCAAGGGCGATCCGGGCAGCGAAGGCTGGTGATCCGCAACCCCCTGCATCGACTCACACGAGAAGGAATCACGAGGATGTCATCGGACAGATACAAGGTGGGCGATCACGTGCAGTGGAGCTTCCGCGGAGGTCGCACCGCGGGCAAGATTGTCAAGGTCCATGTTGCGGACTTCGAATTCATGGGCCGCATGCGCCGTTGCAGCAAGGACAAGCCGCAGTACGAAGTCGAGAGTGAGCAGACCGGCAACCACGCATTGCATTACGGCGATGCGCTGACAGCCGCCAAGGCCTGAATGCGACCGTTTGCAATACCCGCTTCGAAGGCAACCCCATGACCACCCGCATGCTCGAGGGCAAACGGATCCTCGTGACCCAGGCCGACGCGTTCATGGGGCCGGCGCTGTGCGACGTGCTCGCACAGCGCCACGGGGCGGTCGTGGCGCGCAGCACGGCTTCATTGGTCGAACCGGCGGCCGCCACGCGGGCCGTGGCCGATGCCGGCGACATCGATGTGCTGGTTGCCAATCTCGCGATCGCCGCACCCACCAGCGCAGTGGCCGATGTGGACGACGAGGAATGGCGCCACGCTTTTGCCGCGCTGGTCGATCCGCTGCCGCGGCTGCTGCGTGCGGTGCTGCCGCAGATGCGCGCACGTGGTGCGGGCCGCATCGTCGTGATGGGCAGCTCATCCGCGTTGCGCGGCATCAAGCGCACGTCGACCTACAGCGCGGCACGCGGCGCCCAGCTCGCCTGGACACAGGCCGTCGGTGTGGAGCTCGCGCCGCGCGGCATTCAAGTGAATGCGGTGGCGCAGAACTTCGTCGACAACCCGACTTACTTTCCGGCCGAGGTGCAGGCCAACCCGCGCTTCCAGGAGCGGCTCAAACGCGAAGTGCCGCTCGGACGGTTGGTCAGCGCCGAGGAAGACGCCGAGTTCGTCGCCTATCTGTGCAGCGATCCGGCCGCGTGTTTCGTCGGGCAGGTGTTCCCGGTTTGCGGCGGCTGGGTCGCACGCTGACGTCGCATCGGATCGTGGCGTTCCACCGGCCAGATGGCCGGAGCGGGCTGTCATCTGCGGATTCGCTTGCCGAGTTCGTCGGGCAAACCCGCTGCGTGGGCCGCCCATCTGCCGAGTGGCTTGGTCGCCGGCGTGCCGGATGGAGGGGCGCTGCTTCAGAAATCCACTTGCTCCGTTGGCGCGGGTACGACCAGACGTCTCGATCGGCTCCAGCTGCACGGTGCGTGGGTCATCGCGGCGTTTGGTCGGCAATCCATGGGTTGAGCGGGTCTGACAGCAACGGGCCCCCACCTCGCAGCTTTGCCGACCGGGCACTTGGGCGGTGTTGCTCGCCGGCGTTCGAGCCCCACACGAGAAGCGCCCGCCTGGATGGGGAGGCGTGCGCAACGAGGCGGCGCGCGTGCATGCCCCGCGCCCCGCACCGGTTGGAAATCGACTGCCGTTTGACGAAGTTGACGCCAACCGCCCCGACACCGCCTGACAGCCGGCATCGGGCGTTGACCAAAGGAGCAGTGCAATGAACCATCGGGTGATTGTGTTGGCCGGCGCATCGAGCGGCATCGGACACGCCACCGCGCTGGCGTGTGCACGCGCCGGCGCTCGGCTCGTGCTGGCCGCGCGCGGCATCGAAGCGCTCGAGCGGGTCGCCCAGGCCTGCGAGCGGCTCGGTGCGCCGGTGCTCGTGGTGCCGACCGACGTGACCGATGCCGATGCCGTCGATGCGTTGAAGCGCGCCGCCATCGATCGCTTCGGCCACATCGACGTCTGGATCAACCTCGTCGGCGTGGGGGCCGTCGGCCTGTTCGACCAGACGCCACTTGAAGCGCACCGGCGCGTGATCGAGACCAGTTTGGTCGGACAGATGAACGGTGCGCATGCCGCGCTCGGGCATTTTCGGGCCCGGCGACGTGGCACGCTGATCCACATGATCTCGATCGGCGGCTGGGTGCCGTCTCCGTACGCGGCCGCCTACAGCGCAGCCAAATTCGGCCTGCGCGGCCTGACCGAAGCGCTGCGTGCGGAGATGTCCGATCTGCCCGACGTGCACGTCTGCGCGGTCTATCCGACCTTCGTCGACACGCCCGGCATCTCGCACGGTGCCAACCACACCGGCCGCAGATTGAAGCCTCCGCCGCCGCTCGTCGATCCGCGCACGGTGGCCGACGCGGTGGTGCGGCTGCTGGATGCACCGCGTGCGACCACTCCGGTGGGCAGCGTCGCGTGGCCTGCGCGGGTCGCGTACGCGGTGGCACCCGAGACGGTCGGCGCGGCAAGCCGCTGGCTCATCGCCGCGGCGCTGCGACGTGCCGACCGCGCGGGCATCACCGATGGCAATCTGTTTGTGCCGTCGGTCGACACCGACATCGACGGGGGCCACCGGCACCCGGCACAGGCGATGCTGGCCGCCGGCGCGGTGGCGGTTGGGCTTTCGGCGCTTGCGTGGTGGTGGTTCGGGCCGGATCGCTCCCGCGAGCGCCGAGGTGAGCGACTCCCGGTGCCGCGGCGTCGCGCCCGATCCACGCAGCGCGACTGAAGCCGGTCACGACAGGTGCCGAGCGCCCGTTGCGGCCATGCGTCAGCGCTCGTCCGGCGACGCACGCAACCGGGCAGCGGTGTCTTCCAGAGCAGGCCAGGCTGGCTCGTCCGGTGCAAAACGCCTGCGCATGTAGCCGACCAGTTGTGCCATCTGCACGTCATCGAACGCTTCGCGGAAACCCGCCATGAAGCCGACCTCGCGGCCCGGCGGCTGTTGCACGCCTTCGTAGATCGTGCGAATCAGGTTGTCCGGCCGATCGCTGTGCAGCTTGCTGGACAGCGCGAGCGAAGTGTTGGTGCCGAGCAGCGTCGGGCCGCTGCCGTCGTGGTGGCAGGCCGCGCAGGCGTGGTCGAACAGGCGCTGGCCGGGGCCTGGGGGCGGTACCGTTGCCGTGAGCGTGCCTGCTGCGGCCGAAGCCCTGGTGGCCGAGCCATCGGTCGTTCTCAGGTGCTGCTCGTTGAACGAACCGAGATAGGTTGCCATCGCGCGGATGTCCGCGTCCGGCACGTTCGCCAGCTCGCGCACCACGGCCGTCATCGGCCCCAGCGCGCTGCCGTGTTCGCGCGAATGGCCATGCCGCAGGTAGTCGTAGAACGCGGTCGTGTTCCAGGGGACCGGCGCGCGGGATGCGAAGCTCGTCAAGGCGCGGTGCTTCCCAGCCGTCGACCATCGCGCCGGCCAGGTAACTGGTCCCGCCTCGCTCCGCACCGAGCGCGTTGCGCGGTGTGTGGCATGCCCCGCAGTGGCCGAGGCCGTTGACCAGATAGGCGCCGCGGTTCCATTCGGCTGTCTGCGCCGGGTTCGGGCTGGAACGGCGTCGGGTCGTGGAACAGCGCGTTCCAGGCCGGCATCAGCGCGCGCCGATTGAACGGAAAGCGCAAGTCGTTGGCTGGCGCGACATTCGCCACGGCGGGCTGGCTCATCAGGTACGCATACAGCGCCATCAGATCGTCGTCGCTCGTCTTTGCATAGGCCGTATAAGGAAACGCCGGGTACAGATGCCGGCCGTCGCGTGAGATGCCTTCGCGCATCGCGCGCTGGAACGCGCTGAACGACCAGGCGCCGATGCCGGTGGCCACGTCGGGCGTGAGGTTCGTGCTGTGGATGGTGCCGAACGGCGTGGGCAGCGGCCGGCTGCCGGCGTTGGTCGCGCCGCCCTCCGCGGTATGGCAGACCGCGCAGTCGCCGATGGCGGCGAGCCGTCGGCCGCGCTCGATCGTCTCGGCGGTGTAGAGCGACGACGCAGGCGCGACGGATGCGACCGGTGCGATCGCCGGGCGCCAGCCGAGTGCGGCGGCGGTCAGGCCGGCGGCACCCGCAAACATTGCTGCGGTGCGCCGCCACGGCCGACGGCGCGCGGGTGCGCGCGCCGCGGCAGGCCAACGCCCGGCGGGGCGCTTGGCGGGCGTCGCCGGATCGTCGGCATCGTGTCCCCGCCACCGCAATCCGTCATGCGCTGCCAACCCGTTTTGCACGCAGCGCCGCGCGCACCACCTCCGGCGTGAACGGCGGCGCCCGCAGCCGCACCCCGGTCGCATCGAAGATCGCGTTCGCGATCGCCGCGGTGCCCGGCACCGAAGCGCTCTCGCCGACGCCGAACGCGCTGTCGTCATCGCCCCGGCGCGGCATCGTCACCACGTCGATCACCGGCACCTGCGTGAAGTTCAGGATCGGGTAAGCGCCCCATTCACGCGCCACCGGCGTGTTGTCCTGTGGCGAAATCGGCAACCGCTCGAACAGCGCGCGGCTCGTGGTCTGCAGCACGTTGCCGTGCACCTGGTGCTCCACCCCTTTGGGGTTGATCACCAGGCCCGCGTCGTGCCCGACCACGACGCGCCGCACCTGCACTTCGCCGGTGTCCCGGTGCACGTCCACATCGGCGACCCAGGCCGACCATGCAGCGCCGTAGCCCGGCCATTTGCTGTGCACATAGCGCGCATAAGCCACACCCTGGCCGCGCAGCCAGCGGCCGTCGGGTGATTGCTGCATCGGCGCTGTGTGCGGCAGCCAGCCGGCCTTGTCGGCCGTCGCGCGCAGCAGATCGGCCGCGCGCGCGTCGGGCAGATGGCGCAGCCGGTAGGCGAGCGGGATCGACCTGCGCGGCGCTTGCGAGTTCGTCGATGTAGCTCTCGTGCGCGAACGAGTTCGGCAGCGCCGACACGCCGCGCAGCCACGACGCGCGCAGGATCGGCGCCATGTCGCGCACCGTCACGCGCAGGTGCTCGTACGCATACGGCGGGCGTGCGGTGCGGTCGCCCATCTCGAACGCGTGCGCGCCGGGCTCGATCGTGCGCGTGAGCAGCAGCGCGAGCGTGGGCGCGGCGTTCGACGGATAGCTGCTCTCGAAGTCGTAGGCCGCCGGTGTGCCGTCCGCGTTCAGGCCGCCGCGCACGGTCATCAACTGCGCGGCGCCTTTCGGTTCCCAGACGTGCTCCTGTTCGCGCGTGAGCTGCACGCGCACCGGGGCGTTGACGGCGCGGCTGAGCAGCGCGGCATCGGCCGTCACGTCGTCGGCGCCGTTGCGGCCGTAGCAGCCGGCCGCTTCCATGCGGATCACGTCGACGGCCACGTCGGGCAGTTGCAGCAGCCGGGCGAGGTCGGCGCGCAGCACGTGCGGGTTCTGCGTACCGCTCCAGACCGTCATGCGGTTGGCGTCCGGTTGCCAGGCTGCGACCGCGCAGGACGGGCCGATGGAGGCGTGCAGCTGATACGGCCACAGATATTCGCGCTCGAAGCGCTGACTGGCGCCGTCGATCGCGCCGTCCACATCGCCTTCATCGATGAGCCTGCGCGCGGTGGCCGGGTTGTTGCGGAGTGCCTGCGCGACGTCACTCAGGTCCGGCATGCCGGGCCATGGCTTCCAGCGCACGCGCAGTTCGCAGAGCGCCTGCTCGGCCTGTTCTTCGCGCTCGGCCACGATCCCGACGAAGTCGCGGATCACCACCACCGCGCGAATGCCGGGGAGGTGCGCGATCGATGCCTGGTCGACCGCCTCCAGCGTGTTGCCGATGAAGTCGCCGTGATCGGCACCCGCGTACGGCGGCCGCACCACGCGGCCATGCAACATGCCGGGCACGCGCAGGTCGTGCACGAAGGTCAGCTCGCCGCGCGCCTTGGGCCCGATGTCGGTGCGCGGCAGGCTGGTGCCGACGATGCGGTGTTCCGTGACCGGCTTCGGCGGCGTGCCGGGGATCAGGTCGAGCTCGACGTGCCGGTCGTGCACGAGGTCCGCGTAGTGGATCGAAGCGCACACATCGCCGTCGACGCGCACCATGCCGTCATCGACGCGCAGGCGCTCCACCGAGACGCCGAGCCTGACAGCCGCCTGCGCAAGCAACCAGCCGCGGGCCTGCGCCGCCGCTGCGCGCAGCGGCGGCGCGTGCACCTGGATCGAGGAGCTCGCGATCGTTGCGCCCTGGTTCGGCGCGCTCGCGGTGCTGCCGAGCACCATGCGGATCGCGGCTGGATCGACGTCGAGCTCCTCGGCCACGATCTGCGTGAGCGCGGTCGCGATGCCGGTGCCGAGGTCGACATGGCCGTGCAGCGCGGTGACGCTGCCGTCGCCCCAGACGGCCAGCAGGATCTCCGGGCCTTCTTCGGGATTGCCGGCGACAAAGGTGGGCTGGCCTTTCGCCGGCGGCACCGCAACGGGCGGCGCGCGTTGCACGAGCAGCACGCCGGCCGCCGCGTGGTAGTCGGCGCGCGTGTGCGGCTGGTTGGCGCGACGGCTCATCAACTCGGGGTTGCTGCTTTTCATTCGCGCAGCAGTCGCGCGGCGTGGTGGCCGGCACGCAGGATTTCGACATGCGTGCCGCAGCGGCACAGGTTGGCCGACAGTTCGCGCCGCAGCATCGCGTCGTCGGGCGCCGGCTCGCGTTCGAGCAGGGCGACCGTCTGCATGATCATCCCGTTCAGGCAGTAGCCGCACTGCGCGGCCTGCTCGTCGATGAAGGCTTGCTGCACCGGATGCAGCGCGGGCGCCGTGCCAGCTCGCGCGGGCAGCCCTTCGAGCGTGGTGATCTCGCGCCCCGCGACGCCGGCCGCCGGAATCACGCAGGACCGCGCCGCGACGCCGTCGACCAGCACCGTGCAGGCGCCGCATTCGCCGAGGCCGCAGCCGTATTTGGGGCCGTTCAGTTCGAGCTCGTTGCGCAGCAGGTGCAGCAGGGTGGTCGTGGGCGATGCGTCAGCCTGCACCACTTGCCCGTTGACCCGCCATTCGCTCGATCCGCTACCCGCCACTGCACAACCTGCCGTCTGCTATTGAAACAAGAGCTGAAAATGAAGCAAGCATTAGCGCCACAGCACGATTTGATTCAAAAACCGCATCTGAACCAATGGGCGTGGCGTGCCACGGGCTACACGGCCGCAATCTCGCCCGCATGAATGCGCTTCACACCCTGGTCCGCCATCCGTTTCCACGCATCGGCCAGCGATCCGTTCAGGTCGATCGCGCGCGTGGCGTCCTCCACCACGTAGGTGTCGAGGCCGCGCGAGCGTGCATCCAGCGCGGTCCAGGCGACGCAGAAGTCGGTCGCCAGTCCGCTGACGAACACGCGCTCGATCCCGCGCTCGCGCAGATAGCCGCCGAGGCCGGTGGGGGTCTTGCGGTCGGCCTCCTCGAACGCCGAGTAACTGTCCACACCCTGGTGATAGCCCTTGCGGATGATCAGCACGGCCTGCGGCAACTGCAGGCCGTCGACCAGCGCGGCGTCCTTCGTGCCCTGCACGCAGTGGTCGGGCCACAGCACCTGTTCGCCATACGGCATCGTGGTGGTCTGAAACGGCTGCTTGCCCGCATGGCTGCTCGCGAACGACGCGTGGCGAGGCGTGTGCCAGTCCTGCGTGACGACGACGTTCTCGAACGCCTTGGCCATTCTGTTGATCAGCGGCACGACTTCCGAGCCGCCTTTCACCGGCAGCGTGCCGCCGTCGACGAAGCAGTTCTGCACGTCGACCACGATCAGCGCGTCTTTCGCGCCGGGCTTGATCGGCTCCGCCGCGACAGCGGCCCAGAGCGGACTGGTCCAGCCGAGCGCACCGATCATGCCGAGCGCGGCGCCGGTCTTGAGCAGGGTTCTGCGTTGCATGGTCATGGAAAAACTCCTGTCATGGGTGGGTTCGAGGGAACGATCAGCCTGCGCTTGCCGGCATCCGGATCAATCGTGCGTGACGCGAATGCCGAATCGCCGGCGCAGCTCGCGCAGCGGCGCAGGCAGATGCTGCCGGTGCTCGGCCCACGGCCAGCGCGCGTGCTGCGCCCGGCAGCGCAGCACGGTGCGCGGAACGATGATCGCCGAGCGCGCGATCGAGCGCAACACGTCGGCGGCGCACAGCTGCCGGTAGATGTGCAGCGACTCGTGCAGGCGGTAGCCCTCGAGCACCCGGAATCCGGCTGTGGTGCCGAAGATGCTCGCGAGCTTGACGACGGCCTCGTCGTCGAGCGTGACATCGCAGCCGAACACGACATGCGCGGTGTCGTGGCAGCGAAAAAATTCCTGCGCCTGCGCCGACATCGGACGGCCATCGGCCAGGCCCGGGTTGGCTGCGGCGTACTCTTGCATGCCTTCGGCCAGCGTCTGCCCGGAGTCCTGCTGCTGAAACGCGTGCATGATCGGTTCGCCTCCGAAGCGCTACATGCTCAGATACGCGCGCCGCACCACGTCGTCCTGCGCGAGTTGGTCCATCGTGCCGGCAAAGCGGATCTGGCCTTTCTCGAGCACGTAGGCGCGGTCGGACACGAGTTCGGCGAAGTGCATGTTCTGCTCGGACAGCAGGATGCTGACGCCGGCGCTTTTCAGCTCCACGATCATCTGCGCCATCTGCTCGACGATCAAGGGGGCCACGCCCTCCGATGGTTCGTCGAGCAGCACCAGGAGCGGATTGCCCATCAGCGTGCGCGCCACGGTCAGCATTTGCTGCTCGCCGCCGCTCATGCGGCCGCCGGGGCGGTGGCGCATCTCGGCGAGGTTCGGGAACAGCTCGAACAGGCGCTCGGGCGTCCACTGCGGTGCGCCGTGCCGCTCGCGTTGCTGCGCGCGTTCTGGCGGCCGACTTCGAGGTTTTCCAGCACCGTCAGGTCGGTGAAGATGCGGCGGTCTTCGGGCACGTAGCCGAGGCCAAGCCGCGCGGCCTGGTGCGGTTCGGCGTTCGAGATGTCGTGGCCCAGGAATGTGAGGCTGCCACGGCGCCGGTCCATCAGGCCCATGATGCTTTTGAGCGTGGTCGACTTGCCCGCGCCGTTCCTGCCCATCAGCGCGACCACCTCACCGCTGGCCACGTGCAGGTCCACGCCGAACAGGATCTGCGCAGCGCCGTACCAGGCGGCGAGCTGGCGCACGTCGAGCAGTGTGGTCGCAGGGCTGCGTCGTCATGGCGCGGCGTCCTGCGCTGCAAAACCCGCTTGTGCCGGCTTCTTCTTGTTCTCGAACGTGTTGCCGCTGCCGAAGTACACCTGCTGCACCAGCGGGTCGCTGCGGATCGCCGCCGGCGTGCCTTCGGCGATCAACTGTCCGCGCGCCAGCACGATGACGCGGTCCGCATACGCGAACACCACGTCCATGCTGTGCTCGGTGAACAGCACCGCGAGGTTGCGCTCCAGCACGAGTTTTTTCGTCAACGCCATCAGCGCGTTGCGCTCCTGCGGCGCCATGCCGGCCGTGGGCTCGTCCATCAGCAGCAGCTTCGGCGCGTTGGCGAGCGCGATCGCAAGCTCGACCCGCTTCACATCGCCGTAAGCGAGTTCGCTGCAGGGCCGGTCGGCTTGGGCACCCATGCCGACCTGCTCCAGCAAATCAATCGCTTCCGCGCGCTTGTGTGTGGCCGCCTTTCGCCAGGGGTTGAACAACAGCCGGTCGAACGACAGCAGCGCCATCTGCACGTTCTCCACCACCGACAGCGACGCGAACGTGGCCGCGATCTGGAACGTGCGGCCGACGCCGAGCTTCCAGATCGCGCGCGGCGGCAGCCGGTTGAGTTCCGTGTCGGCCAGCCGGATGCTGCCTGCATCGGCACGCAACTGGCCGTTCACCATGTTGAACGTGGTCGATTTCCCGGCGCCGTTCGGGCCGATCAGCGCGAGCAGCTCGCCGGCCGCGATCTGGAACGACACGTTTTCCACGGCCTGCACGCCACCGAACGACTTGCTCAGAGACCGGACGTCGAGCAGCGCGGTCATGACGTGTCCCTCGGCAATGCGGCCGCCGGGGTGACCGCAGCCCCCTCGGCTTCATAGACCAGCCCGCGCTGCGGATCGCCTTTGCGGCCGCTGAAGCGCGCCGCCACCTGCTGCGCAAAACCCGCGATGCCCTGCGGAAACAGCAGCACCAGCAGCAGGATGATGCCGCCGAGCATCGCGCGCCAGTAGTCGGTGTTGCGCGCGACCGTGTCGTGCAGCCAGGTGAACGTGAACGCGCCCACCACCGGCCCGGCCAGCGTCTGCAGGCCGCCGAGCAGCACCATCACGAGGCCGTCGACCGAGCGGCCGACCGACAGCGCCTCCGGCGAAATACCGCCTTTGGAGAACGCGAACAGCGCACCCGCCACCCCGGCGAACGTGCCGGCCACCACGAATGCCGCCCACTGCACTCTACGCACGTCGATGCCGATCGCATCCGCACGCAGCACCGAGTCGCGCGCCGCGCGCATCGCGTAGCCGAACGGCGAGAACACCATGCGCCGCAGCAGCACGAGCCCGGCTGCAACCAGCGCGAGCACGAGCCAGTAGTAGCCGCCGCCGCTGAGCCAACTGGCCGGCCAGACCCCGTTGATGCCGTTGCTGCCGCCGGTCAGGTGGTCCCACTGGTAGCAGATCGCCCAGGTGATCTGTGCAAAGGCCAGGGTCAGCATGGTCAGATAGACCCCCGACAGCCGCACGCAGAACCAGCCGAACAACAACGCGCCGGCCGTACCCAAGAGCGGCCCGAGCAGCAACGCGGCTTCCATCGGCAGGTTCAGCGACGAGACGAGCAGCGCCGCACCGTAGGCACCCAGGCCGAAATACGCGGCGTGGCCGAACGAATGCAGCCCGGCCGGCCCCATGATGAAGTGCAGGCTGGCCGCGAACAAGGCGGCCATCAGCAGATCGATCGCCAGCACCGTCACATAAGGCGAATGCGCGGTCAGCCACGGCAGCGCGATCATGCATGCAAGCACGCCGAGCAGCGCCCAGCGGTACGCGGCACCGGAAGGCCGCAACGGCTGCTCCGCCGCCCCGCCATGCCGGCTCAGCGCGAGCGGCCGGCCGAGCAGCCCCCAGGGACGCGCCACCAGCACCACCGCCATCACGACGAATTCGACCACCAGCGTGAGCTTGGAAAACGAGATCGTGATGCCGGCCACATCGACCAGCCCCAGCCAGATGCAGATCGCCTTCAGCTCCGCGATCAACAGCGATGCGACGTATGCACCGGGAATGGAGCCCATGCCGCCGACCACGACGACGACGAATGCGGCGCCGATCGTGATCAGATCGATCTCCAGATTCGCCGGCTCGCGCGGCAACTGCAGCGCGCCGCCGAGGCCCGCCAGCAGCGCACCGAGCGCGAACACCGCGGTGAACAGCCACGCCTGATTCACACCCAGTGCGCTGACCATTGCCCGGTCCTGCGTGGCCGCCCGGATCAGGATGCCGAAGCGCGTGCGCGTCAGCAGCAGCCACAGCAGACCCAGCACCACGGGGCCGACGACGATCAGGAACAGGTCGTAGGTCGGATACAGCCGGCCCAGGATTTCGACCGAGCCGCGCAGGCCGGCAGCGCGCGGCCCGAGCAATTCCTCCGGCCCCCAGAACCAGAGCGCCGCATCCTTGATGACCAGCACCAGCGCGAACGTCGCCAGCAATTGATACAGCTCCGGCGCACGGTAGATGCGTCGCAGCAGCACCACTTCGACCAGCGCACCGAGCGCGCCGACGACGAGTGGCGCGAGCAGCAGGGCGGGCCAGTAACCGAGCGCGCCGCCAAGCGCATCGACCAGCGAATACGCGACGTAGATGCCGAGCATGAAAAACGACCCATGCGCGAAGTTCACGATCCGCGTGACACCGAAGATCAGCGACAGCCCGACCGCCACCAGGAACAGCGACGACGCGGACGCGAGACCGTTGAGCAACTGAACGATGAAGCCGGACATCAGAAAAACAAATCAGGCATGGTCATCGCCGTCGAACATTGCATTCACGCGCATCGTTCCAATCGCGGACATGATCCAACGCACGATCGGCAAAGTGCACGTCCCATCCAGCAAGGGCCGCGGAGCCGGCTTTGCCGGGCCGCAGGCGCCGCTCCCGGTGGGGGTGGGCGAAAGCCGACAAACGGGGCGAAGCCTGGGGAGAGCCTAGTCCGCCGGCCGCCACTGTTTCACGTCCGAATCCTTCGGTTGGAAGTCGGCACCGTCCAGATAACGGAAGTCGACCATCTTGCCTTTGCCGTCCTCGTTCTTCGTCAACCCCACATACGCACCCATCGTCGATTGATGGTCCTGCGCGCGGTACGTGATCGGCCCGAACGGGGTGTCCACTTTCAGTCCGCTGAACGCAGCGATCAGTTTTTCGGTGTTGGTCGATCCCGCCTTCTCGATGCCGGCCGCCAGCGACTTGATCGCGCTGTAGCCCACCACCGAACCAAGCCGCGGATAGTCGTTCCATTTCTTCTTGTACGCGTCCAGAAACGCCTTGTGCTCGGGCGTGTCGATCTGCTGCCACGGGTAGCCGGTCACGATCCAGCCGTTCGGCGACTCGTCCTTCAGCGGGTCGAGGTACTCGGGCTCGCCGGTCAGCAGGCTGACCACGGTGCGGTCCTTGAACAGGCCGCGCGTGTTGCCTTCGCGCACGAACTTCGACAGGTCCGCGCCGAACAGCACGTTGAAGATCGCGTCGGGCTTCGCATCGGCCAGCGCCTGCACCACGCTGCCCGCGTCGAGCTTGCCCAGCGCGGGCGCCTGCTCGGCGACGAACTCGACCTCCGGCTGGGCCTCTTTCAGCAGCTTCTTGAAGGTGGCGACCGCCGACTGGCCGTATTCGTAGTTCGGATACACCAGCGCCCAGCGCTTCTTGTTCTGCCTGACCGCATCGGGGATCAGCATCGCGACCTGCATGTACGTCGATGGGCGCAGCCGGAATGTGTAGCGATTGCCGTTTTCCCAGACGATCTTGTCGGTCAGCGGCTCGGCCGCGAGGAAGAAGAATTTCTTCTGCTTCGCAAAATCGGTGAGTGCGAGGCCGATGTGCGAGAGGAACGAGCCGGTCAGCACATGGACCTGCTCGCGCGAGACGAGTTCTTCGGCCGCGCGCACCGCGTCGCCGGGGTTCGCGTTGTCGTCGCGCGTGATCAGTTCGAGCTTCTGGTTGGTCACGCCGCCGGCCGCGTTGATCTGCTCGACTGCGAGCTCCATGCCCTTTTTGTAGGGCTCCAGAAACGCGGGCTGCGCCTTGTAGCTGTTGATCTCGCCGATGCGGATCGCTCCGCTTTGCGCGCCGACGGCGGACGCGAACGTCAGGCCGAGCACGCCGAGCGCGGCGGCGCACACGAACGGGGGAAGAAACCAGGGGTGGTGGCCGGGGTGGTCTTCATGAAGCTCCTTGGATGGGGGGGTCCGAACGCCAGCGCCCGAACGCGGACACTTTGATTGCACAGGACGCCGACCCAGTGTCACACGGCCACCGCCGACACGCCACGCGCATTAACCCCAAATGACATGCAAGCGCCGGGCCAGTCTGTGGGCTTGCGGGTGCGCATCAGCGCAGGCCGTCTTCGCCCTTGACCGCGTCGATCGTCAACCCGCCGATGCGCGGCAGCGGCCGGCCGCTGGCGGTCACCGCCACCGCCACCACGATCTCCCCGGCGCGCGGCGCGTCCGACACGCGCGCCTCGATCGCATCGAAATGGCTGCGCACGTAAGCCGCATCCTTGTGACCGAGCGGCACGTCGATTGATGTGCCGAGCCCGCCCATCTTCTTGGCCGACGGCACCAGGGCGGCGCCACGCTCCACGGCCGCCCGCAGCGGGGCGCCGAGCTTCGGGTGCAGGATCGCCGCCGCATGCTCGAGCTCGCCGCCTTCGCCCACGATGGCTGCCTTGCCGTAGCTTTGCGCGGCGCCGGGTTCGATGCCCAGCGCCTGCACGCATCGGTCGCCCAGCAGGCCGCCGAGTTCTTCGCCGATCGCAATCAGCTCGTCAAGCTGCTCCACGTAACGGCCCGCATACGGATTGGCGATCACCGCCATGGCCACCGCGCGGCGCGTCGGCGGCTCCACGACACGACCCATTTCGATGCGGGTTTCATCGATCTGCACGATCAGCTTGCGGATGTTGGCGGGCATTTGCATGTTCTCCTTGGTTTCAGATGCCGCACTGCATTGCGGATGGCGGCAATGTCGATATCGGCAGTGGCCAAGCCGTCTCTTTCCAGCAGGGGCCGCGGAGCCGGCTCCGCCGGGCCGCAGGCGCCGCCCCCGGTGGGGGGAAGCCGGGAGCGAAGCGAAGGCTGGGGGAGAGCAACATCCTCACCTCAATCCGTCCCAGCGCGCGATGTCCTGCGCACGCAGCCCGCCGATGCGCGCATGCACGCGCGCGCCGGTGCTCATCGCGAGGACGAACACCAGTTCATCGCCCATCGGCGCGCCGGGCACGCGCACTTCGATTGCGTCGTAGTGGCTGCGCACATAACTGGCGTTGATGTGCGTGAGCGGCACGTCGAGCGTGCAGCCAGGCGCACCGACCTTTTTGGTTGACGGCACGATCGCCAGGCCGTTGCCGGGCTGGCCCCTGGCTTCGTCGACCGCCTTGCCTTGCTTGTAGGCGGCCGCGTCGCCCTTCCAGCCGAGCAGCTCGCGCATCGCATAGCCGCCCGGCACGTGCCAGAGCGCGCCGTGTTCCAGTTCACCGGCCGCGCCCACGATCGCACCCTTGCCGTAGCTCTGAATGCGTTCCACCGGCACCTCCATCGCGGCGCGCAGGCGCTTTGCCATGTCAAGGCCCACAGGGTCGAGCTCGGTCATCCAGGGCAGCAGGTCGGCCTCGTAGCGGCCGGCGAACGGATTGGTCAGCACGGCCGCGATCGCGCCGCGCAGCTGCGGCTCGGCCGGCGGCGGGCCGAACTCGTGCCGGATGGTCTCGACCTGGGTCAGGATGCGGCGGATTTCGATCATGAAAAGTAGGAAGTTTGGGGCGGGCAGCGCGGCAATGCAGCGGTGAGGGTTCAGCGCATGGTCTCGTACAGCCGATGCATTCGGTGCGGCTGCAACATCCGGTCGCCGCACACCGCGATCAACGGGCCGCCGACGCAGCTTCGATCGAACCCGGCGGTTGCGATATAGCGCTGCTGGCAAACCAGCACGGCCGAATCGATCAGCTGCGCGGCCTGCAGCTCGGCTGCTTTGGCGAGCCCGGCCGCCAGCGCGGCGCGCACCTCGTGCGGCGCCAGCGGCGGCACATCGATCGTGACCGCGCGTTCGCCCAGATCGCTGTCGTCCTTCAACTGGTTCGCGGGCCGGCGCACGATGCGCGGATGATCCACGTTCACGCCGTTCGCGATCACGGTGGCGGCTGCGTCGGCCGCAGCAGCACTCACCGCCAGCACCGTCACGCTGTCGGCGATGCCGAACGAAAAGCTGCGCCCGCGCCAGCCGCTGGTGGCCATGCCGCGCACCGGGGCCTCGGCCGGCAGCTCGAAGTGGCCATCGATTGGCAGCGGCGCCGCGCGCCATTCGTCGGGCGCGTCGACGCGCGACAGGTCGGACACCAGTCCCACCTTCACCGTGCTGCCCGGTGTCAAATGCAGCGCGATGTCGCCGCCGTTGTTGACCCAGGCGCGTTCAATGCCGGGGCGCTGATAGCGCAATGCGATCTCGTGCGCGATGGCGCCCGCCACGGCCGCCATCGGCGTGATGAAGCCGTCGCTGGCGGCGCGCAGCGATGCGCAGGCGTCCCACATGCGGCGCGCGACCGGGCCTTGCAACGGGTTTGTCGCCGCGTCGGCCACCGGTTGGCGCAGCATCGGCAACTCTTGCACCAGCTCGGCCAGCACGGTTTGAAAACGCGCCCACGCTTGTTCGTGTGCAGCCACGAGCGCAGCGGCATCGCCATCGGCGCCGATCGTCATGTCGATCGGGCCGTGCAGCAGCCGCATGCGGCCCTCGGGCAGAAAGATTCGTTGTGCGGACATCAGTTGGATACGGCGCGGAACGGCGCATGGATGTGCGGGCGATCGAGGCCTGATGATCCGCGCATGGCGTGGTCCGAGGCGTCGTTCAACCGAGCAGCGGCAGCGAGCCGAGCGGCCATGGATTGCCCGCTCCCTGCGGTGCCCAAATGCGCGCCGTCGGTGCCCCGTCGTCGTGCCAGGCGCCATGCGAGAGCACATCGCTCAGAGACCGCAACTGCGCCATGTGGCCGCCCAGCGCAAGGTAATCATGGTGACGCATGCTGAACTCGATCGGCGCGACGATCGCGGGCGTGGGCACCGTGCCGAAGCTCTTGTCCGGCATGCGCGCCACATCCACCATCAACGTGATGCCGCCGCCGGGCCACAGATAAGCCGGCGCACCGCCGCAGGTCACGTTCACGAGTGCGCGCTTGATCGCGCGTGTGAGCTGCACGGGGTTGTCCGTCACGCCGGCGCGCAGACTGCCGCCCGCACCGCCCAGGAACAACACACTGCACAGCGACGGCTCGCAGTTCTCGCCGATGCGGTCGACTACCTGACGCACGGCGTTCGGCAGCTCGTGCTCGACCGGCCGCAGGTCATCGTCGAGCACATACCAGGCCGCGTGCTCGCCGGTGGTCGACGTCATCAGCACGCGCAGGCCCGGCTTGGCCACACCCGCTTCCCAACCCTCGATGATCGACAGCGGATCGCTCAGATCGGTGCCGCCCCAGCCGGTGCCGGGGTTCGCCACCTGAAAGTAGCGCCCCGGCGTCGACTTGCGCCCGCGCAGCTCGACGCCGGACGCGGTCATGCCCAGACATTTGCCGGCCTGGTGCTCGGTCAGCACGCCGGTGATGTGGTCGTCCACCACGATGACTTCGTCGGCCAGGCCGTGGAACTGCTTGGCAAAGATGCCGATCGTGGCCGAGCCGCAGCCGACGCGCATGCGCTGCTCTTCCACGCCGTTCACGATCGGCGCGCGGCCGGCCTGCACGACGATCTGCGCACCGCCGTCGATCGCGAGTTCGACCGGCTGCTTGTTGCCCAAAGCCGCCATCATCTGCACCGTGATGCGGCCTTCCTTCTTGCTGCCGCCGGTCAGGTGCTGCACGCCGCCGAGCGACAGCATCTGCGAGCCGTACTCGATCGTCGTCACATGGCCGACCACTTCGCCCTGGCAGCGCACGTTGGCCTGCTCATGGCCCAGATGCCGGTCGGTGTCGATCTTGATCTTGAAGCTGCAGTAGCTGAAGATGCCTTCGGTCACCACGGTGACCATGTCGACGCCTTCCGCTTTGGACGCGACGATGAACGGGGCGGGTTTGTAGTCGGGATAGGTGGTGGAGGAACCCACGCCGGTGACGAAAAATTCCTGCTCGGCGAGCAGCAGATCGCCGGACCATTCGGGTGCATCGGCCTCACCATCGACCGCTCGTGGTGCGAACGGCACCAGTGCCGCATCGGACGCGTCTGCCGTCGCGCCATCGGTCCTGCGCCGCAGCAACACCACCGGGTCGAGTCGAACCAGTGTCCCTTCGTGATTCGCGTACCGATCGCAGGCGCCGCTCTTGCCCGGCGAAATGCGGCACAGCACCGGGCAAGCGTTGCATTCGATCTTGCCGATCTGATCCGAGCGGGCCGGGCGCGCCGCATGTGCAGCAGGCATCGGCAGCACCGGCGCATCCATGCCGGGCAAGCCGTCGGTCTTGGTGTGTTCGGTCATCGAATGAAGGCAAACAGGCAGCGGTATTGCATGGCCGGCAGAATGTTGCGTTCACTACATTTTGAAAGATTAAAATATAACGCCTGCAGCGGCCGCCCCGCAAGCAGGGTTCCCCCTTGCTGTGAGCAACCGCCGCGCCGCTTCCATCGATCTTCCATTTACCTCTTTCCTTCTTCCCCTTCCATTCATGAGCAACCTGAACGAAGAGCGCGTGCTGAGCGTGCACCACTGGACCGATCGACTCTTCACGTTCACCACCACGCGCAGCCAGTCGCTGCGGTTTCTGAACGGTCACTTCACGATGATCGGCCTGCGCGTGAACGAAAAGCCGTTGCTGCGCGCCTACAGCATCGTGAGCCCGAACTACGAAGAGCACCTCGAATTTCTGAGCATCAAGGTGGCCGACGGCCCGCTCACGTCGAAGCTCCAGCACATCCAGGTGGGCGATACCGTGCTGGTCGGCAGAAAGCCCACCGGCACGCTCGTGATCGACTATCTGCTGCCGGGCAAGCGCCTCTATCTGATGGGCACCGGCACCGGCCTGGCGCCCTTCATGAGCATCATCCGCGACCCGGCCACGTACGAGAAGTTCGAGAAAGTCATCGTCGTGCACGGCGTGCGCAAGGTGGACGAGCTGGCCTATCACGACCTGATTGATGAAGAGCTGGCCGAGCACGAGTTTCTGGGCGACATGGTGAAGAACCAGCTCATGTACTACCCGACCGTCACGCGCGAGTCGTACCGCAACATGGGCCGCATGACCGATCTGATCGAGTCCGGCAAGATGTTCACCGACCTGGGCCAGCCGCAACTGAACCGGGAAGAAGACCGCGTGATGATCTGCGGCAGCCCGGCCATGCTGCGCGATCTGAAAGCACATGCTGGAAGGCCGGGGTTTTCATGAGGGCAGCACGACCGAGCCCGGTGACTACGTGATCGAGCGCGCGTTCGTCGAGCAGTGACGGCGAAAGCTGCGGCGGCGAGTGCAGGACGCAGCGCGCCGCGCTCGGCAACAGCTGGCGTCGGTTCGCAACGCAATACCGCTCCCGCGCTGCCTCGACGCATGGCCAGCGCGCGCGCAGAAGCAAAAGCCGACGCAGCCGATTCGGCACCGGTCGACAACAAGCCCATCGCAGCAAAGTCCACTGCTGCCAGGGTCGCTGCAACAAAGCCCGTTGCTTCCAAGGCCGGCGCAGCGCAGTCCGCTGTCGCCAAGGTCGCGCTGAAGAAAAGCGCCACCCGCGACAGCATCCTGCGCGCCGCCGCGCATGTCTTTGCGCGCCACGGCTACGACGGCGGCAGCGTCGAGAAGATCTCGCGCCGCGCGAAGTCCGTGGACCGCATGATCTACTACTACTTCGGCAGCAAGGAAGGCTTGTTCGTCGCGGTGCTGGAGCAGGCCTACGAGCGCATGAACGCCGCCGAAGCCACGCTGTCACTGGACCTGGATGCCCCGGCCGAATCGCTGACCGCCGTGATCCGCTTCATGCACGGCTACTACCGCCGGAACCCCGAATTCATCACGCTGCTCAACACCGAGAACCTGCACCAGGGCAGGCACATTGCCAAGTCACCGCATGTGCAGCAGTATTCATCCCCGGCCGTGTCGGTCATTGCGCAACTGCTGAAAAGCGGCGCGCAGCTCGGCATCTTTCGCACCGATCTGGCCGCGCGCGACGTGTACCTGTTGATCGCCTCGACCGGGTATTTCTATGTGTCGAACCGGCACACGATGTCGGCGTTTCTGGGCGCCGATCTGCTGGAGCCGCACACCGTCGAACATTGGGAGCGCTTCGTGATCGACAGCGTCTTGCGCACCGTGAAAAAGGCTTGAGTCGAAGCCCCCAGACAACAACCAACTCATCATCCAGGAGCACAACAAATGGCAGCAGCAGCAGCAGCAGTCGAAGCATCGGGCAAGGTGGTGGTCCGCAACATCGGGTTGCTGCTCTCAGGCGATCTCGACCAGCCCATCCTGGACGCCGACACCATCGTGATCAACGACGGCCTGATCACCCAGGTCGGCAAGCTCAGAGACTGCAACGTCGAAGGTGCGAAGACCACCATCGACGCGCGCGGCACCTGCGTGGCGCCCGGACTGATCGACAGCCACATGCACCCCGTCTTCGGCGACTGGACGCCGCGCCAGGGCCAGCTCGGCTGGATCGATTCGACGATGAACGGCGGCGTCACCACGATGATCTCGGCCGGTGAAGTGCACCTGCCCGGCCGCCCCAAAGACATCGTCGGCCTGAAAGCCTTGGCCATTACCGCGCAGCGCGCGTACGACAACTTCCGCCCCGGCGGCGTCAAGGTGCTGGCTGGCGCGCCCGTGATCGAACAAGGCATGGTCGAGAGCGACTTCAAGGAACTCGCCGAAGCCGGCGTCGGCCTGCTCGGCGAAGTCGGCCTGGGGTCGGTCAAGGCCGGCTACGAAGCCAAGGAAATGGTCGCCTGGGCGCGCAAGTACGGCATCCAGAGCACGATCCACACCGGCGGTCCGTCGATCCCCGGCTCCGGCCTGATTGACAAGGAGGTGGTGCTGGAGGCCGACGCCGACATCATTGGCCACATCAACGGCGGCCACACATCATTGCCGGAGCGCGACGTCTGCGACCTGTGCGCGCAAAGCAGCCGCGCGATCGAACTCGTGCACAACGGCAACGAGAAAGTCGCGATCGCCGCAGCCAAAGCCGCGATCGAACTCAAATGCCCGCACCGCGTGATCCTCGGCACCGACGGCCCGGCCGGCTCGGGCGTGCAGCCCCTTGGCATCCTGCGCATGATTGCGCTGCTGTCCGGCATCGCCGGCATCCCGGCCGAGCAGGTGTTCTGCTTTGCCACCGGCAACACCGCGCGCATCCGCAAGCTGAACTGCGGCCTGATCGAACCCGGCCGCGACGCCGACTTCGTCTTTCTCGACCGTGCGCAGCACACGGCCGGCAAGACGATGCTCGAAAGCATCGAACTCGGCGACCTGCCTGGCGTCGGCATGGTCATGATCGGCGGGATCGTGCGGTGCGGGCGGAGCCGGAATACGCCGCCGGCGCTGGAGGCGGCGGTGGTGGTGCCGTCCGACGGACGCTGAGTGCAGGGGCAAGTGCTGGTTGAGGCATCGTGGGAAGTGCGAGAGGCATCACCACGGTCCTTGTCTGAGTCCGGATTCCGGGCGTGCGGCCCGCGTCGTATCGCGAGCGCCGAGCGACCGGCCGAAATAACGCAGAATTGCGCTCGGTAACTTTCGACAAAAACAGGAGGCACACTTGGCATATTTGAAGAACCGCGCCGGCATTCGGCGCTTGGGTATCGGCGTTGGATTCGCTGCCCTGTGGCTCGGCGGCTCCGCAGTCATTGCGCAGACGACGCCCGCGCCGTCGTGGCAGCAAGGCCGTTCGTCAGACCAGGGGGCATCGACACTGCATCCGATCGCGCCGATCCTCACCGGCCGCCCGGCGAGCGAGTTGCCGCTCGACAAGCTGAAGCTGCCGGCCGGATTCCAGATCGAGGTCTACGCCGACGGCATCCCCGAGGCACGTTCGCTCGCGCTCGGCGACAACGGCACGGTCTTCGTCAGCAACCGCAATCTGTCCAACGTCTACGCGATCGTCGACAAGGACGGCAAGCGTGACGTCAAGAAAGTGCTGAGCGGCCTGAAGTCGCCGAACGGCCTCGCATTTCACGACGGCACGCTGTATGTCGCCGAACGCAACCGCATCACGCGCTACGACGGCATCGAGAGCAATCTCGACAAGCCGCCGCGAGCCCAAGGTCGTGATCGACAACCTCGACCCGACGCAGCAGGCCGGGCACTTCTGGAAGTTCCTGGCGTTCGGGCCGGACGGCAAGCTCTACTTCAACATCGGCGCGCCCGGCAACATCGTGATGCCGAGCTATCAGCAGGCTTCGATCAACCGCGTCGACCCGAAGACCGGCGTGATGGAGACCTATGCCACCGGCGTTCGCAACTCGGTCGGCTTCGACTGGGACCCGAAGACCAAGGAGCTGTGGTTCACCAACCATGCACGCGACTGGATCAGCGACGACATGCCGAACGACACGCTGCACCACGCGGCCAAAGCGGCATGAACTTCGGCTATCCGTTCTGCCACCAGGGCGACTTTCTCGATCCCGAGTTCGGCAAGGGCCGCTCGTGCAGCGAGTTCGACGCCGCCGGCCGCCAAGCTCGGTGCGCACATCGCGCCGCTCGGCATGCGCTTCTACACCGGCAACATGTTCCCGGCCGAGTACCGCAACAACATCTTCATCGCGATGCACGGGTCGTGGAACCGCTCGACCAAGCAGGGCTACAGCGTGATGCGCGCGGTGCGTCGACGGCAACGGCAAGGTCGAGCTCAAGAGCCTTCCTCGAAGGCTTCCTGACCGATCCGAAGGCCGACCCGCCGATGTGGGGCCGCCCGGTCGACGTGCTGGTGATGCCCGACGGCGCGCTGCTGGTGTCCGACGACTACAACGGCGTCGTCTACCGCATCAGCTACCAAGCAATGAGCGCCGCGCGCCTGCTGCATCTCGCGCTGGTGCCGGCCTTGTGGGTCGGGGTCGGTGACCGCCTCCATGCCAGCGCGAGCCGACGACAAGGACGCATTGCGCGGCAAGGCCGAGGTGTGTTTTGCGTGCCACGGCCCAGCGGGCAACTCGAAGGACCCGGCGGTGCCGTCGCTCGCCGGCCAGCCCAAGCAGTTCATCACGACGCAGCTGGTGATGTTTCGCGAAGGCAATCGCGAGAACCCGGTCATGAACGCGATCGGCCGCAACCGCTGACCAATGCCGAGATCAACGATCTCGGCAGCTACTTCTCCGCGCAGGCGCCGGCACCGCCGGCCATGAGACGAAGCCCGACGCAACGACAATCCAGGCGGGCCAGGAACTGACCGCCAAGCTCAACTGCGTGCAGTGCCATGGCGCCGACCTGAAGGGCCAGCAGCACATCCCGCGCCTCGCCGGCCAGCAGGCCGACTACCTGCGCGACGCAGCTCAAGGGCTTCAAGGCGGGCACGCGCTTCGACATGGACGGCAACATGACTGCGGCAGCCCAGGCCCTGGCCCCGGGCGACATCGAGACGGTGTCGGTCTACCTCAGTTCACTGCATTGAAGCGTTGCCGCCACCGCCGCTGTGCGGCTGGCAGTGCAGCGCCGGGCGGTGTGGGTCGGCGGCAAAAACGGTTTTTCCCAGCGGCCGAGCGTCGATCCATGCGAGCACACGAGCGCTGCAGGATGCAGCGCGCAGCCGCTTCGTCCCCTGGGGTTCCAGGCAGGTGCCAACGCCGGCGGGTGACTGGCAAGAAGTTGCGCCGGATGGCCCGTTCAGAATATCAGCCTCACTTCACCGGAATGCCGTTATGCAGCCTCACGATCCATCCCGCCGTGCCTTCATCGCCCGCCTATCCGTCACTGCCGTTGCGGCGGCGACGATCGCAGCGCCGGCTCAGGCGCAAAAAAGCACTTGGCCCGACAAGCCGATCCGCATCATCGTGCCCTACACGCCCGGCGGCTTCACCGACCAGATGGCGCGGCTGGTGCAGCAGGGGTTGCAGCAGCGGCTCGGCCAACCGATCGTGATCGACAACAAGCCCGGCGCCAACAGCCTGATCGGCGTCGATGCGCTGGCCAAGGCGCCGGCCGACGGCTACACGTTCGGCGTCGTGATCGCGGCGTTTGCGGCCAACACCACGCTGTATCCGAAGCTGCCGTACGACCCGAAGAAGGACCTGAGCGGCGTGTCGCTGATGGGCGTGTCGCCGCTGCTCGCCGCGGTCAACAACGACGCGCCGTTCAAGACCGCGCGCGAGTTGATCGACTACGCGAAGGCGCATCCGGGCAAGGTCGCGTTCGGCTCGTCGGGCAATGGCTCGGCCGCGCACCTGACGAGCGAACTCTGGAAGTCGCTCACCGGCGCCGACATGATCCACGTGCCGTACAAGGGCGCCGTGCCGGCGCTGACGGACCTGATCGGTGGCCAGATCCAGTTGTTCTTCGATGCGCCGACCGGGCTGATCAATCAGGCGAAGGCCGGCAAGGTGCGCCTGATCGGTGTGGCGGGCGAGCGCCGGTTGCCCGTGTTGCCCGAGGTGCCGACGTTCATCGAGCAAGGCTTTGCTGGCCTCGTCGGCAGCACCTGGGCCGGCATGCTGGCGCCCGCAGGCACGCCGCGGCCGATCATCGACCGCGTATCTGCCGCACTGGCCGAGATCATCGAGACCGACGAGACGCGCGCCAAGCTCGACGCGATGGGCACGTTCGCGGTTGGCAGCACACCGCAGGCGTTCGATGCGTTCATTGCCGAGGAGACGGCCAAATGGGGCGGCGTGATCAAGTCGGCGGGGGTGAAGCTGGAGTAGTGACCGACGGCCGGGGCGCCGGCCGGTTCGATGTGGAGCCGACGATGGGGCGGCAGGCGTGCAGCACCATGGTTTCGATTCGCCGATTCGCAGTTGGCACGGTTGTCGATAGGCATCCTTACCGATGCCGGGGAGCCGCTCGATTGAGCGATCGCACCGCACCCGCGCCCGCGCCCGCACCGCGTGATGCCTGCGCCTACCGCAACGCCGGCAGCACCGGGTCGATCGTGTCCGCTGCCCGCTTCGGCCCGTCTGGGGCCAGCCTCGCATAGATGCCCAGCGCGTCGGCCGGCAGCCGACCGACCCAGCGGGACAGATCGCTGAAACGGGCGCCCTGGCGCACCAGATGCGCGATGTAGCTGTGGCGCAGCATGGCGGCGTTTACCTCGCTCGGGTGTGCCAGCCCCGCATCGTGGGCGGCGAAGGCAACGGCCGCATCGATGTGGGCCGCGCTCTGGCGCAGGCGGTCGCCGGCCGTCTTGAACACCGGTGCTTCCGGCGAGTCGCTGCCGGCGCCGTCGGTGGCCCCGTCGGCCGACAGCAGCGCCTCGGCCAGCGGGCCGGCCAGCGGCACGCGGCGGTCGGGCAAGTGAATCCAGCGTGCTTCGAAATCCAGATCGGTCCGATTCAGCGCTGCAGCCTCGTCGGCTGTGAGGCCTGACAGCAGCGCCATCAACAGCGGGCGCGTGGCGGCGTCCGCAGCGTCGAGCAGCGCCGTGGTTTCGTGCGGCGCCAGCTCACGTGGCATCGGCACCGACGCAGCTGCCTCCAGCAGCGGCGCATCTTGCTGCGCTTGCGGCCGGTTCGGCAACTGGCGCGCCGACGTGTTTTCGAACGCCAGCGGCGGCGGCATGGGGCGCACCGGCAGACCGGGCGGACCCCAGCCGTATTCCATCATCTGCCAGTCGGACGGCGCAGCGCGCTCGGGCCGGTTGAACACTTCGGCCAGCGCCACCATCAGCAGCGCCAGCAGCAGCGAGCCGGCGCCGGCGATCGCCGCGTCGCGCGTGTAGTCCGGCCGGATCGGGCGCAGCGGCAGGCTCGCGGGTTCCAGCACCTGAACCGACGGTGCAATGCGGCGGCTGCTCGTCTCGAGCGCGGTGGCGCGTGCCACAGCGGCCTGCCGCTGCTTGTCGAGCCGGTCGAGTTCCTCCTGCATCGATTGGTATTCGGCCAGGCGCGCGGTGAAGGCCTGCACGCTCTGGCGCGAGCTGTTCATCTGCTGGTTGATGCGCTCGGCGGCAGCCCGGGCGCTGGCCAATTCTTCCTCGGCCTCGGACAGCGCGGCCTGCCGCGATGCGCTGCGGGCTTGGCCGATCTGCTCCTCCAGATTGGTCAGCCGGCTGCGCAAGGCTCTGACGTTCGGGTCCAGTGCGAGGTAGTCGTCGGTGAACTGGCGCTGCAGCGCGCGCAGTTCTTCCTGCCCTTGCGACAGCCGCTGCTCCAGGCTGGCCACCGTGGGGTCGTCGCGCGCGCGCACCGCACCCCTGCCGGCCGTGAGCGCCGCGCGCAGCGACTTGAGCCGGCCTTCCGTCGCGGCGATCTTCTCATTGGCCACGTTCAGCGAGGCGCCCAGGCCCTTGACCTGCGACAGCACCGGGCTCTCCTCGCGATCGAGCGAGACGATGTTGTGGCGCGCGCGGAATTCGTCGATGGCGCGGCGCTTCTGCGCCACGCGCGCCTGCAACGCCACCGCTTCCTCTTTGGCCTTGACCCCGGCGTCGCCGGTGCGCGCGCGGTGGCGCTCGTCGAGCTGGTGCTGGTAGAGCGTGAACAACGTGTTGATCGCCGGCGCGAGCGGCTCGGGCGTCAGGCCTTCGGCGGCGACTTCGACGATGCTGGTGCCTGCAATCGGCAGCACTTGCAGCGAACGGCGCAGCGCGTCGACGGCGTCTTCTCGAACCTCGGTCACAGGCAGCGGCAGTCGGCGCCGCTGCAGCTCGGCTTCGAGCTGTTCGAGCAGCGGGCGGCTGGTGATCACCTGCAGTTCGGTCAGGAACGCCGCGTCGGCTTCGGCCGGCCGCCGCTCGGGCGATGCCTGGTCCTCGCGTTCGGCAAAGACGAACTGCCAGCGCGCGCTGGTCTGGTACTCCGCAGGCCGTGAATACACCCAGTACAGGCTTGCGGCGCAAGCCAGCAGCAGCGTCACCGCGAACACCCAACGCCGGCGCCGATTGGCGCGGGCCGCGGGCGTCGGCCCGAAGTGGCCGACATAAGGGGGCGTGGTGTCGAAGATCGGCGTCATTTTTTCCCCTTCACGAGAAGCCGGGAGCCGGCATCGGGCGACTTTGCGTCGGGCGTTCGCGCCGGACCCGACAACGACGCCGCGAGCATCGCACAAACGGGTACTTTCAAGGGAAAAGTGTCGTAAGCGCTCATCCCGTCATCGTCTGCAGCTATGAAATTTGTAGTCCTGCGGTGTTTTTCTTTGACCACGGCCGACCTGCACGATGCGCGCTTTGGCGCTTTCAAGAAGCCGCACCGCGTTGCGCAGCAGATTCGCATGGTCCAGCGAAGGTGGACGAGTCGGCTGCGAAGAACGAACCGTCAACCGCCTGCCAACTCGCAAAAGCGCAGGCGGTTGCCGAACGGATCGGTCGCTTCCAGCACGCGGTCCCTGCCCATGGTTTCGATGGTCGGTTTCGCAAACGGGTAGGTTTTTGCGTGCAGCTCGGCATGCAGCGAAACCACGTCATCGACGCAAACGAATGCGGTCGATCCCGGTGCGGCGTCGCCGCGACGCGCGCTCAGGTGCAGCTTGAGGTCGCCGCGGCCGATTGGTACGTGGAGCGGAAAACCGGCGCCGAAGCGGTGCTCCCAATCGAACGTGGAGCCGAGGAAGTCGAGACAGAAATCGCGCGTCTGGTGTTCGCAAAAGATTCGGAGGATGGGGATCGCGGGGTGCGTCTGCATGCTGCGAATCTTGCCATCACATGCCGGACGATGAGCAGGTTGGTTGTCGATCAATGGGTCGAGACAGATGCGCTGCCCGGCAAAGTGGAAACGACCGATGCGTTGGCGAGCATGCGACGAAGTGCATCGATTGACGCCATCGAGCACAGGCCTCATGCATGGGGCTTGAGCAATCGGACAAGCGTGGCACGGTCGTTGCAAAGGACGGGCTTGGGCCAGCACCCTGACTCGAAACTTTTCAGGCAGATCGCCGGGTGTCAGCAAGTCCACGCGAACATCGAGCAACTCTTGCAGTTCGAGCGGCAACCCGCGCAGACACTCAAGTGCCGCAAAACGTGCGGTAGCCAGCCGCATCGGCTGCGGGCGCTGGCTCTGCATAAGGGCCCAGCCCCGTGCGTTCTTCGAACGGCTGCGCCAGCACGTTCAGCAGTTGTTCGAACGGCGCCAAGTCGTCGTGCTCCACCGCCGCAGCAAGCGCTTCTTCGACGCGGTGGTTGCGCGGGATGTAGATCGGATTGACGGCGCGCATGGCCGCAGCACGTGCGGAGGCGCTTGTTTCGGGTTCTCGCTTCAGCCGCGCTTGCCACTGCGCCAGCCAGGAATCGGCTGCGGCCGGATCGGCATAGAGCGCGCGCAGCCCGCTGGCATCGATGCCGTTGCTGCCTTGGGCGCCAACGCCCACGGCATGCTCGGCCGCATCCGCCAACCGACGAAACGCGAGCGTGAAGTCCACTTGCTGACCTTCCATCGACGCCAGAAATCCGGTCGCCAAAGCGAAGTCTTCCGCATCGGCAGCCGGCTTCGTCAGGCCCAGCTTGGACCGCATCCCGGCCAGCCAGTGATGTTCATAGCGCCCTGGAAACTCGTTGATCACCTCGGTCGCCTTCGCAACCGACCGCTCCGCGTCCGCATCGATCAGCGGCAACAACGTCTCGGCCAGCCGCGCGAGGTTCCAGCGCGCGATGGCCGGCTGGTTCGCATACGCATAGCGCCCGCCGGTGTCGATCGAGCTGAACACCGTGGCCGGGTCGTAGTGGTCCATGAACGCGCACGGGCCGTAGTCGATCGTCTCGCCGGACAGCGTCATGTTGTCGGTGTTCATCACGCCGTGAATGAAGCCGAGGCTCATCCAGCGCGCGATCAGCGCGGCTTGGGCTTCGGACACGGCGCGCAGCAGACCCAGATAGAGGTCGGGCTGGCCGGCCAACTCGGGGATAGTGACGCTCGATCACGTAGTCGGCAAGACGGCGCATGCCGTCCGGGTCGCGCCGGCCGGCCGCGAACTGGAACGTGCCGACGCGGATGTGGCTGGCGGCCACGCGCGTCAGCACCGCGCCGGGCAGGGGGCCCGGTTCGCGCAGCACCGATTCGCCGGTGGCCACCGCCGCCAGCGCGCGCGTGGTCGGCACGCCGAGCGCATGCATCGCTTCGCCGATCAGGTATTCGCGCAGCACCGGGCCGAGCGCGGCCTTGCCGTCGCCGCCGCGCGAGAACGGTGTGCGCCCGGAGCCTTTGAACGCGATGTCGCGGCGCTTGCCGTGGCGGTCGATCACTTCGCCGAGCAACAGCGCGCGGCCGTCGCCGAGTTGCGGCGAGTAGCCGCCGAACTGGTGGCCCGCGTAAGCCTGGGCGATGGGCGTGGCGCCTGCGGGCGTCGCGTTGCCGGAGAAGATGGCGGCACCCCGTGAGCCATCAAGTGCATCGGCATCGAGGCCGAGTTCTTCGGCCAGCGCGCGGTTCAGCTTGAGCAGCCTGGGGCTCGGGGCCTGCGCAGCGTGCCAGGGGACGTACAGGCCTTCGAGCGCGCGGGCGAAGCTGTTGTCGAACGCGAACCCGTGGGTGGCGGTCTCTGCAAAGGCAGGCGTTGTCGAAGTGGTCGGCATGGTCATGAGACGGGTCGGAGGAAAGTTGGATTGTGCGATGGGCATGTGGTGCCATCGGTCGGCCACGTTGTGCACAACACGGCAGGCTTTGCCCATCGGATGCGCCCAGCGTACACCGTGCGCCGTGCTGGCAAGCGGCCGGCGCGGCTGCAGCAGCAATGCCGGCAAGGGCAACGCCGAACGGACGTCTGCTGTTGAGCGGGGAAGTGACCGGGCTTCAATCGCACTCCGGCGGGATTGCACGGGCCTGTGCGTGTCACCCCGATCCGGTACGCTCGCCAACTTCCCTACGCGAGCAGACCGCCACCCATGTCAGACCCGATCGCTTTCATCCTGAACCGCCACGCCGGCAGCAGCGCCGATGGCGGCTGGCTCGAAACCCACCGGGCCGCGGTGGAAGCCGTGGCCGCGGGCGGGCCGATCACCGAAGTGGCCGACGGCGACGGGATTCGTGCGGCTGTGGAAGCTGCGCTGCAACAAGGCTGCAAGACGATCGTGGCCGGCGGCGGGGACGGCACGTTGAGTTCGGTGGCGTCGCTCTTGATGGGCAAATCGGTCACCTTCGGCGTGCTGCCGCTGGGCACGCTGAACCATTTCGCAAAAGACCTGGGCATTCCGATCGACCCGCTGCAGGCACTGCAAGGGCTGCCTTCGGCCACCGCCATCGAAGTGGATGTGGCCGAAGTGAATGGCCACTATTTTTTGAACAACTCGAGCATCGGCCTGTACGTCGACATCGTGCGCGATCGCGAGCGCCAGCAAACCCGACTGGGCCGCGGCAAATGGCCGGCGTTCGCCTGGGCGCTGGCCGGTGCCGTGCGGCGCTTTCCATTTCTGACGGTGGCGCTGAGCACCGACGGCAAGCCGGTCGAACACCGCACGCCGCTGGTGTTTGTCGGCAACAACGTGTATCGCACCGAAGGCCTGCAGATCGGTGAGCGCGACCACTTGCAGGCGGGTGTGTTGTGCGTCTACCTGACCGAGCACACCGGCCGCTGGCGGCTGCTCACGCTCGGCTTGCGCGCGCTGGCAGGACGGGTCCGCCAAGAAAAGGATTTCCAGGTGCTGCTGACCGACGCGGTGCGCATCGACACCCGACACCGCCAGGTGCGGGTGGCGATGGACGGCGAGGTCAAGCTGCTGGAGGCGCCGCTGCGCTATCGGATTCACCCGCGCGCGTTGCGGGTGTTGCTGCCTGCCGCGCCCAGCGGTGCTTGAGCGGCTTTTCGCTGATTTATTCGTCGAGCCGGATCTCGCCGTCGAACTTGGCGGTCAGGCGCAGCGTGCCGATCTCGAGCGTCATCGTCGCGGGCAGCGTCTCGGTGCCTTTGAGGCCGCCGTTGGCGATCGCATCGCGCACCGCCGATTCGATCTCGCGCTGTGAGCTCACGCCGACCATCTTGAGAAACTTGCGAATGCTGATGTTGAAGGTTTCGTCGTTCATGACGGCATTGTCACACCGCAGCCCGACAGGGAAAAGCCTGCCGGGCCGTCTGCACCCTCGATTCCCATTCCACTGTCTGAACATGACCATCGAATCCATGACCTTGAAGTGCGTTCTTTCGCGTATGTTGCTGGCCTCGTGCCTGACCTTGTCGCTGAATGCGTGCGTCACGACGCCTGAGCATGCCCGACTCGCGCGCGATGCCCCGACGTTCTCGCCGATCGCTTTTTTCACCGGCCGCGCCTTGGGTGACGGCCGATTGAATGTGCTGTTTGCGGGCACCTCGCAAATGCGGGTCGAGAGCGCCGGCCGTGTCGAACCCGACGGCACGCTGGTGCTCGACCAGCGGATCGAACGCGATGGAGAGCCTTACCAAACTCGCACGTGGCGCTTGCAACAGGCCGGTGACGCGCAACACTACACCGGCACGTTGACCACGGCCGAAGGCCCGGTCACGGGGGAAGTGAACGCGAACGAGTTGCATCTGCGCTTTACCGCCGAGGGGGGCCTGGACACCGAGCAGTGGCTTTATCTGCAGCCCGGCGGGCGCGTCGCGCTCAACCGCATGATCGTTCGCAAGTTCGGGCTGCCGGTGGCGGCACTG
The DNA here is from genome assembly GCA_963784295.1 of uncultured beta proteobacterium. Taxonomy (GTDB): domain Bacteria; phylum Pseudomonadota; class Gammaproteobacteria; order Burkholderiales; family Burkholderiaceae_C; genus JBBPYC01. The sequence goes on from CAWAQL010000007.1 coordinate 65,940, forward strand.
GAGGAAACGATTCGGAAGGAGGATTGAGCAAGCAGCTGCCAGGCTTGGTCCAACTGCAATGCCGATGACGAATCACAGCCACAGCAGCGCCTAAAGCTTTTCCGTCTCCCCACTTTTCGGCTGCCACTTCATCAGCCGCTTCTCGATCCGGCCCACCAACCCGTCGAGCATCAGCGCGAAGACGGTCAGCACGACGATGCCGGCCATTACCGTGTTGATGTCGAAGCTGCCCTCGGCCTGCAGGATCAGATAGCCGACGCCGCGGCTCGAACCCAGGTATTCGCCGACCACGGCACCAACGAACGCGAGGCCGACCGACGTGTGCAGCGAGCTGAACACCCAGCTCGTCGCGCTCGGCAGGTAGACGTGGCGCAGCAACTGGCGCTGGTTTGCGCCGAGCATGCGCGCGTTGGCCAGCACGACCGGGCTGACTTCCTTCACGCCCTGATAGACGTTGAAGAACACAATGAAGAACACCAGGGTGACGCCGAGCGCCACCTTGGACGCGATGCCGAGGCCGAACCAGACCGCGAAGATCGGCGCCAGAATGATGCGCGGCATCGAGTTCATCGCCTTGATGTAGGGCTCGAGGACCCCTGAGACGAACGGCGACAGCGCGAGCCACAAGCCGCCCGCCAGGCCCGCACCGGCGCCGATCAGGAACGCGAGCACGGTCTCGATCAACGTAACGGCCAGGTGCTCGTAGATGTCCGCGTCGGTGACGAACCAGGCCCAGATGCGTTGGGCCACGGCGATCGGCTCGCCAAAGAAGAAAGCGGCCTGCCGGTCGTTGTCGAACATGACCGGCGGGATGAATCCCGGCTTGGTCATCGCCCACCAGAACAAGACCAGCAAGATCAGCAAGCCGAACTGCCAGAGCAGCAGACTGCCTTTGCGCGATTTGACCGACGACGCCATCGATGTGAATTCCGGTAGATTGAAAAGTCGAGCGGGTAAAACCGCGCAGCGCGGTGCTAGACAGCAGTCAACTGCTGTCGATAGCCCTTGAGCACTTCCTCGCGCAGCACCGCCCAGATCGCGCTGTGCAGCTCGATGAAGCGCGGCGTCATCTTGACCTCAGCCACGTCGCGCGGGCGCTGTATGTCGATTCCGAACTCGCCGATCGGACGGCTTGCCGGGCCGGCTGAGAGGATCACCACGCGGTCGCTCATCGCAATCGCTTCATCGAGATCGTGCGTGATGAACAAGACCGCTTTTTTCTTCGCGGCCCAGAGTTCCAGCACCTCGTTTTCCATCAACTGTCGCGTCTGGATGTCGAGCGCGGAAAACGGTTCGTCCATCAGGATGATGTCGGGGTCGAGCGCCAAGGTCTGTGCAAGCGACGTGCGCTTTCTCATGCCGCCAGACAACTGGTGCGGGTAGCGGTCGCCGAAGCCGCCCAGGCCCACGCGCTTGAGCCAGGCCTCGGCCTGCTCGTGTGCTTCAGCCGGTGGCATGCCACGGAATTCGAGCCCGGCCATCACATTCTGCCGTGCGGTGCGCCACGGCATCAGGCTCTCGGCTTGAAACATATAGCCCGCGCGCGTGTTGACGCCGCTGAGCGGTTTGCCGAAGCAGTGCACGCTGCCGGTGCTCGGCTCGAGCAGACCGGCCGCGACGTTGAGCAACGTGCTTTTGCCGCAGCCGGTGGGTCCGACCACACTGACGAATTCGCCGGCGCGAACGGTCAGTGTGACATTCTTGACGGCCGTGTAGCGCTGGCCCGGATCGTTCTTGTCGATGAAGGTGCAGGCGACGCCTTGCAGATCGATCGCGGGTGCCGCCGCCGAGGACAACGGCACAGCCGATCCGGCCGCGCCGCCTTGCGGCGCGGTGCCGATCGCGCCGTCAGGTCTTTGCACGCTTGCCGCCGCCGGCATTGGCCTTCTTGACAAAGTCGTTGGTGAAAACCTTGCTCAGATCGATCTTGGCCGCGCCGATCTTGTCGTCGATGCTCGACAGTGCTTTGTAGGAAGTCTCTGCGCCTTTGGCCGGGAACAAGCCGTCCGGCGACAATGCTTCCTTGGCCGACTCGAACGCGTCGATGTAGACCGCACGGTCGCCGAGCAGAAAGCCTTCGGGCACGGCTTTCACGATGTCGCTCGGGCCCGCCGACTGGATCCACCGGTCGGCGCGCACGATCGCGTTGGTGAGCGCCTGCACCGTGTTCGGGTTCTTGTCGATGAACGGCTGCGGCGCATACAGGCAAGCCGCAGGCATCGGGCCGCCGAAGACTTTGTCCGACTCGGCCAGGATGCGCGTGTCGGCCACGATCTTCAAGTCACCCGAGCGCTTCAGCAACGTGATGACGGGGTCGAGGTTGCTGATCGCATCGATCTGGCCGGCGCGCATGGCCGCCACCGCGCCACTGCCCGCGCCGACGCCGATGATGCTCACGTCGCTGGGCTTCAAGCCGGCTTTGGCGAGCACGAAGTTGACCATCACGTTGGTCGAGCTGCCGGGTGCGGTGACGCCGATCTTCTTGCCTTTCAGGTCGGCAATGGATTTGAAGTCCGGCATCGTCTTCGGATTCACGCCGAGCACGATCTGCGGTGCGCGGCCCTGCAGCACGAACGCGCGCATCGGCTGGCCTTTGAACTGCATGTTGATGGTGTGCTCGAACGCGCCGGAGACGACGTCCGCGCTGCCGCCAACCACCGCGGCAAGTGCTTTCGAGCCGCCCGCGAAGTCGACGATCTCGACGTCGAGCCCTTCGTCCTTGAAATAGCCGAGCTGCTCGGCGATCGTCAGCGGCAGGTAGTACAGCAGGTTCTTGCCGCCGACGGCGATCGTGACCTTGGTTTTTTCGGGCGCTTGTGCGAGGGCGAAGCCGGGCAGGGCAACCGCGGCCAGGCCACCTCGCGATCAGGTGGCGTCGTTGCATGGGGGATGTCTCCGGTTGGATGAGGACGAGCGGCGCGCGCAAATGGGCCGCTCGCCAAGTCGTTTTGATCATACCGAAGCGGGTCGGTTTCGACGTCGGTGTCAACCCTATCGAGGTCGGGATTCGTGCAGCACGCGCTGCAGCGCGTCGAAGCACAACGGGTCGAGCGCGCTGCCGACCTCGTGCGACATGATGTCCAGCGTTCGGTGAACAGGCATCGCAGGCCGATACGGGCGGTCGGCCGACATCGCATCGAAGATGTGCGCGGTGGTGATGATGCGGGTTTCCAGCGCAATCGCATCGCCCGATGTCGCGTTCGGGTGGCCCTTGCCATCGAGCCGCTCGCGGTGCGCGGCCGAAACGCGCGCGAGCTCCTGAAACGGCCCGATGCGCGCGAGGATGTCGTGCGCAAAGCCCGCATGGCGCCGCGCCGCGGTCCATTCGTCGGCGTCGAGCTTGCCCGACTTGTCGAGCACGCAGTTGCTGACGCCGAGCTTGCCGACGTCGTGCTGCAGCACGCCGCGCCGCAGCCAGCGCCGACGCGACTCGGACACCCCAAGCACGGTGGCCAGCCCATCGCATCAGCCGGCAACGCGCTGGCTGTGGCCGCTCGTGAACGGGCTTTTGGCATCGATGATCTGGCCGAACGCCCGGGCGATGTCGTCCAGGTGGTCGTCGCCGAGCGGCACCTGGAAATGCTCGGGCTCGAGCGCCTGCACGGCCGCGTCGATCAGCGGCGAGCCGAGCATCGCCCAGAACGCGGGGTCGCGCGACCTGCTCGAACGCGGTCACCAGCGCCGGGTCGAACCACTGGCCCGCACGGGCCTGCGCCTCGTGCAGCGCAGCGCGCAGCCCGACCGCGGTGCGCACCAGATCGATCACCTGGGCGAGCAGCGCGATGCGTGAGTACAGCAGAGTCGCTTTGCCTTGCAGCCCCAGTGGCTTGCCGCGGCCGTCCCAATGTTCATCGAGCGAGCCGATGCCGTTGGCCCGGGGTCGCCAAAGCGCAGTTGGCGCGCGATATCCGAACTGCGCTGGCAGCGTGTCCCTATCAGTTCGCGTGCGATCTGCGGGCCGTTTGCAGGAGGTTCACGACGGCGCCGAACCGTTGGCCAAAGCCCGCGTCGACGCCCGTGTGCGTGAACACGAAACCCAGCATCTGCGGCAGCAATTCGCCCACCAGTTTGAAATCGCGCTTGAACGCGAAGTCGTCGGCCAGCTACAGATCGCAGATGCGCGCGGCGTTGCTGCTGCAGCCCAGGTCTTTGGACAGCAGGGTGTAATAGAGCTCCCACTGGTCGTGCGGGGTGAGGCCGAAGGTGCGGCCGATGTGCACGCCGATCCAGCAGCAACGCACGCATGGCCTTTGGGCTGACCTTCCGTGATGTCGAGCGCGTGGCTCAATGCGCCGATCAGCTCGGACAGCAGCAACGCGTCTGCCGCCGGCGGTTCGAGGCCGGTGAACGCGCTGTGACTGAGCGCAAGTCGCTGCATCGAAGGCTTCAAATGAAGGGCGGCGCTGGGAAAGCGCCATCTTCATACGTGGCCGCCTCGGCGGATCGGATTTGCGCCCTCGGCAGACGCGCGAAGCGTGTGATTCGACCCAGAGTGCGCGGGCGTCTGGCTGCTGTGCTAACCGCGCGTGGCAGTTGCCGAGCGATTGGCTGGTGGCGAAACCCGATCAGTGGCCAGTCGGCGGTTGCAACTGCCAGACCACGCGTTACTTCGGCGCCAACCGGATCGCCCCGTCCAGCCGGATCACTTCGCCGTTCAACATGTCGTTTTCGATGATGTGTTTCGCCAGCTTCGCGTAGTCGGCCGGGGTGCCCAGGCGCGACGGAAACGGCACGCTCGCGGCCAGCGAATCCTGCACGCTCTGCGGCATGCCGAACATCATTGGCGTGCCGAAGATCCCGGGTGCGATCGTCATGTTGCGGATGCCGTTCCTCGCCAGGTCGCGCGCGATCGGCAACGTCATGCCGACGATGCCGCCTTTGGATGCGCTGTACGCGGCCTGGCCGATCTGGCCGTCGTAGGCCGCGACCGACGCGGTCGAGATCAGCACGCCGCGCTCGCCGGTGGACTCGGGCTCGTTCTTGCTCATCGCGTCGGCCGAAAGCCGGATCATGTTGAAGCTGCCGATCAGGTTGACCTGAATCGTTTTGGCAAACGCGCCCAGCTTGTGTGGGCCGTCCTTGCCGACGGTTTTCTCACCGATCGCGATGCCTGCGCAGTTGACCAGGCCCATCAGCTTGCCCATCGAGACGGCCTTGGCCACCACCGCCTGGCCTTGCTGCTCGTCGCTCACGTCGCACTGCACGAACGCGCCGCCAAGCTCCTTGGCGATCGCTTCGCCCTTGTCGGCCTGCATGTCGGCGATGACGACCTTGCCGCCGGCTTGCGTCAGCATGCGGGCCGTTCCTTCGCCCAGGCCCGATGCGCCGCCGGTGACGATGAAAACCTTGCCGTTGATGTCCATGGGATGAATGACTCCGTATCGATGATGGGCGGGCACGAGGCCGCATCGTGCTGCTGCGACGTCGTTCTCATGCGGGTGAAAAACGAGTGTATCGCCCGGCGACGCAAACGCGGCCTCCGCTGCTGCGCGATCGATCCGAGTCTGTGCATGGGCAGCTGGTGCGGCGGCCAACGAGGCCTGCATGGCAAGCGCACTCTCGCTGTTGAGCCGTCATTACCGAGGCTCAGATGCGTTCAGGCCCATCGAGAATGCTTCACCGCTCGCTTGGTGGTACCGACAGGCCAGGCTGCGCAGGCGCACGCAGTTGGTGCGCTGTGCGGCCTGCATGCACCAGCGCGTGCATCGTTCACCCCACGGGCAAGCAAAAAAAAGCCCCACTTTCGCGGGGCTTTGAAGGGATCCTTGAACCGCTGGAGTGTCGAAAGGATCCGAGGAGACGCAATTGGGGTTGGGCATCGGCACCGAGCGCGATTCGCAACCCCTGAGTCAAAGGATAAGCAAGAAGCCGGCCTGATCTTGCAACGGCTTGGCAATCAGCGCTTTTTCGACGTGGCTTTCACGGTCGCATCGGTGGCCGACTTGGCCGCTGCGTTGAAGTTGGCTTCGGCCACTTCCGACGCTTGCTTGACCGCTTTCTGCATCGACTCGACCGCCGACGTGGCCGCTGCCACCGCTGTCTTCATCACGGTCACTGCCGCTTCGGAGCCGGCCGGTGCGTTTTTGGTCGCGTCTTCGAGCATCGCAGCGAACTTTTGCTGGGTTTCGTTCGATTGCGCTTCGAACGACTTGCCGATTTCGGCGCCAGTGCCCTGCGCAATGTCGTACAGGTGACGGCTGTAAGCAGACGCTTTCTCCGCCAGCGGCTGAAACAGGCTGGCTTGCAGCGCGAGCAGTTCCTGCGCGTCCTTGACGCTGAGGATGGCGTGGCTGTGCTCGGTCATGTCGGCCAATGCGGCTTTGGAAGCGGCCATGTTCAGCTCGAGCAGTTTCTCGATGCCTTCGAAGGCTTTGTTCGTCAGCCCGAACAAGGTTTCGACGTTGGCTTTTTGGGAGGCCATCATTTGTTCAGCGGTCAGCATGGTGGGATTTCCTTTGCGGTTTTCTGTAATCGGGTGGATTGGCACGGAAGCGATGTCTCTGCTGTCCCTGCACACCAATTGGCACAGGTGCTGATGCAGCGCCGTTTATGTTGCAGTGCAGCATAACCCGAATTATAGGGTTTATCCGCAGTTGTGCAAGCCCGGCACAGCGCTGGGATGCGCCTTGCTGTGCCCTGGCCAGATCGACAAACTGCATCAGCTACCGATCCGATCGGCTCGGATCGAAGGCACAGGACACCAGACCTCAATGGCTGCACGGCCGCCAGACCTGCATTGCGCGCAGTACGTGCTGCGCGACGATCGAGCCGTTCAGCTCAGATGCTTGCCCACCAGACTGGTCATCTCGAACATGTTGACCTGCGCCTTGCCGAACACCTGCTTCAACTTCTCGTCGGCGTTGATGTTGCGCTTGTTGGCCGGGTCTTGCAGGTCGTGCTTCTTGATGTATTCCCACAGCTTGCTGATCACCTGCGTGCGCGGCAGCGGGTCGGCGCCCACCACGGCGGCGAGCTCGGTGCTGGGCTTCAGCGGCTTCATGAACGCTGCATTGGGGCTGCGTTTTTTTGCTGCCGGAGTCGTCTTCTCCGCTGCCGCTGATTTGACTGCCGCTTTTTTTGCCGTTGCCATGGATTGGTTGTCCTGTCGTTATGAATGAAGGTGAATCGCAGCGCCGAGATGGGAAATCCGACGTTGTGAACGAGGGCAACGTTCCGCTTCGGTTACTGTGCCCACAGGCGTTCCTGGTTGCAGCGGAAGATGCGCGACGATGCTACTGTGAAACGCAGGGCATTCCAAGCGCAGTCCCCCGATTGGGAGAAACCCGCGCTGCGCGCGATGCGGTGGGGCGCTGCTCCGACATCGCGCGGTGCTTTTTGCGAAGTGCACAGCCACGACCCAGTGCGCCACAATCGATCCGATGAGCACGACCGTCCTGTCTCGCCACCTGCCGCAAACGGCATCGGACGCAGCCGCGTTGCGCGCCGGCACGGAAGGCCGCTTCCGGGTAACCGTGCAGACCGCCGACTTCGACAGCGCCGCCGAAGTGGCCATGCTGCGCGCTGCCGACGCCCGCGTCGGCGCGGTCTGCAGCTTCATCGGCACCGTGCGCGACCGCAATGAAGGCGCTGCGGTCGCCACGCTCGAACTCGAACACTACCCCGGCATGACCGAGCGCTCGATCGAAGCCATGATCGATGCGGCGCGCACGCGCTTCGGCCTGTTCGGTGCGCGAGTGATCCACCGCATCGGTCTGCTCGAACCATGTGAGCAGATCGTGCTGGTCGCGGTCACTGCAGCGCATCGCGGCGAAGCGTTTCAGGGTTGCGAGTTTCTGATGGATTATTTGAAGACCCACGCGCCGTTCTGGAAGAAGGAACAGACGCCCGACGGAGCACGCTGGGTCGATGCACGCGCGAGCGACGACACCGCACTCGAACGCTGGGGGCTTGCGCCGCCAGCCGACGACGCCGGTGGGGTGCCTGTGCGATCACTGAATCGCTGACGGCTCTCCCACATCACCACCACCGACCACACACACCATGATCAAGCAAAACCCCCTCGGCCGCACCGGCCTGTTCGTCTCCGAGCTGTGTCTCGGCACCATGACCTTCGGCGGCGCGTCCGGCATGTGGAAGCAGATCGGCGACCTCGGCCAGTCGGATGCGGAAAAACTGGTCGGCCAGGCGATCGACGCCGGCATCAACTTCATCGACACGGCCGACGTGTACTCGGGCGGTCGGTCTGAGGAGATCACCGGGCAGGCGCTGAAAAACCTCAAAGTGCCGCGCGACCACGTGGTGGTCGCGACCAAAGTGTTCGGCGAGACCGGATCGGGCGCCAACATGCGCGGGGCTTCGCGCAGCCACATCATCGGCGCCGTCAAAGCCAGCCTGAAGCGCTTGCAGCTCGACCACATCGATCTCTATCAGATCCACGGGTTCGACCCGGCCACGCCGATCGAGGAAACCCTGCGCGCGCTCGACATCCTGGTGCAGCACGGCCATGTGCGCCACATCGGCGTGTCGAACTGGGCCGCGTGGCAGATTGCCAAGGCGATCGGCATCTCCGAGCGGTGGGGCCTGGCGCGCATCCAGTCGCTGCAGGCCTACTACACGCTGGCCACGCGCGATCTCGAGCGCGAGCTGATCCCGATGTTGAAGAGCGAAGACGTCGGGCTGATGGTCTGGAGTCCGTTGGCCGGCGGCTTGCTGAGCGGCAAATACGAACGCGATGCGGAAGCGTCCAAGACGACGGAGGCCGGCAGCCGGCGCAACACCTTCGACTTTCCGCCAGTCGACAAGCACCGCGCGTTCGACTGCATCGATGCGATGCGGCCCATTGCCCAAGCCAAAGGCGTGTCGGTCGCGCAGATCGCGCTGGCCTGGCTGCTGCACCAGCCGCAGGTCACGAGTGTGATCGTGGGTGCGAAACGGCCCGACCAGCTGAGCGACAACCTGGCGGCGGCCGACGTCGCGCTGTCGAGGGACGAACTCGCGCAGCTCGGCGCCGTGAGCCGGCTGCCACCCGAATACCCAGGCTGGATGTTCGAGCGCCAGGGCGAATACCGGCGCAAACAGCTTGCCGAATCCGGGGTCGCCTCGCGCGCATGACCGACGCGGCCATCGCCGCCCAGGTGTTCGCGCTGCTCGATCGGCGCCAGCCCACTGCCACCATTTGCCCATCGTAAGTGGTCGGGGCGCTGGCGCCGGATGACGAAGCGAGCTGGCGTGCGTGGATGCCGGCGGTGCGCCGGGTCGCTGCCCGACTGGCCGCTGAGGGCCGGCTGCGCGTGACGCGCGGTGGCGTGCCGGTGGCCGACCGGGAAGCGCCCGGCGGCCCGATCCGCCTGGGCCGGGCCTGAGGTCTCGCCAGCGCACGCAGCGTCTGCGCTGCATCGCTTTCGACGCGCTTTCGCGCGTCTGTCGCTTGGCTTGAATCGGTGCGGTTCGCCCGCAGATGAGCACCTATCGGCCTGCACGGGCCCCGCCTCATCGAACCCAACAAAATCACCATGCGACAAGACAAACTCACCACCAAATTCCAGGAAGCGCTCGGCGACGCACAGACGCTCGCGCTCGGCGCCGACAACGGCTACATCGAACCTGCGCACATCCTGGTGGCGATGCTGCGCCAGCAGGACGGTCCGCGTGCGCTGCTGCAGCGCGCGGGCGTGAATGTGCAGGGCCTGCTGGCTTCCGCGGAAAGCGCGATCAAGAAATTGCCGCAAGTGCAGGGCCAGGATGTGCAGGTCGGCCGCGACGTGGTCAGTCTGCTGCAGGTGGCCGAGAAAGAATCAATCAAGCGCGGCGACGCGTTCATCGCCGGTGAGTTGTTTCTGCTCGCGCTGGCCGATGCAAAGACCGATCTGGCCCAGGCCGCGCGCGACAACGGCCTGTCCCGCAAATCGCTGGAAGCCGCGATCGATGCGGTGCGCGGCGGCCAGAACGTCGACAGCGCGGACGCCGAAGGCCAGCGCGACGCATTGTCCAAATACACGATGGACCTGACCGAGCGCGCACGCAGCGGCAAGCTCGACCCTGTGATCGGCCGCGACGACGAGATCCGCCGCGCGATCCAGGTGCTGCAGCGCCGCACCAAGAACAACCCCGTGCTGATCGGCGAGCCCGGCGTCGGCAAGACCGCGATCGTCGAAGGCTTGGCGCAGCGCATCGTCGCGGGCGAGGTACCCGATTCGCTCAAGGGCAAGCGTGTGCTTTCCCTCGACATGGCGTCGCTGCTCGCGGGTGCCAAATACCGAGGTGAATTCGAGGAGCGGCTGAAGAACGTGCTGAAGGAACTCGCCAAGGAAGAAGGCCAGACGATCGTCTTCATCGACGAGCTGCACACCATGGTCGGCGCCGGCAAGGCCGAAGGCGCGATGGACGCCGGCAACATGCTGAAACCAGCGCTTGCGCGCGGTGAGCTGCATTGCGTGGGTGCTACCACACTGGACGAATACCGCAAGTACATCGAGAAAGACGCGGCACTCGAGCGGCGTTTTCAGAAAATCCTGGTCGGCGAGCCGAGCGTCGAAGCGACGATCGCGATCCTGCGCGGTCTGCAGGAAAAATACGAGGTGCACCACGGTGTCGACATCACCGACCCGGCAATCGTGGCCGCTGCCGAGCTTTCGCACCGCTATATCACCGACCGCTTCCTGCCCGACAAGGCGATCGATTTGATCGACGAGGCCGCCTCCAAGATCAAGATCGAGATGGACTCCAAGCCCGAGGTGATGGACCGGCTCGACCGCCGCCTGATCCAGCTGCAGATCGAGCGCGAGGCGATGAAAAAAGAGAAGGATGACGCGTCGCAGAAGCGCCTCGGCCTGATCGAAGAAGAGATTGGCAAACTGCAAAAAGAGATCGCCGACTACGACGAGATCTGGCAGTCCGAAAAAGCCCAGGCGCAGGGCAGCGCGAACGTGCGCGAAGAGATCGACAAGATCAAGTTCCAGATCGAGGAGTTCACGCGCAAGGGCGACTTCAACAAGGTCGCCGAGTTGCAGTACGGCACGCTGCCGGGGCTCGAAAAACAACTGAAGCAGGCACAGGACAATGAGGCCAGTCGCGGCACGGAAGGCACCCGCCCAACGTTGCTGCGCACCCAGGTCGGCGCCGAAGAAATCGCCGAAGTGGTCGCACGCGCCACCGGCATCCCGGTGTCCAAACTGATGCAAGGCGAGCGCGACAAGCTGCTGCTGATGGAAGACCGCCTGCACCAGCGCGTGGTGGGACAGGACGAAGCGATCTCGGCGGTGTCGAACGCGATCCGGCGTTCGCGCTCGGGCCTGTCGGACCCGAACCGTCCGACCGGCTCGTTCCTGTTCCTCGGCCCCACCGGCGTGGGCAAGACCGAGCTGTGCAAGGCGCTGGCGAACTTTTTGTTCGATTCGGAAGACCACCTCGTGCGCATCGACATGAGCGAGTTCATGGAGAAGCACTCGGTGGCCCGGCTGATCGGCGCGCCGCCCGGCTATGTTGGCTACGAGGAAGGCGGCTACCTGACCGAAGCCGTGCGCCGCAAGCCCTATAGCGTGCTGTTGCTCGACGAGGTCGAGAAGGCGCATCCGGACGTGTTCAACGTGCTGCTGCAGGTGCTGGACGATGGGCGCCTGACCGACGGCCAAGGCCGAACGGTGGATTTCAAGAACACCGTGATCGTGATGACGAGCAACATCGGCTCACCATTGATCCAGGCGATGGTCGGCAAGCCGACCGAGGAGGTGAAGGACGCGGTGACCGACGAGCTGAAAAACCACTTCCGGCCCGAGTTTCTGAACCGGATCGACGAGATCGTGGTGTTCCATGCGTTGGATGCGGTGCAGATCGAGAAGATCGCGGCGATCCAGATCAGAAGCCTGCAGAGCCGGCTGGCGAAGATGGACCTGCACCTCGAGGTGGCGCCGGCCGCACTGGCCGAACTGGCCAAGGTCGGGTTCGATCCGGTGTTTGGTGCACGGCCGTTGAAGCGTGCGATCCAGAAGCGCATCGAGAACCCGTTGTCAAAGCTGCTGTTGGAGGGGAAGTTCTCACCGGGTGAGACCATTCCGGTGGAAGTCGATCCAATTCATGCGCCGGGCGAGTTCCGGTTCGAGCGGGTGGCCAACTGATGCCCTCTTGAAAAGGCGTTGAGGCAACGGCGACGAGTGACTCCGCCGCCGTTTTTCTTTGTCGGAGCGGCCTGCGTCGAAGCGGCCCAACGCCGCTTATTTCGGCGCGGCCAGTCGGTAGACGAACACGTTCTCCGCGATCCCGTTCACGGCGACGAATGCGCGCTTGGCCGGCACGTACTGAAATCGTCCGTAGGTGCCTGCGTCTGGCGCCTTGGTGGGCAAGGCCGAGCCGGACGGCACCGGCAGCGTCGTGACCTCCCAGGTGTCGGGCGTGATCTCGAAAATCGTGCTGCCACCGGCCCAGCCATAGTATTTGTCGGTCGATTTCACGTAGACCAGGCCTGGGTACCACAGATCCTTGATCCGGGTGTCGCCGGTCAATGCGATCGCGCGGTGTGTGCCGGCGCCGATATCGTATAGAAATGCGGTCTTGTTGCCGAGGTAGAGGAACTGGTTTCGTTTGGGATCGAACGTACCGTAGCGGCCGTAGGTGTCATGCGGATCTGCCTGCAACACCTTCCACTGGTCTGTCTTTGGGTCGAAACGCGCCAAGTTTCCGGCTCACCTGCAGTGCGGTGCCGGTGGTCTCGTCGTAGGCCAGGATGGTGCTGTGGCCTGAACCGCCTAAATTCGTCCGTCATGCGTTCCCAGCGCTGATCGGTCAGATGGAACAGCCAGTTGCCGACCGTGCCTTTTCCGGACGGGTAGCAGCGAACCGCCGTGCGCCATCATGCTGTCGATGTTCTCCAGATAGGCCAAGCCGCCGTAAGTGTGGCGTGACACCGGGTTGCCGTCCGCCGCCGCTTCGGTATCCTGCGCAGGCGGGTTGCTCGCATCGGTCAGGCGCAGCCAGCGGCGTCTGTTCCAGATCGAATGCATACACCTCGTTGCCCGCGTAGTCGGCATGGCCGCCGCCCCAGACCAGCAGCCGATTGCGCTTCGCATCGAACGCGCCGCCTCCCCAGGCCGGTCATGATGGAAGCGGGCCCGGTGACGCGCGCGGACCGGGTCGTTGAAATTGCTTTTGGGCACCACCGACAGCATTCGCCGTATTGCCGAGTTCCGACCACTGCCCAGCCGGCAGCAGATCGAAGTCGCCTTCGATACCCGCCGGTGGCTTGTACCGCCGGGTGCGGCCATCACGAGCGGCGCTGTCGTGTCGACTCCGCTTCGTCCGCGGGGTCGGTCTGAAGATTCGCCGCGATTTCGGTCCCACAGCCCGAGTACGGCGATGCGTTGCCGCGGGCACCGTACGCAGCAGCGTCCTTCGCATTCGACTGAACCGCGCCGATGTCCGGTGCGCGGCCTGCAGGCGTGATCCGTGATGTTGGGCAAGATCTTCCCGGCGCCGATCGCAGCAGAACCCTCGGCCAGCTGAAAATCGCGGCCCGCCACCAGCTGATTGCGTGCCCCAGGCCCGTCACGCCCGGCTGGTCCAGCAGCGCCGCGTTGCGAAAGACCTTCCTTCCTTCGATCAGCACGTCGCTCGCGCCTCGCGGTGTTTTCTTGTACTCGGCAAAAGACGATTTGAACAGATCGTTGAACTGGAACAACCCGTCGTAGATGAACGCGTTGTGACTCCAGGTCAACCGATTCAGCCGCGAGCTGTCCAGGCGCACCACATCCTGCTCGGTTGCGATCGCCCGTGAACAGGTTGTTGACGACGTAAAAGTCGGTGCCGCAGGCGCTGAAGTTGACGAATGCACGACCGCGATTCACGGCGGTGTTGTTCAGGATGTAGACGCCGCTGTTGCACTCAGCCTCCGGCTTGATCTTGAACGGGCCGCGGCCACCGAGCGTGTTGACGATCAGGTTGTTGACCGCATAGCCCGGGCCGTCAATGATGTATTGAAAGCTGACGCCGTCGCCGGTGTTGGTCAGCAGGTTCTCGCGCGCCGCCACGTTGCGATAGCCGAAGTCGAGCTCGATGCCGTCGTCGCCGCCGTACAGCACGTGGTTGTGGTGAATGTCGACCGCGCGCGACCAACGCCGGCTGAAGCCCAGCGAATCGCCGAAGCCCGAGATCGTGTTGTAGGCGACCTCGCTGCTTTCCGCCACCACGACGATGCCTTCGTCGTCCCAGGTCGCGTTCGACACATCGCCGTAGGCGTTGTTGCCCTCCAGCACGTTGTCGGCGATGAAGAGGTCGCGGTGCGCAGGTGCGTCCGCGCCGTTGCTGACCGCGCGGATGCCGACATCGACCTTGCTGATGCGGCTGTCGCGAATCACGTTGCCGCGGGTTGCCTTGTCCTTGTCGGTCCAGTTGCGGATCTCCACGCCTTGCGGGGACTCGGTGATGTGCAGCCGCTCGATGTGGATGTAGTCGCTTTCCTCGATCATCAGCGCGCGGTGCCCGCCGCCGCGGATCACGCTCGTGAGGTCGTCGGCGCCGCGCAGCGTGATCGGCGCGTTGCGGGTGCCGTGTCTGCGGTGGATGCGGACCGGGCCGTCGTAGCTCCCGGGCGCCAGCAGGATCACCTGACCTGGCTCGGCCCGGTCGATCGCCGCGTTCAATTGGGCCGTGGTCGCCACCCGCACCGTGTTGCCCGGCTCGGCGCGAATCACCGGCGGCAGCGCGCGCGTGCGCACCGTCAGGGTCTGCTGAGCCTCGCCCTCGACGCCGTCCGGGTCCTGCGCGGTGATGCGCACGTCGTAGCGCGTGTCGGGGCGAAGCCCGAAGATCATGCCGGCGTAGGGCGCGACTTCCGCCTTGTGGTTCTTGAACAGATCGAGCGCCTGGCGCCACGGCGCATTGCCGCCCGCTTCGCGGTATTCGACCAGCACCGTGCTGTCGTCGTCGGTGTCGCCGCCGAGCAACGGCAGAAACAGGCTCAGCGTCTCGGTCGTGGCGCCGTCGAGCATCAGCTTGCCGACGTGAATCGGACTCGACGATGCGACCGCCGGTTTGGGGAACACCGGTGCGGCGACGGCGGCTGCCGGCGCGGCAGCGCCTTGCAGGGATTGCGCCTGGCAGGACGACATCGCTGCGAGGGCTGCAACGCAAAGCGTCGTGGTGGTGGCGAGTCTTGCAGCGCTGCGGCGCGCGTTGGTCATCGTGGTCGACGGTTTCATGAGCAACACCTTATACGTGTGCTGCGTCACTCAGGCAAGCGGGTTGACCGGTCGCCGATGGGCCGATTTTTTCAAATGCCGAGGACCATGCGAATCGGCAGCGGCCCACCGGCGTTCGGCTGCAAGGTGAAATGGTTCATCGATGCTTTCACAACCCGCCGCACCCGATCGAAACCGGTGAACCACAGCCGCACGGCGTTCCAGCGCCGGCCTGCCGATCGCCTGCCTTCACCGCGTGTTCATGTTTCGGTCGAGAAAATGCGCAATCGTGTCGTT
Source organism: uncultured beta proteobacterium (assembly GCA_963784295.1). Classification (GTDB taxonomy): domain Bacteria; phylum Pseudomonadota; class Gammaproteobacteria; order Burkholderiales; family Burkholderiaceae_C; genus JBBPYC01. Next base: position 81,365 of record CAWAQL010000007.1, read on the forward strand.
CACCAGATCGGGCGCCGTCACCGGCCCCATGTGACCGATGCCGTCAAATTCGATCACTTCAACGCGCGGCAGCACGGTGGCCAGCAGTCGCATCACGCTTTGGGCCGATGCGGTCGAGTCTTTGCCGGTCATCAGCAACACCGGGATGTCGAGCGAAGCGAACGCGGCCAGCGGGGTCGGTTCCGTGAACAACGCATGCGCCCAGCGGCGGATGTTGACGACCGATGCAGCAATCGGTGGTTTGCGCTCGGCCGGCATCCGGCGCCAGCTTCCGGGACTCATCCAGTAGTCGATGAAGCATTCGGCCGCCGCATCCCTGTCGTACGCGTCGAGCGCGGCGCCCGCGTCGGCAACCGCGTTGCGAATTCCGTCGGCATCGTTCGGTGGCGGGCCTTCGGCGTCGATCAGGCCGAACAGCGTTGGTTCTTACAGAGCCATTGCTCGCACGCGCCCGGGAAAGCCCAGGGCTGCTTTCAGCGCGACCGTGGCACCATAGGAATGACCGACCAGTGCGAGCGGTGCACCGGCCCGCGCCAGAACCGGCTCGATCAGCGCGACCTCGTCGGCCAGGCCGATGACCTGGTCGGAAGGCCAGCGCGGACTTTTCCCCGAGTCGTACGAATCGACAGCGAAGACGTGGAAGCGGGGAGCCAGCAAGTCCATCAGCCCGCGCCACTGGCCCGACGAACTCGCGTTCGAGTGCAGGCAGACCACCCCGGGGCCGGTGCCCCCTCGCGCACGAAAGGTTCCATGGGGTGATGCATGCGCGGCTCCCGGCGCGGTGCTCGATGCTACTGCTTGCGCGGATCGTCCTGCGGATTGAGGTAGATCACGTCGAACGGCCCGGTGCCATTGATCTGGACCGTGGTCTCGACTTCGGCCCAGGCGTAATGAGGCATGCCGGCCGGCAGATGCGCGAAACCGGTGGCAGTGAGCGGCTGGCCGGATGCGCGATCGATCTTCTCGCCGGCGCCGACCATGAAGGTTCCCGCGAGCACCGTGATCAGCTCGTCGGTCGGATGGCGGTGCGGCGGCACCGTGTAGCCGGCGGGAAACTTCAGGCGCAGCACGAACGGACCTTTTTCCGCCGGATTTCCGAGCAGGACGGCGGCCTGGGCACCGGGCGGCAGCGACGGCGGCACCGGGCCCCATTGGACGGCGTCGGCGGACACGATCGTGTGATGCGAGCCGGCGGCTTGCATCGGTCCGGCCGCACCCGCGGACGCGGCAAAGCCGACGGTCAGCGCGGCAAGCGCAAGGGTAATTGCGCAATGGGTGGCGGTTTTCATGCCGATTTCTCCTGAAACAAAAACGATGAATGGGTCGGACCGCTGTGATGCGGCACGCGAAAAAAGCGGTCAACGCCGCGTGATCGCGATTTCGAGATACCGGCTCGGCACGACCATGGTCCGATCGCCGGATCGGTTGAACTGGCCGATCAGCGCTTTCAGATCGTGCTCGAGCGCGGATTGCGCGGCCGGCTCCAGTGCGGCGAACGCCTTGAGCAGCGGTCCGTACCAGGTCCTGAAGACGTCGAGCCAGTGCTCGGGCGACCGGTAGCGGAACACGAAGTCGCGCGCCTGCGAACGAATCGAAGTCGATTCGGCTCCGAACAGCTCATGAATCCGTTCGTCGGTGCCCCAGAGCGCGGGCGACCTGACGCCGGCCGGCGGCGGCAAGTGACGGCCGATGGTCTTGAACAACTGGCCGATGAAGCCGTCGGGCGTCCAGTTGGCCAGGCCGATCCTGCCGCCGGGCTTGCAGACGCGCAGCATCTCGGCGGCGGCTTGGTCCTGGTCGGCGGTGAACATCACGCCGAAAGTCGACACCACGGCGTCGAAGCTTGCGTCGTCGAACGGCAGCGCCTCCACGTCGGCTTCGCGAAACTCGATGTCGAGCCGCTCGGCCGCCGCGCGCTCGCGTCCGCGTTCCAGCAGCGCCGGCACGTAGTCGGTCGAAGTCACGTTGCACCAGCGCCGCGCCGCCGCGAGCGTCGCATTGCCGTTGCCGGCGGCCACATCCAGCACCTGCTGGCCGGATCGCAAGTCGAGCGCCTCGCAAAGCTCTTCGCCCACGATCTGCAAGGTCGTGCCGATCACCGCGTAGTCGCCTGAAGCCCAGGCTCCATGCTGTTTGTGCTTGACCGCGGCCAGATCGGCCGTCGCCGGCGCGCGGACCGGCTGTGTGGCCAAAGTGGATGCATCCATACGAGTTCTCCTTTTCGGACATCGACAGGGTTGGAGGGAACGTTTTTGCTCGGACCGTCGATCGCAAACTTCCCGTGAGCGGCGCGACAGACTTGTCGCAACCGTCTATAACCACGGTAGATGCAGCGTATGGACTCAAACGTGGTAGTCGGCGTGGAATCCTCCGTGGAATCGGATCGATCGGGCGGCGCAAAGGCGGCGCGCCCGCGCTCGCGTTGCGCCTGCTCGGGCAGTTCGCCGTCCACCGCAATGGCCATGCCGTGCCGTTGCCCACCTCGCGCAAGGTGCGCGCGCTGATCGCCTACCTCGCGCTGTCCCGGTGCGCGGTCACGCGAAGCCACCTGTGTGAACTGCTCTGGGATGTGCCGCATGATCCGCGCGGCGAGTTGCGCTGGTGCCTGAGCAAGGCCCGGGGCGTGCTCGACGAGCCGCAGCGACCCCGCATCGAAAGCGTGGACGAGGCCGTGCGGCTCGATTTGTCGGACGGCTCTCTCACCGTCGATGCGCGCTCGATCGACCAAGCCTTGCGGCCGGGCATCGGCCAGCTCGATCGCGACGCGCTGCAAGTGCTGTCGGCGCGCTTCACCGGCGAGTTTCTCGATGGGCTCGAGATCGAACGCAGCCCGCGCTTTTCCGCCTGGCTGCTCGCGCAGCGGCGGCGCTTTCGCGCGGGCCATCTGGCGGTCCTCGAACACCTGGTCGAAAGCCTCGCGCAGGAAGAACCGCAGCAGGCGTTCGCCCACCTCGAAAAGTGGCTCGAACTCGCGCCGTTCGACCGGCGCGCGCATGAGCTCGTGCTGGCCACGCTGGGCCGCAGCGGCCAGTTGCCCGAAGGCGAAGAGCACCTCGCGCGGACCGTGCGCTTGTTCGAGGCCGAAGGGCTGGACTGGCGGCCGTTGGGTGCCGCTTGGCGCGCGGCGAGGTCGCAGCCTCCGGGCGCCGTTGTTTCGACTGTGCCGGCGGCTGTGGTGCAGGAGGCGCCATCGGCTGACGCGCCGGCGTCGTCCGAGCTGCCGCAGATCGTGCCGGCGAACGCGCGCCGCGCGTCGATCGCGGTGATGCCGTTCGGCGATCTGCCGGGGCAGCAGCAGGAGGAGGGCGCACGGCCGCTGGCCGGCGGCTTCGCGCACGACCTGATCATGCGTTTGTCGAAGCTGCGCAGCTTGTTCGTGATCGCGCAGGGCACGATGTTCGCTCTGCACGCGCGCAGCATGGGCGCACAGGAAGCCGCGCGCACGCTGGACGCAGACTACGCGGTCGGCGGCTTGATCCGACAGCGTGGCGACCAGGTCGCCGTCGAAGTCGAACTGATCGAAACCCGCAGCGCGCGTGTGCTCTGGGCCGAGACTTTCGAACGAAAACTGGACGACGCCTTGCTCGTGCTCCACGAGATCGGCGACGGTGTCGTCGCGAGGGTCATCAGCGAGATCGAGGCAGCCGAGCGCGATCGCGCGATGCTGATCTCAAGCCCGACTTCGCTCGACGCCTGGGAGGCGCACCATCGCGGTCTCTGGCACATGTACCGGTTCGAACGCGCCGACAACGAACGGGCACGGCATTGGTTCGAGACCGCGGTGCGGCTCGATCCCGGTTTCTCACGCGCTTTTGCGGGCCTGTCCTTCACCCATTGGCAGGACGCGTTCCAGGGCTGGGACGAGCGCGAAACCGCGGTTCAGCGTGCCTATCGAACCGCTGACCAGAGCCTGCGCGCCGACGAGCGCGACCCGGCCGCGCACTGGGCGATGGGCCGCGCGCTCTGGCTGCGCGGCCAGCAGGACCAGTCGCTGGTCGAGCTGGAGGCGGCGGTGGCGATCAGCCCGAGCTTCGCGCTCGGCCACTACACCCTCGCGTTCGTGCATAGTCAGTCGGGCGACCCGGCTGCGGCGATCGCGTATGCGGACCATTCGCGCGCACCTGAGCCCGTTCGACCCGCTGTTGTTCGGCATGCTCGGCGCGCGCGCGATGGCGCTGGTGCGCCAGGGCGACTTCGAGGCCGCCGCGCACTGGGGCGTGCAGGCGGCGGCGCGGCCGAACGCGCATGTGCATATCCAGGGAATCGCAGCACTCAGCCTCGCGCTGGCCGGCCGGCGAGACGAAGCGCGCAGCGTTGTCACCAGCATCCGGCAGCAGGTGCGCGGCTATTGCGTCGACGACTTCCTGGCGGCCTTTCACTTCGACCGCGAGACGCAGGCCTTGTACCGTCGTGCTGCGAAGACCATCGCGATCGCGTGACGAGAACGATTGCTGTCGTCTGGCTGCGCTGGCCCGGTCGGCAGCGTTGCAGAACCGAGATGCATGCCGGCGAGTCCGCGCGCTGTGCGAGGCTGCGAACGGGCTGTGCCGGTCGATGGTGTTCGTGTCGGGCCTCATGGCCTCGATCGGTCGGCCGCGCGCCGCCCGGGCAGCACCGATGCGCCCGCGAACACCGCATCCCCACCGAGCGCTTCTTCGATGCGCAGCACCGCGTTCCACTTCGCCATGCGTTCGGACCGCGCGAACGAGCCGACCTTGAGCTGGCCCGCGTTCCAGCCGATCGACAGGTGGGCGACGCTGGTGTCCTCGGTCTCGCCGGAGCGCGCCGAGACGATGGTGCCGAAGCCGGCCGCCTGGGCCGCCTTGCAGCGCCGCGTGCGCTTCCGTCACGGTGCCGACCTGATTGACTTTGATGAGCACCGCGTTGACCGACCGATCGCGCGCCGCCTGCTCGACCAGCGCGGCCTGCGTGACGAGGTAGTCGTCACCGATCACCTGGATGCGGTCGCCGACTGCGGCCGTGAAGCGGCGCATGCCCTCAACGTCGTCCTCGGCCAGCGGGTCCTCGATCGAGACGATGGGGAAGCGCTCGCACCAGCGCAGCAGCAGGTCGCACAGGCCGTCGCTGTCCAGTTCGCTCTTGTCCAGCCCGAGCCGGTAGCGGCCCCGGCTGCCGAACTCGGACGCCGCGATGTCGAGCGAGATCGCGGCGTCCACGCCCGGCGTGTAGCCGGCCGCCTCGATTGCGCGCACGAGTGTTTCGAGCGCCTCCTCGTTGCTGTCGAACGCGGGCCAGTGGCCGCCCTCGTCGGCCACGCCCTGCAGCCGGCCGCTGTCCCGCATCAACGTGCCGGCGGCTGCATAGACGTTCGCGGTGATCTCCAGGCTTTCGGCGAACGTGCGGGCGCCGATCGCCATGACCATCAGGTCCTGAATGTCGATGCGCTGGCCTGCATGCGCGCCGCCGCCGAAGATCTGGATCTCCGGCAGCGGCAGCCGAACCGGCCTGCCCTGGGCCAGATGACGCCACAGCGGTTGCTGCGCGTGGGCGGCGGCCGCGTGCAGGCAGGCCAGCGAGGTGGCGACCAGCGCGTTGCCGCCGAGCCGCGCCTTGTTCGGCGTGCCGTCCAGCGCGATCAGCGCCGCGTCGATGGCTGCCTGGTCGCGCACGTCGCGGCCGATCAGCAGCGGCGCGATCTCCTCCAGCACGCCACGCCGCGCCCGCTGCACGTCCAGCCCGTCAAACGCGCTGCCGCCGTCGCGCCGGTCGACGGCTTCACGGGAACCGCGCGACGCACCGGCCGGTGCAATGCCGCGTCCCGTGCTGCCGTCGGCCAGCGTGACGTCGACCTCGAGCGTCGGTCGTCCGCGCGAGTCCCAGATGCGGCGGGCGGTGACGTGGGTGAGGGTGGGGTCGGTGCTGGTCATGCCGATGGCTCGAAGGGTCAATGCGTTGTTTGAATCGAATGCGGCGCGGACCTGACGAAGGTGAGTTGCTGCTTTGTTCGTAGCGAACTTCGTAAGGGGGACCGCTGCCGCAGCGCATTTCTTCCCGGATCTTGCATGACGGACAGCGCACTGCGCTTACCCAGTCAACTTGGCTGCTTTGCCCAGGCTTCGCGCACCGCCGCAAGCGTCGCACGCGGACGCGCGATCAGCGGCATCGCCCGCTGTCGCACCGACCCGCGCAGCGCATCGTCGGTGATGTATTCGACCGGCGACTTGCCGTCGATGCGCGCCAGCGCCAGCGCGGGCAGCAGCCGTGCCGCGCGTGCTTCGAACGCCACGCGTGGCTCCCAGCCGATGCCGTCCAGATAGGCGCCCGCCAGCGCGTCGAACGCAGCGAGGTATTGCGCCTGCCAACGCGGCGCCCAGGCGGCTTTCAGCAGCAAATGGTTCAGGCAGAACGCGAGGTCGAACGCCGGGTCGCCCCAGCACGCACACTCGGCGTCCAGCAGCACCGGGCCGCGCGGGCCGACCAGGATGTTCTTCGGGCTCACGTCGCCGTGCACCAGCGCCTGCTTAGTGGCCAGCGTCTCTGCAGCGATGGCGTTCAGCCGGTCGGCCAGCGCGGGATGCCGGACTGCGGTTGCGCGCAGGTACGGCTCGATGCGGATCGGCTCGAACGTCGCATCGTTGGCAAAGCGCGCGGCCAGTTCGGCGCTGCCCGCGCTGCGTTGGTGAATCGCGGCCAGCAGGCGGCCGACGGCGCTGGCAAACGTCGCATCGATCTGTCCGCGCAGCAGTTGCGCTTTCCAGACCGGGTGGTCCTGCTCGGGCAGATATTCCATCGCGAGCAGGCCGAGACCCGCGTCCTCGCCGAGCACCGCCGGCACGCTGCCCGGGAACCACGCGCCGACCTCGCGCAGCCACGCCGCTTCGGCTGCGTTGCGACCGATCGGGGCCTCCCACACCGCAGCCACCTTCAGCCGTGGCAACGCCCGCTTGATGCAAAAACGCCGCTCGCCGGATTGCACGCAGAAGATGTCGGACGACACCCCGCCGGTCAGCGGCACGAAGTCATAAGGCACATCGGCCTGCAGCAAGCCCATCCGGATCAGCGCCGCCGCAATGCGCGGTTCGCCGTCCTTGGACATTGCTGCATGCGGCCTCACTCACGCAGCCCTGCGGCGCGAATGCGCGCCCGCAGCCGGCCCACTTCCTCCATCAGGTCGGTCGCCAGCGCCGCCAGCTCGGGATTCGCATCGAACCCCTGCTCCAGATGCACCATGCGCCGTGCGCGCACGAGGCTCGCGCTGGAAAACCGCCATTGCCGGTCGTGCGCAGGCCCGAAAGTCTCGAGCAGCCCGGCTTCGACCCGCTCGACCACCCATTGCGGGCCAACGCTGCAGGCGCGCGCGAGCGCGTCCACGTCGAGTTGTGCTTCGTCGTCGATCACGACGGCGGCGACGCGCATGCCCGGCTGCGCCGACGACGATCCTTGTGATGGTGATGTGCCCATGTTGCAGTTTCCTTGGTCTCAAGCGTTGGCGCGCGGGTTGAACGACGGGCCCAGTTCGCGCTGCATCGTCTCGTAGAGCTCGCGCGCTTTCGGCGTGTCCGCTGGAGGCAGCGCAAGGTCGAGTTCGAGATACATGTCGCCGCCCGCATCGTTGTCGGACCGACCCGGAATGCCGCGGCCCTTGAGCCGCAGCCGCTTGCCTTTTTTCCAGCCGGCGGGCACGGTGACTTCGATCGCGCCGCCCGCAGGCATCGGCACTTCGACCTGTGCGCCGAGCGCGGCTTCCCACGGCGCCAGCGGCACGTTTTGCGTGACGTCGCGGCCCTGTGTCCGAAAGCGCGGATCGGGCCGGAAGCTCACTTCAAGAAACAGATCGCCGTTCGCGCCGCTGCCGTAGCCCGCGCTGCCCTGGCCCGCGAGCCGGATCTGCTGGCCTTCGCGCACGCCCTTCGGGATCGACACGTTCAATGTGCGCTCGTCGTTGACCAGGCGGCCCTGTGCATCCAGATGCGCACCGCGCAACGTGATCGCGCGCTCGGCGCCCTGGTAGGCATCGAGCAGATCGAGTTCGATCTTCGCGTGATGGTCTTCGCCGCGAAACGACGCAGCTTCGGCCCGCCGCGCGCCACCACCGCCACCCCCCATGCCGCCAGCGCGCGCCGCACGGGCCTGGCGCCCGAACAGCTCTTCGAAGAAGTCGCTGTAGTCCTGGCCTGGGGCGCCTGTGCCACCGCCGCCGCCCGTGAATTCATAGCCCGCATCCCAGTTCGGCGGCGGCCGGAACTCGCGGCCGGCCTGCTGCTGCCCGAGTGCGTCGTACGCAGCGCGCTTTTCCGGGTCGGAGACGACCGCGTTCGCCTCATTCAGCTCGCTCATGCGCGCGGCCGCGTCCGGCTCCTTGCTGACGTCCGGATGGAACTTGCGCGCGAGCCGCCGATAAGCCTTTTTGATCTCGTCGGCGGTCGCGGTCTTGTCGACGCCGAGGGTCTTGTAGTAGTCCTTGAATTCCATGCGGGGCGCTTTCGAGTCGATACACCGTGGTCGGCCGCCGTTGGCGGCTGGAGGGCCGCGGGCACACGTCGAAGAGTATGCCGCGGCTGCCTTCAGCGTTCGGCCAGCCGGCGAGCCGGCATGAAATGCCTTGGCGACTGGCCCATGGCCGCGCGAAACATCGCAGAGAACGCGCTGTCGCTCGCATAGCCGCTGCGTCCGGCCACCTGGCCAACCGGCACGCCGCGCGCCAGCAGCGGCAGCGCGTGCGCGAGGATCGCCTGCTGGCGCCAGCGTGGATAGCTCAAGCCCAGTTCGTGCTGGAACAGGCGCGCCATCGTGCGTTCGCTCGCGCCGACGTCGGCGGCCCACTCGGCCAACGTGGCACGCTCGGCCGGCGCATGCAGCACCGCCTCGCACAGCGCGCGCAACCGCTTGTCGCCGGTGCGCGCATCGGGCAGCGGCACGCCGATCGGCTGCACATCGGCGCGTGCGATCTCGTCGAGGACCAGCGCGTTCAACATCGCTTCGCGCGCGCCCGCAGCGCCGTCGTCCAGCGCGCCGATCAGCTCGCGCAACAGCGCCGACACCACGAGCACGCGGCTGCCCCCGGCAAAGCCCATCGGTGCAGCGCCCGCGTCGATGTAGAGCGTGCGCAGCTGCGCAGCCTCCACCACATGCACCTGGTGCAGTGCGCCCGGCGCGATCCAGACCGCGCGCGAAGGCGGCACGATGAACGCGACTTCTTCCGAAGCGCCCGCATGCCGCGCCGCCGTGACCTGCACCATGCCGCTGGCGCAGTACGCGAGCTGCGCCCATGCATGGCAATGCGGCTCGAAGTGCGAATCGGTGGCAAAACGGCGCGCGCGCAGCCGCACCGGTCGGACCGCGTCGGGCGTGAACGCATCGAGGTCGCCCGGCGAGGTGTCGACGCGGCGGGCGGTTGGTTTGGACTTTGTCCGGCGCAGAGCGTGGGCCATCGACATTTGGCGGGTTTTCGCAGAAGCCTGGCGTTTTATCGCATTTCGACTCGGCCGCCAATGGCTAGCATTTCGGCCATGCACACGAAGTCAGACGTTCTTCCGTCACCCACCGCTGCTGCGGCCGGCACCCCGGCGTTCCGCGCCGATGCGCGACTGATCGGGCTGGTCGGCCTGGCGCACGGCATCAGCCACTTCTGCCAGTTGCTGCTTGCGCCGCTGTTTCCTTGGTTGAAGGAGGCGTTCGACGTCAACTACACCGAACTCGGCATCGTGTTGACGGTGTTCTATGTGGTGTCGTGCGCGGTGCAGGCGGCGTCCGGCTTCGTCGTCGACAAGATCGGCCCGCGGCCGGTGCTGTTCATCGGACTCGGGCTGCTGTCAGTGGCGGCCCTGTTCTATGCGAGCGCACAAAGCTACTGGATGCTGATCGCCGGCGCGGTGATTGCGGGCATCGGCAACGGCGTGTTCCATCCCGTGGACTACACGCTGTTCAACCGCAAGGTCGCGCCCACGCGGCTCGGCCATGCCTACAGTGTGCACGGCATCACGGGCAGCCTGGGCTGGGCGGTGGCGCCGCTGTTCGTGCTGCCGATCGCGATCGCTTACTCATGGCGCGTGGCGCTGGTGGCTGCGGCTGGCGTGGCGTTCTTGATGCTGATCGTTCTGTGGTTCAACCGCGGCGTGTTCAAGCTCGACGCCAAGGCCGTGCAGCAGGCCACCGGTCAAGAGCCGGACGCGCCGCTGGCCGCCGGCGAATTCGACTTCCTGAAGATCCCCGCGGTCTGGATGTGCTTCGCGTTTTTCTTCCTCTATGCGGTGGTCATCAGCGTCGTGCAGACGTTCGCGCCCGTGGCCGCCGGGCAGCTGCACGACGTGCCGGTGGCGCTGGTTGCGAGCTTCCTGACCGTCTATATGGTGGCCAGCGCGGGCGGCATGATCGCCGGTGGCTTTCTCGCGACCGACCCCGCGCGCTGCGAGCGCATCGTCGGCATCGGCTTCGGCGTGGCCGCCTGCATGGCGCTGCTGCTTGCAATGGCCGACATTGCGCCCCCGGTGGTGCCGGTGCTGTTCGGGCTGATGGGTTTTGCGTCGGGCCTGGCCGGGCCTTCGCGCGATCTGCTGGTCAAGCGCTCGACACCAGCGAACGCGAGCGGGCGCGTCTACGGCGTGGTGTATGCGGGGCTGGACATCGGCCAGGCATTCGCACCGCTGATCTTCGGCCGGCTGATGGACCACGGCCGCCATTCGTCGGTGCTTCTCGGGCTCGCGCTGGTGCAGGCCATGTTGGTCGCAAGTGCGTTCAACGTGCGGCGCGCGCGGCGTGAAGTGGGGAAGATGCCGGCGGCGGTCTGAGGTTTGCACCGTTTGAGGCCAGGCAGACGGCTCCCACCTTTCGAACGGCTCTGACGGTTGTCGGCTGGCGGCAGGTGCGTCAATACTCTGCGGTCGACGCGTCGGACTGGTGCATCTCCTGCCGCACGCGCCGAAGCGCAAGAAACACGAAACCGGCCACCACCGGGATCGACAGGCCGACCAGCAGATCGGGTTGAAACGCGAACAGCCCGCCCGCCTTGCCGGCCTTCGCCAGATAGCCGATGAGCCCGACGACGTAGTACACGATCGCCGCCACCGACAAGCCTTCGACCGTCTGCTGCAGCCGCAACTGCAGCTTGGCGCGTCGGTCCATCGAGGCGAGCAGCGCCTGGTTCTGCCGTTCGCGCGCGATGTCGACCCGCGTGGACAACAACGCGCTTGCCTGCGCCACGCGGTCCGACAGGCCGTGCAGGCGCAGCGAGGTCGAGGCGCAGGTCGCCACCGCAGGCGTCAGTCGGCGCGCCATGAACTCGCCGATCGGCTGCACGCCCGGCAGCCGGGTTTCGCGCAGTTCCTGGATGCGGGACGTCACGAGCTGGTGATAGGCGCGGCAGGCGCCGAACCGGAATTCGCTGGTCGACAAGTCTCGCTCGATCTCCGCAGCGAGGCGGGTCAGATTCCTGCAGCAACGCTTCGTCCTGACCGCCTTCGACCGCGATCTGTGCGGTCAGCTTCACCAGGGACGCCTCGATTGTCGCCATGCGGGGCGCCAATTCGCGCGCGATCGGAAAGGCGAGCAACGCCAGCATGCGGTACGCCTCGATCTCGAACAACCGCTGCACGGTCCGCCCGGCTTGTCGATCGGTGAAATGGCGGTCGCACACCACGAATCGCGCGAACCCGTCGGTGTGGATTTTGAAGTCGGTGTAGACGAAGCCGGCCCCGTCGCTGACTTCGCCGCCGACCACCGTCTCGCCTTCGAAATGGGCGGCCAGGGCCGCGCCGGTCAGCGGCGCGTCGGTGGCGGGCATCAGTTCGGCATGCGCCGCCGCAATGGTGGCGCCGGGCAGGGCGGCGAGCCAGCCGACCGGCAGCAGGGTCGTGACCGGCTCGGTAAACGGATGTGGGCTCGAGCCCGGGGTCGTCATGGTGAAGCCCGAGAACTCGCCGTGCCGCTCCCAGGTGAACCGGATGGCCCCGAGCCGGGCGCAGAAGTAGCCGGTGTCTTCGGTCGGCGGCGTCACCCGGAAATGCCTGCACAACTCGGCGATGTGCGTGCGCTCGCGCGCGCGGTCCTCGTGCGCGGTCAACACGGCGATGTGCGTCACGCGGCAGGGCGTGTCGAGCGGCTGCGAGGGCCTGGCGTGCACCTCGTCCGACAGAGCGAGCCGGGCGGGATGGTCGGGAGGAAGCACGTTCATTGTGGGTTTTTTCTTCCGGTGTCTTCTGCGTCCCGTCCGGAAACCGGTTTGACCGTTCGATCATCGCCGAACGCGGTGTCGACACCCGCGGGCAGCAGCCGAACGACGCGCGGACCCGCAACCGCTGTGGGCGGGGAACGTGCGACAACGCATCCGAATCTGGGCCACTTGCCGCGTGGACGGCTGCGAGGCGAGTGCGCGGTCGTTGCGCCCGCCTGGCCGATGGCGCAACGCCACTCTGTCGGTGCATGCAGCGTGGCAGCCTGCGACCGTCGCCGGCTGCCGGTGAAGCCGCTTCAAACCACGCTGCGATGCCGCTCGATGCAAGTGTCCAGCACCGCATCCCCATCCCGCTGCCACCAGTCGCGCTCGGAAAAAATCTCGACTTCGCTGAAACCCGCGAAACCGGCCGCTTCCATCCAGCCGCGAATCTTCTGCAGCTCGATCACGCCGTCGCCCATCATGCCGCGGTCGGCGAGCAGGTCGCGCGTGGGCGTGAGCCAGTCGCAGACGTGGAACGCGTGCAGGCGCTGCCTGCCCGCGCGCGCGATCTGTGCTTCGAGCTTCGGGTCCCACCAGACGTGATAGACATCGACCGCCACGCCGAGCGCGCCCGACCGGTCGGGGTCGAGCGCATCGCACAGGTCGAGCGCCTGCTCCAGCGTGTTGATGCAGGCGCGGTCGGCCGCCTGCATCGGGTGCAGCGGCTCGATCGCCAGCGGCAGGCGGACCGAGCGTGCGTATTCGAGCGAGGCCGCAATGCCGTCGTGCACTTCGCTGCGCGCGCGGGCGATGTCTTTGTAGGCGGGCCTGCCGTCGAGGGCGCCGGGCAGGGCGCCCACCACCAACACGAGGCACGGCGCGCCCAGCACGACCGCCTCGTCGATCGCGCGGCGGTTGTCTTCCTGCGCGGCTTGGCGGCCGGCCGCATCGGCCGCGGGAAAAAATCCGCCCCGGCAGTAGCCCGACAGGCGCATGTCGTAGGCCTTCAGCTGCGCGGCCACGCGCCTCAGGCCCACCGCGGCCACCTGGTCGCGCCACGGACCGATCGCGCGGATGTCGAGCGCGTTGCATTGGTCGATGATTCGGTCGAGCGGGATTTCCTGACCGCGCTGCTTGCGCACCGTGGCGGTGTTGATCGACAGCCATTCGTGGCTTTGCGAAAAATCGCGCATGGGGCCTACCTCCGTGTCCTGCCAACCCGATTCCACCACAGGCTTTGCAAAGCAGCGCGGTACCCACATTGGCCCGTGATGCGCGTTCCCGACGGGAAAGCACACCGCGCCCCGCGCCCGCTTCAAATCACGCGCTGCATCGCATCGAACAGCGGCATCGCCGCACTCGCATAGCCCGGGCACCCGAGCGATGCGAGTGCGATGCGGCCGTCCTCGATGCGCAGCCGCACCGCGCCGTGCGAGCGTTCGTAGACATCGCCGTGCGCGTCCAGGAACGCTTGCTGTTCGGCCTGCGGCAGCGCCGCCATGCCGTTCACGTAGTGGTGGCCGTTGCGCTCGACGTGCGCGATGCCGAGCAGATTGACCAGCGCCAGGTCCTGCTGCACCGCCAGGCCGGCCTGGGTCGTCAGGTCTTCGGCCGACATGAAGTAGCGTACGTCGCACTGCTCGGCGTTCCAGGCCGCGCAACGCGCGGCGTTCAGGATCGATTTGTACAAGCCCTTGCAGGTCTTGGACGACACGCCCGCATAGCCGCGCGCGCGCGCCTGCACGAAGGTCGCCAGCTCGCCGTCGGATTCGTCGATGATCACCGGCTTGCCGAGCGCCTGGGCGCGGCTAGGTCGACATCGAGCGCCGTCTTGCGCGTGATCGGCTGCTCGATGAACAGGATCGATTCGTACAGCCGCGCGAGTGTCGGCGTCTGCCGGATGCGCGCCATCAGCTCGGCAATGCCGGCCGCATCGCGCGTACTGCTCGTTGCCGTCGAGCGAGGCGAAATAAGGTGCGGGCACTTCCGATCCAGCACCGCGGCGATCTCGGTCAGCCGCGCGAGGTCGGCGTCGATGTTGCCGCCGACCTTGAGCTTGAAATAGCGGTGGCCGTAGGCCGCGCACGACTTCGCGCAGCGTCTCGGGCAGGCCGTCGTTCACGCGGTCCTGCGGCGGCGATGTTCGTGATCGCGTCGACCAGGCCGACCGTGTGACGCGCTTCGATCGATCCGGCGGGCTGCAGCGCGCCGAGGAACGCCTCAATGCCGAGCCCGGCGAACTCGGCGCGGCTCGCACCGATGCCGGCGAGATTGCTTCGCACGGCTCGGTAGAAAGACAGGCTCTGCGCTGCGGCACAGCGCATCGAGCACCGCACGATCGATCAGCGCGGGCCCATAGCTGCCGAGCAGCGGGTTGAAGCCGCTGCATGGCCGCGGCTCGGCCGTGCGCGTCGTGGTGTCGCGCGAAGTGGCCGAACGCGGTTGCAGCGGTTGCATCGCTCAGGTAGGCGTCGCGCGCCATCCGCAGTGACACGGCGCAACTGGTCGAAGTTGTCTTCGTTGCTCAGGTCCAGGTTCTTGTCGAACCATTTGGGCGCCATCATCTCGGCCGCCGCGCCCCAGGCGCTGCTGCCGTCGGGCCACTCGATGCGCACGCGCGCGAACGCCTGCGGGCAGCGGGTCAGCGTGACCACGCCGAAGCGAAACGGCAGCCGCAGTTCCACCGGCCGCTCGTACAGCGCGATCTCGGCGATCCTGAATGCAGCGGCTGCGGTGTCAGGCATGAAAGGCTTCTTCGAGGCCGCGCAGGTAGCCGATTGCGCGCGCAGCGCAACCCATGCCGTCCGGCACGTAGTCGAACGGCTCGACCGCGACGATGCCGAGGTAGTGGCCGCCGTTCATCATGTCCTGCACGGCCGCCAGGATCGGCGCGAAGCGCATCGCGCCCTGGCCGGGGCCGCGCCGGTTGGGATCGTTCACCTGCACATGCGCGATGCGGCCGCTCGGCATCCAGCGGCGCATCAGGTCGGCGACGTCTTCGGATTCCACCTGGCCCGCCGCGCTGCAGTCGATCATGGTCTTGAACGCGGGCGAGTCGATCGCATCGACCATCGCCGCCGCCTGCGCGACCGTGTTGATCAGGTCGGTTTCGGCGGTGGACAACGGCTCGATGCAATACGACCACGCCGCATTGGCGCGCGTGCCGGGCGGCTTGCGCAAAGCACGCCTGCGCACGCTCGTACGCCTCGCCGTGCATCGTGCTGGGCGGCACCGAGCGCTGCTTGGGCGAGCCGTGCACGAGGTAGTTGCCCGCCCATCAACGCGCACAGCTCGACGAGCCGCTGCATGAACGCGGTGGTGCGGGCGCGCAAGGCCGCATCGTCGCCGACGATCGACAGGCCCGCTGGGCGCGACCAGCAGCCAGTGCAGCCCGCCGATCGCGATGCCGTGGTCGGCGGCGACACGGGCGAACTCGCGTGCCTGCCGCATCGGTGATGGTGCCGGGGTCGTCGGCCAACGTGAACGGCGCGACTTCGAGCGCGTCGTAGCCGAGCGCTGCGGCCACCCGGCACTGTTCGGCGAAGTCGAGGTGCTTGAGCACTTCGTTGCACAGAGCGAACTTCATGGGCAAGAGCGTAACGCAGGCGTCGGCGCGTTCGGTTACTTGTCGCGACCGGTCACGACCTGGCGCACGGCGCGATAGGCGCCCCGCAGCCGCCGGTTGAACGCCGGCACGTACATCAGCATCGTGAAGAGCGTGATGCCCGCCAGCGCCATGCAGATCGGGCGCGTGAAAAACGGCGCCAGGCTGCCGTCGGACAGCACCAGGCCGCGCCGCAGGCTCTTGTCGAGCAGTTCGCCCAGCACCAGGCCCAGCACGAACGGCGCCATCTCGTAGCCGCGCCGCCGCAGAAAGAACGCGCCGACGCCGATCACCAGCATCGCGTACACATCGAACAGCCGCTGCGAGATCGCGAACGCGCCCACCACGCACAGCACGAAGACGATCGGCATCAGCACGGCCCGCGGCACGCGCAGCACATGCAGCAGCGGGCGCACCAGGAACAGGCCGAAAAACAGGATCGCAAACGACGCGAGCGTGGTCATCGCGACCACGTCGTAGATGAAGTGCGGCGTCTTGATGAACAGCATCGGCCCGGGCTGGATGCCGTGGATGATCATCGCGGCCAGCAGCACGGCCGACGGCGCCGAGCCTGGGATGCCGAGCGCAAGCGCCGGGATCATCGCGCCTGGAATCGCGGACATGTCGCCGGTCTCGGCCGCCATCAGGCCGTCGATCGAGCCTTTGCCGAACTGGTCGCGCTCCTTGCTGACGGCCTTGGCGGCCGCATACGACATCCACGCGCCCGAGTCTTCGCCGACGCCGGGCAGGATGCCGGTCGTCACACCGATCACGCCGGAGCGCAGCACGGTCTTCCAATAGGTGGCGACTTCGCGAAAGCGCGGGAGCACCGAGTCGCGCATCTCGACCATCTTGCGCTCGACGGGGTCGGCCAGCGCCGTCAGCACCTCGGCAAAGCCGAACGCGCCGATCAGCGCCGGGATCAACGAGATGCCGCCACCGAGCTCGTCGAAGCCGAACGTGAAGCGGTTGTACGCATAGATGCCTTCCTGCCCGATCTGCGCGACCAGCAGGCCCAGGCAGCCCATCAACCAACCTTTCAGCGGATCGTTGCCGACGATGCTGCCCGAGATCGACACCCCGAAGAGCGCGAGCCAGAAGAACTCGAACGCGCCGAACGACAGCGCGACTTCGGCCAGCGCCGGCGTGAACATCGCCAGACACAGCACGCCGAACAACGTGCCCGTGAACGAGCCCGACGTCGCAATCCCGATCGCACGGCCCGCCTCGCCCCGGCGCGCGAGCGCATAGCCGTCCGCGCAAGACGCCGCGTTCGCCGCCGTGCCCGGAATGTTCAACAGAATCGCCGTGCGACTGCCGCCGTAGATCGTGCCCACGTACGAGCAGATCAGGATCAGGATCGCGTCGTTGGGCTGCAGCTTGATCGTGAGCGTGGTCAGCAGCGCGATGCACAGCGTCGCCGACAGCCCCGGCAGCACGCCCACGACAATGCCCAGCAGTGCCGCACCCAGCCCGTAAGCGATCGACGTGACGTTCATGAAGCCGAGGAACGACTGCCCCAGCATCGACAACCCTTCGAGCATTCAGTGCCTCACGCCGTCAAAACAAGCCATGGGTCGATTCATATGGCGCCAAAGTGCGAATCAAAAATTGCGGCGGTCTTCGCCAGCAGGGGCTGCGGAACTGGCTCCGCCAGGCCGCGGGCGCTGCCCCCGGCGAGGGGGAAGGCGAGAGCCGACCGACGGGAGCGAAGCCTGGGGGAGGGCAACACACCGCCTGGGGGGAGAGCAACCCATCTAAGGCAGGCGCACCAGAAAGACGTTCTGAAACAAGAACGTCGTCGCGATCCCCGTGGCCACCCCCACGCCCAAGGCGAACACGAACCCGCGCACCCGCTGCGCCCGCGCCGCGCGATCGGCAAACTGCAGCACGCCGATCGCCACCGCGATGAAGATCGACGTGGCCAGCCAGAACGGCAGTCCGTGCCCCATCAGACCGGCCGCATAGCCAATGCACAGAAACAGCACCGATCCGATGCGCTTGCGTTCCGTGCGGTCGATTTCGCTGGCGCCCGGGGCAGGCGATGCAACGGCTCGCGGTTCGTCGACAAGACGCAGCCGCTGCCACGACCGCCACAGCAACAATGCACCGAACAGCACCACCGCCAGCCCGAGAAACCCCGGCAGCAGCCCGGGCACCGTGTAGGGGTTGATGTCCTGGCGCTCCAGCCGGTCCATGCGCCAGGACAGCACCACCACGACCACACCGAATGCGATCCAGCCGATCGATTGGCGCAGATCGGCGGACGGCGACACCCGCTGCGCGGCCGCCTCGCCAACCGGCTCAACGTCGGCGTCTGCTGCGGCCGCGGATGCGACGCTCGGTTGCCGATTCATCGCTGGGTCGAGATCAAGGACGCTGAATGCCGAGCGTCTCGGGCGAGACCTTCGCCTTGCCGCTGTCGAACAGCAGCCAGGTGTTGGCCGCGATCGCAGGCGCGACGGCTTCCTGCGCTTCCTTGCCGTACAGCGGCGAGAACAGCGCGCCGCGGTTGTTCGCATACTTCTTCAGCGCCGCGTCGTTGGCCATCTGACCGGCCCAGATTTTTTCCATCGTCCGCGCGACGTTGTCGGGCACGCCGTTCGGGATGAAGATGCCGAAATAGTTGACCGGTGCCTTGAAGCCCGGCACGGTGTTCGACAGCGGCGCAATGGTGCCGTAGCCCTCCAGCTCGAGCGGCTTGTCGCTGACGGTCGCAAGCGGCCGGATGCGTTTGCCGCGAATCATGTCGGCCTGCTCGACCGCAAGCTGCGTGGTCACGTCGGTCTCGCCCGATACGGTCGCAATCACGGCCGGGTTGCCGCCGTCGTACGTCACGTGCTTGTACTTGACGCCGGTGGCTTTCGTGATCAGCTCCATCGCGTTGTGGCCGGCGGACGTCACCCCGGCGGTCGCCACACTGACCGTGCCCGGCTTGGCCTTCATCGCATCGAGCAACTCTTTTGCGGTCTTGTACGGCGTGTTCGGGTTCACACCAATCAACTGCACATTGGCGACGCTCAAAAACAGGTGCCAATCCTTGATCTTCGTGTTGAACATGCCGAGCGTCTCGTAGCTGCCCAGGTCTTGCGCGGCACCGGCCGTCCAGGTGTAGCCGTCCTTCGGCGCGTCCCATGCGCTCTTGCTGCCGATCGAGCCGGACGCGCCAGGCTGGTTCACGATCACGATCTTCTGATCGAGCGCTTTCTCGAGCTCGGCCGCAGTGACGCGCGTGACCTGGTCGGTCGAGCCGCCGGCCGCCCACGGCACGATGATCGTGATCGGGTGGTCGGGCTTCCAGTCCTGCGCGAAGGCCGAGGCGCCCAGGGTGCCGGCGACGGCGGCAAGCGCGACGCGGGCCAGGGTGCGTTTTTTCATCATGGGTTTTGTCTCCTTCGGGGGTGGTGAAAAGTTCGTTCGGTCGTGGATCAGGCGTCGACGCCGTGCAGCCCAAGCAGGATTTTCATGCGTCGCACCGCCAACTCGGGCTGCTCCAGCAAGCCGGCCGCATCGGCCAGTCGGAACAGCTCGGCCAGATGCATGAGCGACCGCGTGCTTTGCTGGCCGCCGACCATCGTGAAATGGCGCTGATGCCCGTTCAGCCAGGCCATGAACACGACGCCGGTCTTGTAAAACCGCGTCGGTGCCTGAAAGATGTGGCGCGACAACGGCACGGTGGGCGCGAGGATCGCGTGGAAGCGGTCGAGGTTGCCGTTGGCGAGTTCGGCCAGTGCGTTGCTCGCAGCCGGCGCAATCGCGTCGAAGATGCCGAGCAGCGCATCGCTCTGGCCCTGTTCGACGCGCTCGCCGTGGCCGTCGCCCGCGATCAGCTCGGCGTAGTTGAAATCGTCCCCGGTGTACATGCGCACGCCGGCGGGCAGGCGCCGGCGCATGGCGATTTCCTTGTCCTTGTCGAGCAGCGAGATCTTGATGCCGTCGACCTTGCCCGGGTGCGCGGCGATCATGCCGAGCGCGGTGTCCATCGCGGTGTCGATGTCCGCGCTGCCCCAGTAGCCGGCAAGGGCCGGGTCGAACATGTCGCCCAACCAGTGCAACACCACGGGCTCGCGCGCCTGGCTCAGCACGCGGTCGTAGACGCGCTCGTAGTCGGCCGGGCTGTTGGCGACGCGGGCCAGCGCGCGGCTGGCCATCACGATCAGCTTGCCACCGAGTTGCTCGATCGCGGCCATCTGCTCTTCGTAGCCGCGGATCACGTCGTCGACCGTTTTGACTGCATCGATGTCGAGATGGTCGGTGCCGCAGCCGGAAGCCACCAGCGCGCCGGGCACGTCGTTCGCGGCGTCGAGCGAGCGGCGGATCAACTCGAGCGACGTCGGCCAGTCGAGCCCCATGCCGCGTTGCGCGGTGTCCATCGCTTCGGCCACGCCAAGGCCCAACGACCACAGATGCCGCCGATAGGCGATCGTCGCATCCCAGTCGACCGCGCATTGCAGCCACGGGTCGATTGCGGCGAGCGGGTCGGACACGACGTGCGCGGCCGAATAGGCGATGCGGTTGAACGCAGGCCGTTGGCCAGCAGCCGGGCGTTGCGGCGCCGTGCCGCGCAGCGCATAGCGGGCGAGCTTTCCGTTGCTGTCGGGCAAGGTCAGGGTGAAAGCCATCGAAGGGTCTTTTCTGAACGAAATTTCAGCGAAATCGGGCTGGGTGGCTGGTGAAACGATCGTTGTTTGCTACTAAATTTCTAGCGCGGGCACATCCACCCAGCGCCGCTCCTGCGACGACTGCAACGCCGCTTCGACGAGCTGCACGCCCTTCGCGCCTTCCGGCAACGTCCACTTGTAGGGCGCGTCTTCGGCCACATGACGAATGAAATGCTCCCACTGGATCTTGAAGCCGTTGTCGTACGCCACCGAATCCGGAATCTCCTGCCAC
Organism: uncultured beta proteobacterium; assembly: GCA_963784295.1. Lineage (GTDB taxonomy): Bacteria > Pseudomonadota > Gammaproteobacteria > Burkholderiales > Burkholderiaceae_C > JBBPYC01. The sequence goes on from CAWAQL010000007.1 coordinate 101,974, forward strand.
TGGTCGAAGAAGTTCATCGTCTGCTTCTGGTCCGGGTTCCAGACCGGCCGCGGCGTGGCCACGCGCGACTGCGCGCGGCAGGTGGACAAGCCCGCCACCGCCGAACCGTGCGTGCCGTCCACATGGAACGTGACCAGGTCGTCGCGCCGCACGCGCGTGACCCAGCTCATGTTGATCTGCGCGATCACCTGCTCGCCCTGGTGGCCGACGAGTTCGCACGTCGCATAGGCCGCATCGTCGGCAGTCGCTTCGTACGGCTCGCCGTTCTCATCCCAGCGCTTCGGGATGTGCGTGGTGCCCAGGCAGGACACCGACTTGACTTCGCCGAACAGGTTGTCGAGCACATAGCGCCAGTGGCACATCATGTCGAGAATCATGCCGCCGCCGTCCTCCTTGCGATAGTTCCACGATGGCCGCTGGATCGGCTGCAGGTCGCCTTCGAACACCCAATAGCCGAACTCGAGCCGCAGGCTCAACATGCGGCCGAAGAAGCCCGCGCGGCGCAGCATGTCGAGCTTGCGCAGGCCCGGGAGAAAGAGTTTGTCCTGCACCGCGCCGTGCTTGACGCCGGAGTCCTGCGCGAGCCGCGCGATTTCAACGGCTTCGTTCAGATTGGTCGCGATCGGTTTCTCGCAATAGACGTGCTTGCCCGCGCGGATCGCCTTGGCCAGCAGGGCAGGCCGCATCTGCGTGGTGCCGGCATCGAAGAACACGCTGTCCTCCCGGTTCGCGAGTGCCTGGTCCACATCGGTGCCCCAACGCTCGATGCCGTGGGCCTTGGCCAAGGCCGCTATTTTTTCGGCGTTGCGTCCGATCAGGATCGGGTCCGGCATCACCCGGTCGCCATTGGCAAGCGACACGCCGCCCTGCGCGCGGATCGCGCAGATCGAGCGGATCAGGTGCTGGTTGAGCCCCATGCGGCCGGTCACGCCGTGCATGATCAGGCCGAGTCGTTGTGTCGCCATGTGGTGCTGCCGAGTTGATGGAAGGTCGTGAGAAGCGGGGTGAGAATTCTGGTGGACTGGAGCTGCAGCGGGTCGAATTCAAGGACCGTCCGGGCTCGCAGTCGGCGCGGGCGAGTTGCCTGCGTGCAACCAAGCCGAACGCGTCGAGCGGCATCGAAGTGATCGCGAGCCCGGCGACGTTTGCGTCGGGCATCGCAAGGAGGCAACGCCAAGCCTTTTCATCGAAGCAAGCCAGCGGACATTCATTTGTCTTAACGATCGAGTGAATTGAGCGTTCGTTGGCCTACTTGCGCAGCAGATAACCCATCACGACCTCGGTCATGTGCGACAGGCGTTCTGACAATGCGGCCGGTGCCTGCAAGTCGCGGCCGAACACGGTCGACAGCGTGGGGTTGTTCGACAGGTAGAAGTAGCACAGGCTCGCAATCGTGATGTAGAGCTGCACCGGGTCGACCCCGCCGCGAAACAGGTTCTGCCGCTGGCCGCGCGCGATGATGTCGCCGAGCAGTTGCACCAGCGGGGAGTTCATCTCGCGGATGCGGGCCGACTGCTTCAGGTGCGCCGCGCGGTGCAGATTCTCGGTATTGAGCAGCGTAAGGAAATGCGGGTTCGCCAGGTAGTAGTCCCAAGTGAACTCGACCAGCCGGCGCACCGCGGTGGCCGGCTCCAGATCGGCCAGATGCAGCGCGGTTTCTGCCGCGCGGATGTCTGCATAAGTCTGCTCGAGCACTGCCAGGAACAACGCTTCCTTGCTACCGAAATAGTAGTAGATCAGCCGCTTGTTGACGCCGGCGCGCAGCGCGATGCGCTCCATCCGCGTGCCGCTCAGACCGGTTGCGGAGAACTCGGCCACCGCCGCATCAAGGATCGATTGCCGCGTGCGGTCCGCGTCCCGCGTGCGCGGCTCGCTCGCGCTCGCAGGGAACGTGGGTGCGGCCCTGGCGGGTTCGGTCGACTGCGTGAGCATGTGTCGGATAATTCACCACGCCGTGAATTGGGGCCATTGGGGTTTGCCCTGCCGGCATCGCCGCCTCGGACCGCTGCCCTTGCGGCCAGCCGTCGATGCCGTCCATCGATCGTGCAGGACCCGCCCGCTAAGATCGCCCGCCGTCGTGCCCTCCCGCACGGCCGACAACGATGCCGCCATGCTGACGTTCCAACAGATCATCCTCAAGCTCCAGTCCTATTGGGACGCGCAGGGCTGCGCACTGCTGCAGCCCTACGACATGGAAGTCGGCGCGGGCACCTCGCACACGGCAACGTTCCTGCGCGCGCTCGGGCCCGAGCCGTGGAAGGCCGCCTACGTGCAGCCGTGCCGTCGGCCGAAAGACGGGCGCTACGGCGAGAACCCGAACCGGCTGCAGCACTATTACCAATATCAGGTCGTGCTGAAGCCGGCGCCCGCAAACATCCTCGAGCTCTATCTGGGCAGTCTGGAGGCGCTCGGCTTCGACTTGAAGAAAAACGACGTACGATTTGTCGAAGACGACTGGGAGAACCCGACGCTCGGCGCCTGGGGCCTCGGCTGGGAGGTCTGGCTGAACGGCATGGAAGTCACGCAGTTCACTTATTTCCAGCAGGTCGGCGGCATCAACTGCCGACCGATCACGGGCGAGATCACCTATGGGTTGGAGCGGCTCGCGATGTACCTGCAGGGCGTCGACAACCTGTACGACCTGACCTGGACGAAAGGCGCGGACGGCAGCGCATTGACCTACGGCGACGTCTACCTGCAAAACGAGAAGGAACAGTCGGCGTACAACTTCGAGCACTCGAACGCCGAGTTTTTGTTTGCGATGTTCAACGGGCACGAAACCCAGGCCAAGTACCTGATAGAGCAGCAGCTCGCGCTCCCCGCGTACGAGCAGGTGCTCAAAGCCGCGCACAGCTTCAACCTGCTGGACGCGCGCGGCGCGATCAGCGTGACCGAGCGCGCGGCCTACATCGGCCGCATCCGCAACCTGGCGCGCAGTGTGGCGCAAGGTTATTACGAATCGCGCGAGCGACTCGGCTTTCCGATGGCGCCGCGCGAGTGGGTGGCGCAGCTGCAGCAGAAGGCGGCTTGAGCGAGTGTGTAGATACATGCGTCTACATGGTGGAGGTACTATGGAATTGCAGGTCGGCAAGTGGGGCAACAGTCTGGCGGTTCGGTTGCCGGCACAGGCCGCAAAAAAGATGCGGTTGACGGAAGGCGCCAAGGTGGAGTTGATGGTTGATGACGCTGGTCGCGCTCTGCTTCAGACCGCGCCCGCGCCCGCGCCCGAATTCGACAAGGCTGCATGGATCGCCCGTGCCCGCGCACTCGTGCAGAGCATGCCGATGACCCAAGAGGTGGTGCGATACACGCGTGACACCGATCGCTGCTGATCGGCTGCGGCGGGCATGGTTTACGTCGACACGAGCGCATGGGTGCCTTTTTTCGTCAACGAGATTCAAACGGCCCGCGTGCAGGCATGGATGGCTGCGCACGAGGTGGGCGGGCTTGCCTGCGCCGAGTGAGCGAAAACCGAATATGCAACTGCACTGTCCATCAAGAGCCGTCGGGGCGAGTTGGATCGTGACCGCTTCGCTCGCGCCCAACTCGGCTTCGGTGAAGTATCTGTGGGCGGACCGACATGGCATGGCGTCGAGCCACCTGATTTTTCCAGCGCCGCCGGCTACTGCGCCGATCCCGCCGCCGGCCTGCGCGCCAGCAATGCGCTGCATCCCGCGGTCGCGTTGCGTACCCGCTGCGAGAGCCTCTTTTCACTGGACCACTTGATGAATCAAAACGCCGGACGGCTCGGCATGCGCGTGATCGAGCCATGACGACCGACCAAACCCATCGAAGCCTGCTTGTCGAACTGTTGGTCGAAGAACTGCCGCCGAAGGCGCTCAAGCGGCTCGGCGACGCATTTGGCAGCGCGCTGTTTGCCGCGCTGCAAGGCGACAATTTTCTGGGCGACGCGGCAACGCTGACCACTTTCGCCACGCCGCGCCGGCTGGCTGCACACATCACGGAAGTCAGGTCCGAATCGCCGCCGAAGCAACTTCGCAGCAAGCTCATGCCCGCGGCTGTGGGATTGACTTTGGAAGGAAAGCCGACGCCTGCGCTGATCAAAAAGCTTCAGGCCGTGACGGGATATCACGCGGGTTGGGACTTCGAGAGCACCGCACGCGACCAAGTGATCCGCGAATCGGACGGCAAGACCGACATGCTGTTCTATGAAGATCAGGCTTCCGGCTCCTCCCTTCGGGTCGGCCTGGAATTTGCGATCCGCGCCGCGCTTGACAAGCTGCCGATTCCGAAGGTCATGACCTACCAGCTTGAATCCAATTGCGATCTGCCGGGATGGGACAGCGTCAGTTTTGTGCGACCCGTGCATGCTGTGGTCGCGCTGCACGGAGACGAGGTGGTGCCTGTGTGGGTTCTCGGCATTGAGGCCGGGCGCCGCACGCAAGGGCACCGGTTCGAGGCGGCCGCCCATCCGATCGAATTGCGCAACGCCGACGAGTACGCGCGGCGGCTGCAGGACGACGGCGCTGTGATCGCTTCGTTCGACGAGCGCCGTGCCGAGATCGTGCGCCAGTTGCAGGCTGCGGCGGCGCACGTCGGCCAGGGCGCGCAGCCGATCGAAGACGACGCACTGCTCGACGAGGTCACCGCATTGGTCGAGCGCCCGAACGTGCTGGTCTGCCAGTTCGAGCCCGAGTTTCTCGACGTGCCGAGCGAATGCCTGATCCTCACGATGAAGGCGAACCAGAAATATTTTCCGCTGCTCGATGCGGCGGGTGCGCTGACGAATCGCTTTCTCGTGGTCAGCAACATCGCGCCAGACGACCCGAGCGCGGTGATCCAGGGCAACGAACGCGTGGTGCGGCCGCGGCTGGCCGATGCGAAGTTCTTCTTCGACCAGGACCGCAAGAAACCGCTCGCCGCGCGCGTCGAAGGATTGGCCAAGGTGGTCTACCACCACAAGCTCGGCAGCCAGGGCGACCGCAGCGCCCGGGTCTCGAAAATAGCCCGTGCGATTGCAGAACAACTCGGCGATGCGGCGCTGGTACAAATCGCAACCGAAGCCGCTGCGCTGGCCAAGACCGACTTGCTGACCGACATGGTGGGCGAGTTTCCCGAACTGCAGGGGGTGATGGGCGGCTACTACGCGCGGCACGACGGGTTGTCCGATGAGGTCGCAGCCGCAATCGAAGACCATTACAAACCCCGCTTTGCCGGCGACACGCTGCCGCGCCATTTGAGCGGCGTGGTGGTCGCATTGGCCGACAAGCTCGAGACGCTGGTGGGCCTGTTCGGCGTCGGCGCGCTGCCGACCGGCGACCGCGATCCGTTCGCGCTGCGCCGCCACGCGCTGGGCGTGATCCGCATGTTGATCGAGCGCGAACTGCCGCTCGATCTGCTTGCACTGCTGGAGGCGTCCGCCGCGGCATTCGGCAGGCTGACGCCCAAGCCCGCCGACAGCAACGCGCTGCTGCTGACGTTCATCCACGAACGGCTCGAAGGCTATCTGCGCGAACTCGGCTACAGCGCGCAGGAGGTCGACGCGGTGCTCTCGGTGCGCCCGCCATGGGCGTTGCTGCCGCGTTGCCTGGCCGCGGTGCGTGCGTTCGCCGCAACTCCCCGAGAGCCCGGCGCTTGCTGCAGCCAACAAGCGCATCGGCAACATCTTGAAGAAGTCGCCCGCCGATGCGCCAACGCGCAGTCGATGCGCAGTTGCTTGTCGAGCCGGCCGAGCAGGCGCTGGCCGCGGCGATGAGCGCGGTGACGCCGCGCGCCGATGCGCTGTTCGATGCCGGCGACTACGCGGCCTCGCTGCAGACGCTGGCCGCGCTGCGCACCCCGGTCGATGCGTTTTTCGACGGCGTGATGGTGAACGCGGACGACCCGACGCTCAAACGCAACCGACTTCGCGCTCCTACACGCGCTGCATGCAGCGATGAACCGCGTGGCCGATCTGTCGAAGCTGGCGGCAGCGGTATGAAAACCAACGCATTGAAGCTCGTGATCATGGACCGCGACGGCACCATCAACGAGGACCGCGACGACTTCGTGAAGTCCGCCGAAGAATGGATTGCGTTGCCCGGTGCGCTGGAGGCGATCGCCAGGCTCAACCACGCGGGCTGGCACGTGGTGATTGCATCGAACCAGTCGGGCCTCGGGCGCGGTCTGTTCGACGTGGCGGCGTTGAACGCGATGCACAGCAAGATGTTCGAGCAGCTCGCCGTATTGGGCGGTCGCATCGACGCGGTGTTTTATTGCCCGCACACGCCGGACGAGAACTGCGCGTGCCGCAAACCGCAGCCGGGCCTGTACAAGCAGATCGCCGAGCGCTACGGCGTCGACCTGGTGAACGTGCCGGTGGTCGCCGACAGCGCGCGCGACTTGCAGGCGGCGATCGCGGTCGGTGCGCAGCCGCATCTGGTGCGGACCGGCAAGGCGGCCGCGTTCGTGCCCGGCGCGCCGCTGCCGCCGACGTTTCCGGCCGAGACGCTGGTGCATGCCGACCTGGCCGAATTCGTCGCGTTTTTGAATGCGCAGCAGGAAGCGGCGGCCAAGAGTCTGGTGGCGACTTGATCGCCAAGGAAAATAGCGCCATAGAACACAACATCTCACCGTCCCCGATGGCCGCACTGCGCTCGATCCTGCATTTCATCTGGATGGCGGTCACCGTCGTTCCCTGGGCCACGTTCGTGGTCATCGCCTCGCTGTTCGTGAACAGCACGCGCGTCTACTGGATGTGCGCGGGCTGGCTGACCGTGGCGGTGCGCGGCGGCGAGTGGCTGCTCGGGATCGAGAACCGCGTGAGCGGCATGCAGCACCTGCCCCAGGGCGAGCACGACGCGGCGGTGCTGCTGGTCAAGCACCAGTCGACCTGGGAGACGCTTGTGATGCCGAGCATCATGCCGCGCCCGCTCGCCTATGTGTTCAAGCGCGAGCTGCTGTACGTGCCATTTTTCGGCTGGGCGATGGCGCGCATGGACATGATCCATATCGACCGGTCGCAGCGCGCGCGCGCGTTCGCCAAGGTGGTCGAGCAGGGTCGGCGGCTGACCGCGCAAGGCACCTGGGTCATCATGTTTCCCGAAGGCACGCGCATCGAGCGCGGCGAGGTCGGCCAGTACAAGGCGGGCGGCGCGCGGCTGGCCATCGCCTGCGGCGTGCCGGTGATCCCGATTGCGGTCACGTCGGCCAAATGCTGGCCCCGCAAAGCCTGGATCAAGACCCCGGGCGTGGTCGACATCTCGATCGGCCCCCCCATTTCCAGCCAGGGCCGGGAGGCCGACGACCTGATCCGCGAAGTGCGCGACTGGATCGAAGCCGAGATGCACCGGCTCGACCCGACCGCGTATCCGGCCAACCCGCGCGACGAGGTCCCACCCCCGCCCGTCGCGCCGGGCGCGAAAACGCTTTGATGCGGCGCCTGTTGCAGCTTCGCGCTCGACCGGCTCGAGCCGGCGTCCGCGCTGGCGCCGGCTTCGCTGACTGAGCCCGTGCCGCCAGCGCGTTTGGCGCACACGCCGATACCCCCGCCGGCCGCCGTCACGCCGGCTGTGCCCACGCAACCCAGGTACCGCCACCCCCGTGCCGACCGCGAGGCGCTGCTGGTCGGCACCGTGGTCGGCTATCAGCTGAAGCGGGCGCGGCGGCGCACGATCGGTTTCTCCATCCGCGACGATGGTCTGGTCGTCACAGCGCCCGGGTGGGTGCCGGAAGGCCAGATCCAGTTGGCGCTGCACGACAAGGCGAGCTGGATCGTGCGCAAGCTCGGCGAATCGCAACTGCGCGCCGAACGCGCGGAGCGGCTGCGCATCGTCTGGCAGGACGGCGCGCGCGTGGCCTATCTCGGCCGCTTGGTCGCGGTGCGGATCGAGGCCGGCGCGCCTGCAGCAAACGCCGGGTCGGCTGCACTCGACCCGCACGACGCCGACGTGCTGCGCGTGCTGCTGCCGGCTGCCGCGGCACCCGAGCCCATTCGCGATGCGGTGCAAGCGTTTCTGCACGCCGAAGCGCGCCGCGTGTTCGAGCAACGGTTGCGGCACTTCGCGCCGATCGTGGGCGTGCGGTGGGAGCGCCTGGCGCTCAGCGACGCGGCCATGCGCTGGGGCAGTGCCAACAGCAACGGCTCGATCCGGCTGCATTGGCGGCTGATCCAGCTGCCGCCCGCGTTGCTCGACTACGTGGTGGTGCACGAGCTTGCCCACCTAAAGCACATGGACCACAGCCCGCGCTTCTGGACGCTGGTGCGCGGCGTGCTGCCGGACTGTGTCGCGCTGCGCCGCCAGCTGCAGGCGCAGACGTTGCCGCCCTGGGGCTAGCCTGACGCCCAGTCAGGCGGGCGCTGAGCGAATGCCGAGTGGCGAGGTCAAAGCATTCGTCCCTTCAACGTGGTCGGGCTCTGGGCACATGCCGCAATGCAGCGGCGTCGGCAGCGGGTGGAAATCGAACACAATTGAAGTGCCGGCCCGAGTCAGCGTCCGGCTCATCGCGTTGCCTCCACTCCTCCTGCCATGCCGCAAGACACCTCATCGGACGAACCTTCGTGGCAGCGCGTGGCCGCCAGCTTCACGCGCCAGGGGTTGATGCAGCACCTGGGCGCGCGGCTGCTGCGCGTCGAGCCCGGCGTGTGCGAAGTCGTGCTGCCGTATTCGGACCGTGTGACGCAGCAACAAGGCGGCTTTCATGGCGGCGCTGTTGGATCGCTGGCCGACATCGCGGGCGGATATGCAGCGCTTTCGGTCGCACCCGACGGGATGGAGGTCACGACCGTCGAATACAAGATCAACTTCCTGGCTGCGTTTCAGGGCGGCGAACTGCGCGCCACCGGTCGCGTCGTGAAAGCCGGCAAACGCATCGTCGTGACGACCGCAGAGGTGCTGCATTTCGCACCCGATGCGCCGAGCAGCAGCCCCGGCAGCGTCTGCGCGGTGATGCAGCAGACGTTGGTGCCGGTTGCGAAAACGTACTGAACACAAACAAAAGGAGACGACCCCATGAACCTGCCCGGACTCAACTTTCTGCTTGGCGAAGACGTGGATGCACTGCGCGACGCCGTGCACGAATTTGCGCAACGAGAGATCGCACCGCGCGCTGCCGAGATCGACCGCACCGACCAGTTCCCGATGGACCTGTGGCGCAAGATGGGCGATGTGGGGGTGCTCGGCATCACGGTACCGGAAGCGTACGGCGGCTCCGACATGGGCTACCTCGCGCACATGATCGCGGTCGAAGAAATCTCGCGCGCATCGGCCAGCGTCGGCTTGTCGTACGGTGCGCACAGCAATCTGTGTGTGAACCAGATCCGCCGCACCGGCAGTGACGAGCAACGCAGGAAGTACCTGCCCAAACTGGTCAGCGGCGAGCACATCGGCGCGCTCGCAATGAGCGAACCGGGCGCGGGCAGCGATGTGATCTCGATGAAGCTCAAAGCGCAGGACCGGGGCGGCCATTACCTGCTGAACGGCACCAAGATGTGGATCACCAACGGGCCGGACGCCGACGTGATGGTGGTCTACGCCAAGACCGAACCCGAGCTCAACGCGCGCGGCATCACCGCGTTCATCGTCGAGAAAGGCATGAAGGGTTTCTCGACCGCGCAAAAGCTCGACAAGCTCGGCATGCGCGGCAGCCACACCGGCGAGATGGTGTTCGAGAACGTCGAAGTGCCAGCCGCCAACATCCTCGGCGAGTTGAACGGCGGCGCCAAAGTGCTGATGAGCGGCCTCGACTACGAGCGCGCGGTGCTCGCCGCCGGCCCGGTCGGGCTGATGCAGGCGGTGCTCGACAACGTGGTGCCCTACATCCACGACCGCAAGCAGTTCGGCCAGAGCATCGGCGAGTTCCAGCTCGTGCAGGGCAAGGTGGCCGACATGTACACGTCGCTGCAGTCCACGCGCGCATACCTCTATGCGGTCGGCAAGAACCTCGACGCGCTCGGCGACACGCATGTGCGCGAAGTCAGAAAAGATTGCGCGAGCCTGGTGCTGCTGTGCGCCGAGCAGGCCACCAAGGTCGCGAGCGACGGCATCCAGCTGTTCGGCGGCAACGGCTACATCAACGAGTACCCGCTGGGCCGCCTCTGGCGCGATGCCAAACTCTACGAGATCGGCGCGGGCACCAGCGAAATCCGCCGCATGTTGATCGGGCGGGAATTGTTTTCCGAGACGATGTAGGGGGGCAGCAGCGGCCGCGTCTCATGCAACGTCGGCGGTGTGCGGGAACGCGATTTCGATCCGGTCGAAGTCCGGGTCGGTCGCCAGGTGTTGGCTGAACAGCGCGATCAGGTGCTCGGCGCCGCCGATCCACGGCGACGTGATGCGCGCCACGGAAACGGATGCGCCGCTTGCGCATTCGAGCCGGCGTTTCGTGCCGACCAGGCGGTGGTGCCGCACGTCGAGCCGGTAGTGCAGACGCTCGATGTCGCCGGCTGCGGTGCGGTGCGCAATGTGGCCTTCGGCGACCGTTGTGCCGTCGACGTGCTCGATGATCATCGGCGACACATCCAGCGGGTGTTCACAAATGATCAGGTCTGAGATGGCGGGGCCACGGAAAGCGGCCTTGATGGCGAGATCGATCTGCATCGGTGCGGGACTCCGGGTGGTTGCAAAAAGGAGGGTTATCAAACCATGGACCGCGCGCTTCTCAGCGGGCCGGGCCGATGGAGAATGTGACGAAATGCGTGCAAAACGGCGCTCGCCGTCGTCGATGCCGAAGTGAAAGCGTTGGCGCTGCAAACCAATCAGGGCGTCCACTCGACCTGCTTGCACAGGTCCGCGGTTGCACTTTATCGAAGCGGGCCTTGCAAGTCGAGTAGCGCGCGACGCGCCGATGCCGCAAGCCCAAGCCATGCAGCTCGTACGAGCGATTCGAGCAACCGGATGTACCGGCTGGGTTGCGGTCGAGCGGCCGCCTAGGTTGAGCCCAAAATGCGCTTCCCGTGCGGATATGCCCGGTACCGACTCAGGCTTGCAGCTTAGGCGCATGCGCGGAGGCAGCAGCAAGAACCCCATCACCTGCTTCGATCATCATGAACACCGAACTCGAAAAAATGACTGCCGGCGAGCCGTACGACCCGCGCGATGCGACGCTGGTTGCCAACCGGGCGCGTGCGCGCGATCTCTGCTGGGCGCTCAACGCCACGCGCGAGCGCGATCTCGAGGCGCGCCGGCGGCTGCTGCGCGAGCTGTTCGGCGCGGGCGGCGACAGCGTGCTGATGCAGCCGCCGTTTTATTGCGATTACGGCCACAACATCGCGCTTGGCGAGCGTGTGTATTTCAATTTCAACTGCGTGGTGCTCGATGTCTGTCCGGTGCAGATCGGCAGCTTCTCGATGTTCGGCCCGGCGGTGCAGATCTACACCGCACTGCACCCGCTCGATGCGGCGGCTCGGCGCGACAAGGAGTACGGCAAACCGGTTGTCATCGGCCCGGATGTCTGGGTCGGTGGCGGCGCGATTATCCAGCCGGGCGTCAGCATCGGTGCGCGCTCGGTGATCGGCGCGGGCAGCGTGGTCACGCGCGACATCCCGGCCGATGTGGTGGCCGTGGGCAATCCGTGCCGTGTGGTCCGGCCGATCGAGTCGGCGGCCACGCCACCCGGCAGCGATGCGTTGAAGCGCTGACCGGCTGCGCCTTGTGGACCGCCTGCTCTCCATGCAGACCTTCGTACAGGTCGTCGACCAAGGCGGCTTTGCGGCCGCCGCGCGCAGCATGGAGATGTCCCCAGCCGTGGTCACCCGGCTGGTCGGTGACCTGGAAGCGCACCTGGGCACGCGGTTGCTGCAACGCACCACGCGCCGCATTGCGTTGACGGAAGCCGGCGAGGCGTATCTGGCGCGGCTGCGCCCGATCCTGTCCGATCTGGACGAGGCGAAGCAACTCGCGCAGGCACAGACGCGCGAGATGCGCGGCGTGATCCGGATCGTCTCGAATGCAACGCTCGCGTTGCATGTGCTCGCGCCGTTGCTGGCCGAGTTCCGCATCGAGCATCCGGGCGTTGCGCTCGACGTGCAGGTCGAGGCCATCGCGCAAGCGTTCATCGAGGACGCCGACCTGACGCTGTTCGTCACCTACGACGCGTTCGACGGCGATGTGATCGCGCGCCGGCTGATCGAGTCGGAGAGCATGTTGTTTGCCGCGCCGCGCTGTCTCGCGCGGCTCGGCACGCCGCAGCAGCCGTCCGACCTCGCGCGGTATCCGGTGCTCAAACCCCGCCTGCGCAGCAGTTTGACCGGCGGCGTCTGGCGGCTCGACAGCAGCGAGGGAAAGCCGTCGGTGGCGGTGGCCACGGAAACCGCCATGATCAGCAACCACCCCGAGGTGCTGTTGCGCGCCGCGCTCGACGGAGCTGGCATCGCTGCGCTGCCGGTGCTGTTGGCCGCACAGTATCTGGAGAGCGGCAAACTCGAACGCGTGCTGCCCGGCTGGACGGCCGGCCACGCGGTGGTGTATGCGGCGCTGCCGAGCCGCAAGTTCCTGCCGGCGCGCACGCGTGCGTTCCTCGACTTCTTGCTCAAGCACACGCGCCGCTCGGTCGAGCAGCTCGAAGCGCATCACGGCAGCGCCACGGTGGTGGTTGCTGCGGCGGGTGCAAAGCCGAAGTACAAGACCTCGGCAGTCGTGAAAGCGCCGGACCCACGCCGCACGACACGGCCGTCGCCGAAGGCTGTTGCAACGCACCCGGCGGCACCGACCAAGGCCCGCAAGCCGACGAAGAAAGCCGGATAGTTCCCCAGTCATTGGTATCGATTTCCGCAATGATGCATTGAGCGATGTGCTGTTTTTCTTTGTTCTCGACAAGAATAAAGTACACCCCATCGATGAGCCGAAACCACAGTTGAGCGACTCACCGAGGCTGGACAAAGCAGGACCCTTCAAGAAGCTTGGCGCTTGCCCGGGACATTTTTTCCAACTGGTTTCAGTCAGTGAACATCTAAGGGAAATCGACACCATGAACACGAAATTCGCAACCGCTTTCGTCATTGCCGCATTGGGCGCGGGCACCAACAGCTTTGCATTCGGCACCAGCCACGACCACGGCGCCTGGAGCGGCAACGGCGCGCAAACCGCCGTTTCACTGAACCCGAACGGCGACACGGTGACGCAGCCGGCTTTTCAAACCGCGACCCGCCGCGCGCAGGTCAGCAGCGGTGTGGCGCAAGGCCGCGCCGTGTTGTCGGCCGTGGCCACCAACCCGCAAGGCCCGACGGTTGTCGCCCAGCCGACGTTTCGCACCGAGCAGACCCGTGCCGCCGTGCGCCAGGACGTCGCGCAAAGCCGCCGAACGATGGCCGCCATCGCCACCAATCCCAATGGCGACGATGCACTGCCGCAGTCGGTCGCACAACGCCGGGTGACCGCACAGCATGCACCTGCCGGTTTGGCCACCAGCGGCGTCGCCCAAGGCAGCGCCGAGTAACTGGCCGGCGCAACCGATGAGGCTGACGTCGCAGGCACCGTGAACGCGGCAATCTGCACGGCGGGCGACCTGCGAATCGCCTCGACGGGTCACTGACCACGGCATTTCCGTTTCAAACCCGCCGGCGATCCCGGCGGGTTTTTTCTGCTGCGAAGGAGACAGCCAATCGCGCAAGCGGGCGAGCCGGCGAGTCGACATGCGGTGTCCCAGCGAGCGATTGCAGGTCCTGTCAACGGCGCGCTGGCACACGGTGGTCGGGCGCTGGGATGCGCCCCGGAATGCCGTGTCACCAGCGGCGGCCGTTGCCCGCAGGAACGCCACGGTGCCATGTCCGCGCCCATGGCACCGCCAGCCGGTGTTGCCGGTTGACCGGCCTCGGCTCGGGTTCCCGACCTCCACGCACGGGCTGCATGCGGCCGCACACCCAATAATTGCGGCTGCCCAACGCCTCGGCGCCGCCGGCTGCAACCGCCACAATCCGCACCTCATGTCCGAATCCATCGACCACCTCCTGTCCAACAACCGCGCCTGGGCCACCGCCATGGAAGCGCAGCGGCCCGGGTTTTTCAGCCGGCTCGCGCAGCAGCAGTCGCCCAAATACCTGTGGATCGGCTGCGCGGACAGCCGGGTGCCGGCCAACGAGATCACGGGGCTCGACCCGGGTGAGGTGTTCGTGCACCGCAACATCGCCAACCTGGTCGTGCATTCGGACCTGAACGCGCTGTCGGTGATCCAGTTCGCGGTCGACCACCTGAAGGTCGAGCACATCATCGTGGTCGGCCACTATGGCTGCGCGGGCGTTCGCGCCGCGATGTGCGGCACCCGTGTGGGCCTGGCCGACAACTGGCTGCGCCACCTGAGCGACGTGCGCCTGCGCCACCGCGGCCGCATCGAACACCTGCCCGAGGCCGAGCGGGAAGACGCGTTGTGCGAAGTCAACGTGATCGAGCAGGTCGGCAACGTCGCGTGCTCAACGGTCCTGCAGGACGCCTGGTCGCGCGGCCAGGACGTCACGGTACACGGCTGGGTCTACGGCGTGCACGACGGACTGCTGAAAGACCTCGACGTGAGCATGAAGCGCGGCGATCTGCCGACCGACATTTTCGCTGCTGCCATCAAGCGCTACCCGCGCGCTGCCGCAAGCCACGGCAATGCGGTGTTGCCGGCTTGAGTGAGATGGGCGCCACCACCGTATTCCCCCAGCGGCTCGATTCGCCGCTGGCGTACGAGATCGCCAAAGCGATGATGGACGGCTTCAACCGCCACTATCAACTGTTTCGCAGCGAGTCGGCACGCGCCAAGCAGCGCTTCGAGACGGCCGACTGGCATGCGCAGCAACGTGCACAGCGTGAGCGCATCGAGTTCTACGATCTGCGGGTGCGCGAATGCGAACGCCGCCTGGAAAAGGAGTTTCATGCAGACGACCAACCGATGGACGTCTGGCACCAGGTCAAGCTGCACTACATCGGCCTGCTCGTGAACCATCTGCAGCCCGAACTGGCCGAGACGTTCTTCAATTCCGTCACGACCAAGATCCTGCACCGCACGCACTTTCACAACGACTTCATCTTCGTGCGCCCGGCCGTGAGTACCGAGTACATCGAAAACGATCTGCGCGAGGCCAAGCCGACCTACCGCGCGTATTACCCCGAACACGGGGACCTGGCCGACACGGTGCGCACACTGCTCGAAGACTTCGATCTGCAATGTCCGTTCGAAGACCTGGCCGCCGATGCGCAGCAGGTGGCGCGCGCGATGCGGGCTCGCCTGGGCAAGGTCAAGCTGCGCGCCAACTTTCAGGTTCAGGTGCTGACGAGCCTGTTCTATCGAAACAAGGGCGCCTACGCGGTCGGCAAGATCATCAATGGCTTCGGCGAGATTCCGTTCGCATTGCCGATCCTGCACAGCCACGGCGCGAAGGTGGGGATCGACGCGGTGCTGTTCGGCGAGGACGACCTGCAGATGCTGTTCAGCTTTGCGCGTGCCTACTTCATGGTCGACATGGCCATTCCCTCGGCCAATGTGCAGTTCCTGCGGTCGTTGATGCCCAGAAAACCACGCGGCGAGATCTACAACGCACTCGGCTTGGCCAAACAGGGCAAGACGCTGTTCTACCGCGATTTTCTCTATCACCTGCGCCATTCGAGCGACGCGTTCCGCATCGCGCCCGGCATCAAGGGCATGGTGATGCTGGTGTTCGACCTGCCGTCTTTCCCCTACGTATTCAAGGTCATCAAGGACTTCTACCCGCCGCAGAAAGACACCACGCGCGAACAGATCAAGGGCAAGTACCAGCTCGTGAAACGGCACGACCGCGTGGGCCGCATGGCCGACACGCTCGAATACAGCGAAGTGGCGTTTCCGCGCGCGCGTTTCACCGACGAGTTGATCGCCGAGATCGAGCAGTTCGCGCCGAGCCAGTTGGAGATCAGCGACCGCGACGGCGACGGCCAGACCGAAGTGATCCTGAAGCACGTCTACATCGAACGCCGCATGATCCCGCTCAACATCTATCTGCAGGAAGCGTTCGATGTGGGCCTGGACGACCCGCATGCCAAACGACAGATCGAGCGCAGCGTGATCGAGTACGGCAACGCGATCAAGGACCTCGTGGCCGCCAACATCTTCCCGGGCGACATGCTGTGGAAGAACTTCGGCATCACGAGGAACGGCAAGGTCGTGTTCTACGACTACGACGAGATCGAATACATCACCGAAAGCAATTTTCGAAAAGTGCCGAAGGCACGCAACGAAGAAGACGAGATGAGCGGCGAGGTCTGGTATTCGGTCGGCAAGCACGACGTGTTCCCCGAGACGTTCGGGCCGTTTCTGCTCGGCAACGATGCGGTGCGCGAGGTGTTCATGAAGCACCATGCGGATTTGCTCGACGTGGGCTTCTGGCAGCAGCACAAGGACCGGATCAAGGCCGGCCACGTGATCGACGTGTTCCCGTACGAGCAGGGCAAGCGCTTCGGTGCGCGCAGCCCGACCGCGAAGGCGTTGCCCGTGCCCGATGCTGCGCACAGCAGCCCGAACGACGCGATCGGATGACGCGACGCTCCGCGCGGATACTGCCCACCGCCGGTTGCATGCAACAGCGACGCATGGAACACTTCGAAAAACCGACATCCGGAGCGACATCCCCATGAGCAACAGCCATTCCACCGACCCCGTCGTGATCGTCGGCGCCGCGCGCACGCCGATGGGCGGTTTTCAAGGCGACTTCGCGACGCTGGCCGCGCACGATCTGGGCGGCGCTGCGATCAAAGCCGCGCTGGACCGGGCAGCGGAAGGTTCGAGGTTCTTGCCCGAGATGGTCACCGAAGTGTTGTTCGGCAACTGCCTGATGGCCGGCCAGGGCCAGGCGCCCGCGCGGCAGGCCGCATTCAAGGGCGGGCTGCCGAAAAGCGCCGGCGCCGTCACGTTGTCGAAGATGTGCGGCTCCGGCATGCGCGCGGCGATGTTCGCGCACGACATGCTGAAAGCCGGCAGCCACGACGTGCTGGTCGCCGGCGGCATGGAGAGCATGACCAACGCACCGCACCTGCTGCCCAAAGGCCGCAGCGGCATCCGCATCGGGCACGACCGCGTGCTCGACCACATGATGCTCGACGGCCTGGAGGACGCCTATGAAGCGGGCCGGTCGATGGGCACGTTCGGCGAGGACTGCGCAGCCAAATACGACTTCACGCGCGAGCAGCAGGACCAGTTCGCCACCACCAGCGTGCGGCGTGCGCAGGAAGCGACGACGTCTGGCGCGTTCAAGGCCGAGATTACGCCGGTCAAGGTCAAGACCCGCAAGGGCGAGGTTGACATCGCGATCGACGAAGGGCCGGGCAAGATCAACGTCGACAAGATCCCGTCGCTCAAACCCGCGTTCAAGAAGGACGGCACCGTCACGGCCGCGAGCAGCTCGTCGATCAACGACGGCGCGGCGGCGATGGTCATGATGCGCGCCTCGACCGCCGAGGCGCTCGGTTGCAAGCCGCTCGCGCGCATCGTCGCGCACGCCACGCATGCGCAGGAGCCCGAATGGTTCGCCACCGCGCCGATCGGTGCCACGCAAAAGGTGCTCGACAAGGCCGGCTGGAAAATCGAAGACGTCGATCTGTGGGAGATCAACGAAGCGTTCGCCGTGGTGCCGATGGCGCTGATGACCGAGCTGAAGCTCTCGCACGACATCGTCAACGTGAACGGCGGCGCCTGCGCGCTCGGCCACCCGATCGGCGCGAGCGGCGCGCGCATCATGGTCACGTTGATTTATGCGCTGAAGAACCGCGGCTTGAAAAAAGGCGTGGCAACGCTGTGCATCGGCGGGGGTGAGGCGACGGCGGTGGCGATCGAATTGGTGGATTGATTGCTCACTTGCTCGGGGCTCAATGTTGAAACTGCTGCACGATGTCGACCACGCTCCAACGGGATGATGATTTGCCCGTGAGCCGAACTCTCCCGCCCTCGATCGCTTCTCACTCAAACCCTCCCCCGACGCCTTTGCCGCGCAATCGCTGGAATCCATCATGAAAAAACGTCTTGCTCACGTGACCTTGCAACTGGCTGCCGCAAGTGGTGCCGCCTTGCTGTTTACAGCCTCCGCCGCACAAGCCCAAACCCGCGACGATGCCCTGATGGCGGCCGCCACCGCCGAGAAGTCCGCACTGATCGGCACGCTGGAGAAACTTGTCAACATCGAAACCGGCACCGGCAACGCCGACGGGCTCGCGGCCTATGCCAAGCTGCTCGAAGAAGAATTGCAAAAACTTGGCTTCGAAGTCACGCGCCACAAGGCCGCCGAAGGCAAGGTCGGTGACAACCTCGTGGGCACGCGCAAAGGCAAGGGCGGCAAAAACATCCTGCTGCAGTCCCACATGGACACGGTGTACCTGAAAGGCATCCTCGACAAGGCCCCGTTCAAGATCGAAGGCAACAAGGCGTACGGCCCCGGCATCGCCGACGACAAAGGCGGCAACGCGGTCGTGCTGCACACGTTGAAGCTGTTGCGCGAGCGTGGCTTCGACGACTACGGAACCATCACCGTGCTGTTCAACACCGACGAGGAAAAAGGCTCGTTCGGCTCGCGCGACCTGATCCAGGCGGAAGCGGCGAAAGTCGATTACGTGCTGTCGTTCGAGCCCACCGCAGCCGGCGATGAGAAGTTTTCGTTGGGCACGTCCGGCATCGCCTATGTGCTGGCCGAAATCAAGGGCAAGGCATCGCACGCGGGCGCCGCGCCCGAAAAGGGCGTGAACGCATTGGTCGAAGCGGCCGACCTCGTGCTGCGCACGCAGGACATCGACAACAAGGACAAAGGCCTGCGCTTCAACTGGACGATCGAGCAGGCCGGCAACGTCTCCAATATCATCCCGGCCGCGGCCACGATCAACGCCGACATGCGCTACGCGCTGGTCGAAGACTTCGACGCGGCCGTCAAGACACTGCAAGAGAAAGCCCAGCAAAAGCGCCTGCCGCAAGCCGAAGTCAAGATCACCGTCACCAAAGGCCGGCCCGCGTTCAATGCGGGTGAGGGCGGCAAGGCGCTGATCGACCGAGCGGTCGGGTTCTACCAGGAGGCGGGCGGCACGGTCGGCATCGAGCCGCGCACCGGCGGCGGCACCGACGCGGCGTATGCGGGCCTGACCAACAAGTCGGTGATCGAGAGCCTCGGCCTGCCCGGCTTCGGCTACCACAGCGACAAGGCCGAGTACGTCGACCTCGAAGCGATCCCGCGTCGGCTCTATATGGCGGCCAAGCTTGTCATGGTGCTGGGCAGCGGCCGTTAAGCGACCACCGCCTCGGCATGCTGCTCAACGCCGATCAGGAAGCCGTGCGCGACGCGGTCCGCGCATTCGCGCAGGAGCGGCTGTGGCCGAACGCCGCGCAGTGGGACCGCGAGCACACCTTTCCCGCAGAAGCGTTGGCCGGTCTGGCCGAACTCGGCGCCTACGGCATCTGCGTGCCGGAAGAATTCGGCGGCGCCGGGCTCGACTACCTGAGCCTGGCGCTCGTGCTCGAGGAGATCGCGGCCGGCGACGGCGGCACCAGCACCATCATCAGCGTCACCAATTGCCCGGTGAACGCAATTCTGTTGAAACACGCGAACGCGCAGCAGAAAGACCGGTGGCTGACCCCGCTGGCGCAGGGAAAGATGCTGGGTGCGTTCTGCCTGACCGAGCCGCATGTGGGCAGCGACGCATCCGGCCTGCGCACCACCGCCGTGCGCGACGGCGACGCGTACTTGCTGAACGGCGTCAAGCAGTTCATCACGAGCGGCAGGAACGGCGACGTGGCGATCGTCATTGCGATGACCGACAAAGGCGCGGGCAAGAAAGGCATGAGCGCATTCCTGGTGCCGACCGACGCGCCCGGCTATGTCGTGGCCCGCGTGGAGACCAAGCTCGGCCAGCATTCGAGCGACACCGCGCAGATCAACTTCGACAACTGCCGTGTGTCGGCCGAGAACCTGCTGGGTGCGGAAGGCGACGGCTACCGGATCGCACTCGGCGGGCTCGAAGGCGGGCGCATCGGCATCGCCTCGCAGAGCGTCGGCATGGCGCGCAGTGCGCTGGACGTGGCGATCGCTTACGCAAAAGATCGCACCAGTTTCGGCCAGGCGATCTTTCAGCATCAGGCGGTCGGATTTCGGCTCGCCGAATGCGCAACGAAGATCGAAGCCGCGCGCCAGTTGATCTGGCACGCGGCCTCGTTGCGCGACGCGGGTCTGCCGTGCCTGAAGGAAGCCGCGATGGCCAAGCTGTTCGCCAGTGAAATGGCCGAACGGGTCTGCAGCGCAGCGATCCAGACGCTCGGTGGCTACGGCTATCTGGCCGACTTCCCGCTCGAGCGCATTTACCGCGACGTGCGCGTCTGCCAGATCTACGAAGGCACCTCGGACGTGCAGAAGATCATCATTCAACGCGCGTTGGCGGCCTGATGGCGCCGGCGGGAGGGCGGGTTGCTCCTGCTGCAGTCGTTTGCCGGCTGCCGCCTGCCGCGCAGCGCCTGGCACGCCCACCCGCCCGATCCGCCCCGAAATGAATTCTCCGCCGCCCGTGTTGCCGACCGAATCTCCCGAAGCCAGCCGCCTGGGCGCGCTGGTCGCGTTGCAGACGCTCGACACGGCGCCCGAGCGCGTGTTCGATGCGTTGGTGCAGGCCGCGGCGCTGGTTTGCGCGGCGCCGATGGCGCTGCTCACGCTGATGGATGCGGATCGCCAATGGTTCAAGGCCAGCGTCGGCTGGCCACACGGCGCCGAGACGCCGCGCACGATCTCGTTTTGCAGCCAGACGATCGCGCAGTCGGACGGTCTGCTCGAAGTGCCCGACATCTGGCTCGATGCGCGGTTTGCCGACAGCCCGCTGGTGGTGGGTGACGTCAACATCCGCTTTTACGCAGCCGCTGCGCTCACGCTGGGTACAGGTGAAGGCCAGGGCCAGGGGGAAGGACAGGGTGCACGCATCGGCACCTTGTGCGTGCTGGATCGCCGCGTGCGGCAGCTGACGCCCGCCCAGCGCGAAGCGTTGCAACTGCTGGCCTACGTCGCCGCACACGCGCTCGAGAGCCGCAACGCGGTGCACGCGCTGGCCGACAGCCGCGCGCGCTTTCGGGCGCTTTGCGACGGCTTGCCACTCGGCGTGTTCGCCGCCGACCCGACAGGCATCTGCAGCTATGCGAACGAGCGCTGGCTCGATCTGTTCGCGACCACCCCGGCGCGCAGCATTGGCCAACCCTGGACCGCCCACGTGCACGAGAGCGACCGCGCCGCGGTGCTCGCCGACTGGCAGGAAGCCACGCGCAGCGGCGAGGAGTTCGAGCGCCAGTTTCGGGTGCAGGCGGATGCGGCGATCCGTCTGATGCACGCGCGCGCCGCGCCCGCGTTCGATGCGCAGCGGCAACCGCTCGGCTATGTCGGCTCGGTCGAAGACGTGACCGCGCGGCGCCGGGCCGCGCAGCAACTCGCAGCCGAGCAGGCGCGCCTGGCCA
Organism: uncultured beta proteobacterium; assembly: GCA_963784295.1. Taxonomy (GTDB): domain Bacteria; phylum Pseudomonadota; class Gammaproteobacteria; order Burkholderiales; family Burkholderiaceae_C; genus JBBPYC01. The sequence continues at coordinate 123,325 of CAWAQL010000007.1, forward strand.
ACCTCATCGATGCGGCCGGCATGGGCACCTGGGAGCTGAACCTGCAGACCGGCGAGGCGCGCTACAACGAACGTTGGGCCGCGATGCTCGGCTACACGCTTGACGTGCTGACGCCGCTCGCGCGTTCCGGATGGAAGGCGCACGCCCACCCGGACGACGTGGCCGAGGCCGAGCGCCTGGGCCGCCAGCACCTGGCGGGCGACACGCCGTTTTTCGAATGCCCGCTGCGCATGCGCCACCGCGATGGCCACTGGGTGCAGGTGCTCAGCCGCGGCTGCCTGCTCACGCGCACCGCCGACGGCAAGCCGGAGTGGATGTTCGGCACGCACGTCGACGTCACGCCGCTGCGCCAGCACCAGGAGGCGCTCGTCAAGAGCGAAGCGTTGCTCAACCGCGCCAGCGAAGCCGCGGGCGTCGGCGTCTGGGAGCTGGACCTCGTCAGCAAACAGGTGACGTGGTCGGCCCAGACGCGCCGCATCCACGGGGTGTCGGCGGACTACCAGCCGGTGTTCGACGAAGCGATCGGGTTCTACGCGCCCGAAGCGAGGCCCGCGGTGCAGGCGGCCGTCGAGCGCGCGCTCGAATCGGGCCAGAGCTACGACCTGGAGTCGCCGTTTCACCAAGCCTCGGGCGAGCGCATCTGGGTACGCGCGATCGGCGGCGTCGAGTACGGGGTCGACGGCAAGCCCGCGCGGCTGCTCGGCACCATCCAGGATGTGACCCGGCTGCACCGGTTGCGCGCCGAACTGGCCGAGCAGCACGAACTGATGCGCGTCACGCTGCACTCGATCGGCGATGCGGTGCTGACCACCGACGGGCAGGGCAGCGTGAGCTGGCTGAACCCGGTGGCCGAGCGGCTGACCGGCTGGGCCGTGGCCGATGCGATCGGACGCCCGGCCTTGGAGGTGCTGCAGATCGTTGACGTAGTCACGCGGCTGCCCGTGCCGGACCCGATCACGCGATGTCTGGAGCAGGGTGCGCTGACCGGTCTGGCCGGCCCCGTCGTGTTGTTGTCGCGCACCGGCCAGCAGTTTGGCATCGAAGATTCGGCCGCGCCGATCCGCAGCAAGGAGGGCACGCTGCTGGGCGTCGTGATGGTGTTTCGCGACGTGACCGAGCAGCGGCGCATGAGCGGCGAGATGCGCTGGCGTGCCACGCACGACGCGCTGACCAGCCTTGTGAACCGCGCCGAGTTCGAAACGCGGTTACGCCACGTGCTGGACAACAGCCTGGGCGAGCCGCAGGGCGCGCATTCGCTGCTGTTCATGGATCTGGACCAGTTCAAGATCGTGAACGACGCGTGCGGGCACTCGGTCGGCGACCAGCTGCTGCAGCAAGTCAGCACGCTGCTGCGCGCGACCGTGCGCGCAAGCGACACCCTGGCCCGGCTCGGCGGCGACGAGTTCGGCGTGATCATGCGCGACTGCGCGCCGCAGCAGGCACAGCGCGTGGCCCAGCAGATCTGCGAGCGCATGGACGACTTCCGTTTCGTGCACGAAGGGCGACGTTTTCGCATCGGCATCAGCATCGGGCTGGTGCCGCTGGACGCGCGGCTGGGCACCACCGCGCTGATCATGCAGGCCGCCGACAGCGCCTGCTACGCAGCCAAGGAAGCGGGGCGCAACCGCGTGCACGCGTGGCTCGACACCGACCAGGCGATGCGCGCGCGCAGCGGGGAGATGCAATGGGCGATGCGGCTCGAGCAGGCGCTCGACGAAGACCGTTTCGTGCTGTTTGCACAGCGCATCGAGCCGCTTGCGGCGCACGACCCGCACGGGCCGCTGCACTTCGAAGTGCTGCTGCGGCTGATCGACGACGACGGCGCGCTGGTGCTGCCCGGCGCTTTTTTGCCGGCCGCCGAGCGGTTTCATCTGGCCACGCGGATCGACCGCTGGGTGCTGCGGCATGCGATCGGCGAGCTCGCCGCGCTGCCGGACCTGTCGGCCATCAACACCGTATCGATCAACCTGTCCGGCCAGTCGGTTGGTGATCGCGCCTTTCACAGCCACGCGATGGCCGCGCTGATGCAGGCCGGGCCCGAGCTGCGGCGGCGCATCTGCCTGGAGATCACCGAGACCGCGGCCGTCACCAACGTCACCGATGCGGCGCGCTTTATCGAACAGGTGCGCGCCTCGGGCGTGCGCGTGGCGCTTGACGATTTCGGCGCGGGCGCTTCGTCGTTCAGCTATCTGAAGACGCTGCGCGTGGACCTGCTCAAGATCGACGGCCAGTACATCCAGAACCTGCTCGACGACGGGCTGGACGACGCGGCCGTGCGCTGCTTCGTCGATGTCGCCCGGGTGCTCGGCGTGCCCACCGTGGCCGAGTTCGTGGACCGGCCCGATCTGCTGGAGCGCGTGCGCGAGATCGGCATCGACTATGCGCAGGGCTTCTTGCTGCATTGTCCCGAGCCGCTGGGCAACTTGTTGGCGCGGTGACGGGCCGATTGCCTGCGTCGACCGCGCGCGGCCGGCAAACGAAGTCGATCGCCAACGTTGGGTAAAGCCTGTCGTCGCGTGCGGGCGTTGTCTGGGTTTGCGGCGTTGGGTTGCGGCACACGTCATGGGGCGCACGCAACGCATACCGGCTGTTTTCTAAAAAAGTGCTTCGATGGACGCTTTTGCTCGACGCTTCTCAGCCGTGTGGCTGATCACTGCGATCGGCACACTGACCGTGCCGACCGGTGGTTGCAGCGCGCCGTCGGCCGCCGCGGCATCGCCGCATGCAGCCGCAGTCGCGTCGCAGACGGCACCCCCAACCCCCGCGCCTGCATCCCACCCGCGCACCGCTGCATTGGCGGCCGTCCCCGAGCCATCGTCCCTCGCTGACCTCCTTCCGCCTGCCGCTCAGGCGCAGATCGACGCGATGACGATCGCGCGCGTGCCGGTCGAGACGCTGGTGCGCGAGATGGACCAGCAGCGGCAAGCCGCCGACCGCCTGCCCAACGAAGGCGACGCAAAGCCGGCCGCGCGCAAGGCTTATCAGCAGGCGATGAACCGGCTCGAGCAGGAAGCCGCCACCCGGCATCTGCTGCGCATCCTCTATTCGCCGGACCCGCTGCGCGAGCAGATGACCTGGTTCTGGCTGAACCACTTCAACGTGTACGCCCGCAAGGCCGACCTGCGCGCGATGGTCGGCGACTACGAAGACAGCGCGCTGCGCCCGCATGTGCTCGGCCACTTTCGCGACCTGCTCGGCGCCGCAACAACGCACCCCGCCATGCTGCGGTATCTGGACAACGCGCAGAACGCTGCCGGCAAGATCAACGAGAACCACGCGCGCGAGTTGATGGAGCTGCACACGCTGGGGCAGGGCGCGGGCTACAGCCAGCGCGACGTGCAGGAACTCGCGCGCGTGCTGACCGGCGTGGGCATCGACCGCGACGGGGCCGAGCCGAAGCTGCCTCCGAAGCTGCAGCCGTTCTATGTGAAACGCGGCTTGTTCGAATTCAACCCGCGCCGCCACGACTTCGAACCCAAGCAGTTCCTCGGCGAGCCGATTCGCGCCCGCGGGCTGGCCGAACTGGACGAAGCGCTCGACCGGCTTGCTCGGCATCCGGCCACCGCGCGCTTCGTCAGCAAGAAGCTTGCGGTCTGGTGGTTGGCCGACGAGCCGCCGGCGGCGTTGGTGGACCGCATGGCGCAGACGTTCGCGCGCACCGACGGCGACATCGCACAAGTCCTGCAGACGATGTTCGCTGCGCCCGAATACCAAGCCGCGGCGGCTGGCAAGTTCAAGGACCCGATGCGCTACCTGACCTCGGCGCTGCGGCTCATGCAGGGCGACCGCGTGATCGTGAACATGGCGCCGGTGCTGAATGCGCTGAACCGCATGGGCGAACCGCTGTACGGCCGCCAGACCCCGGACGGTTATCCGCTCGACGGTGCGTCCTGGGCCAGCGCGGGCCAGATGGCCACCCGCTTCGAGATCGCCAAAGCGATCGGCACCGGTCAGATGCCGCTGTTCGATGCGCCCGGCACGCCGCCGCAGGAACGCAGGCGCGGGGTGCCGCAAATCGACAACGCCGCGTTCCAGCGCGACATGGCGCCCAAGCTGAGCGCCGCCACGCGCAATGCGTTGGGTCAGGCCCAGGGGCCGCAGGAATGGAACACGTTCCTGCTGTCGTCGCCCGAGTTCATGAAGCGGTGACGGTGCCTTTGGGTACCGCGCCTCCCTCGTTCGCCGGAGATTTTGATGATGAAACGCCGCCTGGCTCTTCGATCGCTCGCCGCCGCGCCGTTGATGCAAGGCGCTGGCCGGCTCTGGGCCGCACCGGCCACCGGCTCGAAGCTGCTCGTCGTGTTCCTGCGCGGTGCCTACGACGCGTGCAACCTGCTGGTGCCGACGTCGAGCGACTTCTACTACGCGTCGCGGCCCGACATCGCCATTGCGAAGTCGGAGCGACGCCAGCCGCGACGCTGCGTTGGCGATCGATGCCGACTGGGGCCTGCACCCGGCCTTGCGCGAATCGGTCCATCCGATGTTCGAGCGCGGCGAGGCGGCGTTCATTGCGTTCGCCGGCACCGACGACGCGTCGCGCAGCCATTTCGAGACGCAAAACAGCATCGAACTTGGCCAGCCGCTGCAGGGCGCGCGCGACTTTCGCTCGGGCTTCATGAACCGGCTGGCTGGCATCGTCGGCCCATCCGCGCGGCCGATGGCGTTCACCGCGCAGCTGCCGCTGGCATTTCAGGGCGACGTGCCGGTGGCCAACACCGCGTTGAACCGCAACGCCGCGAAGGCCGCGCTCGATGCGCGCCAGAGCGGCATTGTCGCGTCGATGTATCGGGGCACCGCGCTCGGCCGCCAGGTTGACGACGGCTTTCGCGTGCAGGACGAAGTGCTGCGCGAGACCACAAAGGAGATGGACGCCGCCAGCCGCGATGCGATCTCGGCCCAGGGTTTCGGCGGCCAGGCGCGGCGCATCGCGCGGCTCATGAAGGACGACCAATACAACCTCGGCTTCGTCGACATCGGCGGCTGGGACACGCATGTGAATCAGGGCGGTGCGCAGGGCTACCTGGCGAATCGGCTCGGCGAACTTGGGCAAGGCCTGGCGGCGTACGCGCAGGAGATGGGCGCCGCCTGGCAGCAGACCACGGTCGTCGTGATCAGCGAGTTCGGCCGCACGTTCCGCCAGAACGGCAACCGCGGCACCGACCACGGCCACGGCACCGTCTACTGGGTGCTCGGCGGCGGCGTGCGGGGCGGCCGCGTCGCGGGTGAGCAGGTTCGGGTGGACGCGGCGACGTTGTTCCAGGACCGGGATTTTCCGGTGATGAACGAATACCGCGCGGTGCTCGGCGGCTTGTTCGCGCGCCAGTTCGGCTTGCGGCCTGCGCAACTCGACCGGGTGTTCGCGGGTGTGGCACCGCGCGACTTGAAGCTGTTGTGAGCCTCGCCAGGCGTTTGCGGCGGGTGCTCGGCTGCGGGCGTTGCGCAACGTGCATCCCTGCAGGCGCGATGTGAGTCGCAAGCCGGTCGACGAGGCGTCGCAGGCCTGTCCGTGCGGTCGGCTCGATGCGCGCGGCCGGCCGCTGGGTTTCGACGCTTGTTGTGGGCGCTATCTCGATCGTTTCGACACCACACCCGCGCCGGACGCCGAGGCCTTGATGCGGTCCCGCTACAGCGCGTTCGTGAGCGAACGCGGCGACTATCTGCGCGCCACCTGGCACCCGAGCACACGGCCGGTCGAGCCCCTGCGATTCGACGCCGGGACGCGCTGGCTCGGGCTCGAAGTGCGCGCGCATCGCGCCGTCGGACGCGACCGCGCCGAGGTCGAGTTCGTCGCAAGGCATCGCAGCAACGGCCATGCGGTGCGGATGGCCGAACGCAGCCGGTTCGTGCGGGAAGGCGGGCGGTGGTACTACGTCGACGGCGACGACTTGTCTGCCACCGGGCCTGTTGTCGGTGCCACCGGCGCGGCCGGCGCATCGTCCCCATCTGCGACCACCTCCACGAAGGCCGCCGCCGCCAAGCGCCGCGCGTGATCGCGCAGATCGGTGCTCCACGGCTCGGTGCGCGCCGCAAACGCGGCCGCATCGCCCGCGTACAGCGCACGCGCGGCTTCCTCGTAGCCCGGCGCGTCACCGAGCATCGTCCGCATGAAGCGGTCGGCTGCCGTTTGCGCGCGGCGCGCGGCGTCCCGCACGCGATTGGCGACCCGCGCGGCGTCGACCAGCTTGCGCAGCGTGACGGACGCGCCGCCCGGTTGCGCGCTCAGCCAGTCCCAGTGGCGCGGCAGCAGCGTGACTTCGTGCCCAACCACGCCGAGCTTCGGGCGGCCGGCGGCGCGCGGTGCCGATGCGTCTTCGGCGGGTTGCGCAGCAAGCGCCGGCGCCACACGCGCTGCGACCTCGGTCTCGGTGCCGCGCAGATCGAATTCGATCAGATGGCCGGTTGCGTCATCGAACGTCAGCACCGTGCTGCCCGGGTCGGCGTCGAGTGCGCGTCTGACGATCGGCGCGACCTCATGAGCCGCCCCGGAAACGAGAAAATGGTGATTGGCGAACGCGGTGCAGATGGTCATGACAGCAAAAGGTGGACGGTCTGCCAGAGATATTACCCGGATGTAATTATTTTTAATATTCACCAGGGCCAAATGGTGGGGTGGATGGCGAATCGGCGGGCACGTGCGCCCTCTCTCATAGCCGGCCGGCAACAATCGCCCAGTTGCCGAGCGGCCGGCCGAATCGGCTGTTTGGTTGCTCAAAAAGCCGCTGAACGCTTTATTCGACTCCACATTCAGCTATGAAAAACGCAGCAACTAATCTTTCCCGGCGGGGGTGGCTGCCACGAACGCAGGCCACCGAATGACCGCCCCCTCCACAACGCCTTTTCAGGCCGTCCTGTTCGACTGCGACGGCGTGCTCGTCGACAGCGAGACCATCACGAACGCCGTGCTGCGCGACATGCTGGAGGAGCTCGGCTGGTCGATGACATTGCCCGAGACGATGGCGCTGTTCGTCGGCAAGGCGGTGCGCAGCCAGAGCGCGTTGGTCGAGGCCCACACCGGTAAGCCGTTTTCGGACCGTTGGCTGGCCACGTTCTGGCAGCGGCGCAACCAGGCGCTGGAGACGTCGCTGCAGATCATTCCCGGCGCGTTGGCGGCGGTGGCCGAAATGCACGATCGCCTGGGCGGCCGCATCGCCTGCGCATCCGGCGCGGACCGCGGCAAGGTCGAGCTGCAGCTGCGCAAGGTGGGCCTGTTGCAGCTCTTCGCAGGCCGCATCTTCAGCGGGCATGAGACGCCGCGCAACAAGCCGCACCCGGACGTGTATCTGGCGGCGGCCGCTGGGCTCGGCGTCGCGCCCGCCCAGTGCGCGGTGGTGGAAGACACCGCCACCGGCGCCGCTGCGGGCCTGGCGGCCGGCGCGACCGTGTTCGGCTATTGCCCGGGCGGCCCGGGCCACGACAGCGCGGTGGCGTTGCAGGCGGCAGGGGTGCAGCATCTGTTCAGCGACATGGCGCAATTGCCCGACGCCTTGGCGGGCGTCACCGTGCGCTGACTGCAGCGGCCGGAGGTTGCCCAGAACAGGACACCGCTCGAAGTGGTGCGTTGCGGGCAGGGCAGTCAACGCCGAACAGCGCCCGGGCAAACGTTGCGCGCGACCCACTCTGGACGGGGCCAACAGACATCGGAAAGCGTCGAAGCCAACGTTGCGCGTGACGTTTCTTCGCGTCCGGCTTGTGCTGATGCGGCCGATCGTCCGGTCGCAGACTTCTGTGGTTTTGCTGTTCCTTGGTTGTGCGATTCAATTGCGCGCGGCGTCGATTTCTTGCCACCAAGTGGCGGCGCGGCGTCGGTCTCTCGAACGCCGACGGTGGCTCAACCCGCAGCCACCGACCGCATCCGCGCAGCAAAACGCCGATGCAGTGCGATCGATGCACCCAGCAGCGCGACCGCCAGCACCAGCGTCAGCGCGACCGTCGTTTGGTGTCCCCACCAGCCGATCGACAGCGCAAACGCGATCGGTGCCGCCGCCGACAGCATGAACGCCGGCCGCAGAATCGCGCCGACGATGCGCCCATAACTTGCGGCATCGAACAGCAGCAGCGGCATCGCGCCGCGCGTGACCGTCGCCATCCCGTTGCCGGTGCCGTAGCAAAACGCGAACACGGAAGCACCAACCAACGTGTCGCCGGCCAGCAGATAAATCACGAAGGCGCCGAAGAGCAGCGACGCTGGCAGCAGGTTCAGCTTGACCGCGTCGATGCGCCAGCCCCAGGCCACCACCCAGGCGCGCCCCGAGAACTGCCCGAGCCCGAACACCGACCCGAGCGTCACGGCCGTGGCCGCCTCCCAATCCGCGCCGCGCAGCAGCTCGATGAGGTGGGCGGCCAGCCCGATCTGCATGAACATCACGGCAGCCGCGACGAAGCCGAACAGCCATTGGTCGGCGTCCCACCGGATCGATGTGGTGTCGGCGACGCTTGCTGCCACCGGCGGCGCTGCCGGGAGACAGCGCATCGCCGGCGGCCTGCACGGGAATCGCCAGATGCAAGGCCGAGGCCATCAGCAACAACGCTGCATACACCCACAGCGCACCGCGCCAGCCCATGTGCTGCATCAGAAACTGTCCAAGCGGCCAGAACGCCGTCGACGCGAGCCCGCCAAACAGCGTGATCTGCGACATCGCACGCTTGGACGCCGCGCCGCCCACGTGCGCGAGCGTCGCAAATGCCGCGTCGTACAACGCGAGCCGCATCCCGCAGCCCAGCAGCAGCCAGCCCGCAAAGTACTGGAGCGCGCCGTGCGTCGTCGCCAGCACCGCACAGCCCGCCGCGCCGCACCAGCAACCCGCCATCATCGCGCGCCGCCCGCCGTGCCGATTGATCCAGCCGCCCACGATGCCCGACGTCAGCCCCATCACCACCAGCGCAAGCGAAAATCCACCCTGTACGAACGCCGAGCGCCAGCCAAGCTCGGCACCGATCGCCCGCCCGAACACCCCGATCAGATAGTGCATCGCACCCCAGCCGACGAGCTGCGACATGCCCAGGCAGACGATCAGCCGCACGCCGATCATCGGAGGTGCAGGCGCGCTGGGCAGGGCGGTGAATGCGGATGGCGAGGACGGCAGCGGCGCGGCTTTCTAGCTGTCGACGGGGGTGAGCCGCACGGGTGCGTCGAGTTCCTGCGGCACGTGGTCATCCACGTCCGCACCCGGGTCCGAGATCGGCCGCAGCTTGCTTGCGTGGCAGTAGAACGTCCAGCCTTCGAACGCGACGTCGTGGTAGGTGCCGGGCAGATAGCGCCAGTCCGGAGCCTCGTAAGCGGCCGAGACGACCTCGACGATGCGGCCGATCGCATCTTTGGCAGGCGCTTCGGCCAAGCAAGTCGAGTCAACGTAGCAGAGGGTGCCGATGCGGATCATGGGTGTTCTCTACAGTTGTCTACAACGGCCCAATGGCTGCTGTTTGATCGATTCTGGCGTGTGAGCTGCTGAGATGACAGTTGAGGGATTAGAGCGTGTTATGCACTTTCCCTCGCCGCCCAGAGCATCGCAGCCTTGGGCAGCATGAGGGTGACGAAGACCAGGAAATGCAGCGCCGCCAGGACGTGCGGCAGGCGCTTCGCAAGTCACGCGCCAGGCGCCGGAATCTGGCAAGCGAGCCGAAGCTGCGCTCCACCACCCAGCGCCGGGGCAGCAGCACGAAGCCTTTCTTCGCCTCGGGCAGCTTGACCACCCGCAGCTCGACGCCGGCGGCCTGAGCGTCGGCCTTTGCGTCTTTGCCCGTGTAGTCTTGATCGGCCCATGCGACTCGCACCGTGTGGCCTGTCGCGTCTTGCACCGCCTGGCACAATGCCTTGACTTGCGCGCGCTCCTGCTCTCTGGCGGCGTGACCGCCAGATCGATCAGGTGCCCGAGCGTGTCCACCGCCATATGCACCTTGGAGCCTTTGCGCCGCTTGTAGCCGTCATAGCCGGCGCGCGGGCCGCTCTCGCAGCTGGACTGCAGCGTGCGCCCATCCAAGATGACGGCGCTGGGCTGGCCGGCTCGGCCTTGGGCCACCCGGATGATGGAGCGCATGTCACTCACCAGCGCCTCAAAGCAGCCGGCCTCGCTCCAGCGTCGAAACTGCTGATACACCACGCGGGCCACGGCGGAAAGTCGTGCAGCCGCCGCCACGGCGCGCTTGGCGTTTGCGTTCATCATTCTCACGGCCGCTTGTTCTGGCAAGGACGGGAGCGCAACTTGGGGTGAGATCCGCGTGGAACAGCACTTCTGTCGCTGTTGCAACCGTACCGGCCTAGCCGGCCCCGAGGAGCTGGCCGCGGACCGGGACTTTTATCTGGCTTACAACATGCTCCGGCTCGCAGCGGCCCTGCAGGCACCGGCAAGCGCGTCGAAGCCGGCACCGCCTCCAAGTATGCAGGCGGCCAGCTGATCGGCCTGCGTGCCGATCAGCTGGCGCGCATCGCAGGAGCCGCCTAGTCGCGCAGCACTTTGCCGACAGCCCAGCCGAGGTCGCAACGCCCCACCTTATTTGCCAGCCGCGTTTCGCTTTCTGGTTGCCGCCGCCTTCTTTGCCGAAGCCGAGCGCTCTTCGGCGGTGCGTGAAGCCGATGCCGCACCGCCTTTCTGTCCGCCGCGCTTGGCCGGCTCCTTGTTTTCGGGATGGCCGCGCCCGGCCCCGCTTTTGTTGCCGCCGCCGGACGTCTTGTTGACGGTGGCCCAAGCACGGCCGGCCGCCTCCTTTTCGGGAACGCCACGCTGTTCGTAACCCTCCTCGATATGCTCGGCTTGCCGCTTTTGCTTGTCGGTGTAAGCTGATTTGTCACCCTTCGGCATAGCATGAACTCCTCGAATGCAGTGATCTGGCTCGAGTGCGGGGCAATTTTTATGCCCAAAATAACCCGACGCCGACGTCATGACCTCGGGCGCAGCACTTGGTCCATGCCCTATGGCGGGACTAACGCGTGTTATGCACTTTCCTCTGCACCAAAAAGCGTCGCGGCCTTGGGCAGCATGAGCGTGACGAAGACCAGGAAATGCAGCGCTGCCAACACATGAGACAAGCGCTCGAAGTCGCGCGACAGCCGGCGAAAGTGCGCCAGCCAGCCGAAGCTGTGCTCCACCGTCCAGCGCCTGGGCAGCAGCACAAAGCCCTTCTTCGCCTCAGGCAGCTTGACCACGCGCAGTTCGACGCCTGCAGCTTGCGCATCCGCCTTGGCGTTCTTGCCCGTGTAGCCCTGATCGGCCCAGGCCACTTGCACCGTCTGGCCATTGGCGTCCTGCACCGCTTGGCACAACTGCGCGACCCGCAAAGCCGTCTGCCTACCTTGCTTCGATAACTGTTGCCCCACTTCACCGAGGCTTGCCTGCACTGCGAAGCACCGCACTTGCCTGTTGAATCACAGCGACTTCGTTGCAGGGGACTGACGCGAAATGCATTGTTCCGTCGGCTTCAAAGAGTCACTCTCTACAGGCGATGTTGTAAGCCATTCCCTGTCGGTCATATCCACAGCGCTGCTGCCGTCTACCGCCCCGCCGCGTAGCCCTGCATGCCGCGCGGATTGGCCGCGGCCCGCAGCATCAGCCGGCCCTGCGCATCGCGCTCGCGGCTGCAGGCCGACATCCGGCTCTCGGACCAAGCGTCACCGACCTTCACGTCGTGGCCTGCGCCGCGCAGCTGCTGGATCACGTCGTCGAAAACCGCGACTCCACCGTCAGCCGGTTCAGCGTGGTCGTGCGCGGCCAGAACGATGCGGGGAAATGGTCGACGTGCCAGGCCGGCGCATCGATCGCCTGCTGCAGGTTCATGCCGTGCACCGCGTGCCGCAGGAAAAACGCAAGCGACCACTGGTCCTGCTGGTCGCCGCCCGGCGTGCCGAACGCCAGGTACGGCTCGCCGTCGCGCAGCGCCATCGAGGGCGACAGCGTGGTGCAGGGCGGCACGCCGGGGCGTCAAGCTGCTTGGGCAGGCCGTCGTCCAGCCAAGTCATCTGCAGCCGCGTGTTGATCGAGAAGCCGAGCGCCGGAATCACCGGGCTCGACGACAGCCAGCCGCCCGACGGCGTGGCCGACGACCATGTTGCCGTGCCGGTCGATCACGTCGATGTGGCAGGTGTCGCCGACGAAGACTTCGCGCTCGGCCCATTCGGACACCGGCGGCAGCGCGGCAAACGTCGGCTCGCCGATGCCGAAGCGCGTGTCGGCGTGCAGCAAGCGTGCGGCGCGCAACGTCGAGGTCCGGCACATGCGGCGATCGGCCGAGCGGCGTGCCGGGCTGAAGCTGCGTGGCGGCGCGGTCCGACGCCTGCTGCCAGCGCTGCGCGCAGGTAGTCGTCGGACAGCAGCGCGCGCTGCGCGGCGGGATCGGCAGCCGGGCGCGGTGCCGTACCAGGCGAGCCGATCGGCCATCGCCAGCTTGGCGGCCTCGGCGATCGCGGTGCACGAAGCCGGCGCGTGTGCGGCGCGTGCTGCTCCAGCCCCGCGTGGCGCAGCATGCCGAGCTGCTGCAGGAACGCCGGCCCCTGGCTCCAGAAGCCGCACTTGGCGACCGTGTAGCGGCCGAAGTCGAGCGTCAACGGCGCTTCCACGGTCGGCCGCCACTGCGCCATGTCGTCGTAGCGCAGCAGGCCGTTGTTGCGGTTGGCCGGTGGTGTCGATGACGGCGGTGGTGCGGTAGTAGCGGTCGATCTCGGCGGCGACGAAACCCCTGATACCAGCAGCGCAGTGCGGCATCGATGGTCTGCACGCGGCTGCCGCCTTCGCGGTTCGCTTCTGCGAGCAGCCGCTCCTAGGTTGCGGCCAGCTTCGGCAGGCGAAACAGCGCGCCGGGCTGCGGCACGCGGCCGTCGGGCAGCCAGACGTCGGCCGACGAAGGCCAGTGTGTGCGAAACAGATCCTGCACCGCGATGGATCGCCTGCACCGCGCGCGGAATCAGCGGAAAGCCGTCGCGCGCGTAGCCGATGGCCGGCGCCAGCACGTCGGCGAGCGACCAGGTGCCGTGGTCGCGCAGCAGCGTGAGCCACGCACCGAACGCGCCCGGCACGGTGGCCGGCAGCAGGCCGATGCCGGGGACCTGCTCCAGCCCCATGCGCTGAAACGCGTGCGCGGTCGCCTCCGCCGGGGCCGTGCCCTTGGCCGCAGATGGAGCGTGACACGCCGCTCGCGCCTCGTCCCAGAACAGGATCGGCACTTCGCCGCCCGGGCCGTTCAGATGCGGCTCGACGACCTGCAGCACGAAGCCGCCGGCGACCGCCGCGTCGAACGCGTTGCCGCCGCGCTCCAGCACGCCCATGGCGGTCTGCGACGCGAGCCAGTGGGTCGATGCGGCGACGCCGAACGTGCCGACGATCTCGGGGCGGGTGGTGAAGGTCATGGTGGGTTTTTCCGATGGTTCGTAACGGTGTGGGCACGCAGCGAAGCGCTCGTGTACGGACGATGTTCAGGCAGCGCCCGATCGGGCACCGCGCGCGATGGCAGGCGTCGCGATCGCTGCGAGCAGGCGGATCAGCCAGACCTCTTCCAGCTGCCAATGGTCACGCTCACCCAACACATTGAAGGTTGCAAACGGATGGCCGCGGTCGGCGTCTCGCAGCGGCACATTGACAACGGCGCGCAGGCCCAGCGAGGCGATGCGCTCGTGATCGTCGAACACCGAAGCGAGTGCGGGCGCCCCTTCGCCAATGAAGACCTCCCCGCGTTCGAAGAGCTGCCGCGTCCACGCGGTCCAGGCTTTGCGCTTTCGGCCGGCCACCGGGTAGGCCGCGGGGTCGGAACTCCAGAGACGTTGCAACGCCACGGTGGAATCCTCGTCGGACCGCAGCGGCAATGGCAGCGAAGGCGACGAAAGTGAAGGCGCCGGGCAAGATGCCAATCCGCATTCGTCACAACGCAGATTCACAGTCAGCAGGCCCGGCCCCAGCGCATCCGCCCGCACGCACTCGATTGCGCGCATGGCCGCGTCCAACGTGCGCGCGCCGGGCACGGTCTCGCACAAGATCGCGCAAGCATCGAACGGCAGGCGCAACACAGACCCCGCGGCGCTCGGCAGATCCGGATTCAAGCCTCCCTCACTCGGCCTTGATGCCCAGATCGGTGATCAACTTGCCGTACTGGTCCGCATCGCGCCGCAGCTGACTTGCAAACTGTTCGGGCGTCGCTCGGACGACCTCGACACCCATCGCGTCCATGCGGGCGCGCACCGCCGGCTCGGCCAGGGCTTGATTGGCTGCCGCATTGAGTTGATCGACCAATTCTTTGGGCAGCTCGGCTGGGCCGAACAGGCCGTACCAGACGCCGAGCGCATAGCCCGGCAGCGTTTCGGCCACGGTCGGCACATCGGGCAGCAGACTGGAGCGCTGGGCCTCCGTCACCGCCAGCAGCGTGAGCTTGCCGGCTTTCACGTGCGGCAGCGTCTGGGTGCCGGCCGAGAACAGCACCTGTGTCTGGTTGCCGACCGTGTCCAGCACCGCCGGCGCACCGCCCTTGTACGGCACGTGCAGCATTTCGATGCCGGCGGCTTTCTCGAACAGCACCGCGCTCAGGTGGTTGGTCGAGCCCGAGCCGGCGGTTGCATATGCGAGCTTGCCGGGGTTTGCTTTGGCATAGGCCACGAACTCTTTGACGTTCTTGACCGGGACAGATGGATTCACGACCATCGTGTTGATCACGTTGGCCAGCAGCGCGATCGGCGTGAAGTCGTCGACGCCTTTGAACGGCATCGGCATCAGCGCCGGGTTCATCGCGTGCGTGCTCATCGAGCCAACCAGCAGGGTGTAGCCGTCCGGCTTCGCCTTGGCGACCAGGTTGGAGCCGATGTTGCCCGATGCGCCCGCGCGGTTTTCGACGATCACAGGTTGGCCCATCGACTTGCCGAGCTGGTCCGCCAGGGCCCGCGCCAGGATGTCGGTCGAGCCTCCCGGCGCCCAGGGCACAACCAGCGTGATCGGCTTGTCGGGAAAGGCGGCGCTGGCAATCGAGGCAGAGGCAAGCAGTGCGGCTGCAACGAAGCCGCGGCGAGCAAGTGAAATCATTGGTGATCGTGCCTGTGGCAGCTGGGTTGAAATGAACAAAAGTGTAGACCGCTGCTGTTGGAGACACACCTGGACGTGGTTGCCTCACCGAATGGATTGCGCAGAGGTGGGGTGAGACCGGTTCGTAGCGCGACGCGCAGACCCGCAGGCCACCTGCGAAGACGACTCCGCAGCGTCGGATGCAACAATGAGCCCGCCCACTCGCCGGCCGAGCCACCCCGGGCGACCACGATTTGCAAAGAGACCACCGATGGCCATTCTGGACACCCGACTCAACGCCCGCTCCGCCGACTTTCAGACCAATGCCGAGGCCATGCGCGCACGGGTTGCGGACCTCAACGCCCAAGTGAAGAAGTCCGCGGCCGGCGGCGGCAGCCAGGCGCGTGCCAAGCACACCGCGCGCGGCAAGATGCTGCCGCGCGACCGCGTGCAGCTGCTGCTCGATCCCGGCACGCCGTTCCTCGAGATCGCGCCACTCGCTGCGCACGACATGTACCGCGGCGACGCGCCGGGCGCGAGCCTGATCACGGGCATCGGGCGTGTGGCCGGCGTGACCTGCATGGTGGTCTGCAACGACGCGACGGTGAAGGGCGGCACCTACTACCCGATGACGGTGAAGAAGCACTTGCGCGCGCAGGAGATCGCGCAACAGAACCGGTTGCCGTGCATCTACTTGGTCGATTCGGGTGGCGCGAATCTGCCGAATCAGGACGAGGTGTTTCCGGACCGCGACCATTTCGGCCGCATCTTCTACAACCAGGCGCAGATGAGCGCCGATGGCATTGCGCAGATCGCTGTGGTGATGGGCAGTTGCACCGCCGGCGGCGCCTACATGCCCGCGATGAGCGACGAATCGATCATCGTGAGGAATCAGGGCACGATTTTTCTGGGTGGGCCCCCACTCGTCAAAGCCGCGATCGGCGAGATCGTGTCGGCGGAAGACTTAGGGGGTGGCGACGT
The DNA here is from genome assembly GCA_963784295.1 of uncultured beta proteobacterium. Taxonomy (GTDB): domain Bacteria; phylum Pseudomonadota; class Gammaproteobacteria; order Burkholderiales; family Burkholderiaceae_C; genus JBBPYC01. Next base: position 139,275 of record CAWAQL010000007.1, read on the forward strand.
GCACACGCGGCTGTCCGGCGTGGCCGATCATCTGGCGCAAAACGATGCGCATGCGCTGAAGCTCGCGCGCACGGCGGTCGCGAACCTGAATGCGCGCCAGCCAGCGCCGCAGCATCGGGATTTTGAACAAAAATCGGCTGAGGCGCACTCGGAATCAGCCATCGTTGCTCCCAAATTCGCAGCAGAAGAACTCTACGGCATCGTCCCGGCCGATACGCGCAAACCCTACGACGTGCACGAGATCATCGCGCGCATCGTCGATGCTTCCGAGTTCCACGAGTTCAAGGCGCGTTACGGCGCGACGCTGGTCTGTGGCTTCGCTCACATCGAAGGCATGCCGGTGGGCATCGTCGCGAACAACGGCATCCTGTTTTCCGAGTCGGCCCAGAAGGGCGCGCACTTCATCGAGCTGTGCTGCCAGCGCAAGATCCCGCTCGTGTTTCTGCAGAACATCACTGGCTTCATGGTCGGCCGCAAGTACGAGAACGAAGGCATCGCAAGGCACGGCGCCAAGATGGTGACGGCCGTGGCCACCGCGCAGGTGCCGAAGTTCACCGTCATCATCGGCGGCAGCTACGGTGCTGGCAACTACGGCATGTGCGGTCGCGCATTCGGCCCGCGTTTCTTGTGGATGTGGCCGAACGCGCGCATCTGCGTGATGGGCGGCGAGCAAGCCGCCGGCGTGCTCGCCACCGTCAAGCGCGACGGCATCGAAGCGCGCGGCGGGCAGTGGAGCACGGAAGAAGAAGCTGCTTTCAAGCAGCCCGTGCTCGATCAGTTCGCGCACCAGTCGCATCCGTACTATTCAAGCGCGCGGCTCTGGGACGACGGCGTGATCGATCCGGCCGACACACGGCGCGTGCTGGCGCTGGGGTTGGCGGCGAGCATGAATGCGCCTACGGGCGAACCGAAGTTCGGCGTGTTTCGGATGTGATGAGCAAACGATGCAAAGGAAAGCCCAATGAATCTGACGGCAATCGTCGAACCAGAGGCCAACGGCTATTCGTCGCGGTGCCCGGAACTGGACATCGCCAGATGCCGGTGCCCGATCGCGCAGAGATCCGCATCGAAACGCTGCAGTCCATCGTTCGCCAGCCGGGCGTGTCACGCAGCGAATTCGAATCCTGAGATTGAGCCACGCGATGAACAACGTCTGCACCACCCCCGAGCGATGTCGATGTTGCAGGCGCTGACCGGCGAACTCGCCAACGAGGTGGTGCCGACCTGTCAGCGGTTTCACGGCGGCATCGGCTACATCCGGGGGATGGCAATCGAACGACTCTGTCGCGATGCGCGCGTGCTGGCCATCGGCGGCGACGCAACCGAAGCGGTGTTGGAAACAGTGGCGAAGCGGTATTGATCGGTGATGCGTCGCATCGATCGCACAATGGACCGAACCCTCCCGAATACAAACCGATGAAGCCGCCCGAAGCCCTTGCCTTTCACCGCCCGGTGATTCGAGCCGTTGTTGAACCGCATCGCGACTGCAACGCGCGGGGGATCGGCTGAAAGTACCCTCATGACCAACGACCCCATCAAATCCCTGCAGATCGCCGTCGACGGTCACGTCGCCACCGTCGTGCTCAACCGTCCCGACGTGCGCAACGCGTTCAATGACGACATGATCGCGGAGTTGACGGCGGCGTTCCGCGTGCTCGGCGTGCGCGAAGACGTGCGCTGCATCGTGCTGGCCGCGACCGGCAAGGCGTTCTGCGCGGGTGCGGATCTGAACTGGATGCGGCGCATGGCCGACTATTCGCGCGAAGAAAACCTGGCCGACGCGGCCAAGCTCGCGGACATGCTGAAGACGATTCACGAATGCCCGAAGCCGACCGTGGCGCGCGTGCAGGGCGATGTTTACGCGGGCGGGCTGGGGCTGGTCACGGCATGCGACATTGCGATCGCGGCCGACGTCGCGAATTTCTGCGTCAGCGAAGTCAAGATCGGACTGATCCCGGCCACCATCAGCCCGTACCTGATCCGCGCGATCGGCGCGCGGGCCGCCCATCGATACTTTCTGACGGCCGAGCGGTTCGATGCGGCCGAAGCGGCGCGCATCGGCCTTGTGCATGAGGCGGTCGGCGCCGAGGCGCTGGACGCCGAAGTCGCGCAGATCGTGCAGGCGCTGCTGGCGGCCAGCCCGAACGCGGTTCGCGTCTGCAAGCGGCTGATCCACGACGTGGCGGGCCGCGACATCGACGAAGCGTTGGTCAACCAAACCGTGTTCGGCATTGCCGACATCCGCGCGACCGATGAGGGGCGCGAAGGCGTGCAGGCATTCCTGCAAAAGCGCAAGCCCGCGTGGCTGGCCGGCAAATGATTCGGGCCGGCCGCACAGCAGGGTGGTTTGCCCCGGCGTCGGCGCACTGAAGCATTCATGGACAACACCGCCTGGCTCGACCTCGTGCAGTGGCTGCACACCATCGGCCTGCATCCGGACCGCGACTGGGTCGCGGGCGTCTCACAGGCCACCAGCAAGCTGGACTTGCCGAGTCTGATGGCGCTGGCCGCGGCGCTCGGCTGGGCCAGCGGCTTTCGACTCTATGCGGTCGTGTTCATGGTCGGCTTGATGGGGGCGGCCGGCGGCGTGATGTTGCCGGCCGGCTTGCAGGTGTTGCAGCATCCGGCCATCCTGACGGTGAGCGGCGTGATGCTGCTCATGGAATTTTTCGCCGACAAGATTCCCGGCTTCGATTCGCTCTGGGACCTGATGCACAGCGCGATCCGGATACCGGCCGGCACGCTGCTGGCGGCCGCCGTGTTTTTCGGTGCCGACAACGGCGTCATGACGTTGCTCGCGGCGCTGCTCGGCGGCACGCTGGCGGCGACCAGCCAGGCCGCCAAGACCACCACGCGCGCCGCCATCAACACATCGCCGGAGCCGTTCACCAACATCGGGGCGAGCCTGATCGAAGACGGCGCGTCGGTCGGCGCGGTCTGGCTCGCCGCGACGCACCCGCTGCTCTTTGTGGTGCTGCTGGTGCCCGTCGTGATCCTGATGTGGATCGTGGCATGGGCGCTGTTCAAGTTTTTGCGAACCGCCTTCAGACGGCTGTCGCGGCTGCTGTCGTCGAATCCGAACCTGGCTTGAATGAGATGAGGTGCGAATGTTCAAAAAAATCCTGATCGCCAACCGCGGCGAGATTGCCTGCCGTGTGGCGGCCACTGCGCGCCGGCTCGGCATCGAGACCGTGGCGGTTTACTCTGACGCGGACGCGCACGCCAAACACGTTGCAGTCTGCGACGAAGCGGTGCACATCGGCGGCAGTTCTCCGAAAGACAGCTACCTGCGCTGGGAGCGCATCCTGCAGGCCGCCGCCGACACGGGCGCGCAAGCGGTCCATCCCGGCTACGGCTTCCTGAGCGAGAACGACGCGTTCGCGAGTGCCTGTGCCGAAGCCGGCGTGGTCTTCATCGGCCCGCCGCCGCAGGCGATCCGCGCGATGGGGCTGAAAGCCGAATCCAAGCAATTGATGGAGCGCGCCGGCGTGCCGCTGGTGCCCGGCTACCACGGCGCGGACCAGGACGCGGCGCTGCTCGAAGCGGAGGCCGAACGGATCGGCTACCCGGTGCTGATCAAGGCCAGCGCGGGCGGCGGCGGCAAAGGCATGCGCGTCGTCGAGCAGGCGAAGGATTTTGCAGCGGCGCTTGCCTCCTGCCAGCGCGAAGCAATCAACAGCTTCGGCGATGCGGCCGTGCTGATCGAAAAGTACGTGCAGCGCCCGCGCCACATCGAGATCCAGGTGTTTGCGGATGCCCACGGCAACGTGCTGCATCTGTTCGAGCGCGATTGCTCGGTGCAGCGCCGGCACCAGAAGGTGCTCGAAGAAGCGCCCGCGCCCGGCATGACGCCCGAGATGCGCCAGCAGATGGGCGATGCGGCCGTGGCGGCTGCGCGTGCGGTCGGCTATGTCGGCGCGGGCACGGTCGAGTTCATCGTCGAGCAGGGCGATGACGGCGCCATGCGCTTTTTCTTCATGGAGATGAACACGCGGCTGCAGGTCGAGCACCCGGTCACGGAAGCGATCACGGGCCAGGACCTCGTCGAGTGGCAGCTGCGTGTGGCGGTCGGGCAGCCGTTGCCGCTTGCGCAAGCGGACTTGAAGATCTGCGGCCACGCGATCGAAGCGCGCATCAGCGCCGAGACGCCCGACAACGACTTTCTGCCGGCCACGGGGCGGCTGAATATCTATCGCAAACCGGCTGCGACGAGCTTCACACGCGGCAACGTCCGCATCGACGACGGCGTGCGAGAAGGCGATGCGATCTCGCCGTTTTACGACCCGATGATTGCCAAGCTGATCGTGCATGGGGACACGCGCGAACAGGCGTTGGCGCGGCTCGACGCTGCGCTGGCGCAACTGCACATCGTCGGCCTGAACAACAATGTGCAGTTCCTGCGTTACGTGCTGGCCACACCGTCGTTCGCGCAGGCACGGCTCGACACGGCGCTGATTCCGCGCGAACGCGAGCGGTTGTTCGATCAGGAGCCGGTCGGCCTCGCGGTGGCCGGTGCGGCGGCCATTGCGCACACGCTGTTGTATGAGCGTGCGCAGGAAGACGCAAACCCGTTCTCCCGCCGCGACGGCTGGCAGTCGCACGGCGTGCGCACGCGGCGGTTCGACTTCGACTTCCATGCACAACCCGTATGCGCCGAACTGTGCTGTCTGCACGACGGCGCACTGCAGCTGTCGATCGACGACGCGACCGCGCTGCTGACGTTTCGGCGTGCGGCCGATGCGCACGGCCAGTCGGTCGACGCCAGGGCCATCGAACTCGAATTCAACGGCCAGCGCGTGTGCGCCGACGTGTACGCCCAGGGTGAGCAATTGCATGTCTTCACGCCGGTCGGTGCCACCCGCATCGCGTTGCTCGACCCGCTCGCGCACGCGGGCGAAGACGCGGCGCAGGGCGGCAATCTGAGCGCGCCGATGCCGGGCAAGGTGGTCGCGTTTCTGGTGAGCGCCGGCGACGCGGTTTCGGCCGGCCAGCCGCTGGCGGTGCTGGAAGCGATGAAGATGGAGCACACGATGGCCGCGCCCGCCGACGGCGTGGTGGAAGAACTGCTCTACGCGCCGGGCGACCAGGTCGCAGAAGGTGCGGAGCTGCTGCGGCTCGGCGCCAAGGCGGCGTGACGACCTCCACGACAACGACAACCATGCGCATCCTGTTTCACGCCGCCCACACCAAGGCCGAGCCATGGCTCGAAGGCCTGCGCGCCGCACTGCCGAACGCGGTGGTGGAACCCTGGCAAAGCGGCGCGCCGCAGGCCGATCACGCAGTGGTCTGGGCGCCGCCGCAGCAATTCATCGACGAGCAACCGAAGTTGCGCGGCCTGTTCAACATCGGCGCCGGGGTTGATGCGCTGCTGAAGCTGAAACTGCCGCCCGAACTGCTGCTGGTGCGGCTGGACGATGCCGGCATGTCGGTGCAGATGGCCGAGTTCGTCTGCCAGGCCGTGATCCGGCATTTCCGCGAGCTCGATGCCTACGTGGCCGAGCAGGCAAGTGCGAAGTGGGCGTTTCGCAAGCCGCACCGCCGCGCCGACTTCACGGTCGGCATCATGGGACTCGGGGTGCTCGGGCAACGCGTCGCGCAGGCGCTGCAGCACTTCGAGTTTCCGGTGCGCGGATTCAGCCGCACGCTTAAAAGCGTGCCGGGCGTCGAATGTTTTTCCGGCGACGCGCAGTTCCCGACGTTCCTGGCCGGTACGCGCATCCTGGTCTGTCTGCTGCCGCTCACGCCGGACACGCGCGGCATTCTGAACCGCGAGACGTTCGCCGCGATGCCGGCCGGCGGCTTCCTGATCAACGTCGCGCGCGGCGAGCATCTGGTCGAAGCCGACTTGCTCGAAGCGCTCGCCGGCGGCCAGCTCTCAGGCGCCGCGCTTGACGTGTTCACGACCGAGCCGTTGCCACCCGAGCATCCATTCTGGGCGCATCCGAAGATCGTCGTCACACCGCACACCTCGGCGCGCACGCTGCGCGAAGACACGATCGCACAAATCGCCGGCAAGATCGAGGCGGTCGAGCGCGGCGAGCCGATCCGTGGGGTGGTCGACCGTGGCCGGGGGTACTGACGTGATGCGCATGTCCGAGCGCTCGACGGTGCAGCAGCCGTCGGGATCGTTTGGCTCGACAGGCACTGCCGCTCGCCGGCTGGTGGCGCTTGTGAGCGACCCGCAGCGGCTGCGTGAGGCGTGTTGGCCGATCGGGCGGGTGGTGCACCGGCACGCCCGGGCGTGCCGTTCGTCAAAGCGGCCTCCGCAGGCAGGTCACCAGTTGCCGGTGGTGCGGGACTTGGGTCGTGCGCGTTCCGTCAAACGCGTTGCAGACGTGGGGCATGTCTGATGTGCGGCGCCGAACTCAAGCCGTTGCCCGAGGGCGTGCGTCGGGTCGCGCGCGTCTTGCTGGAGCAAGGACACGCGCACGCACCCGCGCTGCTGGAGCAATCGGCGCGCACCGCGCAACAAGCGGCCGATGTGCTCGGCGTCGCGCTCGGCCAGATCGCCAAGAGCATCGTGTTCAAGCGCCGCGCCGATGCGGCCGCGGTGCTCGTGATCGCGGCAGGCGACGGCCGCGTCGATGAGCGCAAGGTCGAAGCGCTGGTGGGGCCGATCGGGCGCGCCGATGCCGAGTTCGTGAAGTCGAAGACGGGGTTTTCGATCGGCGGCGTGGCACCGGTCGGGCTGTTGCTCCCGCCGGTTTGTCTGATCGATCGGTCGCTGTCGCGCTTCGACGCGATCTGGGCGGCGGCCGGTCATCCGCAGGCGGTGTTTCTGCTGCGACCGAGCGATCTGCCTGCGTTGACGGGTGGGGCGCGGGTGGCGGATGTGCTGCAGGAAGCGGCCGACCGGGCGCCTGCTCCCGTGTTTTCACCACCCTCACCGACCGAGCCACCCGTCCGATGAACGCACATGCCCATGCCGTGGCCGCTGCGGCGCGCCGGGTGGCCGCTGCGCCGGCAGCGCCGGCCCCATCGCCCTGCATATCGGTCTGCCAGATGGACGAGGCCACCGGGTTTTGCGAGGGCTGCCTGCGCACGATCGACGAGATCATGGACTGGGGCGCGTTGACCGAACCGTCCAAGCGCGCGATCTGGCAGCAACTGGGGCAGCGCGCGCAAGCCGCGACCGCAGCCGACCACGGCGTTTGACGCCGGCGGCGCCGAACCGGTGCCGGACGCAACAAGCCCGAACCCATCAGGGACACCCATGAAGCAGATCGACTGTTATTTCGATTTCATCTCGCCTTACGCTTACCTGGCGTTCGAGCATCTGCCGGTCGCGCTGCAGGACGCGGGCAGCTATGCGGTGGCCTACAAGCCGATCGTGTTCGGCGCGTTGCTGAACGCACACGGGCAGCTCGGTCCGGCCGAGATCGCAGCCAAGCGCGACTGGACCAGCCGGCATGTGTCCTGGCTGGCGCGCACGAACGGCATCCGGTTGCGCCACCCCGCGATGCATCCTTTCAACCCGCTCGGCGCGTTGCGGCTTGCGGTGGCGTGCGCCACGGCCGACGCCGGGCTGCCGAACCGGTACGTCTGCACAACGATCTTTCGCCACGTCTGGCAATCGGGGCTCGACGCGGCGGATCCGCAGCGGCTCGATACGCTGCGCGAGCGGCTGGTGCCCGCGCGCGATCCGCAGGACCCGGCAGTGAAAGCGCGGCTGCATGCGCTCACCGACGAAGCGCTGGCGCTGGGCTTGTTCGGTGTGCCGAGCTTCGTCGTCGATGGCCGAATCTTCTGGGGGTTCGATGCGCTGCCGATGTTGCGCGCGCATCTGCTGGACGACGAAGGGCTGACGCAGGCGCAGTGGGATGAGCCGCTGGGTCGGCCCATTGGCATTCAGCGCCGACGCTGACGCCGACCAACAGGATTCGGGCGGACCCGCCCCTTCGCGCCCAGCTCGTGCGCGGCTGTTGCCGACGCGCACAGCCGATCATGTTGAACCTGGCTGGGTGCCGCGTTCACCTTCGGCCGTGGATCGGCGGCAGGGTTTGTCCGCTCCGGTGATTCCCTGACGGTATGCCCAAAAGCGGTGATTCGCTTCACACGATCGGTTACGGTTGCGGTTGCGCCTCACGCGACAGGGAAATCCGCCTGCGCCGAGTCGGGCAGGCGACTCGTTCACATCCAGGGGCTTCTCTATTCGGATCGATTCAACAAGAAGGATGGCTTATGTCACTTGACGACACATCCCAAGCCTACTGGAGCGCCACGCTTCGGTTGCTGGGCGGCATTCTGGTGGTCTGGTTTCTGGTGTCGTTCGGCGCCGGCATTCTGTTCGCCGACTGGCTCAACCAGTTCCATCTGGGCGGCTACCCGCTGGGTTTCTGGTTCGCGCAACAGGGCTCGATCTACATCTTCATCGTGCTGATCTTCTATTACAGCTGGCGCATGGGGGTGATCGATCGACGCTTCGACGTCGATGAAGAGCGGCCTGCCAATCGCCTGCCTGCGAAACCTGCGGTCCGCACGCAAACCACCCAAACACGCCGATAACCGGTTGCGAAACACATGGATCTGCAAACCACCATTTACCTCGCGGTCGGTCTGAGCTTCGCGCTCTACATCGGCATCGCGATCTGGGCCCGGGCCGGCTCCACCAGCGAGTTCTACGCCGCCGGCGGCAGTGTGCACCCGGTTACCAACGGCATGGCCACGGCCGCCGACTGGATGAGCGCGGCATCGTTCATTTCGATGGCCGGCCTGATCTCGAACATGGGCTACGGCGGTGCGCTGTTCCTGATGGGCTGGACCGGCGGCTACGTGCTGCTGGCGATGTTGCTGGCGCCGTACTTGCGCAAGTTCGGCAAGTTCACGGTGCCGCAGTTCATTGGCGACCGGTTCTATTCGAAGTCGGCCAGCACGATCGCGGTGATCTGCCTGCTGACCGCGTCGATCACCTACATCATCGGCCAGATGACGGGCGTTGGCATCGCGTTCTCGCGCTTTCTCGGGGTGTCGTCGGACGTCGGCATCTACGTCGGCATGGCGATCGTGTTTGCGTACGCGGTGTTCGGCGGCATGAAGGGCATCACCTACACGCAGGTTGCGCAGTACATCGTGCTGATCCTGGCTTACACGGTGCCGGCGGTGTTCATCTCACTGCAACTCACGGGCAGCGTGCTGCCGCAGATCGGGCTGGGCTCGAACCTGATCGGCCACGACGTGTCGCTGCTGGCCAAGCTCGATCAGGTCGTGACCGAACTCGGCTTCGGGCAGTACACGACGATGTTGCCGGGCAGCAAGCTCAACATGTTCATGTACACGCTGTCGCTGATGATCGGCACCGCGGGCCTGCCGCACGTCATCATGCGATTCTTCACCGTCCCAAGCGTGAAGGCCGCGCGGTCTTCGGCTGGCTGGGCGCTGGTGTTCATTGCGATCCTCTACACGACGGCCCCGGCGGTCGGTGCGATGGCCAAGATGAATCTGCTGCGCACCGTAACGCCAGGCGTCGTGATGCAGGACACGAGCCCGTTCGCAGCGGGCTCGTCGTTGAAGTACGAAGCACGCCCCGACTGGATGAAGCGTTGGGAAGCGACCGGCCTGCTGAAGTTCACCGACAAGAACGGCGACGGCACCATCCAGTACTACAACGACAAGAGCACCGACCCGCAAGTCAAACAGAAGGCCGACGCAGCCGGCTGGAAAGGCAACGAGCTTGACGTGAATGCCGACATCATCGTGCTCGCGAATCCGGAGATCGCGCTGCTGCCGAACTGGGTGATCGCGTTGGTCGCAGCAGGTGGCTTGGCGGCGGCGCTGTCCACCGCAGCCGGGCTGTTGATGGCGATCTCGGCGGCCGTCTCGCACGACCTGATCAAGAACGTGTTCAACCCCCGCATCAGTGAGAAAAACGAATTGCTGGCGGGCAAGGTCGCGATGGCGGTTGCGATCGTGATCTCGGGCTGGCTGGGCCTGAATCCGCCGGGGTTCGCGGCCGGTACCGTGGCGCTCGCGTTCGGTATTGCCGCGAGCTCCTTGTTCCCGGCGATCATGATGGGCATCTTCAGCAAGAAGATGAACAAGGAAGGCGCGATGGCCGGCATGCTCGCGGGCCTGTTCGTCACGCTGTTCTACGTGTTCGCGCACAAGGGCATCTTCTTCCTCAAAGGCACCGGCTATCTGGACCTGATCGGCGGGCCGAACAGCTTCTTCGGCATCACGCCGGAAGCGTTCGGTGCGGTCGGCGCAGGGGTCAACTTCCTGGTGGCGTTCCTGGTCGACAAGGTGACCAAGGCGCCGCCGCTGCACATCCAGCAGATGGTGGAAGCGGTGCGGATCCCGCGCGGGTCGACTCGGGTGGATGGCGCGCACTAAGGCTCTCCCTTAGGCTTCGCTCCCTTCGGTCGGCTTTCGCTTTCCCCCCTACCAGGGGCGGCATCTGCTCCACGGCGTCCGCTGGAGCTAAGAGTGAGCGTGGGGTGGCGCAAGGCCCTTCGCGGCCGTTGAGCCGGTGGGCGCTTCGCTGGTGAATTTCTTTTCGGCCGCTTCCCATGCGGCCGATTTCTTTTCGGTTGCTCAGCAATCGGGAGCTACGGCACAACGATGGTTTTTGACGGTTCGGTCGCGTTGACGTGGGTGCTGTTCCTGGCGCTGTTTCCGATCGCGTTCTTCTGGCTGCGCCGGGCCTGGCGGATCGGGGTGCGGCGCGACTTCTCCGAGGTGGCGATCAAGGGCGGGGAATCGCCACCCGAGCCGGCGAAGTTCGCGTTTTGGGAGCTGGCGATCAACTTGGTCGCAGGCGTCGCGGTGCTGATCGCGATCGGGGGCGTGCTGCTTGGCACATTCCATTACAACACGTGGACCGCGATTGCGGGCAGCACGATCTGGTGCAAGTTCTTTGCAAGCTTTGCGCTTGCGCGCCATGCGCATGCACGCTTTGCAAAGCCAGGTCGATGAGCGGTCTTGCACCGCCTTAGCTGCAGTATTTATAGCGGAAGACAACGGCCGCACCATCGGCCAAGCACGATCAGGTCCAATTTTTAGCGCGAGGTTGCGTGCCGATCCACGCTGGCCGGCCCGGCGCAGGCCTTCGACCCACGCTTTGGCGGCAGCGAATCCTTCGAGCATCGGTGGGCTGAGCTCCGCGACGTCGAGCGCTTTGGGCAGGGCCTTTGCTTCCTTCACCATCGGATGCCTGTCGGAGCGTTCCGAGGGGGAACACCTGGGTCACGATCACGCCGCGCGAGGCGTCGCCCAAACCCTGCACGAAACCGGCCGACGCGTTGTTGGACAGGCTGAGGACTTGCGCGTTCGGGCCGGCTGCGCGCCGTGCCTTGATGCCGTCGGCTGCCGATTTGCCCGAGGCGATCCGCACGACCGCCTGCATCTCGGCAGCGGGTCACAAACAGCGCGAGCACGTTCGGGCTTTCTGCGAGCTGCTTGGCGTTCTCGGCCGCTTTTTTCGGCACTTGTCCATCGTCCAGAGACAGCGGTTCGATCTTCTGGCCGTTCACGCCGCCTCTGGCATTGACGCTCTCGAGGTGCAGCCGGGCACCGGCCGCCGTTTCTTTGACGCCTTCGGCGTTGTTGCCCGTGCAGCCCGCCGTCTGGCCAATCCGGAGCGGTGCTTGGGCGATGCCGGAGCACGCGAGCAGGGCGGCCGTGCAAATGGCAGCTTTGAGCGACATGAAGTCGGACTTGCTGGTCGAAAAATTCTTGCAATCGCGCCGTGTCGTGGATGGGTCTGCTGTTCGCTGTGCCAAGTCCATCACGGATACCCATGCGGTCTGGAAATTCCAGTCCGATTCCTAAAATATTGCGCTTTGTCCATTTCCAGAAGAAGACTGCTTGATGACCCAAGGCTTGATCCGGATCCGCGGTGCGCGCCAGCACAACCTCAAAAACATCGATCTGGACATCCGCACTGGCGAGCTGACGGTCGTGACCGGCCCGAGCGGCTCGGGCAAATCGTCCCTGGTGTTCGACACGCTGTTCGCCGAAGGCCAGCGCCGCTATGTAGAAACGTTCAGCGCCTACGCACGCCAGTTCCTCGACCGGATGGACAAGCCGGCGGTCGACAAAGTCGAAGGCGTGCCGCCTGCGATCGCAATCGATCAGACCAATCCGGTGCGCAGCTCCCGCTCGACGGTCGGCACCATGACCGAGCTGAACGATCACCTGAAGCTGTTGTTCGCACGCGCTGCGCAGTTGTTCGACCGGGAGACGGCACTGGGCGTGCGGCACGATTCGCCGGACACGATCCATGCCGCGCTGCAGGCGCGCAGCGCGGCGGCCGGTGACCCGCGGCTGGCCGTCACGTTTCCGGTCGAGCTGCCGGCTCACACCAGCGCCGACGAGGTCGAGCAGTGGTTGTCGGCGAGCGGCTTCACGAAAGTCCAGGCCGAGCGCGAAGTCGCCACGCCGACCGGCCCGCGCAAGGTGCTCGACGTGGTCGCCGACCGGTTCCGGCTCGCCGGCACCGAGCGCGTGCGCGCGTTGGAGGCGATTGAGACCGCATTGAAGCGCGGCAGCGGCCGCTTGAGCGTGTACCGGCTCGATGAAGAGGCAGAGCGCTCGGAGATCTGGCGCTTTTCCACCGGCCTGCACTGCCCGGACAGCGACTTGCGTTATGCGGACCCGGTGCCGTCGATGTTCTCGTTCAATTCGAGCCTCGGCGCGTGCCCGGACTGCCGCGGCTTCGGCCGGACCATCGGCGTCGACTATTCATTGGTGATCCCGAACGAGCGGCTGACCTTGCGCGCCGGCGCGATCAAGACGATCCAGACACCCGCCTGGAAAGAGTGCCAGGACGACCTGATGCGGCACGCGGAAACCCACGGCATCCCGCGCGATACGCCGTGGAACAAGCTCAGCGACGCGCAGCGCCAGTGGGTGATCGACGGCGAGCCCGGGTTCAAGGAAGGGCAGTGGAACCAGAAGTGGTTCGGCATCAAACGCTTCTTCAAGTACTTGGAGAGCAAGGCTTACAAGATGCACATCCGGGTGCTGCTGTCCAAATACCGGAGCTACACGCCGTGTGAGACGTGTGGCGGCGCGCGGCTCAAGACCGAGCCGCTGCAGTGGCGCATCGGCAGCAAGGCGGCGGCCGATGCGGTGCTCGACCCGTCGCAGCGTTTTCTGCCGGTGGGCGTGCGCTGGTCGCGCGAGCAATTCGAAGCACTGCCCGGCCTCTGCATGCACGACCTGATGCTGCTGCCGATCGAGCGGCTGCGAGGCTTTTTCGACCATCTCGAACTGAACGAGGCGGCCCATGCGCAGCCCGGCGAAGCACAGGCGCTGAAGCTGCTGTTCGACGAGATCAACACGCGGCTCAAATACCTGTGCGATGTGGGCATCGGCTACCTGACCTTGGACCGCCAGAGCCGCACCTTGTCCGGTGGTGAAGTGCAGCGCATCAACCTGACGACCGCACTCGGCACATCGCTGGTGAACACGTTGTTCGTGCTCGACGAGCCGAGCATCGGCCTGCACCCACGCGACATGGGCCGCATCACCGAAGCGATGCGGCGCCTGCGCGATGCCGGCAATACGCTGGTCGTGGTCGAGCACGACCCGGCCGTGATGCTCGCGGCCGACCGCATGATCGACATGGGCCCAGGACCGGGCGAGCGCGGCGGCGAGATCGTGTTCGACGGCACGCCCGAGCAGTTGCGCAGCGCCGATACGCTGACCGGCGCCTACCTGGGCGGTCGCAAGCAGATCAGCACCGGCTTCGCACGGCCGGTGACAGACAGCACACCGAAGCTGATCCTGGAAGGCGTGCGCGAGCACAACCTAAAGGACGTCACGGTCGAGCTGCCGTTGCAGCGGCTCGTCTGCGTGACGGGCGTGAGCGGCTCCGGCAAATCGACCCTGGTGCAGGACGTGCTCGCGCCCGCGCTGCTGCGCCACTTCGGCCGGCCGACCGATGCACCGGGCGCGTTCGATCGGCTGCTCGGCGCCGAACAACTCGCCGACATGGTGTTCGTCGACCAGTCGCCGATCGGCAAGACCGCGCGTTCGAACCCGGCCAGCTACGTCGGCGCCTGGGACACGCTGCGCGTGCTGTTCGCCTACGCGCCGCTCGCGCGCCAGCGCGGTTGGACGGCTGCCAAGTTCAGCTTCAACAGCGGCGACGGGCGTTGTCCGACCTGCATGGGTTCGGGCTTCGAGCACGTCGAGATGCAGTTCCTGTCCGACATCTACCTGCGCTGCCCGGACTGCAACGGCCAGCGATATCGACCCGAAGTGCTCGAAGTCACGATCGAGCGCAAGGCGCCCGGCGACGCGATGCCGCGGCTGTTGAACGTGGCCGACGTGCTGGACCTCACGGTGAGCGAAGCGGCCGTGCTGTTCGTCGACGACCGCGAGGTGATCCGTGCGTTGAAGCCGATCGTCGAAGTCGGCCTCGACTACGTGAAACTCGGCCAGCCGGTGCCGACCTTGTCCGGCGGCGAGGCGCAGCGGCTGAAGCTTGCGGGCTTTCTGGCCGATGCGGCCAAGCCCGGCATCGGACCCAAAAAAGACAGCAATTTATCAAGCAAACACGGGCGCGGCACGCTGTTTTTATTCGATGAGCCGACGACCGGCCTGCATTTCGACGACATCGCCAAGCTGATGCGTGCGCTGCGCCGGCTGCTCGATGCGAATCACTCGGTCGTCGTGATCGAACACAACCTCGACGTGATCCGCGCGAGCGACTGGCTGATCGACCTGGGCCCGGACGGCGGCGACGCCGGCGGCGAGCTGGTCGCGCAGGGCACGCCCGACGACCTGCGGCAACACCCCACCTCGCACACCGGTGCCGCGCTGCGCGACTACGAAGCCGCGCTCGGCAACGGGCCGCAGCAAGTCGCGGAACGCAGCGCGAACTACGCGGTGCACGCGGCCAAGCCCAGCGCCGCCGACGACCGCAACGCGATCCAGATCGTGAACGCGAAAGAGCACAACCTGAAGTCGCTCTCGGTGGACATCCCGCGCGGGCGCTTCAACGTGATCACCGGCGTCAGCGGCTCGGGCAAATCGACCCTGGCGTTCGACATCCTGTTCAACGAAGGGCAGCGGCGCTATCTCGAATCGTTGAACGCGTATGCGCGCAGCATCGTGCAGCCCGCGGGCCGGCCGGAAGTCGATGCGGTCTACGGCATTCCGCCGACGGTTGCGATCGAGCAGCGGCTGTCGCGCGGCGGGCGCAAGAGCACGGTCGGCACCACCACCGAGGTCTGGCACTACCTGCGCCTGTTGTACGTGAAGCTCGGCATCCAGCACTGCATCCACGACGGCGCCGCGGTGCAGCCGCAGTCGCCCGAGAGCATCGCCGCGCAGTTGTTGAAGGAATTTCGCGGCCAGCACATCGGGCTGCTCGCGCCGCTCGTGATGAACCGCAAGGGCGTCTACACCGAGCTCGCCGACTGGGCGCGGCCGCGTGGTCATACGCATCTGCGCGTCGATGGCGAGTTTCTGCCGACCACCGGCTTTCCACGGCTCGACCGCTTCAAGGAACACACGGTGGAGCTGCCCGTCGCCAGCCTCGACGTGCTGCCGGAAAACGAAGTGCTGCTGCGCCAGGCGCTGGCCGATGCGTTGCAGCATGGCAAGGGCGTCGTGCATGTGCTGAGCGGGCTCGATGGCTTGCGTGAAGCGATGCGCGACAAGACGCCAACCGCCGGCATCGGGCGGTTGACCAGCTATTCGGCACGCCGCGCCTGCCCGGTCTGCAGCACCAGCTATGCCGAGCTCGACCCACGCCTGTTCAGCTACAACAGCAAGCACGGCTGGTGCCCCGATTGCGTCGGCACCGGCGTGCGGCTGACCAAGGAGCAACGCGCGGCGCTCGACGACTCGGTGCAGGCCGACGACAACCGCGGCACCGAGCAGACCTTTGCCGAACCCGAAGTCGAGGACCTGAGCGACACCGCGTGCCCGGGCTGCCAGGGCACGCGGTTGAATGCGACCGCGCGTGCGGTCAAGTTCGATCATCGATCGGTCACCGAACTCGGTGCAAACAGTGTGTCCGAGATGCGGCGCTGGGTGGCCGGGCTGCAACTGCAGGGGCGCGATGCGCAGATCGCGCGCGATCTGGTGCCGGAGATCGAAAGCCGGCTCGCGTTTCTCGAGCAGGTCGGCCTCGACTACCTGACGCTCGACCGCGGTGCGCCGACGTTGTCCGGCGGTGAAGCGCAACGCATTCGCTTGGCCGCGCAACTCGGCAGCCAGCTGCAGGGCGTCTGCTACGTGCTCGATGAGCCGACGATCGGTCTGCACGCGCGCGACAACCGCATCCTGCTGGACGCCTTGCAGACCTTGAGCGACAAGGGCAACACGCTGGTCGTGGTCGAACACGACGAAGAGACGATCCGGCGCGCCGACCACATCATCGACATCGGGCCGAGCGCGGGCAAGCGCGGCGGCCGGCTGGTCGCGCAGGGCACGATTCAAGAGGTCTGCAACGCACCCGATTCGGTCACCGGCCGCTATCTGCGACACGCGATTGCGCACCCGGTTCGGGCGAAGCGCACGTCCGACGATGCGGGTGCTTTGCAGTTGCTCGGTGCGAATCTGCACAACCTGCGCAGTGTCGACGTCGACGTGCCGCTGGGCCGGCTGGTCGCGATCACGGGCGTATCGGGCTCGGGCAAGTCGACGATCGCGCGCGACGTGCTGCTGGAAAACGTCGCGGCTTTGGTTGCCCAGCGTCAGACCAAAGCCGGGCGCGACGCAATGGATGCGGGCAAGTATCCACCGCTGGTCGGCTGCACGTCGCTCTCGGGTTTTCGCGGCATCGACCGCGTGCTCGAAGTCGATCAGACGCCGATCGGCAAGACGCCGCGCAGCTGCCCGGCCACCTACATCGGCTTCTGGGACGACGTGCGCAAGCTGTTCGCGCAGACGCTCGAAGCGAAAGCGCGCGGTTACGGGCCCGGGCGCTTTTCGTTCAACACCAGCGAAGGCCGCTGCACTGCGTGCGAAGGTCAAGGCGTGCGCACGATCAGCATGAGCTTCCTGCCCGATGTGAAGGTGCCGTGCGAAAGCTGCCACGGCGCACGCTTCAACCCGGAGACGCTCGCGGTGAGCTGGCGAGGCAAGAGCGTCGGCGACGTGTTGCAGATGGAGGTGGACGAAGCGGTCGAGTTCTTCGCATCGATGCCGGGAATAGGCCACCCGCTGCAGTTGTTGAAGGACGTGGGGCTCGGCTATCTGACCCTGGGCCAGCCGTCCCCGACGCTGTCGGGCGGCGAGGCGCAGCGCATCAAACTCGTGACCGAGCTCAGCAAGGTGCGCGACGACGTCACGCGCCGCGGCCAGAAACCGCCGCACACGCTCTACGTGCTGGACGAGCCGACAGTCGGCCTGCACATGGCCGACGTCGAACAGCTCATTCGCGTGCTGCACCGGTTGGTGGACGGCGGCCACAGCGTGATCGTGATCGAGCACGACCTGGACCTGATCGCCGAAGCCGACTGGGTGATCGACATGGGCCCGGGCGGCGGCACGTCGGGCGGGCGGGTGGTGGCGGCCGGCACGCCGCAGGAAGTCGTGCGCATGGGCTCACCGACCGGCGAAGTGCTGGCGGCGGTGCTTGCGCGCGCCGCTGCAGCGCCTGCGGTCAACAACGTGGTGGCGGTGGCGTCCTCAGTCGCCTAGAAATTCGGCGATCGGCTTCAGGTCGTCGATGCGTTCGCTGATCACCTTGATGATCACGAGAATCGGCACCGCGAGGAACAAGCCCCACAGGCCCCAGACCCAACCCAGGGCCAGCACACCGATGAACACGGTCACCGAGTTCATGTGGCTGGCCTTGCCGGTCAGCCACGGTGTCAGGAACTGACCGATCACGGTGTGAATCGCGATGCCGACAAAGCCGATCAGGATCGCCATCTCGATCGTGCCGAACTGCAGGAAAGCGCCCAACATCGAGCCACCGGCGACCAGAATCGCGCCCAGGTACGGGATCAGGTTGAACACTGCCGCCATCACGCCCCATGCGATGACGTGGTGCATGCCGAGCGCCCAGAACGCAAGCGAGGTCACGACGCCGGTCAAAACGCTGAGCAGCGCCATTACGAGCAGATAGCGCTGGATCTGGTCGCTGACTTGGTCCATCGCTTCCAGCGTTTCTTTCTTTTCGCTCAAGGTCGGGCCGGCCAGCCGCAGCATCTTGCGCCGGAACGTGTTGCCGGCCGACAGCAGAAAAAACGTCAACACGATCACCACCAGCAGTTGCCCGAGGCCGCTGACCAGCCCCATGGTGCCGGTCCACAAATAGTCCTTGATGCTGAACTTGGGCCGCTCGACCTGCACGCGCACCGGGCCGGCCGGTTCGGATGCAACCGGGGATTTGGCCGTGGCGGCTTTGGTGACCGTCGTGGTCGTGGTCGTCGTGGTCAATGCGGCGCTGGCGCTGGCGGGCGCAAGCGCCGCGTCCGCGCCTTTGTCGACCGCGGTGGCGTTCTGCAGTTTTACCGCCGCCATCTCGACTTTTTCGAGCGCGCTCGGCTGGTTCGGCCCGCCGGTGTCGCTCGTCATGCTGCGCGCCAGTTTTTCGGCCGCTTCCGGCAGCGAATCGATCAGCGCGCGCGCGTCGTCGGCGTAGCGGTAGCCGAGCCAGCCCAAAGCGCCGCACAGGCCGAATACCACGATCGCCGCACCCAGCGAGCGCGGCACGTGCCATTTGACGAGCCGGTCCACCACCGGCGTGAGCGCATAACTCAACACCACGCCCAGCATCAGCGGCACGAAGATGCCGCTGCCCAGGCGCAGCGCGGCGATCGACACCAGCGTGGCCATGATCGCCAGCGACAGGTTCTTGACGTTCACGACCGAGGCCGACACCTCTTCCGGTTCGGGCGTGGCTTTGGGGGCCCTGCCGGATGCAGCTGGCTGCGAATCGGTTCGTGGCGGCGGATTGAAAGCCGGATGCACGGCGCTGGTGTCTGTCGTCATGAAAATCGTGCGGTTGTAAGTGTGGACTGCAGGGAGGGGCAAAGGTCGGTTTGCGTCAAACCCGGGACAGATGGTCCGATGGCGCCGTGTATCGTCGGGGGAGCCGCGGGATCATGCGCCATTTTTGTGCATGGCCTGCGCGTTGGCTCGTTGCGAAGGTCTGAGCCGAACCACAACCACACACCACCCCGAGGAGAAATCGTTTCCATGCAACGCAGAAAAATCTTGCAGCTGTCCGCTGCTTCGCTGGCCGCACCCGCGCTGTTCGCTCGTGCGCAGAGCAACGGCTTCCCGGCGCGCCCGATCAAGCTCGTGATCGCGTTCTCGGCCGGCGGCCCGACGGATGCGACGATGCGCGTGCTGGCCGAAAACGCTTCGAAGGTGTTCGGCCAGCCCGTGATCGTCGACAACAAGCCCGGCGCTGGCGGCAGCCTGCCCGCGCAGGCGCTGCAGATCGCGCAGCCCGATGGCTACACGGTCGGCCAGATCCCGCTCGGCGTGTTCCGGCTGCCCTACACGACGAAGCTCGCCTGGGACCCGGTGAAAGACATCAACTACGTGATCAACGTAACCGGCTATGCGTTCGGCGTCACGGTGCCGGCCAATTCGCCGTTCAAGACCTGGGCCGACCTGGTCGCCTGGGCGAAGGCGCATCCGGGCGAGCTGACGTACGGCTCGACCGGCACCTTCACGAGCCCGCACCTGACGATGGAGCTGGTCGCGCAGAAGCTTGGCATTCAGCTGCTGCACGTGCCGTACAAGGGCAGCGCGGAACTCGCGCAGGCGATGATGGGCGGACAGCTGATGGCGGGCGCGGACTCGACCGGGTTTGCGCCGCTGGTCGAATCCGGCAAGCTGCGCGTGCTCAACACCTGGGGTGAGAAGCGGCTCGAAAAGTTTCCGGACGTGCCGACGTTGAAAGAACTCGGCGTCGATGTCGTGCAGAACTCGCCGTTCGGCATCGGCGCACCGAGGGACACGCCGCCCGAGATCGTGAAGAAACTGCACGACGGCTTCAAGACCGCGATGGAACAACCAAGCTATGTCGAGATCCTCAAGCGCTACGACATGGAACCGCTCTACATGGGCACCGACAAGTACCGGCAGTTCGCGCAGGACACGTTCAGCAAGGAAAAGGCGCTGATCGACCAATTGGGTCTGGCGAAAGTGAAATAGCCGCGGGGTTCACGGGCGGCCGGCCAGGCGCCGTTCCCGACCTTGTGAAATGGCTGCGGAGTCGGCAGCCGGTCGACAAGGCCCGAACAACCGGGCCGACCGGCTGCACCTGGTGGTGTCGAGACACGCCGGCCACTGAAAAGCGACCGAGATGCGGTTACTTGCGGGCAGGTTCCGGCGCACGGGCCGCGCCCATCGGCGCGGCTTTCATGTCGGGCCTGGCTGCGGCGCCAGCCCCTGTGGGTGCCGGAGCGGCCGGGGCAGGCATGGCAGATGGTGCAGCCGCCATGGGCTTGGCGACAGTCATCGGCTTGGCTGCATCCACTTTCGGCTCCGCTGCGCCTTCGCGGGCCTTGCCGTTCACGGTAAGCCCCGCGGCCGACAGCTTGACGGCGTTGCCCTTGCCGGTGCCTTTGACGCGCGCGACGAAATCGTCCCAGTTCTGGAACCTGCCCTTGGTGCGCTCGTCCACGATCTTCTTGGCCATCGCGGTGCCGATGCCTTTCACGCTGTCGAGTTCTTCGGCGGTCGCCTGGTTCACCTCGACGGCGGCAAACGACGCGACGGCGAACAACATGGCCGTGATGGCCAGAATTTTTTTCCACATGGTGCGAGTTCCTTTGCGCAGGCGGCGCGGGGTTGGTGAAAGCGGATGACGGGGACCTCTGCGCCATGCCGAGCGGAGCAAGTGCGCCGCGTCACAACGGCAGCCATCGGCGCGCGGTTGACGCGCTTGCGCCGCCCGGGCGTTGGCCGGCTCAGGCCACCGAAGCCGCCGCTGCCACCGCCAGCAGCTGCCGCACGTACTGCGATACGCCGTGCTGCACGTCCACAAAACGGTGCTCGCAGCCGGCGGCGCGCAGCGCGTCCAGATTCGCCTCCGTATGACACTGGTACTTGCCACGCAACGCATCGGGAAACGGCACATAGTCGATCAGCCCACGGTCGACCGCTTGTGCATGTGTCAGCGGCGCACCTTCATCGTGCAGCGTGTTGACGACCGCCAATGCCACGTCGTTGAACGGCTGCGCGCGGCCGGTGCCGAGGTTGAACACGCCGCTGCGCTCCGGATGGTCGAGGAACCACAGGTTCACCGCGACCACGTCGTCGATGTAGACGAAGTCGCGCTGCTGCTGGCCGGCCGCATAGCCGCCGTAGTCGCCGAACAATTTCACCTTGCCCGCCTCGCGGAACTGGTGGAACTGATGGAACGCGACGCTGGCCATGCGGCCCTTGTGCTGCTCGCGCGGACCGTACACGTTGAAGTAGCGAAAACCCACGGCCTGCGTGTCCGCGCGTTCGAACCGGTCGCCCAACATGCGCCGCAGCCGCTGGTCGAACAACAGCTTGCTGTAGCCGTAGACGTTCAGCGGTCGCTCGAACTCGGGCGCCTCGACAAATGTCGCCGAACCGCCGTACGTCGCTGCCGACGATGCGTAGAGGAACGGCGTGCGCTGCTGCTGGCACGCGTCGAACAGCGCGCACGACAGCGTGTAGTTGTTGCGCATCATGTACTGGCCGTCGGGCTCCATCGTGTCGCTGCACGCGCCTTCATGAAACACCGCATCGACACGGCCGAACGCCTGATTTGCAAACGCTGCGTAAAAATCGTCGCGGTCCAGATAGTCGGCAATCTGCAGATCGGCCAGGTTCCTGAATTTGTCGCCGTTCTTTAAATGGTCGACCGCGATGATGTCGGTGATGCCGCGCGCGTTCAGCCCCTTGATCAGGTTGCTGCCGATGAAACCGGCTGCGCCGGTGACGACGATTTTCCGGCTCATGATTCGAACAACTCCTCGAAGCTCGCGGTGGCGGTGCCGAATTTGGCGGTGACGATGCCGGCCGCGCGGTTTGCCAGCGGCACCGCGGTGCGCAGATCGAGACCGGCGGCAATCAGCGCAGCCAAGCTCGCGATCACCGTGTCGCCCGCGCCCGTCACGTCGAACACCTCGCGCGCCTGCGCGGGCACGTGCAGCGCACCGGCCGCATCGAACAGCGTCATGCCTTCCTCGCTGCGCGTGACGAGCAGGGCGTCGAGCCGAAGTTCGCTGCGCAGCCTTTGCGCACGCGCTTCGAGTTCGGCGTCGTCGTGCCAGCTGCCGACCACCTGCTGCAACTCGGCCCGGTTCGGCGTGATCACGGTGGCACCCCCATAGCGCGAATAGTCGGCACCTTTGGGGTCGATCAGCACCGGCAACCCCAGCGCCCGCGCGGCTTGCACCATCTGCGCGACGTGGGTGAGCCCGCCCTTGCCGTAGTCGGAAAACAGCACCGCCTGATGCGCGGGCAGCAGCCGCTCGAACGTGGTCGACTGCGACGCGAGCACCTCGCGTTGCGGCTCGCTTTCGAAATCCATCCGCAGCAGTTGTTGCTGGCGCCCGATCACGCGCAGCTTCACGGTGGTCTGCAAGCCCGCATCGCGCCCCAAATGCGCGGCGATGCCGGTCCTGGCGATCAGCGCTTCGAGCTGGTGGCTGGCTTCGTCGTTGCCGACCACACTCAGCAGCGAAGCCTGCGCGCCCAACGTAACCACGTTGTGCGCGACGTTGGCCGCACCGCCGACGCGTTCTTCCGCATGCGACACGCGCACGATCGGCACCGGTGCTTCCGAACTGATCCGCTCGACCGCGCCGTACCAGTATCGATCCAGCATCACGTCCCCCACCACGAGCACGCGCGCATCTGCGAGTTGAGAACGTTCCAGTTTCATCGATCGATCATCCATCACCCCATGCGCAGCAGCGAACTACAAAACATCTGCTGTCCCAAGAATCCACACGACCTCACCAACGCACGCGGACTCGTTGTCCAAACCGGATCGACCAACAAGCGCGCCATTCCAGCGGGCGCCGCGCCAGCCGGGTCCATCGGTCCGCCAACGCCGTCCATGGTGAGAGAGGCGAAGCCTTGGGGAGAGCGTCATCCTCCCGGTGGGGGGAAGGCGGGAGCCGACCGCAGGGAGTGAAGCCTGGGGGCGAGTCATAGCTCTTCGACGCGACGCACCGAATAACTGTCCCAGGACTGGCAGCCCGGGCAATGCCAGAAATGCATCGACGCCTCGAACCCGCACGACGCACATCGATAGTTCGTGAGCGGCCGCGTGGCCCGCGCCAGCGCACGCTGCAGTTGCGGTCGAAATTGCTCGTGCTCGATTTTTTCATCTGCAAGCCAGCGCGCGGCCGCCACCAGCGAAGGCACGCGGTCCAGATGCGCAACGTACAAGTTGCGCGGCAAGTCGGCAGTGGTGGCCGGCGCTGCGGGTGCAGATGCGGGTGCGGACCCGCCTGCCGGTGCGTGTATCGGTGCCGTGCCTGTGGTCGTGGCCAAATCGCTGGCCTGCTTGAGCATCACGATTGCATCGAGCACATCGAGCGACGGCGTGGCTGCGTAGCTGGCCTGCAGCAGCGCAAGCGCTTCGGCGCGGGCGTCGGCCGCGGTGGCCAGCTGCGCAAAAGCCCCGGCCGCCAGCGGCAGCGCATCGGGCGCCGCAGTGCACAGGGTCTTCAATGTCCTGAACGCGGCCAGCGATTCGCCTGCGGCCGCTTGCCATTGCGCAAGTTCGATGCGCGCGCGCGGCGCATGCGGTGCGATCAGGATCGCGCGATCGAGCAATTTGCGCCCAGCCGGCGCGTCGCTGACGCGCAGCGAGATCGCCTGTTCGCACAGATAGTGCGCGAGCCGGCCGTCGAATTCACCGTCTTTCTCGTCCGTTGCCGCATGCAGTCGGCGGGCGCAGATCACGGCTTGCTCCCAGTCGCGCGAGCGTTCGAAGATGGCGAGCAACGCGATCAGCGACTGTTTTTCGAAGCGGGCCCCCGTCGAGCTTGCGCAGTGCGTCTTCGGCCCGGTCGAGCACGCCGGCTTTCAAAAAATCGAGCGCGAGCGCGTGCTGCGCGCGCTGCCGGTCGGCCTCGCCCAGATCGCCGCGCGACAGCAGGTGTTCGTGCACACGAACCGCCCGCTGGAATTCTCCGCGCCGACGAAATAGGTTGCCCAACGCGAAGTGCAGTTCGGACGTGTCGGGGTCGTTTTGCACCGCCTCGATGAACGCGTCGATCGCCTGGTCCTGCTGCTCGTTCAGCAAATAGTTCAGGCCCTTGAAGTACGCCTTGGGCGCCTGCCGGCTGTCGAAGCGCAACTGCCGCATATCGAAGCGCGACGCGCCCCAGCCGAGCACGAACGCCAGCGGCAAGCCCAGCAGCAACCAGACCAGATCAAGATCCATGCGGTGGCACCGACCCAGCCGAAACCCATGGGGCCGCGGGTGTCGACGCGACAGGGGCATGCAGCGTCGTCGTCGCTTGCTCAGGCGCTGTGCTTGGTGCGGCGATCGGGCCGGACGCCGAATGCCGCCCCCGCCACCAGCGCGGCAACGACCCCATCGCGCCGAGCAGCACGCCGCCTGCGAACACGGCCAGCACCAGCAACACCAGCGGCCCTCGCCAGGAAGTGCCGAAGAAGAAGTGGACGGTGATGTCGTGCTGGTTATTCAGCGCAAATGCGAACAACGCAAAGAAACAGGCCGTCTGCAACAACCGCTTGAGCAGCCACATCAGGTGTCGCATACGAAGTCGGTGGGGCAAGAGGTAGCTGCGCTTCGCTCAAAGGCTCGAGCCGGCGCCAATCCGCTCGGCCGTGTTCAGCACCTGGGATCGACGACATGCGCTGTCGCCGGGTGCTGGGTTGTCCCGACGCCCACACCGCGCGCTTCGAGTTCGGCCGTGCGTGCGTCCACCGCTTCGCGCAGCGCCTTGCCGGGCTTGAAATGCGGCACGCGCTTTTCCGGCACCGCCACCTGCTCGCCGCTGCGCGGGTTGCGCCCGATGCGCGGTGGCCGGCGATTGATCGAAAAACTGCCAAAACCCCGAATCTCCACGCGATGGCCACGGACCAGCGCGTCTTCGACCGAGTCGAGAATGGCCTTTACCGCCGTCTCCGCATCGCGGTGCGTCAGCTGAGCGAAACGGGCGGCAAGTTCCTCGACCAGATCGGAGCGGGTCATGGCGATGGGCGTCGTGGTGAGGGAGTCGTCGCAGGCCGGTGGCCGGGTGCGGGCAAGCTCCGCGCAACCGCTGTGCTGCAAATGCAAATTTTCTTGTGGTGGACCGATGCCCGCATACGACCGGCAGGACCGGTCGTATGCGGGCATCGTGTCGGCTTGGGCGCCGAGGTCGTCGGATTGCTCAAACCCCTGCAACTGTCGTCACTCTGAGGGCCGGGTTGCGGCATGGCAGCCCAGGCTGCACACACCACAAGCTCTCGGGCGACTTCGGGCTGCGTTACTGTTTGTCGCTGCTGTTGTCGAGCTTGGCACGCAACAGGGCGCCCAGGCTCGTCGTGCCGGCGTTTTCACGCGACTGCTGCGACTGCGCGTGCGACTGCATCGCTTCCTGCTGATCGACCGAGTCCTTGGCCTTGACCGACAACGAAATGGCGCGCGTCTTGCGGTCGATGTTGACGATCACCGCGCTGACTTCATCGCCTTCTTTCAGCACGGTGCGCGCATCGTCGATGCGATCGGTCGAGATTTCGCTGGCACGCAGGTAGCCCATGATCTCGTTGCCCAGATCGATCTCGGCGCCGCGCTGGTCCACCGTCTTGACCTTGCCGTTGACGATCTGGCCGCGGTCGTTCACGCTGGTGAACGTCGTGAACGGGTCGCCGTCGAGCTGCTTGATGCCGAGCGAAATGCGCTCGCGGTCCACATCGACGGCCAACACGATCGCTTCGACGTCCTGGCCCTTTTTGTAGTTGCGCACGGCGGTCTCGCCGGGCTCGTTCCAGGACAGGTCGGACAGGTGCACCAGGCCGTCGATGCCGGTGGCCAAGCCAACGAATACGCCGAAGTCGGTGATCGACTTGATCGGTCCCGACACACGGTCGCCGCGGTTCGTGTTGGCGGCAAACTCCTGCCACGGATTGGCCTTGCACTGCTTCATGCCCAAGCTGATGCGGCGCTTGTCTTCGTCGATGTCGAGCACCATGACTTCGACTTCTTCGCCCAAGGTCACCAGCTTGTTCGGCGCGATGTTCTTGTTGGTCCAGTCCATCTCGGAGACGTGCACCAAACCTTCGATGCCGGGCTCGAGTTCGACGAACGCGCCGTAGTCGGCGATGTTCGTGACCTTGCCGAACAGGCGCGTGCCTTGCGGGTAGCGGCGGCTGACGCCCATCCACGGGTCGTCGCCGAGTTGCTTGAGACCGAGCGAGACGCGGTTCTTCTCAACGTCGAACTTCAGGATCTTGGCCTGGATTTCCTGGCCCGGCTGCACCACTTCGCTTGGGTGCCGCACGCGGCGCCATGCCATGTCGGTGATGTGCAGCAGACCGTCGATGCCGCCCAGGTCCACGAACGCGCCGTACTCGGTGATGTTCTTCACCACGCCGTCGACGATCGCGCCTTCTTTCAAGGTCTGCATCAGCTTGGCGCGCTCTTCGCCCATGCTGACTTCGACCACCGCGCGGCGCGACAGCACCACGTTGTTGCGCTTGCGGTCGAGCTTGATGACCTTGAACTCGAGCGTGCGGTTCTCGTACGGGGTCAGGTCCTTGACCGGCCGCGTGTCGATCAGCGATCCCGGCAGGAACGCGCGGATGCCGTTCACGAGCACTGTGAGACCGCCTTTGACCTTGCCGCTCGTGGTGCCGGTCACGAAGTCGCCCGATTCGAGCGCTTTCTCCAGGCTCATCCAGGAGGCAAGGCGCTTGGCCTTGTCGCGCGACAGGATGGTGTCGCCATAGCCGTTTTCGATCGCGTCGATCGCGACCGACACGAAGTCGCCGACCTGCACTTCGACTTCGCCTTTGTCGCTCTTGAACTCTTCGAGCGGCACATACGCTTCGGACTTGAGCCCGGCGTTGACCACGACGAAGTTGTGTTCAATGCGAACGACTTCGGCGGTAATCACTTCACCCGCGCGCATTTCCGAGCGCGTCAGCGATTCTTCAAACAGGTCGGCAAAAGATTCTTCAGACATTAATGGATTTTCCTGATCCGCGGGCCCGACGGGCGTCCGCCTGCGCATCGACAGACGGGTTGGCCCCACCGGGGGCGGACGTTGGGTTGCGGCAACGGCATCGACATGATGCATCACCTGGGGCTTCATGAAAT
Organism: uncultured beta proteobacterium; assembly: GCA_963784295.1. Taxonomy (GTDB): domain Bacteria; phylum Pseudomonadota; class Gammaproteobacteria; order Burkholderiales; family Burkholderiaceae_C; genus JBBPYC01. The sequence continues at coordinate 166,459 of CAWAQL010000007.1, forward strand.
TACCCGATCGGCCATGCGCTCCACCAACCAAGGCATTGCGCAAAATCACGACGACGGGACACGGGGAGCAAGCAGAGACGCGGCAGCCGACCACGCCGTCTACAACATCAAGCAAGGCCGCTTCGCCCCAAAGGGAAAGCGTCTGCTCAGGACGTTGCGTCAATGCGCAAACGGCTGCCTGCTTTGCCACCAGGCCAACACCTGCTCCACCGATTGCTCGATCGAAAGCGTGGAGTTGTCCAGCAGCAAAGCATCTTGGGCGGGCTTCAAAGGCGCATCAGGCCGGGATGAGTCCCGTGCATCGCGCGCTTTAAGGTCCGCCGAAAGCTCTGCCATTGTAGAAGGAAAGCCTTTTGAAATCAACTGCTTGTGGCGCCGCTCGGCTCGTCTGTCGGGGCTTGCGGTCAGATATACCTTGAGCCGGGCATCGGGGAAGATCACGGTGCCCATGTCGCGCCCGTCGGCAACCAGCCCGGGCAGGCGGCGAAAGCTGTGCTGCAGCGCCACGAGCGCGGTGCGCACCGGCAGCAGCGCCGACACCTGCGAAGCGAGCCGGCCCGTGTCTTCACTGCGGACTTGGTCACTGACCTCTTCACCACCCAGCCAAATGGCACTGCCTTCGAAACGAATGGGAAGCGCGCGCGCCAAGGCGGCGATGCGTTCGGCCTGCGCGGCATCGATCGCGATGCCCGCGTGCACCGCGGCCAGCGCGGCGGCCCGATAGATCGCACCGGAGTCCAGGAAGCAGTAGCCGAGCCGCGCCGCCACGGCCGCAGCGACCGTGCCTTTGCCGGACGCGCTCGGCCCGTCGATGCAGAGCACCGGTATGTTCGCCGGCAATGCCTGGGCGGTCGAAAACAAGGTCTCGAAGTAATTAGGAAACGTCTTCGCAACGCACTTCGGGTCGAGGATGCGCACCGGCAACCCGGCTGGGTTGAACGCGGCCAGCGAAAAACACATCGCCACCCGATGGTCGTCGAAGGTTTCGATGCGGGCGGCGCGCCAATCGGACGGCGTCGCTGGCGGCTCGACGCGCAAGAAATCGGCTCCCACTTCGACCATGGCACCGAGCGCGCGCAGCCCGGTGGCCAGCGCATGGATGCGGTCGGTTTCCTTCACCCGCCAGCTCGCGATGTTGCGCAGCACGCTGGGGCCGTCGGCATAGAGCGCCAAGGTCGCCAGGGTCATCGCCGCATCGGGGATGTGGTTGCAGTCCAAATCGATCGCGCGCAGTGGCCACGCCCCACGCGCGATGTGCAGCGCGCCGGCCACTTCCGTGACCTGCGCACCCATCGCGCGCACCGCTTCAATGAAGCGCACGTCGCCCTGCAACGAGGTGCTGTCCAGCCCTGGAATCTCGATGGCATTCGTGCCTGGGGTGCTTGCTGTCATTGCACCTATAGCTATGAAATAACTAGCAGATGATGCATCCGGCTCGATCCGGAAATCCCCGGGTGAGCGCAGCCTGCTGCCTGCAGGAATCGTAAAACCCTGCCAGCCTTCGCGCACCACTTCGACGCCGAATCGGCGCAGCAACGCGAGCGTGATCTCGACATAGGGCTTGGAGATCAGCTCGCCCACCACCTCAATGCGGATCGGTGCTGCGGCCACCAGCGGCAGGCTGAGCAGCAACGCGGTCAGAAACTGACTCGACACATCGCCGCGCACCGGAATCGGCGCAGCGAGCCGCAATTGCGGCTCGCCGATGGCCAAAGGCGGAAACCCGTCCTGGCCCGAATAGTCGATGCGGCAGCCGAGTGCGCGCAGCGCATCGACCAGGTCGCCGATTGGCCGCTCGTGCATGCGCGGTACGCCGCGCAACGTGTACCCGCCCCCGAGCAGCGCCAAGGTGGCGGCCAGTGGGCGCATCGCGGTGCCGGCATTGCCCAGAAACAGGTCGGCTTGCGGGTTCGGGAAGCGCCCCGCGCAGCCGTGGATCACGAGGTCGCCATCGGGGCTGTCGGGGGCGGCGTGGTCGGCGATGCGGCAGCCGAGCGCGCGCAGCGCATCGAGCATCACGCGGGTGTCGTCGGAGCGCAGCAGGCCCGCGAGCCGGGTCGTGCCTTCTGCCAAGGCGGCCAGCAGCAGCACGCGGTTGGAGATGCTTTTCGAGCCCGGCAACGCAACGCGTCCACCGGCGGTCGTCAGTGCAGGCAGGTCGAGGAATTCGGTTTCAAACATCGCTCGGGCGGGTAGAGCGTCGACGCGGACGGCGCAGGGGAAGCCGCCCTTCAGCGACTGCTTTGGCGCGCATGCGCGGTCAACGCCGTCAGGCCGGCGCGCGCGTCGCTGGCCAGCTCGATCTGCTGGGCCAGCGCCTCACCGTCGCCAGCGGCGATCAGTTTCTCGAACGCGATGAGCTGCTGCTGAAACAGCTGCGACTGCGCAAGCAACTCTTCGCGGTTGGACAGCAGGATGTCGCGCCAGACCTGCGGCTCGCTGGCCGCGATCCGGCTGAAGTCACGAAACCCTGGGCCGGCCAGCGACAGGTAACGCTCGCCGTCGGGCTGCTGCGCGATGCCGTTCATGAGCGCGAACGCGATCAGGTGCGGCAAATGGCTCACGGCGGCGAACGCAGCGTCGTGTGCTTGCGGCGACATGCGCACCACGTGCGCGCCGATTGCGGTCCACAGCTGCGCGGCGCGCGCGACGTGGTCCTCGAGCGTGCGCTCGATCGGCGTCAGAATCACCTGGCGGTTGACGAACAGGTCGGCGTCCGCGTTTTCGACGCCTGCGACTTCGCGCCCTGCGATCGGATGCGCTGGCACAAATGCCACCACCTGGTCGCGCAGCGTGCGGCGTGCGGCATCCACCACGTCGCGCTTGGTCGAGCCGACGTCCATCACGAGCGTGGCGGGCGCGATCAGCTGGCGGATCGCCTTGAAGGTGGCTTCGGTGGCGGCCACCGGCACCGCGATCAGCACAATGTCGGAGCCGGAGGCGGCCAGCAGCGCCGAGGTCGCCTCGGCATCAATCACGCCGAGCTGCAACGCGCGCTGCGTGGTGGTGGGGGACTTGCTGTAGCCGACCACGCGGCGGACCAGACCGGCACGCTTCAACGCCAGCGCGAACGAGCCGCCGATCAGCCCGCAGCCGATCAGGCCGAGCTGCTCGAACATGGGAGATGGGTGCGCTGGTGCGCTCAAGCGGCCACCGGGTAGCTGCCCAGAACTTTGTAGAACGCGCACATCGGCTCGAGTTCGGCCAGTGCGCGCTTCAAATGGGGCTGCGACGGGTGACCGTCCAGGTCGATATAGAAGAAATAGTCCCACTGGCCGTTGCGGGCGGGCCGGGACTCGAACCGGGTCATCGACACGCCATGGGTCTTGAGCGGCACCAGCAGGTCGTGCATCGCACCGGGCCGGTTCGGCACCGACACCACCAGGCTCGTGCAGTCGCGCCCGGTAGCATCCGGCGCGCCCATCGTCTCGGGCAGGCAGATCACCGCAAAACGGGTGCGGTTCGACGGGTCGTCCTGCACCGCGTGGGCGACGATGTGCAGACCCCACTGCGTTGCGGCCCGTGCGCTGGCCAGGCAGACGAATTGCGGGTCGGCGGCGGCGAGCCGGGCACCTTCGGCATTGCTGGAAACCGCGCGCCGCTCGACATTCGGCAGGTGACGAGACAGCCAATCCTGGCACTGCGCAATCGCTTGCGGGTGGGCCAGCACCGCTTGGACCCCGTCGAGCGAATCGTCCTGCCGCAGCAGATGGTGCTGCACCTTCAGGCTGACTTCGGCCACCACATGCACCGGCGCATGCAAAAACAGATCGAGCGAGCGCGTCACGACGCCTTCGGTCGAATTTTCAACGCCCACCACGCCGAACTGTGCGGCGCCGGACGCGGTCGCATGAAAGACCTCGTCGAAGCTCGCGCAGTAGACGCAGTCGACCGCGCTGCCGAAGTATTCGAGTGCCGCCTGTTCGGTGAAGGTGCCGGCCGGCCCAAGCACCGCCACCCGCTGCGGTGACTCGAGTGCCAGGCAGGCCGAAGTGATCTCGCGCCAGATGGAGGCGATGTGCTCGTCCCGCAGCGGTCCGGCGTTGGCAGCCTGCACCTTCTCGATCAACAGCGCGACGCGGTCGGGTCGAAAAAACGGCGAGCCTTCGCGCCGTTTGATCGCACCCACCTCCTCGGCAAGACCCGCACGCCGATTCAGCAGGGTCAGCAACTGCTGATCGAGCGCGTCGATGCGCAAGCGCAGATCGGCCAGTGAATCGCTCATGCGCAAACGGGCGAAAGCATGAAGCCGGGCAGCTGATGAAACGCCAGCACGCGCGCGTTATTTCTTCTTCGCGGGGGCGCTGCTCTTCTTGCCGGCTTCGCTGCCGACGATGCGCGCGGCCGCTTCATCGAACGCGGCGGTGCGCTGCTCCACATCGGCACGCGACAAGTCGACCATCTGTCGCACCAGACCATTCAGCATGTCGGGCAACGCGACCTGATACTTCTTGATGACCGGATCGTCGAAGAACGCGGCGAGCTTGCGCAATTCGTCCTCGTTGAATCGCTCCACGTAGGCGGGCACCAGGGTCTCGTTGCTGGCTTTGGTCGCGGTCGCCTTGATGATCGCCTGGGTCTCTTCGCGGTACTTGTTCAGTTCGACGTTGAGCCTGTCCGCAACTTCCTTGCGCCGACTCTCCGGCACATCCGACTGCAGGCGCGGTGTCCACTTGGCCAACATCGGCCCAACTGCGGCGCCGGTCAATTGTGCTGCAAGCTGATCCATGTCAGCGCCTTGTTGCAACGTGACGATGCGGGTGGCGAGCTCTTTCTTCTGGGCATCGCCTTGCGCCAGTGCGGAGCCGCTGGACAGCACCGACAGCGCCGCCATCGCGACAGCAGCAATATGGGTTTTCATAGGGAAACTCGCTTTGTAAAAGTAGGGAAAAAGAGAATCGTCGAAACCGAAGGTTCGGGTGCAGTCTGAGCCCACACCTGCTCGGTCATCAGGCCAGTTCGGGCGGATCGCCGGCTTCCTCGGCGTCGCCGATGTCGCCAGCGTCAGGTTCTGCTGTATTCGAAGGATCGGCTGTTGCAGTGCCCCCTGTGGACACCAGCGCTTCGTCGTCAAGCTCGTCGATGTCGGGCACCGCATCGTTTTCGCCGATGCGCTGCAGGCCGCTCAATTTGGACCCGGCATCCAGCCCGATCAAGGTCACGCCCTGGGTTGCGCGGCCGAGCTCGCGGATCTCGCTGACCCGTGTGCGCACCAGCACGCCGCGGTCCGTGATCAGCATGATCTGGTCGTCGGGCCGCACCAGCGTGGCGGCCACCACCTTGCCGTTGCGCCCCGACTGCTGGATCGCGATCATGCCTTTGGTGCCTCGGCCGTGCCGGGTGTGCTCGGCGATGCTCGTGCGCTTGCCGTAGCCGTTTTCGGTCGCGGTCAGCACCGACTGCTGCTCGTCTTCGGCCACCAGCATTGCGATCACCGTCTGACCTTCGTCGAGATGCATGCCGCGCACACCGCGCGTGTTGCGGCCCATCGGTCGCACGTCGCCTTCGTTGAAGCGCACCGCCTTGCCGCCGTCGGAGAACAGCATCACGTCGTGCTCGCCGTCGGTCAATGCCGCGCCGATCAGGTAGTCGCCCGGGTCCAGGTCGACCGCGATGATGCCGGCCTTGCGCGGGTTCGAGAACTCGTCGAGCGCGGTCTTCTTGACGGTGCCCATCGAAGTCGCCATGAACACGTATTGATCGGCAGGGAAGGTCCGTTTGTCGCCGGTCAACGGCAACACGATCGTGATCTTCTCGCCCTCGGCCAGCGGGAACATGTTGACGATCGGGCGCCCGCGCGAGCCGCGCGAGCCGGCCGGTGCTTCCCAGACCTTCAGCCAGTAGAGCCGCCCGCGGTTGGAAAAGCACAGGATGTAGTCGTGCGTGTTCGCGATGAATAGCTGGTCGATCCAGTCGTCTTCCTTCGTCGCGGTGGCCTGCTTGCCGCGCCCGCCACGCTTTTGCGAGCGGTATTCGGACAGCGGCTGGCTCTTGATGTAGCCGGTGTGCGAGAGCGTCACGACCATGTCGGTCGGCGTGATCAGGTCTTCGGTCGACAGATCGATCGCACTGGTTTCGACCAGGCTGCGGCGCGCGGCCGACTTGCTGAGTCCGAACTCCTGCTTGATGCGGCCGAGTTCCTCGCCGATGATGGTCGAGACACGGCCCGGCTTCGCCAGGATGTCCAGCAGGTCCTCGATCTCGGCCATCACCTCTTTGTATTCGCCAACGATCTTGTCCTGTTCGAGTCCGGTCAGGCGCTGCAGCCGCATCTGCAGGATTTCCTGCGCCTGCGTGTCGCTCAGCCGGTAGAGACCGTCGGCGCCCATGCCGAAGTCCATCTCAAGCCCTTCAGGCCGGTAGTCATTGGCGCTCACAACCGAACCGTCTTCACGCGCGCGTGTCAGCATCTCGCGCACGAGCTGGCTGTCCCAGGCGCGGCCCATCAGTTCGGTCTTGGCCACCGGCGGCGTCGGCGCGTTGCGGATGATCGCGATGAAGTCGTCGATGTTGGCCAGCGCCACCGCCAGGCCTTCGAGTACGTGACCGCGCTCGCGCGCCTTGCGCAAGGTGAACACCGTGCGCCGGGTCACGACTTCGCGCCGGTGATCCAGGAACACCTCGATCAGATCGAGCAGATTGCACAGCTTCGGCTGGCCGTTGATCAGCGCCACCATGTTCATGCCGAACGTGTCCTGCAGCTGCGTCTGCTTGTACAGGTTGTTCAGCACCACCTCGGGCACTTCACCGCGCTTCAGCTCGATCACGAGCCGCATGCCGGACTTGTCGGACTCGTCCTGGATGTGGCTGATGCCTTCGAGCTTCTTCTCGTGCACCAGTTCGGCCATGCGTTCCTGCAAGGTCTTCTTGTTGACCTGATAAGGCAATTCGTCGACCACGATCGCCTGGCGCTGGCCGCGGTCGATCGGCTCGAAGTGGCAGCGCGCGCGCATCACGATCTTGCCGCGGCCGGTGCGATAGCCCTGTTGCACGCCCGCGCTGCCGTAGATGATGCCGGCGGTCGGAAAGTCCGGTGCCGGGATGATCTCCATCAGCTCGTCGATCGTCGCCTCGGGTTTTTGCAGCAGGTGCAGGCAGGCGTCGACCACCTCGCCGAGGTTGTGCGGCGGAATGTTCGTCGCCATACCGACCGCTATGCCGCCGGAGCCATTGACCAGCAGGTTCGGCAGCCGGCTCGGCAGCACCAGCGGCTCGGATTCGGAGCCGTCGTAGTTGGGCCCGAAATCGACCGTTTCGCGGTCGATGTCGGCGAGCATCTCGTGCGCGATCTTCGCCAGCCGGATTTCCGTGTAGCGCATCGCCGCCGCGTTGTCGCCGTCGACCGAGCCGAAGTTGCCCTGACCATCGACCAGCATGTGACGCATCGAGAAATCCTGCGCCATGCGCACGATCGTGTCGTAGACCGACTGGTCGCCGTGCGGGTGGTACTTGCCGATCACATCGCCGACGATGCGCGCGGACTTCTTGTAGGCCCGATTCCAGTCGTTGCTCAACTCGTGCATCGCAAACAGCACGCGGCGGTGCACTGGCTTCAGGCCGTCGCGCGCGTCCGGCAACGCACGGCCCACGATCACGCTCATCGCGTAGTCGAGGTAGCTGCGGCGCATCTCCTCTTCGAGGCTGACCGGCAGCGTTTCCTTGGCAAATGAAGTCATGAAGAAATGGGTGGCGTCGGTCGTCCAACGCAAATTTTAGGGGGTCGTTCGCCTCCAACGGCCTGTCGCGGCGGAACAACGAAACAGTGGTTTTCAAGCCCGGAACGTTGTTCCGACCACTTGTTTTCATTGGGGCGGCGCCACCTGCGTGGCACAATTGCCTCAACGGTTCGGGTGGCTTTCACCTTAAACGTATTTGTCGTTAATGTCGTTCCGAAACGCAGCGCGGCTGCGGCCCTTATCCCTCGAGGAGAACCATGAAGAAACTGAATAACGTGGCGATGCTGTTCGCAGCCGCGACCGTCGCCAGCTCCGCGTTTGCCGCCGGCCCGTCCACGATCGCATCCGACAACTGGCGCAGCAGCTACGAGAACCTGATCTGGCGCAACGGCGACGGCACCTTGTGCTGGCGCGACGGTTTCTGGACGCCGGCCACCGCTGCCAAGGGCTGCGATGGCGCTATTGTCGCTCAAGCCAGGCCGCCGGTCGTCGTTGCTCCGGCTGACGAAGTGAAGCCGCCGCCGGCTCGCCCGATCCCGGCGACCAGCAAGATCACCTACGCGGCCGATGCGTTCTTCGACTTCGACAAGTCGGTGTTGAAGCCGCAGGGCAAGGCGAAGCTGGATGACCTGGTCAGCAAGATTCGCGGCATCGATCTCGAAGTGATCATTGCTGTCGGCCACACCGATTCGATCGGCACCGATGCCTACAACCAGAAGCTGTCGATCCGCCGCGCCGAATCGGTCAAGGCGTATCTGGTGTCCAAAGGCATCGACCGCAACCGCGTCTACACCGAAGGCAAAGGCGAGAAGCAGCCGATCGCGACCAACAAGACCGCCGCCGGTCGTGCCAAGAACCGCCGCGTGGAGATCGAAGTCGTCGGTACCCGTCCGAACCGCTGATTCCCGGTTGCGCGCCTTCGGGCGCGTCGCGAGAGGCCTTCGCCAAGTGGATCGCTTGGAGGAGGCCTTTTTTGATGGTGTCGGGATCTGAAATGTCGATCGGCGCGGCCTCTGGCGCAGTTGAGCTGGTCGCGCGGTCACCACATCGACGCCCTTGTCTCGCCACTCTGATAGTCGCTCTCTGGGCGTCGTCGGTCGCGGACGCGCCAGCACAGACCGTTCCGCCCGCAGTGGTCGATGCGGCCCCTGCAGCTTCTGCAAAAGCCCAGCACACTCTTTGCGCTCGGCCCGTCGTCTACGTCGTCTTGTCACCGCGCATGCCTTATGCGTTGCAGGAATGGCCTCGCATGCGACGCAGCGCCGAGGCGGCCGGATTTACCACGCTCGGCCTGCGCGACCCGCGCGTGCCAGACTCCGAGTGGCAAGCGGCGGTGCAGGCGGCCGGTGTGCCCTCCGCACAAGCCCTGCCGGTGCTGCAGCCGCCTGCGCCCGTCGAAGCGTTCGGTGCCTTGAACCATTTCCCGATCGCGCTGCTGCGCTGTGGTGAGCGTGTGCATCCCGCGCCGATCCTGGGGGTGATGCCCGATGCGGCGTTCGTCCAGGTGCTGCGGCAGCGGCTCGCCCAACTTGAAAAGATGGCTCGATGACCCACGGTTTGGGGCGCTTGCAGCAGCGTCTTTGCTGGGTGGCGTTTGTCGCCAGTGTGGCCTGGCTGCCGGTGGCGCTCGCCCGGGCGCCCGAAGTGGCAGACGATGCCTGCATCCCGCCCGTCAGCTATCTGCCGTTGGATCCGTCGCAGGTCGGTGCCGACCGGGACGGCCGCGCGGTACTCGGCAGCTACGAGCGCATCAGTCCCGATGGCCGTTTCGTGCTGCGGTCGTGGTCGGGTGGGCGGTTGGGTGAAGTCAGTCTGATCGAGCTGCCGGCCGACTCCGCAACGGGGCCGTTGCGCGCGTTCGACACGCCGTTGTCGAACGAGGCGTTTCCGGTCCAGGGGAGCTGGCGTTATCTGGTCGACGTGAACGGCGACCATTACCGCTTCGCCGACGTGCTGCGCCAGCAGCGCCGCGCGCGACCGCTGTTTCGCGGCGGCATGACCGGGTTTTATGCGGTGGCTTCCGAACTGGCGGTCGACGCAGCGCCCGAGCGCACGACCGACATCCTGATCCGGTCGCTGAGCTGGCCACAGCCGTCCGGCGTGCCCGCGGGCGGGGCGCAAGGCGGCGCCAACGTCGCCGGCACCGGCCCGCTGCAGGTGCGCACGTTGCGCGTTGCAGACGACGGCGAGCGGGCCGTGGTCGTGCAGGACACCGGTCCCCAATACGTCTGCACCGAGCGCAGCTTGCAGGACGGCAACGTCTACGCGCTGCCGATGCTGTCGATCGACGGCACCGAGTTTTCGGCCGTGCCGCAGGCGCCGCGAGACGGCGCGCCGAGCATGCGCGTGTATGGTCTGGCCCATGCGCCTTTTGCGGCAAGCCATCCATGCGAGCAACGGCTCGATCTGGGCTACAGCCCGGCCAAGGCGGTGTTCGGGTTTCCGGCCGCTGCTGCACCGACCGAGCGCGCACCCACGACGACGGCAACGCCACTGCCACCGCCACCGCCCGCGCCGCTGGTCTACACCCACGACGCCAGCGTTTACTGGTTCGACCGCGGGGCGGGCGGTACCGGCACCGCATTTCGCATGGACGACTTGCGAGCCGACGTGCTGGCCAGCGCATTTCCCGGGCTGACGCGCGATGGCCGGGTGATCTTCGCAGCCACCTGGAAAGTCGCCTGCGCGGACACCCCACGTTGCCCTCCGCAAGCCGGCTACGTGGTGGCCGATCCCTACCAGAGCAGCGAATGGCGTGCACATCTCGCTGCGCATCCGGCCACCTCGGCGGTGCGCCGCTGCATCACGGTCGCCGATGTGCGGCGTGAGCGCGAGCGCTTCGCCGCTCGTCACCAACTGGATGCCCCAGTTCGACGCTGAGTCTTGCTACGATTTCAATAGCTAAATATGCAGTGCTTCAGCCATGCGCTGCAAGAAATCGGGTCAAATGCCCAATCACGACTTCGGGCTTTTCGTGCACCACCCAGTGCGTGGCCTGCTCGATCCGGTGCAATTCGAGCTTGCTCACGTAGTCTTCCAGCCCGTCGATCAGCGAAGGCGGCAGCGCGACGTCGTCCATCGCCCACAGCACCAGCGTCGGCACATCGACGGTGAGCCAAGCGCGCGGCAACTGCACCGCCGCCGCCCCAGGGTCTTCGGGCCGCGGCGGGCGCAGCGGGGTGGCCCGGTAGTAATTCAGCGGCCCGGTCAGGCCGGCCTGCCAGACTTCGCGGTAGCGCTGCTCGACTTCCGGTGTCCACCACGCGTTCGGGCCGTCCACAGCGCCCAGCCGCAGGAAGAACTCGCGCAGGCGCCGAAAATCGTCTTCGGCGAGCAGTTTTTCTGCGTCCGGGCGGATCAGGAAATTCATGTAGGCGCTGGCGGCCTGCTGCGCCGGGTTCCGGCTCAACTCGCGCTGGAACGTGCCCGCATGCGGCGAATTGATGATCGCCAGCCGCTGCAGCAGGTGCGGGTGCTGGTTGGCAAGCGACCAAGCCGGCGCGCCGCCCCAGTCGTGCGCGATCAGGCATTCGAGCAAGCCGCCTTCGGTCGCAATCAGTTCGGCGATGTCCTGCACCAGCAGCTTGCCTCGGTAGGCCTCCACCTCGGGCGGCGCGCTCGAGCGCTCGAAGCCGCGCAGGTTCGGTGCGATGCAGCGGTAGCCGCCGTGCTCGGCTTTCGAGAAATGGTCGAGCAGTTCGTCCCAGACAAAGGCGGCTTCCGGGAAACCGTGCAGGAACATCAGCACCGGCCGGCCTTGCTCGCCCGCGCTGCGGCACGACAACGTGATGCCGTGCGGCAATTCGACCATTGACTGTTCGATCATGGGACGGTCCTCATGGCGGCGGTTCTTCGCCGGTTGGCGTCGGGTCGGGTGTGTGGGTCGGGCCGGGCGTGCCGAGCGCGTCGCGCACTTCATCCGATTCGGGCTCGGCGGGCGCATCCGGTTCGTCGGCTGCATCCGCCGCGCTCGCCTCGCTCGTGCGACCACTGCCACAGCAGCGAGCCGACTTCGTCCACGCCTTGCCGCTTCAATGCGGAAAACAGCATCGCCTCGCCCGTGCCAACCTGCAGCCGCGCGATCGACAACGCCTTGGTGCGTTCGGCGCGCGTCAATTTGTCGGCCTTGGTCAGCAGCAGCAGCAGCTTCAAGCCTTCCGCCACCCGAGGCCGCATCACTTCCAGCAGGCGCTCGTCGAGCTCGGTGAGGCCCAGCCGCGGGTCGGTCAGCAGCACGATGCCGACCAGATTGGTGCGGCTGACCAGATAGTTGGCCATCACGCGCTGCCAACGCGCCTTGTCGAGCTTGGGCACCGCTGCATAGCCGTAGCCGGGCAGGTCGGCCAACACCGCGTCGTCGACGCCGTGGCGGCCCAGCGCAAATAGGTTGATGTGCTGGGTGCGGCCCGGCTTTTTGGACGCGAACGCGAGCTGCCGCTGCTGCGTCAACGTGTTGATGCAGGTCGATTTGCCGGCATTGGAGCGGCCGACGAATGCGATTTCCGGCAGATCGAGCGCGGGCAGATGGTGCAGTTGCGCGGCGGTCGTGAGAAACCGCGCGGTGTGCAGCCAGCTGGAGGCCGCCGCCGCCTGCTCAGCCGCTGCATCGGCCGCGGTGTCGTACAACGCTTGCGGCGAGCGTTCGGATTCGATGGGGGGAGATGGCATGGGCAGTAGGGTTGCAAGCGCGTCGGCAAGTCTTGCAGCCAGCGCCTGATTGTAGAATCGGCCCGTTTTGCGCCACCAAAAAAGGCCGCTGGCGAACCCAGCAAGCGGCTGCTCCATCACCCATGAAGTTGCTTGCTCCCCTGTTTGCTGTGGCCCTGCTGGCCTCCACCATTGCACCTGCCTGGGCAGCCGAAGCCGCACCTGCTGCAGCCGATGCCGCACCGATGGCGCAGGCAGCACCCGCTGCCGAAAAAGCAGCGCCGCCGGCTCCGTTCAAGCCCGACTTGGCGCGTGGCGAGGCGGTCTACGGCCAGATTTGCGCGTCGTGCCATGCGGCGGATGGCAACTCGAACGTGCCGACGCAGCCCAAGCTGGCTCAGCAACACGCCGAGTATCTTGTCAAGCAATTGGAAGAGTTCAAGGCCGGCAAGCGCAAGAACGCGATCATGCAAGGCATGGCCTCCACCTTGAGCGACGACGACATGAAGAACGTCGCTTACTGGCTGCACTCGAAAACCGCCAAGCCCGGGTTTGCAAAAGATCCCGCGCTGGTTGCGATGGGCGAGCGGCTGTACCGCGGCGGCGACGCCGAGCGCGGCATCCCGGCCTGCGCCGGCTGCCACAGCCCGAACGGCTCGGGCATTCCGGTGCAGTACCCGCGCCTGAGCGGGCAATTGTCGGAATACACGTCCAATACGTTGAAAGAGTTTCGCGAAGGGGTGCGCACGAACAGCGTGCAGATGATGGGCGTGGCCGCGCGCATGAACGACCGCGACATCAAGGCCGTGGCGGACTACATCGCCGGGCTGCGCTGATCTTTCTTACGCCACTGGGTCTCCGGCCAGCCGACGGAGATCGATTTCCCCCTCCACCTTGACCGGGCGCAAACTTTGTCGAGGCGGGTGCATCCAACCAACGGGTGCCCCGCCTTTTTCGTTGGTCTCGGTCGATCGTTTGCTCTGTTGAGGGCGATCGTTTCGTCTGCTGGGTTGCTCACGATCCCGCCATTTTTTCGTTTCCCTCACGCGCATGTCCACCACGTCGACCGAAGGCCTCGTCCCTGCCCACGGCCCGCGCGTCTGGCGGCAGACGATCGAGTTGCTGTCGTCGATGCGGTTTTCGATCTCGTTGCTGACGATCATCTGCATCGCCTCGGTGATCGGCACGGTGCTCAAGCAACAGGAGCCGGTCACCAACTACGTGAACCAGTTCGGGCCGTTCTGGGCCGATGTGTTCGGATCCTTAAGCCTCTATAGGGTCTACAGCGCCTGGTGGTTCCTGCTGATCCTGGCGTTCTTGGTGATCAGCACGTCGCTGTGCATCGCACGCAATGCGCCCAAGATCGCGGCCGACCTGCGCACCGTGAAGGAAAACGTGCGCGTGCAGAGCCTGCGGGCGTTCCACCACCGGGCCGAAGGCTCGACGCCCGAGCCGCCGCCGGCAGCGGCCGAGCGCATCGGCAGGCAGCTCGTGGGCGCCGGCTGGAAGGTGCGTCTGCAGTCGCGCCCGGCCGCTGCCGACGGCGCGCCGGCGGCTGGATGGTGGCTGCGCGCACCGGCGGGGCCAACAAGATCGGCTACTTGGCCGCCCACAGCGCGATCGTGCTGGTCTGCGTCGGCGGGCTGCTCGATGGCGACCTGATCGTGCGCGCGCAGATGTGGTTCGACGGCAAGACGCCTTATCTGGGCGGCGGCATGATCGCCGACGTCGCACTGCAGCACCGGTTGCCGCCTTCGAACCCCACGTTCCGCGGCAACCTGCTGGTCGCCGAGGGTGCGCAGGCCGGCACCGCGGTGCTGGTGCAGCCACGCGGCGTGCTGTTGCAGGATTTGCCGTTCTCGATCGAGCTGAAAAAGTTCATCGTCGAGCACTATTCGACCGGCATGCCGAAGATGTTCGCCAGCGAGATCGTGATCCACGACAAAAAGACCGGGGCTGCCGTGCCCGCCCGTGTCGAAGTCAACCACCCGGCCAGCTATGCGGGCGTGGAGATCTATCAGTCGAGCTTCGACGACGGCGGCTCTACCGTGAAGTTGCGCGGCCTGCCGCTGCATGCGGCAGCCAAGCCGTTCGAGATCGACGGCGTGATCGGCGGCAGCTCGCCGCTCGCCAAAACCGACGGCAGCGAAAAACTGACGCTCGAATACACGAACCTGCGCGTGTTGAACGTCGAGAACTTCGGTGCGGGCGCCGGCATGGGCGGCTCCGGCGTTGACGTGCGCAAGGTCGACTTGAGGAGCGAGATCGAGTCGCGCCTCGGCGCGGCCAACAAGACCGTGCGCAACAAGGAAATCCGCAACGTCGGCCCGAGCATCGGCTACAAGCTGCGCGATGCGTCTGGCCAGGCGCGCGAATTCAACAACTACATGCTGCCGGTGGACACGGGCGACGGCCTGCCGGTGTTTCTGTACGGCGTGCGCGAGTCGCCCACGCAACCGTTTCGCTATCTGCGCATTCCGGTGGACGAGCAAAGCGGCATCGACGGCTTTGCACGGCTGATGGAGTCGTTGGCCGACCCGCAGCTGCGCGAGCAGGCGGTGCGCCGCTACGCAGTGGCCGCGATCGGCGCAGATCGGCCGGAGCTCGTGGATCAGCTCGCAGCGTCGGCGTCCCGCGCGCTTGGGCTGTTTGCGGGTGGAAAAGGCACCGCGGCCGGCGACAGCGGCTCGGCCGCCGATGGCATCAGTGGCCTGCAGGCCGTGTCGGACTTCATCGAGAGCAATGTGCCGCAGGCCGAGCGCGAACGCGCAGGCGAGGTGCTGGTGCGCATCCTGAGCGGTGCGTTGTTCGAACTCACCCAGCTGTCGCGCGAGCGCGCCGGCCTGGGGCCGCTGCTGCCGGACGACAAGACCCAGGCATTCATGACGCAGGCCGTGCTCGCCGCCAGCGACGCACGCATCTATCCGGCGCCGATGGCGTTTCAGCTGGTCGACTTCAAGCAGGTGCAGGCCAGCGTGTTCCAGGTGGCACGAGCACCGGGCAAGAACGTGGTCTATCTGGGGTGCGCGTTGCTGATCCTCGGCGTTTTTGCGATGCTCTATGTGCGGGAGCGTCGCATCTGGGTTTGGCTGGCCAGCGCCGACGCAGACGACGGCAACAGCGGAAGCCAGGCCACGATGGCGTTGTCGACCAACCGCAAGACCATGGACGGCGACCGCGAATTCGAGCGGTTGCGCGACAAAATGTTAGGAACGAATGCATGAACAGCGCAACAGCGACCCGCACCGTGCCCGTAGGCGCCGCGCCGCAGGGCATCCAGACGGTGGCGCTCGACGAGGGCTACTGGGGACAGCGCAGCGTGTTCGACTACCTGTTTGCCGCGGTGCTGATCGCCGGCGGCGCATTCGCGTTTTCGCGCTACGCAGCCTACATGGATGTTTATGAGAAAGGCATCCTGCTGGGTGCGGTGCCGGCCGCAATCTGGATTGGCTGGTTCTGGCGGCCACTGCGCACGTTGATGCTGGCGGCCGGTGCGATCGCGCTGATGGCGATTTCGCTCTACCAGGGCGCGGATGGGCAGGCGGCACTGGGACGCGCCGAAGATGTGTTCCTGCTCAAGTATTTCCTGTCGAGCCAGTCGGCCATCCTCTGGATGAGCGTGCTGTTTTTCATGAGCACGACGTTCTACTGGCTCGGCGTGATGGCGTCGCAGCGCGGCGCTTCGGCGATGGAGTCGATCGGCTCGAAGCTGGCCTGGGTCGCGGTCGGCATGGCGCTGGTCGGCACGCTGGTGCGCTGGTACGAGAGCTATCTGATCGGCGCGGACGTCGGCCACATCCCGGTCAGCAATCTGTACGAGGTGTTCGTGCTGTTTTGCTGGCTGACCACGACGTTTTATCTGTACTACGAAGACCAGTACCAGACGCGCGCGCTCGGCGCGTTCGTGATGCTGGTGGTCAGCGCGGCGGTCGGCTTTCTGCTTTGGTACACGGTGGTGCGCGGTGCGCACGAGATCCAGCCGCTGGTGCCGGCGCTGAAGAGCTGGTGGATGAAGCTGCACGTGCCGGCCAACTTCATCGGCTATGGCACCTTCGCATTGTCGGCCATGGTCGCTTTTGCGTACCTGATCAAGCAGCAGGCCACCGAGACACGCTGGTGGAAGCTCACGCCGCTGTGGCTGCTGGGCATCGTGCTGTGCTTCGAGCCGATCGTGTTTCGCAAGACCACGACAGAAGCCGGCGGCAGCTATTGGGCCGTGTACTTCGGCATTTCGGCGTTGATCGTCGCGGGCATCCTGTTCGGGCGCAAACGCATCGCATCGCGACTGCCGAGCCTCGACGTGCTCGACGACGTGATGTACAAGGCGATCGCGGTCGGTTTCGCGTTCTTCACGATCGCGACCGTGCTCGGTGCGTTGTGGGCCGCAGAAGCCTGGGGTGGCTACTGGAGCTGGGACCCGAAGGAGACCTGGGCGCTGATTGTCTGGCTCAACTACGCGGCCTGGCTGCACATGCGGCTCATGAAGGGCCTGCGCGGCACGATCGCGTCGTGGTGGGCGCTGGCGGGGCTGGCGGTCACGACGTTCGCATTCCTGGGCGTCAACATGTTCTTGAGCGGGCTGCACAGCTACGGTACGCTGTAGCGCATTGGGTCAACGCCTCGGGCCGACCTGCGAACCCTGCCGCTGATGCTCAAAAAGGAACCGTTCTGCCATGCTGATCCGCACCGACAAGACAGGCTTCAACCACGCTGCGTCCAGCGAAATCAGCCTCGCAAGGCGACTACCGTGGGCGGCGCGAATGGCTGCAGCTCGCGGCCAGCGGTGTTGCTGGGGCGGCACTGGCCGGGTGGGGTGCGCGGCAGGCGTTTGCGGCCGATGCGCCACCAGCGCCAGGCAAAAACCCGCCACTCGCCGCCGAGCCTTCCAAAGTGGCTGGTGCGATCACGATGGAAAAGCCGACTGACCGTGCGGACGCGACCAGCTACAACAATTATTACGAGTTCGGCACCGACAAGGCCGACCCGGCCCGCAACGCGCACACGCTGCAGGTGCGCCCCTGGACGGTCGAGGTCAGCGGCTTGGTTGCCAAACCGAAGACGTTCGACATTGAAGACTTGCTTAACCTCAGCGCGCAGCAGGAGCGCATCTACCGGCTGCGTTGTGTCGAAGGCTGGTCGATGGTGATTCCGTGGATCGGCTACTCGCTGTCCGAGCTCATCAAGCAGGTGGAGCCGTTGGGCAGCGCCAAGTTCGTCGAATTTGTCACGCTGGCCGACCCCAAAACCATGCCGTTCGTCGGCTCGCGCGTGCTCGAGTGGCCGTATGTCGAAGGGCTGCGCATGGACGAGGCGATGCATCCGCTGACGCTGCTCGGCTTCGGCATGTACGGTGAGTTGATGCCCAAGCAGAACGGCGCACCGATCCGGCTCGTGGTGCCCTGGAAGTACGGCTTCAAAAGCGCGAAAAGTCTGGTCAAAATCCGCTTCGTCGAGAAGCAACCGGCACCGCCTGGAACAAGGCGGCCGAGCAGGAATACGGCTTTTATTCGAACGTAAACCCCGACGTCGACCACCCGCGCTGGAGCCAAGGCACCGAGCGGCGCATCGGCGAAGCGGGCGGTTTGTTTGCCAAGCGCCGCAAGACGTTGAAGTTCAACGGTTACGAAGAGCAGGTCGGCTCGCTGTATGCGGGCATGGACTTGAAAAAATACTTTTGAGCCAGGACAGCGCGGCCGCTGCCCGCTATTCAGATTCCCGCAGCATCCGCCTGGCTTCTTCGATGCGCAAGTGGCTCCTCAAACCGGCGGCCAAGCCGATCCTCTTCGTGGTGCTGTCGCTGCCCTTTTGCTGGCTGTTTTACGGCGCATTCGCCGATCGGCTGGGTGCCAATCCCGCCGAATACCTGAGCCGCGCCACCGGCGACTGGACGTTGCGGCTGCTGTGCGCGGTGCTGGCTCTGCCGCTCTTGCGGCAGCTGTCGAACACGCCGCAGCTGATGCGCTTCTCGCGGATGTTCGGGTTGTTCGCTTACTTTTATGCGCTGCTGCATTTCGTCAGCTACGCCTGGTTCGACAAGGGCTTCGAGTTCGGCGAGGTGTTGACCGACATCGCAAAGCGGCCGTTCATTCTGGTTGGATTCCTGGCGCTGGTGCTGCTGACGCCGCTGGCGGTCACGTCGTTCAACCGCGCGATTCGCGGGTTGGGCGTGGTGCGTTGGAAAGCGCTGCACCGCATTGTCTATCTGGTCGCATTGCTTGCGTTGCTGCATTTTTTCTGGATGCGAGCGGGAAAGAACAACTTTGCGGAAGTGTTCGTCTACGCCGCCATCATCGGCGGTCTGCTGAGCTGGCGCCTGTGGCAGGCGGTCAAGAAAAGATCGCTGGCGCACCCGGCGGATCAACGCGCGAAGCTACAAAATCCATAGCGACTGGCGACCAGGGGACGCGTGGGTCAGCCGAGCAGCCGCTCGCCACGCATCTGGTCTTGCGCTGTTTCGCGCAACCGGATGAGCTGCGCCTCGTCGCCGTCGACCAGCACCTCGGCCGCGCGGCCGCGCGTGTTGTAGTTGCTGGCCATGCTCATGCAGTACGCACCGGCCGACAGGATCGCGAGCCGGTCGCCGGCCGCCACGTCGAGCATGCGGTCGCGCGCGAGCCAGTCGCCGCTCTCGCAGACCGGGCCGACCACGTCCCAGCAGGTGCCCGGCTGGGCCAGCCCCTGCACCCGCAGCGGCACCACGCCGTGATAGGCCTGATACATCGCCGGGCGCACCAGATCGTTCATGGCCGCATCGACGATGCAGAAGTTTTTGTCCACGCCGTGCTTCAGATACAGCACCGCGGTCAGGCAGACGCCTGCGTTGCCCACCAACGATCGGCCCGGCTCGATCAGCAGTTTGCGGCGGCCGTGGCCACGCGCGTCGATGCGGGCCAGCAGTTGCTGCCACAGCGCGTCGGCCGCCGGCAGCGCCTCGCCTTGGTAGTCGATGCCGAGTCCGCCGCCGAAGTCGAGGTGCGCGAGCGACACGCCAGCCGCCTCAATCCGTTCGACCAGGTCCAGCATGCGCTCCATGGCGTCCAGATACGGAGCGGCCTGGGTGATCTGCGAGCCGATGTGGCAGTCGATGCCGACGACGTCGACGCCTTCCAGCGTCGCCGCGCGTTGGTAGACGGCCACCGCGCGCTCGTGCGCGATGCCAAACTTGCTGCCTTGCAGGCCAGTCGAGATGTAGGGGTGCGTCTTCGGATCGACGTTCGGATTCACGCGGATGCTGACCGGCGCGCGGCGACCCATCGAGGCGGCGACCCGGCTCAGGCAGTCGAGCTCGGCCTCGCTTTCCACGTTGAAGCAGCCGATGCCGTGCGTCAGCGCCAGCTGCATTTCCGGCGCAGTCTTGCCAACGCCAGAAAAAATCACCTTGGCGGGGTCGCCCCCGCAGCGAGCACGCGTTGCAGCTCACCGCCCGAGACGATGTCGAAGCCGCAGCCTGCGCGCGCGAACACCTGCAGCACCGCCAGCGACGAATTCGCCTTCATGCCGTAGCAGATTTGCGCGTTGCGACCTGCAAAGCCGCGCTCGTAGGCGGCCAATGCGGCAAGCATCGAAGCTTTGGAATAAACGAACAGCGGCGTGCCGTGTTGCTCGGCCAGGTCGGCCAGCCGGACGTCTTCGAGCATCAGCTCGCCGTCGTCGCGGCGGTGCAGATGCGGTGCGCCAGGCAACCCTGTCTCGGACGCTGCCCCGCTCATGGCAGGCGCCGACGCGAATCGGTTGGCACCGGGGCGCTGCTGGCCGGCGTCGGCGACACCACGGAGGCCGGCTCCGACGGCAGGGCGGTGGCCGGGCCGTCGCGGTCCTGGTAGCCGCCGAAGTCGGGCAGCACACCGCCAACCGCCGCTGGCAACGTCGCGCGTTGCGCGGCCGCCGGGTCGCGCGACAGGTACAGCCCGCCCTTCTGACCGCAGCCAGCCACCGCCACCAGCAACGCCGCCGCAGCGCCGGCTTTGCAGGCGGCCACTAAAATTTGCGAGAACGGCAACCAAGACATGAGCGAAATTGTAATGACCGACACCGAGTTCATGAATCGGGCGGAAGCCCTGCTGCAGGCGGTGGAAGCCGGTTGCGACCGCATCAACGACGCGACCGATTGCGACGTCGACAACCAGCGTGTCGGCGGCATGGTCACGCTGGTGTTTGCCAATGGCAGCCAGATCGTCGTGAAC
Organism: uncultured beta proteobacterium; assembly: GCA_963784295.1. GTDB lineage: Bacteria > Pseudomonadota > Gammaproteobacteria > Burkholderiales > Burkholderiaceae_C > JBBPYC01. The sequence continues at coordinate 186,965 of CAWAQL010000007.1, forward strand.
CTGCAAAAGCCGCTGCAGGAAGTCTGGCTGGCTGCGCAGTCGGGCGGCTATCACTTTCGTTGCAACGAGGCCGGTCACTGGATCGACACACGCGGCCAGACCGACTTCTTCGCACAACTGTCCTCCGATGCCAGCGCGCAGGCCGGGGCGGCAGTGGCGTTCGTTGCCGGCTAGTTCCGGAACAAATCGAGGATGCTGCGGCGTTCTTCGGCCGCCGGCGGCGCCTGCAGCGGCGGCGGTGCAAGCCCCCGATTGACCTCGGCCGGGCGCTCTTCGACGCCCAGGCTGCGGATGCCGCCACCGCCCGCGTACTCGTCATAGACCCAGTCGCCGCCGACCTGCGTCACTCCTTCGGGCACGGTCGTCTTGGCGATCGGCACGCCTTTCAATGCAGTCTGCATGTAGTTGATCCACACCGGCAGCGCGAGGCCGCCGCCGGTTTCCTTGTCGCCGAGCTTTCTGGGCGTGTCGTAGCCGATCCAGGTGACCGCCACCAGCGTGGGCTGGTAGCCGGTGAACCAGGCGTCGTTCGAATCGTTCGTGGTGCCGGTCTTGCCGTGCAGATCGGACCGCCTGAGAACCCGGCTGGCCATGGCACCGGTGCCGGCCCGCACCACTTCCTGCAGCATGTTGTCCATGACGAACGCGTTGCGTGCATCGATCGCGCGCGTGGACTCGTTCAGCGGGGTCGGCGGCACTTCGACCAGCACGGTGCCGCGCTGGTCCGTCACGCTTGTGATCAGTTGCGGATTCACGCGGTAGCCGCCGTTGGCGAACACCGCAAAGCCGGCCGCCATCTGCATCGGTGTGGCCGACCCCGAGCCGAGCGCCATCGGCAGGTAGGCCGGGTGACGTGCGGCTTCGAAGCCGAAGCGCGTGATCCAGTCCTGCGCATACGGCGCGCCGATCGCCTGCAGCACGCGGATCGAGACCATGTTCTTCGACTTGGCCAGCGCGGTCTTCAGCGTCATGGGACCGGAGAACGTGCCGTCGTAGTTCTTCGGCTCCCACGGCTGGCCGCCGGTGACCGACGCGTCGAAGAACAGCGGCGCGTCGTTCACCACGGTGGAGGGCATGAAGCCTTTTTCGAGCGCGGCCGAGTAGATGAACGGCTTGAACGACGAGCCCGGTTGCCGCCAGGCCTGCGTCACATGGTTGAACTTGGCTTTGAAAAAGTCGAAGCCACCGACCAGCGCCTTGATCGCGCCGGTGCGCGGATCGAGCGAGACGAACGCGCCTTCGACCTCGGGCAGTTGAGCGATCTGCCAGCCTTTCTTGGGCTGCTGGATCGCGCGGATCACGGCGCCGCGACGAATCTTGATGTTCGGCGGCGCCTTGTCGGCCAAGCCGGAGCGCGCCGGCTCCAGACCTTCGCCGGTGATCTCGATCTGGTCGCCGTTTTGCCGCATCGCGACGATCTTGCGGCGGTCCGCGGACAGCACCACGGCGGATACCAGATCGTCGTTGTCCGGATGATCGGCAAGCGCCTCGTCCACCGCGTCGCCGACATCCTTGGCATCGCGCGGCAGATTCACGAACTGCTCGGGGCCGCGATAAGCCTGGCGCCGCTCGAAGTCCAGCAAGCCCTTGCGCAATGCGTCGTAGGCCGCCTCCTGGTGCGTGCTGTCGAGCGTGGTGTAGACGTTCAGCCCGCGCGTGTAGGACTGCTCGCCGTACTGCGCAAAGATCAACTGGCGCACCATCTCGGCCACATAGGCCGAGTGTCCGACCACGGTGCCCTCGTTGCCCGAATTCAGCCGCAATTTCTCGGCCCGCGCGGCCTCCGCCTGCTCCTCGGTCAGGAAGCCGTTTTGCTCCATCCGGTCGATGATGTAGAGCTGGCGCGCACGCGCGCGTTCGGGATTCTTGATTGGGTTGTTCGCAGCCGGCGCCTTCGGCAGGCCGGCGAGCATGGCAGCCTCGGCCACCGTCACGTCCTGCAGCGGTTTGCCGAAGTAGGTTTCTGCCGCAGACGCGAAGCCGAACGCGCGATTGCCCAGATAAATCTGGTTCATGTAGATCTCGAGAATCTGATCCTTGGACAGCAGATGCTCGAGCTTGAAGGTCAACAAAATCTCGTAGATCTTGCGCGTGAACGTTTTCTCGGACGACAAATAGACGTTCCTTGCGACCTGCATCGTGATGGTGGACGCGCCCTGGCTCTTGATGCGGCCCAGGTTCGCCAGCGCAGCCCGCACCATGCCCTTGTAATCGACGCCGTGGTGCGAATAAAAGCGCGAATCCTCGATCGCCAGCACCGCATCGATCATCACCTGCGGTATCGTCCTTGATTGGCGTCAGGCGCCGGCGCTCTTCGCCGAACTCGCCGATCAGCACGCGTTCGGCCGAGTACACGCGCAGCGGCAGCTTGGGGCGGTAATCCGACAGCGCCGAGACATCCGGCAGGTTCGGATAGGCGAGCGCCAATGCCAGCGCCACAGCCAGCCCGAGACACAGCGCGCCGGCCACGACCAGCCCGGCGCCCCAGGTCAGCAGGCGCAACGGAATGCGAATCCAGCCTGGCCAGCGGGATTCACTCACGCCGGCGCGCAGGTCGGCGGCGGTCTTGATCGGGGGCCTGGGCATGGAAATGGGCTTTGAGTTAGTTCACGCATTATAAAAATGGCGCGCCAAAGCAGTCGTTTCAACGCGTATCGAGCTCCTTCGCGGCCGCTCGGCACAGGCTCGGCGCCCGCTTTGCATGGCGCGCCTGCAACGGTGGACGCAGCGGCACGCGACAAGTGCCTCGGATTTCACCCGCGAGCGTTAGAAAATGCCTTCTTGCTCCCGAAGGTCGGCCATAGCATCGATTGCATCAAGCAGTTGAAGTTCGTCATGCCTGCACTTTCCGGGAGCCCAACTTGAGTTCAATTACGTCCTTGTTCAGTCGCCAGCCGGCGCCGATGCTGGGAATCGACATCAGTGCGTCCAGCATCAAGCTGGTCGAGCTGGGCCGAGACCCGAAAGGCGACCTGGTGCTGGAGCGCTGCGCGATCGAGCCGCTCGAACCGGGCTGGATCAACGAAGGCAACATCGAAAAATTCGACGAGGTGGCCGACACCTTGCGCCGTCTGGTCAAGAAAAGCGGCACCCGCACGAAGAACGTCGCGATGGCACTGCCGCCGTCGGCGGTGATCACCAAGAAGATCGTGCTGCCGGGTGGCTTGAGCGAGGCCGCGCTCGAAGTGCAGGTCGAATCGGAGGCCAACCAGTACATCCCGTTTTCGCTCGATGAGGTGAGCCTGGACTTCTGCGTGATCGGCCCGAGCGAGAACTCGGCCGGCGATGTCGAAGTGATGATCGCCGCATCGCGCAGGGAAAAAGTGCAGGATCGCCAGGGCCTGGCCGAAGCCGCGGGGCTGAAGCCGATCGTGCTCGACATCGAATCGAACGCGGCGCGGCTCGCGGCCAGCCGCTTGATCGAAGCGCTGCCCAACAGCAGCGAAGAAGCGCTGGTGGCGTTGTTCGAAGTGGGCGCCAACTCCACCAGCATGCAGGTGATGCGCGACGGCGACGTGCTGTACGAGCGCGACCAGGCATTTGGCGGCGCACAGCTCACGCAACTCATCATGCGCCAGTACGGTTTCTCGCTGGACGAAGCAGAAGCCAAGAAGCGCAGCGGTGAGCTGCCGGACGACTACGTGTCGGCCGTGCTGCAGCCGTTCGTGCAGAGCACCGCCCACGAGATCGTGCGCGCACTGCAGTTCTTCTTCACGAGCACGCCGCACCACCAGGTCGACCACATCATGCTGGCCGGCGGCTCGGCCTCGCTGCCGGGCCTGACCAAGGCGGTGGCGCTGGAATCGAACTTCGAATGCACGTTGCTCAACCCATTCGAAGGGATGGAGTTGGCCAGCCACATCCGGCTCAACAAGATTGCGCGCGAGGCACCGTCCTATCTGACGTCGTGCGGCCTCGCGATGCGGAGGTTCATGCAATGATTTTGATCAACCTGCTGCCGCACCGCGAAGCCGCGCGCAAGCGCCGTCGCGACGGCTTTCAAATGGCGTTGCTCGCCTCGGTCGCGGCCGGTGCCGCGATCGCCGGCGGCGTCTACCTCTGGTACCAAGGCCAGATCGAAGACCAGCAAGGCCGCAACGTCTATCTGCAGGGCGAGCTCAAAAAAGTCGACGAGCAGATCAAGGCGATCGCCTCGATCGAAGGCGAGATCACCGCACTGCGCGCGCGCCAGAAAGCGGTGGAAGACCTGCAGGCGGACCGCAACCTGCCGGTGCACCTGCTGAACGAAGTGTCCAAACAACTGCCCGACGGCGTCTACCTGACGGCGTTGAAGCAGCAGGACCAGTCGGTCTCGATCCAGGGCGTTGCGCAGTCGAACGAACGCGTGTCCGAGCTGCTGCGCGCACTGGCCGCCAACACGCCGTGGCTGGCCAAGCCGGAGCTGGTCGACATCGTCTCCTCCACCTTGTCGCTGACCCCGCGCGACCAGCGCCGTGTGTCCAATTTCAACGTCAAGTTCAACCTGAAGCGATCGGCCGAGCCGGATGCCAACGGCGCGGCACCGACCGGCTCGGTGAACGCCGCCGATGCGGGCGCGACCAGCGTGGTCGCTGCCGCACGCAAGTAAGCCGGCCGCGTCGCACGCCTCAACGGAAACAACAAAGATGGCAAGAAAAAATCTTCCTCGCCGAGCGGCTTCGCTCTTCAACAGCGCCGCCTGGCCGCGCAGTTCAGCGACCTGGACATGAGCGATCCGTCGCTGTGGCCCGGGCTGCCGCGCGCGATGCTCTATATGCTGACGGCCGCTCTGGTGGTCGGGGGCCTTTGGTTCGCCTGGCTCGACGGCTACCAGACCGAGCTCGAGCTGGAGCAGGGCAAAGAAGTCGCGCTGCGCAAGGACTTCCAGCAAAAGACTGCGAAAGCCGTGAACCTCGATGTGCTCAAACGCCAGCGCGAGCAGATTCAGCAGTACGTGTTCCAGCTCGAGAAGCAGTTGCCCGGCAAGGCCGAGATGGCCGCGCTGCTGTCCGACGTGAACCAGGCCGGCCTCGGTCGCAGCCTGCAGTTCGAGCTGTTCCGCCCCGGCGACGTGGTCGTGCGCGACTACTACGCCGAGCTGCCGATCGCCGTGCGCGTGACGGGCCGCTACCACGACGTGGGCGCGTTCGCCTCCGACATCGCGCACCTGTCGCGCATCGTCACGCTCAACAACATCGCGATCACGCCCAACAAAGACAACGCCAGCCTCGTGATGGACGCCACGGTGCGCACCTTCCGTTATCTGGATTCCGACGAAATCGCCGCGCAGGCCGCCGCCGCCGTGGCCAAGAAAGCCAAGAAATGAGCCGCGTCACTTCCGCTTCCTTCTTTCTGACGCTGGGCGTTGGCGCGAGCCTGCTGGCCGGCTGCAGCGCGCCGGACGACGGCGAACTGCGCACCTGGGTCGGCGAACAACGCAATCAAAGCCGGCCCAAGGTCGAGCCGATCCCGCCGTCCAAGCAGTTCTCGCCGCAGGGCTACACGCAGCTGGCCACGTTGGACCCGTTCAGTTCGCAAAAGCTCACGCAGGCGCTGCGCCGCGACTCCGCCCAGGTGCAGGCCAATGCGGGCCTGGTGCTGCCCGAGCTCGCGCGCCGCAAAGAGCCGCTCGAATCATTCCCGCTGGATGCGATGGCGATGGTGGGCAGCCTCGACAAGGCCGGCAAGCCCGTTGCCCTGGTGCGCGTGGACAACCTGCTCTATCAGGTGCGAGCCGGCAACTATCTGGGCCAGAACTATGGCCGCGTGATGAAGATCACCGAGTCCGGAATCGGTCTGCGCGAAGTCGTGCAGGACGCCGCCGGCGACTGGGTCGAGCGCATCGCGAACCTGCAGCTGCAGGAAAAAGAAGAGAAAAAGTAAGCAGCGCACCCCACCCATGTCTTCCCTTTTCGGATTTTTCGAACGTCAGTCGCGCAGCCCTCTGCGCAGTGGAGCAACTGAGATGAATGACAACAAGGGCTTATTCGCCCGGCGTCTGGCCACCCGCATCGCGGGCGGCTGTGTGACCCTGCTGATGGCCGCCGCCGCGCATGCACAGAGCATGATCGAGTCGGTCACCGGTTCGGTGCAAAGCGGCGTCGAGTACGTGAAGATCGATCTGTCGGAAGCGCTGCCTGCGGTGCCGACCGGTTTTGCCGTGCAGTCGCCGGCGCGCATCGCGCTGGACTTCCCCAAATACCAAGAGCAGCCTCGGCCGCTCGGCGATCGACATCAATCAGGGCAACCTGAAATCGGTCAATGTGGTGCAGTCCGGCGACCGCACCCGCGTCGTCTTGAACCTGAAGCAAAGCACGACTTACAAAGCCGAGCTGCAGGGCAAGTCGCTGCTGGTCGCGCTCGACCCGGTGTCGGCCAGCAGCATCACGGCGTCGCCGAACACGGCGGCGCGTTCGACCTTCGCCGAAAACGGCAATGCCGAGACCACACCGATCAAGGACATCGACTTCCGCCGCGGCGCCGACAACGCCGGCCGCGTCGTGATCGAACTGGCGAACAACCAGGTCGGTGTCGACCTGCGTCAGCAAGGCCAGACGCTGGTGGTCGACTTCTTGAAGTCGAGCCTGCCCGAAGGGCTGCGCCGTCGACTTGACGTAAGCGACTTCGGCACGCCGATCCAGAACGTGACCACCACGCAAAACGGCGACCGCGTGCGCATGGTGATTGAGCCCAAGGGCCAGTGGGTGCACAGCGCGTATCAGCGCGACGACCAGTTCGTGGTTGAAGTGCGCGAGCAGAAGTCGACCCGAGCCGACTGGTGCAAGGCCCGAACTACAGCGGCGAAAAACTCTCGCTGAATTTCCAGAACATCGAAGTGCGCTCGCTGCTGCAGGTCATTGCCGACTTCACCAACTTCAACATCGTGACGTCCGACACCGTGACCGGCGCGCTGACCCTGCGCCTGAAAGACGTGCCGTGGGACCAGGCTTTGCAGATCATCATGGACGCCAAGGGCCTGGGCCTGCGCAAGCAGGGCAACGTGCTGTGGGTCGCACCGAAGGACGAACTGCAGGCGCGTGAGAAGAAGGACCTCGAAGCCGCCAAGGCCAGCGAAGGCCTGGAGCCGGTGCGCACGCAGTCGTTCCAGATGAACTATGCGAAAGCCATCGATGTGGCTGCGCAGCTGATGGGCCGCGGCGCAGGCGGTGCCGCACCCGTGGCCGTCGTGCCGGGTGCGCACGCCGCGCGCTTCCTGTCCGATCGCGGTGTTGCGATCGCCGAAGTCCGCACGAACCAGCTGTTCGTGACCGACATCGCCAGCAAGCTCACGCAAGTGCAGGAGTTGATCGCCAAGATCGACATCCCGGTGCGCCAGGTCGTGATCGAGGCGCGCATCGTGGAAGCCGCCGACACATTCGGCCGCTCGCTCGGCGTGCGGCTCGGTGCCACCGACCTGCGCTCACAAAACGGCGGCGACGGTGGCTACCGACTGGCGGCGGCTCGACCAACAACCGCGTCGCGTTCGGCACCAGCTACAACAACGTGACCGCGACCAACGGGTCGGCCGGTGTCAATGTGGACCCGAACGGCGCGTTCTTGAACTTCCCGGCGATCGGCCTGGGCGGCTACGACCCGGCGACGTTCGCGGTTTCGATCTTCAGCTCGATGGCGAACCGCTTCCTGAACCTCGAGATCTCGGCCGCCGAGTCCGACGGCAAGGTCAAGGTTGTGTCCAGCCCGCGGGTCGTGACGGCCGACCAGATCAAGGCGCTGATCGAGCAGGGCACCGAGTTCCCGTACCAGACCGTGTCGCTGCAAGGCACGCAAACGCAGTTCCGCAAGGCGAACCTGAAGCTCGAAGTCACGCCGCAGATCACGCCCGAAGGCAACATCATCCTCGACCTCGACATCAACAAGGACACGCGCGGCGAGACCACGGCCGCCGGCATCGCGATCGACACCAAGCACATCAAGACCAACGTGCTGGTGGAAAACGGCGGCACGGTCGTGATCGGCGGCATCTTCACGCTCGACGAGAACGAGAACGTCGTCAAAGTGCCGGGACTGGGCGACATCCCAGTCGTCGGCAACCTGTTCAAGACGCGCCGCCGCGCTTCGAACAAGCAGGAACTGTTGGTCTTCATCACGCCCAAGATGATCACGGACCGCGCCGCGGTGCGCTGATCGGGCAAGTCACTTTTTCTTCCAGATATTTCGAGAGACATTCATGTTGACGTTCAAAAAAACCTTGCTCGCAGCCGCGATGGTTTCTGCATTGGCCGCGTGCGGTGGGGGTGGCGGCAGCGCGGGCACACCTGGGGGCAGCAACGTTGGTGGTGGCCAGGCTGCGGTGCCGGTCGCGCAGACCGTGTTGACGCTGTCGGTGTCGGACATCGCAGGCAGCGTGACCAATACGTTGCCCAGCAACAGCATTGCGACGGCAACGGCCAAACTGACCACCCTGGCCGGCCTGCCAATTGCCGGCGAGAAGATCACGTTTTCGGCCGACGAAACCTTGGTCAAACTCACACCGGCAGCCACCGCGCTGACCAATGCGGCTGGCATCGCGACGGTGCAGCTGATTCCCACTTCCTTGACCAGCGCGGGGGCCGGCACCGTCACGGCATCGGCCACGGTCGATGGCAAGGTGATCACGTCGAACTCCAACATTCAGGTCGCATCGGTCAACATCACCCTCAGCTCCCTGAACGTCGGCAATGGCCCACTGCCTGCATTCGGCAACCGACCGATCTCGGTGATGGCCAACGCGAACGGTCAGCCGCTGACCAGCACGCCGGTGCAGGTCACCTTCAGCGCGAGTTGCGGCAAGGTCGATCCGGCCGTCGTCACCACCAGCGCGGCTGGCCTTGCCAGCACCACCTTTACGGCCGACGATGTGCGCTGTGCGGGCAGCAACGTGACGATCAGCGCTTCGGCAGCGGGCGCTCCGACGATCACATCGGCCGTTCAAGTCAGCCCCACGGTGCCGACCAATATTCAGTTCGTCAATGCGAGTCCGTCGCTGATTTATCTGTCGGGCTCGGGCGGCGCAACGCAATCGCTGGTAACGTTCAAAGTGGTCGATGCGGCTGGCAATCCACTGCAGAACCAGGCACTGCAGCTGTCGCTGGTCAATGCGGGCCCGGGTGTGTCCTTGAGCACGGTCGGCAACGCGGCACCGGTGACGGTCACGACCAATGCGGCTGGTGTGGCGTTGGTTCCGGTGTTCTCGGGAACCGTGCCCACCTCAGCGCAGATCCGAGCCACGGCGGTGAATAACCCGGCGTTGACTGTCACGTCGAACGTGCTGACGGTGGCATCGGGCCGGCCCGTGCAACGCGCGATGAGTGTGGCAATCGAAAAACTCAGCATCGAAGGTGGGGATATCGATGGGATCACCTCTCAGGTCACGGTGTCGCTTGCCGACCGGCAAGGCAATCCTGTTCCGGACGGCACCGAGGTCAACCTGGTTGCGCAAACCGGTGTCCTGATTCCTGCGCGCTGTGTGACCGAAGGGGGCAAGTCACAGTGTTCGGTTCAGATTCGTTCGCAAGGGACCCGTACCGCCACGGGCAGGGTGCAGATTCTGGCCTACGTGCCCGGTGAAGAAGACTTTGTCGACGCGAACTTCAACAACGTCTATGACACCGGTGAGAATTTCATTGACCTGGGCAATGCATATCGCGACGACAACGAAAACGGCGGGTTCGATCTGGGCGAGTTCACGGTTCCGCGCATGGGCACTGCCCCGTGTGACGGGGGCATCAACGGCCGACCCAACACCTGTGATGGCATCTGGGGGACGGCCGATGTGCGGCGCCAGGCCACGATCGTGTTCGCCACGTCGGAGGCGCGATTCAGCAACGTGATGGTGGCCGGCGACAACAGCCAGATCACATTCATTGTCAGCGACAAAAACGGCAACAGCATGCCTGTTGGGACGACGGTGGATGCCACGTTCTTGGTTGGCGAAGCGTCGACAACGGGTTGCACGGTCGCGGCACTCACTCCGGCGGTCATCGCAAACAAGCTGGGTGCGAGCACCGGGCGGATCAATCTGAGTGGCTGTACTGGAGGCAAAATCCAGATCAGTGCAAAGACGCCAAGTGGACTCACCTCATCCATCACGGTGCCGCTCACGTATATTGCACCGCCGCCGCCGCCCACCCCGACACCCACCACCCCTGCCTCCGGCGCCACCGCCGTAGGCCCCTAGACAACGTGCCTCCCCTGTTCCTGATCGGCCTGCCCGGTTCCGGCAAATCCACCGTCGGGCGCAACCTCGCGCGGCGGCTGGACGTGCCGTTTCTGGACGTCGATTCGGCGGTGGAAGAACGCATCGGATGTTCGATCCGCGAGTACTTCGAGCATGTGGGGGAAGACGGGTTTCGCAACGTCGAGGAGGCGGTGCTCGACGAACTCACGCAGTCGCACCCGGGCGTGCTCGCGACCGGCGGCGGCGCCGTACTGCGCCCGGCCAATCGCAGCCGGTTGCGCGAGCGGGGGCACGTGGTGTATCTGCGATCGAGCCCGGCGGAAGTGTTTCGCCGCGTGCAAAACGACCGCAACCGGCCGCTGCTGCAGGTCGATGATCCGATGGCGCGGCTGCGCGATCTGTTCGAGCAGCGCGATCCGCTGTATCGGGAGACCGCGCACTTCGTGGTGGAAACCGGGCGCCCTTCGGTGGCGCGACTGGCCGGGCTGATCGTGAGCCAACTCGAACTCGGCGGATTGCTGACACCGCGTTGAGTTCATCGGGTGCGCACCAGGGCGCACGCCGGGTGGCGATGCGGGGCACACCTCGATCCCGGCCGCTCCGATTCGACGGCGGGGTGCATGGCGCAACGGAAATCGTGCCGACGCCATTCGAGACCCTCGGCAACTCGGCTGAGCCGCCACCGCGGGCCAGAGAGCCCGCTCTACACTTGTGGCCATGTCCGATGCCGACCCTGTCCGTGGCGCTGCCGATGCCGCTGCGCATGAACCCCGAGATACGTCCATCACCGTCCCGATCGCGTTGGGGGAGCGCAGCTATGCGATCCGCATCGGCACCGGACTGATCGGCTCGGCTGCCGTGTGGCACGGCCTGCCGCGCACCGCCAGCGCGCTGCTGGTCAGCAACGACACCGTCGCGCCGCTGTATGCCGATGCGCTTGCACACGCGCTGTCCGACCGGTTCGCAACCGTGCACCGCCTGGTGCTGCCGGACGGCGAAGCACACAAGAATTGGCAGACCTTGCAGACGATCTTCGATGCCTTGCTCAGTTCAGGCTGCGACCGCAAGACCGTGCTGTTTGCGCTCGGCGGCGGCGTGGTCGGTGACATGACGGGTTATGCCGCGGCCAGCTTCATGCGCGGCGTGCCGTTCGTGCAGGTGCCGACCACGCTGCTCGCGCAGGTCGACTCCTCCGTGGGCGGCAAGACCGGCATCAATCACCCGGCGGGAAAAAACATGATCGGCGCGTTCTACCAGCCGCAGCTGGTGGTCTGCGATCTGGACACGCTGGCCACGCTGCCGCTGCGCGAATTGCGCGCAGGTCTGGCCGAAGTCATCAAGTACGGCCCGATCTTCGACATGGCATTCTTCGACTGGATCGAAGCCCATCTCGATGACCTGCTTGCGCGCGACCCCAAGGCATTGGCCCATGCCGTCCAACGCTGCTGCGAGATCAAGGCCGAAGTCGTCGGCGCCGACGAGCGCGAAACCGGTCTGCGTGCGATCCTGAACTTCGGCCACACGTTCGGCCATGCGATCGAAGCGGGCCTGGGCTACGGCGAATGGCTGCACGGCGAAGCGGTCGGCTGCGGCATGGTGATGGCGGCCATGTTGTCCGAGCGGCTCGGGCTGATCGACGCCACGTTCGTGCAGCGGCTGCGCGCGCTGGTCGAAGCCGCCGGCCTGCCGGTGGTCGGCCCGAAGCTGGGCGGCGCGGGCTTCGCCGATCGCTATCTGGAATTGATGCGGCACGACAAGAAATCGCAGGCCGGCGCGATCCGCTTCGTGCTGCTGGACGCGCCGGGACGGGCAAGCCTGCACGAAGCGCCGGACGCGCTGGTGCGTGAGGTGCTGGCCACGTGCTGCGGCGATTGATCCCGCCACCGGTGCGCGGGTCGATGCACGGCGCCGATCGCTGCGTTGCGGTTCGTCGGCACGCACGACAGCGGCCAATTCCGAGTTGCTTTGCGCTAGCGTTTTTGTAGCTGAAAGCGATGATCCCACCTGCGCCCCCGGCCGATTTGGCTTCAAAATATGTTCCCTTGGCCCCATTCGCCTGCCACGCCGCCGAATCGCGCGGCCGGCGTTTTGCCGAGCCCGATGCACCCACCCGCAGCGCGTTCCAGCGCGACCGCGACCGCATCGTGCACTCGACCGCGTTTCGCCGGCTGGTCTACAAGACGCAGGTGTTTCTGAACCACGAAGGCGATCTGTTTCGCACGCGGCTCACGCATTCGCTCGAAGTCGCGCAGCTCGCCCGCTCGATTGCGCGGTCGCTCGCGCTGGACGAGGACCTGGTCGAAGGCATCGCGCTTGCGCACGACCTCGGCCACACGCCGTTCGGCCACGCGGGGCAGGATGCGCTGAACGACTGCATGCGCGCGCACGGCGGCTTCGAGCACAACTTTCAAAGCCTGCGCGTGGTCGATTCGCTCGAACAGCGCTACCCCGATTTCGACGGCCTGAACCTCACGTTCGAGACGCGCGAAGGCATCCTGAAGCACTGCTCGGGCGCCAACGCGCAGCGGCTCGAAGCGGCCGAGCCCGGCGGCATCGGCGCGCGTTTTCTGCAGCGCACGCAGCCGTCGCTCGAAGCCCAGCTCTGCAACCTGGCCGACGAGATTGCCTACAACGCGCACGACATCGACGACGGCGTGCGCTCCGGCCTGCTCACGCTCGAGCAGTTGCGGGACGTCGAGCTGTTCGACCGGTTCCGGCGCGAGACCTTGGCCGAATACCCGCAGCTGCCCAGCCGCCGCCTGTTGTTCGAGTCGATCCGGCGCATGCTCTCGGCCCAGGTCTACGACGTGATCGACACCACGAGCATCGCACTCGCGCAGGCGCAACCAGCGGACGTCGACGCGGTGCGCGCACGCCCGCCGATCGTCGCATTCGGCCACGAGATGCGCACGCAGTCGAGCGCGTTGAAGACGTTTCTCTACCGCAACCTGTACCGCCACCCACAGGTGCTGCAGAACACGACGCAGGCGCAGCAGGTGGTGCGGGAGTTGTATGCGGCCTATCGGGCCGACCCCACGCAACTGTCCGATGATTTCGCTGCACGACCCAACCGCGAGCGCGCGGTCGCCGACTACATCGCCGGTATGACCGACCGCTTTGCCGCCAGTGAGCACGAGCGGTTGAGTGGCAAGCGACTGATCGCGTGAAGCGCTGTCCGCTGCCTCCGCTTGGCCGGTGCCGACCTGGCCGGGTGGCGGCAACGGCAACGGCAAAGGCGCCCGAGCCAGCTCGCCTCGCATGCCGTGCAACACAATCGAATGGCTCCGCATGCAGCACCGTCACCGTCCGATCTCCGATCGCCGTCTCGCACGGCGTTCGGCGGGCAACCCGACCGCACCGGCCGCGAAGTTCGCGCAGGGGTGGCCCCGATTCGTGTTGACGGCGATGAGCGGCCCGGGACCTGCCCGCCCGCAGGCAATGCACGGGCGCTGCAGCGGGCAATCGGGCGTACGCTCGGCGCTCGACCTCGCGGCCATCCGTCCCCGCACCTGCGAACCGGCCCGACCGCACGGAAACGCGCTGACCGTACCTGAGGCGCCCGGCTGGTTTCGCAGCGTGTGCTGTCCACGCGATCGGCCACTTCGATGATGCAGGCCACCGAGGCACTGCGCCGCGGTCAATTCGACCCGGCCTGGGTCGTGGTCGCTGCCGGCGTCAGCGCCGCACTGCACGTCGGCAAGCTGCCGCCGGCCATTCCGGCGCTGCGCGACGCGTTGGGACTTGGCCTGGTGCAGGCCGGCTTCATGTTGTCGCTGGTGCAGTTTGCAGGCATGACGCTCGGCATTTTTGTCGGGCTGGCGGCGGACACGTTGGGGCTGCGGCGCAGCATGTCGGCGGGCCTGGTCACACTGTCTGTGGCGAGCGTCGCGGGCGGATTCGCGACCGATCCGACGACGTTGCTGATCCTGCGCGCCGCCGAAGGTTTCGGCTTTTTGCTCGCGTCGATGCCGGGGCCGAGCCTGATCCGGCAGCTGGTGCCGGCCGCGCGATTGAGCGGCACGCTCGGCCTGTGGGGCACCTACATGCCGCTGGGCACCGCGCTGGCGCTGCTGGCGGGTTCGTTCGTGCTCGATCACGCGAGCTGGCCGGTCTGGTGGTGGGTCGTGGGCGCGCAGTCCGGGCTGGTCGCGCTGTGGCTGATGAGCGCGGTGCCCGGCGATGTCCAGCGGGCGCAGCAACGGCAGTCGTCTCGCACCGCGTCCAACGAAATTCCGGTGTCAACAGCAACACCAGCGCCGACATCGACATCGGCGCAGCCAGTGGCGCAGAAGCCGCTGCGCGCCGATCGGCCCGCCGAGCCGGGTTGGCAACGCGCGCGCTGGACGCAACGCCTGCTCGCCACGCTCGGCGCACGCGGGCCGTGGCTGGTCGCGCTGTGTTTTGCGGTGTATTCGTCGCAGTGGCTGTCGGTGATCGGCTTTTTGCCGTCGATCTATGTGGCCGCCGGCGTGGCCAGCGGCGCGATCGGTGCGCTGACCGCGCTGGCCGCGGCCGTCAACCTCATCGGCAATGTCGCAGCTGGCCGCTTGCTGCAACGCGGTGCGCGGCCGCAATGGCTGCTGTGGGCGGGCTTTGCCGCCATGATCGTGGGTGCAGTGGTCACGTTCGCGCAGGTGGGCGGCACGGCGCTGCCACCGGCCCTGCGCTACGGCGGCGTGCTGCTGTTTTCCGCACTCGGCGGCATGATCCCGGCCACCTTGTTCGCGCTGGCGGTGCGGCGCGCGCCGAGCGAGGACACGGTCTCCACCACCGTCGGCTGGATGCAGCAGTGGTCGTCGATCGGCCAGTTCGCCGGCCCGCCGCTGGTCGCCGCGCTCGCGGCGCGCGCCGGTGGCTGGCAATGGACGTGGATCGCGACCGGGGCTTGTGCGCTGGTTGGCATGGGCATCGCCGCGTTGCTTGCCGAACGAGTCAACGCGTCTCCCGCACAATCGGCGGCTGCCGGCCAATCGTTGCGCTAGTGCCCGGCTGCCCGGTATGCGCCGGCCGCCTTGCAAGTGCACAATCGTCACACAGCCCACGCGCGATGCGCGGCGCGGACCCAGCGCTTCGATCCGACCCAGACGCCCGAGCGAGCCGCGCCAAGGAACCCCGATGAAAACAAAACCCTTGCGCGGTGCAGCCAATGCCGACACGCCACCAGCGCAGCCCGAAGGAATCCGCCCGGGCCAGTCGATCGAGCTGCTGAAGGAGCTGCACATCCTGACCCGCGACGGCCGGCTGAACCAGGACTCGCGCCGCAAGCTCAAGCAGGTCTATCACCTCTACCAGTTCATCGAAAAACTGCTGAACGAATTGGCGCCCGAATCGGCTGCAACCACCGGCATCACGCTGGCCGACCACGGCGCCGGCAAGTCGTATCTGGGCTTCATCCTGTACGACCTGTACTTCAAGTCGCGCGAGGGCGGCACGATCTACGGCGTGGAGACGCGTGCCGAGCTGGTGGCGCGCTCGCGCGACCTGGCCCGGCGCCTGGGCTTCGAGCGCATGCGGTTCGTGAATTCGAGCGTCGCAGAAGCCGCGCAATCGGACGCCTTGCCCGACCAGATCGACATCGTGACCGCGCTGCACGCGTGCGACACCGCGACCGACGACGCCATTGCGTTCGGTCTGCAGAAGCGCGCCAGATTCATGGTGCTGGTGCCGTGCTGCCAGGCCGAAGTCGCGCGTGCGTTGAACGGCAGCAAGGCGCTGTCGCTCGCGCGCACGCCGCTGGCCGAACTCTGGCGCCATCCGCTGCACACCCGCGAACTCGGCAGCCAGTTGACCAACGTGCTGCGCTGCCTGTACCTGGAAGCGTGCGGCTATGCGGTCGGCGTGACCGAACTGGTCGGCTGGGAGCACAGCCTGAAAAACGAGCTGATCGTCGCGCGGTTCACCGGCCAGAGGAAGCGCAGCGCGGCCGAGCGGCTGCGCGCGATCCTCGGCGAATTCGGGTTGACCGAACTGTTGCCGGTGCGTTTTCCCGCGCTGGGTCCGCCGATGCGAGCCGAGCTGCCCGACACCGCATGAGGCAGGCCAATTTCGATTGCCCCCCGACGTCCGCACGCGTTGCCGCCGCCTGGCGGGCGGCCCCGTGCAGGTGTGGCTCGTCGGCCGCGCAGCGGGTTGGATGGGGTGTTGGCAAACCGCTGCTCGAGCGGGTCGGCATGGGTCGGCTCGACGCGCGCATGCCTGCATGGATTGCAGGCATGCGAATCCGATCGATCCACGGCAATCATCACCCGCTCGGGTGCCCGTGGTGAGTTGTGAAGCCCGTCGCCGGAGCTCTGGCTCGCCTTGCGGCTGCCCGAGCGGTCGGCGTTGGAGGGTGACGCCCTGGCGATCGCCGACATCGCGCAGCACCGCAGGGGCGTGCAGACATTGTTGCGTCTGCAGTACACCTCATGGTGACGCGCCGAGATGCTGAACACCCTCTGGCTCGGCTTCTTCGTCGTCGCCGCGATCAGCGCGTTCGGCCGCTGGCTGATCGGCGGCGATGCGGCCGTGTTCGCGGGCATCGTCGAGAGCCTGTTTGCAATGGCGAAGCTGTCCGTGGAACTCATGCTGCTGCTGTTCGGCACGCTGACCTTGTGGCTCGGCTTTTTGCGGATTGCCGAACGCAGCGGGCTGGTCGAGCAGATCGCGCGCGCGCTCGGGCCGCTGTTCGCGCGGCTGCTGCCGGGCGTGCCGGCGGGCCATCCTTCGCTCGGCCTGATCACGTTGAGCTTTGCCGCGAACACGCTGGGCCTGGACAACGCGGCCACGCCGATCGGGTTGAAGGCGATGCGCGCGCTGCAGGAGCTGAACCCGAGCGAAGACACGGCCAGCAACGCGCAGATCCTGTTCATGGTGTTGAACGCGTCCGCACCCACGTTGCTGCCGGTCACGATCTTCATGTACCGCGCGCAAGCCGGCGCGGCCGACCCGGCGCTGGTGTTCCTGCCGATCCTGCTGGCGACCTGCACCTCGACGCTGGTCGGACTGCTGGTGATCGCCAAGGTGCAGCGGCTGAAACTCGCCGACCCGGTCGTGCTCGCCTATTTGCTGCCGGCCGCGCTGCTGTTCGGCTGCGTTCGTCGCGCTGCTGGCCACGATGTCGTCGGGCGCGATCGCGGCGCTGTCCTCGCTGCTCGGCAACCTGGTGCTGTTCGGTCTGGTGCTGCTGTTCGTGCTGCTGGGCGCCATCCGGCGCGTGCCGGTCTACGAAGCATTCGTCGAAGGCGCGAACGAAGGTTTTTCGGTCGCGCGCGACCTGCTGCCGTATTTGGTTGCCATGCTGTGCGCGATCGGCGTGCTGCGCGCATCGGGTGCGCTCGACTTTGCGCTTGACGGCATTCGCTGGCTGGTTGGTCTGACGGGCTGGGACTCACGCTTCGTCGACGCGCTGCCGACCGCATTGGTCAAGCCGTTTTCCGGCAGCGCGGCCCGGGCCATTCTGGTGGAGACGATGCAGACCCAGGGCGTCGACAGCTTCGGCGCGCGGCTTGCGGCCGTCATCCAGGGCAGCACGGAAACCACGTTCTACGTGCTCGCGGTCTACTTCGGCGCGGTCGGCATTCGGCGCACGCGCCATGCGGTCGCATGTTCGCTGATCGCCGAGCAGGCGGGGGTGTTGGCGGCGATCGGGATCTGCTACTGGTTCTATGGGTGAGCGCGTCGCGCGGAAGCTGTGGGCCGAATGTCGATTCGCGCTGGCATTCGTTTGCTGCCGATGTCGCCTGTGCGGGCGGCGGCGACGGCCCCGATTTTTTTTCGTGAACCGGTTTGGTTTGATGCATGCATCATCGCGACACCGCGATCCAAAAAAGGGCTGCTCGCCGGACCGGTGGCCAGCGAAAACGCATTGCTTCTTCACCCATCAGATCCATGGCCCGCCTGCCTCGTTTGTCCGTCCCCGGCTTCGTTCATCACGCGATCCAGCGCGGGCACAACCGTCAGCCGATCTTTGTGGACACGGCCGACCACGAGACGATGCTTGCGATGCTGGGCGAAGGCCTGCGCCAGCACCGGGTCGTGCTGCACGGCTACGTGCTGATGCCCGATCACTTCCATCTGCTCGCAACGCCCGAAGGCGACGGACTGCCGCTGCTGATGCAGTCGCTGGGCCGCCGCTATGTGCGCTATTTCAACGACCGGCATGGCCGCACTGGCACGTTGTGGGACGGGCGCTACCGCTGCACGGTGATCGAGGCGGAGCGGCACATGCTGGATGCGCTCGTGTATCTCGACTTGAACCCGGTGCGTGCCGGCCTTGCCGCATCGGCGGCGGATTGGCGCTGGTCGAGCCACGCGCACTACGTCGGTGCCGCCGCGGACCGGTTGGTCACGCCGCCGCCTCAGTTTTGGGCGCTCGGCAACACGCCGTTCGCGCGCGAGCAGGCGTGGGCGGAGCGGGTGGCGATCGGGATCGCGCGCGAAACACAGCACATGCTGACCAACGCAATGCTCGGTGGCTGGGCGTTGGGGGACGCGGCGTTCGTCGCCCGGTTGCAGGCGCAGACGGGGCGGCGCGTTGCGAAGGCGCGGGCCGGGCGGCCAAGGGCAACAGACCCGGGTGGGATGGAAATATCAAGCAAGACCGGCTGAATCGATTACCCAACAATCGTTTCATGCTACTGAATTCAGAGCAAACGTGTTTTGTGTGAACCCGCCCGCATCACACGCTGCGCGTTCGCAGGCAAGGTGCGATGCACCGGGCCCATGTTGACAACTTCCGGCAGCCGGGCGCCCTGCTCGGCCGACAAGTCGTCCTTGATTCGGGGGTTGCGCTTGATCCGGTCCAGCCGGGATTTGCATTCGGCGCAGTCGTTGGCACCGTCCTTGGTGTGCTTCAGCGCCGCAGCAACGCCGTCGAGCGGCCATTTCTTCTGCCGTGCATGCATGCGCAGCGTCACCGCGGTGCAGGCGTCCGAGGCAGCGCCGAGCATGTCGGAGGGGCTCGGGCCGAGGCCTTTGCCGCCGATGAATGCGGGTTCGTCGCCGAGCCATTCGTGGCGACCGGCACCCGATGCGCCGCGGCCGGCACCGCCGCGCCGCTGGGTGAATGGCCGGCCGGCAAGGTAGGCAAGCCCGCCGCGCCGTGGTGCATGCGCAGCCGGTCGGTGGCTGCCATCCGGTCATCGACGTTCGAGGGGCACTGCGTGTTCGCCATAGTCGCCGCTGCTGTCGCCCAGATCGGGCAAGTCCAACCGCCGCACGCCGCATTCCGTTGCATCCCGCCGGGGCCAACCTTCGCGCAATGCCGGCATCGGCTTTGCCGTTTTCCGGGCAGGCGAAGCAGCCCGCAAAGATCGCGCCAGCATGTGGGGATGGCACAGGCGGGTCAAGCCTGGGGGCCAGCAAGCCGGGTGCTTTGGCTGCCGAGGCATTCTGGAGACATGTTGGGGTCGCTTCCGGAAGCGTGCATATGGCGCCGCCAATCGCAACACCAAAGTGGTTGACGCATTTGCGTACTACTCAACGATGATATCTGTCCCTGATTTCTCTTCAGGTCATTGGAACTGCCAAATAAGGGAGTCTGACCCCGAATATTTCCGTTGGCATCGATGTTGCAATGGCTTATGCTCATTGACCGACCTGCGGCTTTGCCGGCTGTTCTCTGCGAGCAGCCCATGGTCGCCACCGAAAACACCGTGGATGTCGACATTTCCAGGAACCCGCACATGACCGCCGAACAAGACATTCAAGACTTCACCGAGCGCGGCTTGTACGACCCGGCGAACGAACACGATTCGTGCGGCGTCGGCTTCGTCGCGCACATCAAGGGCGAGAAGAGCCATGCGATCGTGCAGCAGGCGCTGCAGATTTTGAAAAACCTCGACCACCGCGGCGCGGTCGGCGCCGACCACCTGATGGGGGACGGGGCCGGCATCCTGCTGCAGCTGCCCGATGCGCTGTACCGCGAGGAGATGGAAAAGCAGGGCGTGACCCTGCCCGCACCCGGCGAGTACGGCGTCGGCATGATCTTTTTGCCCAAGGAGCACGCCTCGCGGCTGGCTTGCGAGCAGGAGATGGAGCGCGCCATTCATGCCGAAGGCCAGGTGCTGCTCGGCTGGCGCGACGTGCCGGTAAACACCGAAATGCCGATGAGCCCGGCCGTGCGCGCCAAGGAGCCGCTGCTTCGTCAGGTCTTCATCGGCCGCGGCAATGACGTGATCGTGCAGGACGCGCTCGAGCGCAAGCTCTACGTGATCCGCAAGACCGCCAGCGCCGCGATCCAGCGCCTGAAGCTCACGCACAGCCAGGAGTACTACGTGCCGAGCATGAGCAGCCGCACCGTGGTCTACAAGGGGCTGCTGCTCGCCGATCAGGTCGGCACCTACTACCGCGACCTGCAGGACGCACGTTGCGTGTCGGCGCTCGGCCTCGTGCACCAGCGGTTCTCGACCAACACGTTCCCCGAGTGGCCGCTCGCGCATCCGTACCGCTATGTCGCGCACAACGGCGAGATCAACACCGTCAAGGGCAACTACAACTGGATGCGCGCGCGCGAAGGCGTGATGGCCTCGCCTGTGTTGGGCGCGGACTTGCAGAAGCTCTATCCGATCAGCTTCGCGCACCAGTCGGACACCGCCACGTTCGACAACTGCCTCGAACTGCTGACGATGGCCGGCTACCCGATCAGCCACGCGGTCATGATGATGATCCCCGAGCCGTGGGAAAACCACAGCACGATGGACGACCGCCGCCGCGCGTTCTACGAATATCACGCCGCGATGATGGAGCCGTGGGACGGCCCCGCATCGATCGTGTTCACCGACGGCCGCCAGATCGGTGCCACGCTTGATCGCAACGGCCTGCGCCCGTCGCGCTACTGCATCACCGACGACGACATGGTGATCATGGGCTCCGAGTCCGGCGTGCTGCCGGTGCCCGAATCGAAGATCGTGCGCAAGTGGCGGCTGCAGCCGGGCCGCATGTTCCTGATCGACCTCGATCAGGGGCGAATGATCGACGACGAGGAGCTCAAAAGCAATCTCGCGAACAGCAAGCCCTACAAGCAGTGGATCGAGAACCTTCGCATCAAGCTCGACGACGTGCCGGGCCACGTCTCCGACATGCCGCCGCCGAGCACCGACGTCAGCCTGCTCGACCGCCAGCAGGCTTTCGGCATGACGCAGGAAGACCTCAAGTTTCTGATGAGCCCGATGGCGCAGGCCGGCGAGGAGGGCATCGGCTCGATGGGCAACGACTCGCCGCTGGCGGTCTTGTCGGACAAGAACAAGCCGCTCTACAGCTACTTCAAGCAACTGTTTGCGCAAGTCACGAACCCGCCGATCGACCCGATCCGGGAAGCCATCGTGATGTCGCTGGTGTCGTTCATCGGGCCGAAGCCGAACCTGCTCGACATCAACCAGGTGAACCCGCCGATGCGGCTCGAAGTGAGCCAGCCGATCCTCGACTTCACCGACATGGCGAAGCTGCGCGACGATCGAACGCCAGACGCGCGGCAAGTTCAAGAGCCAGACGATCGACATCACCTATCCGCTGGCCTGGGGCAACGAAGGCGTGGAAGCGACGCTTGCATCGCTGTGCGCGCAGTGCGTCGACGCGATCAAGGGCGGCCACAACATCCTGATCATCAGCGACCGCAACGTCGGGCCCGAACGGGTCGCGATTCCCGCACTGCTCGCGCTGTCCGCGATCCATCAGCACTTGATCCAGAGCGGCCTGCGCACCTCGGCGGGCCTCGTGGTGGAGACCGGCTCCGCGCGCGAAGTGCATCACTTCGGCGTGCTGGCCGGCTACGGCGCGGAAGCCGTGCACCCGTACCTCGCGATGGAAACGCTGGCTGCGATGCATGCCGACCTGCCCGGCGATCTGTCGGCCGACAAGGCGGTCTACAACTACGTGAAGGCGATCGGCAAGGGCTTGTCGAAGATCATGTCCAAGATGGGCGTGTCGACCTACATGAGCTATTGCGGCGCGCAATTGTTCGAGGCGATCGGCCTGAACAGCGACACGATCAAGAAGTACTTCACCGGCACCGCGAGCCGCGTGGAAGGCATCGGCGTGTTCCAGATCGCGGAAGAAGCGATCCGCACCCACCGCGCGGCGTTCGGCGACGACCCGGTGCTCGCGCACATGCTCGAGACCGGCGGCGAATACGCATGGAGAGTCCGCGGCGAAGAACACATGTGGACGCCGGACGCGATCGCCAAGCTGCAGCACAGCACGCGCGCGAACAACTGGAGCACGTACAAGGAATACGCGCAGATCGTGAACGAGCAGAACCGCCGCATGATGACCTTGCGCGGTTTGTTCGAGTTCAAGTTCGATCCGGCCAAAGCGATTTCCGTGGACGAAGTCGAGCCGGCTTCCGAGATCGTGAAACGCTTTGCGACCGGCGCGATGTCGCTCGGTTCGATCAGCACCGAGGCGCACGCGACCTTGGCCGTGGCGATGAACCGCATCGGCGGCAAAAGCAACACCGGCGAAGGCGGCGAGGATCCGGCGCGCTATCGGCAGGAACTCAAAGGCATCCCGATCCAGCAGGGCCAGACGCTCGGCGACATCATGGGCCACGATGTGGTGATTGCCGATTACCCATTGAAGGAAGGCGATTCGCTGCGCTCGAAGATCAAGCAGGTCGCGTCCGGCCGCTTCGGCGTCACGACCGAATACCTGGGCAGCGCAGACCAGTTGCAGATCAAGATGGCGCAGGGCGCCAAGCCGGGCGAGGGCGGCCAGTTGCCTGGCAACAAGGTCAGCAACTACATCGGCAAGTTGCGCTTCTCGGTGCCCGGTGTTGGACTGATTTCCCCGCCGCCACACCACGACATTTATTCGATCGAGGATCTGGCGCAGCTCATCCACGACCTGAAGAACGTCGCGCCGCACGCGAGCGTCAGCGTGAAGCTGGTCAGCGAAGTCGGCGTCGGCACGATCGCGGCCGGCGTCGCCAAATGCAAGAGCGACCATGTCGTGATTGCGGGCCATGACGGCGGCACCGGCGCCTCGCCGTGGTCATCGATCAAGCACGCAGGCAGCCCGTGGGAAATCGGCCTGGCCGAAACGCAGCAGACGCTGGTGCTGAACGGCCTGCGCAGCCGAATCCGCGTGCAGGCCGACGGCCAGATGAAGACCGGGCGCGATGTGGCGATCGGCGCCTTGCTCGGCGCCGACGAGTTCGGCTTTGCGACCGCACCGCTGGTGGTCGAAGGCTGCATCATGATGAGGAAGTGCCACCTGAACACCTGCCCGGTCGGCGTCGCCACGCAAGACCCGGCATTGCGCAAGAAATTCACCGGCAAGCCCGAGCACGTCGTCAACTACTTCTTCTTCGTGGCCGAGGAAGTGCGCCAGATCATGGCGCAGCTCGGCATCCGCAAGTTCGAAGATTTGATCGGCCAGTCGAACCTGCTCGACATGCGGCCAGGCATTGCGCACTGGAAAGCCAAGGGCCTGGACTTCACGCGGCTGCTGATGCACCCGAGCGGCCCGTCCGAACTCGCGCGGCGCCATCTGGATCAGCAGGACCATGGGCTTGAGAAAGCGCTCGACAACACGCTGATCCGCAAGTCGCTGCCCGCGATCGAACGCGGCGAGCGCGTGCATTTCATTGAAGTCGCGAAAAACGTGAACCGTTCGGTGGGTGCGATGCTGTCCGGGGCGGTGGTACGCGCGCATCCGAACGGCCTGCCGGACAACACGATCCACATCCAGCTCGAAGGCACGGGCGGCCAATCGTTTGGCGCTTTCCTGGCCAAAGGCATCACGCTGTACCTGATCGGGGACGCAAACGACTACACCGGCAAAGGCTTGTCCGGCGGCCGCGTGGTGGTGCGTCCGAGCCTGGACTTCCGCGGCGAAGCGACGAGGAACATCATCATCGGCAACACCGCGCTGTATGGCGCGACCGAGGGCGAGGCGTTCTTCAGTGGCGTCGCGGGCGAGCGCTTCGCGGTGCGGCTGTCCGGCGCGACCGCGGTGGTCGAAGGCACCGGCGACCACGGCTGCGAATACATGACCGGCGGCACCGTCGCGGTGCTCGGAAAGACCGGCCGCAACTTCGCCGCCGGCATGAGCGGCGGCATCGCCTACGTGTATGACGAAGACGGCCAGTTCGCCTCGCGCTGCAACACGTCGATGGTGTCGCTCGAAGCGGTGACCACCGCGGTCGATCAGAAAGCCCGCATGGGCAACACCAAGTGGCACCGCGACCAGAGCGACGAAGCGATCCTGCGCAAGATGCTCGAAGACCACAACCGCTACACCGGCAGCCGCCGCGCGCGTGAGCTGCTCGACCATTGGTCCGAGGCGCGCAGCAAATTCGTCAAGGTGTTCCCGAACGAATACAAGCGCGCGCTGGCCGAAATGCACGGGAACGAGGTGATCGAGACCGAGTACCGGAAACAACGCGAAGCTCGGGCATGGAGCCGCACGCCGTAGCACCCATCTGATCCACAGCATCCGACCGAACAGACGATCCAAGAGGCACTGAAAACAGCATGGGAAAAATCACCGGGTTCATGGAGTACGACCGGCTCGAAGAAGGCTACGCGCCGTCGGGCGAACGGATCAAGCATCACAAGGAATTCGTGATCGCGCTCGACGAGCAGCAGTCGAAGGTGCAGGCCGCGCGCTGCATGGACTGCGGCACGCCGTTTTGCAACAGCGGCTGCCCGGTCAACAACATCATTCCGGACTTCAACGATCTGGTGTTCCGGGCGGACTGGCACAGCGCGTTCGCGGTGCTCGACTCGACCAACAACTTCCCCGAGTTCACGGGCCGCATCTGCCCGGCGCCGTGCGAAGCGGCGTGCGTGCTGAACGTGAACGACGATCCGGTCGGCATCAAGTCGATCGAGCACGCGATCATCGACCGCGCCTGGGATGAGCAGTGGGTCAAGCCTCGGCCAGCCAAGCACCAGACCGGCAAGACCGTCGCGGTGGTCGGCTCCGGCCCGGCCGGCATGGCGGCTGCCCAGCAACTCGCGCGCGCCGGCCACAAGGTCACGCTGTTCGAGAAGAACGACCGCATCGGCGGCCTGCTGCGCTACGGCATCCCCGACTTCAAGATGGAGAAGCACCACATCGACCGGCGCGTCGAGCAGATGACGGCGGAAGGTGTTGAGTTCCGCTGCGGCGTGATGGTCGGCGAGTTGCCGAAGGACTCCAAAGTCACCAACTGGGCGAAGGAAACGATTACGCCCGAGCAGTTGCTGGCCGACTTCGATGCGGTGCTGCTGACCGGCGGCGCCGAACAGTCGCGCGATCTGCCGGTGCCGGGCCGCGACCTGAAAGGCATCCACTTCGCGATGGAGGCGCTGCCGCAGCAAAACAAGATCAACGCGGGCGACAAGGTGAAGAACCAGTTGCGCGCCGACGGCAAGCACGTGATCGTGATCGGCGGCGGCGACACCGGCAGCGACTGCGTCGGCACCAGCAACCGCCACGGCGCGGCCAGCGTCACACAGTTCGAAGTCATGCCGCAGCCGCCGGAAGTGGAGAACCGGCCCGATGACTTGGCCCTACTGGCCGATCAAGCTGCGCACCAGTTCCAGCCACGAAGAAGGCTGCGAGCGTGAGTTCGCGATCTCGACCAAGGAGTTCGTCGGCGAGGGCGGCAAGGTCACGGGCCTGAAGACCGTCCGCGTCGAATGGAAGGACGGCAAGATGGTCGAAGTGCCGGGCAGCGAGCAGACGCTCAAGGCCGATCTGGTGCTGCTCGCGATGGGCTTCGTGTCGCCGGTTGCCTCCGTGCTCGATCAGTTCGGCATCGAAAAGGACGCACGCGGCAACGCGAAGGCGACAACCGATTTCGACGGCGGCTACGCGACCAGCGTGGCCAAGGTGTTTGCGGCGGGTGACATCCGGCGCGGACAGTCGTTGGTGGTGTGGGCGATTCGCGAAGGGCGGCAGGCGGCGCGTGCGGTGGATGAATTTTTGATGGGGTTCAGTGACTTGCCTCGTTGACGGTGGCGCCCGGATGGCGCCAGACAATCAATCGCAGAAAATGCACGATGGTCGTGCGTCAAGCATCGTTCGAGTGCATGGGGCGGTGGTTGAAATCGCTCACCCGCTTCACGAGCAGGTGGGTTTTGTTTGCAGGATCATTCTTCGACGGCCGTCCCGAATCCAATGGTTGGGTCAGCGCTGTCTCAGCCGCTGGTAGATTGCGCGGACATTGAGTCGGCGCAGTGTCGGGTCGGCCACCTCGTAAAACATCATGCGACGCTTGAGAACCGGTCTTGTCAAGGGCACTTCGTATTGGTCCAGAAACCGCTCCAGCCCAGCCAACCAGGGAGCGGCCCATGCAGTTTCCTGACGCCGGAGAATGTCGGCGCGACCGGCCGCGGCGAGTGACCGGCGCCGCGCTACGTCGCTGTAGGCCGTTCGCACCGCATCGGCCGCTTCGTTCTTGTCTGGCTCGGCCCACGCCGCGCCGGGTCCGCTGAAACGCCGTTCGTATTGCCAACCGGTCTTGACAGGTTCGACCAGGAGATAGTCAACCAGCATGGAGTTTTGCTGCGTCATGAAGGTCAGGTTGCCCGAATAACCGGTGGCGATCACGAGTTTGCCGAGCAGCATCGCCTCCATCGGCCCGAGCCCGAGTCCTTCGGCCCGGTGCAGGCTTAGGTATACGTCCGAGGCTGCATAGAGCGCCATGACGCGGTGATACGGCAAGGTTTCGGTGAACAGCAGGATTCGCGGGTCGGCCGCAAGATGTTCATGGATGCGCGCGACCACTGGATGAGTTCTGTTGGCGGTGGATGCGCCGTTGGCCTTGATCACGAGACGAGCATCCTTGCAATCGGCAAGTGCGTCCTTGAATGCCTCAAGCACCGCGAGCGGGTTCTTGCGTGTGTAGTCGCTGCGCAGATCGAAGCTGCTCATGAAAACGGTGTCGGTGGCATTGAGGCCGAGCGTCTTGCGAAACTCAGCGCCGGCTGCGTCCTGCCCTATGGTTGCGTCGGGATCAAGCGGGTGCTCGGCAAAGAACGTTCGTGTATCGGGCAGTGCCACTTCCAATGCCTGCCGGACGTAGTGACTGCACGTCAACACCGCGTCGAACAGCGCGAGCCCAGGCACCCAAGCCGGCGGGATGACCGGCAACTCCCAAAACAACAGCCCGACATTCTTGAATCGCGGTGCGAGCAGCCCAGGATAACGTCTGCGCCACAGGGAAGGCACGATCTGGATCGACACGACAATGAGGTTGACATCGAAGGGCAGGCTTTCGACCGAATCGAACATCTCGATGTCGACGGCTTGTTGCGGCGTTTTGTCTGCGTGATAGTCCACGTCAAGCCCCGCGACGCGATAGCCGTTTTTTCGTAGCACCTGGATGAACATCCTGGCTGCGTTTCCCAGTCCGGAGGACGACGTCAGATGTCCAATGACGTTGATTTGCTTTTGCATTGCGAGAAGTAAACAGTCGGCGGTGCCTGTGACTCATGCGGCGGAATCAGGATTAATCGGACCGCCCCGAATTGCTTTGCGTCGGTGTTGGCTGATGGGCGAACCAGGCGACAAGATTCGGGTCGAGCGGAACCTGCCACCAACCGAAGGCAGTGCAAACCAGCCGATACAGAACCTTTCGCGCAAGCATCCGAATGCCCCACTTGAGCGCACCTTCCTGGGTTCGCACCCGCGCCGCGTCCTTGCATTCGACCAATCTGAGTCCCGAATGATCGGCGAGTTGCTGCAGCCGGCCGGGCGTGAGCACGCTTACATGGGTCAAGTCACCGTACTGGTTGATCAATCCCCAGGGGCTTGAACCATTCGGCATTCGCGCGACGAATACCCCGTTCGGCAACAGCAGACTGCGCACCGACTGCAGAAAGCCCACCAGATGTTCAGGCGGAATGTGTTCCATCACGTCGAATGCCACGATGAGGTCGAACTGCTGAATTTCCAGATCGAAGGAATCGATGCCGCCTTGGCGGGTGTCGAAACCGCGTTCGACGCCTGCATCGCACAATTCCTGAATCAGTTCGCAGCCGGTGATGTTCGCTCCTTGGCGCTGCGCCCATTCGATGAAGGCCCCTGAGCCGAAGCCGACTTCCAGTACCCTCTGGCCGCGCAGGGTAAAACTTCCCATCTCGGCCGCGAACAGTGCGTCCTCCTCCTGCGAGGATTGGAACAGACGCTTCCATCCCTTCCATTCGACATACGAAGTGGCGTAGAAGCTGGATTGGTTGGAAGAGTTGAGCGACATGACGAAGGCAGTTCGACTGCGCAGCCGAGGACGGGGCGCTTGAGCATGCTGGATTGTTTCGAAGCAGTCGCATTGTCGTCGTACGCGTCAAGCGGCAGCCGCCTATCAATGCCGACAAGCCAGCAGGACCGAACGATCAGACCTGAATGCCGGTGTGTGCAATGACAGGCAGACCGTTGCGATCGGTGCAGTTGTCCCCGGCAAGAATGCGAGCCTCGCAATGCCCGCGTGTTCGTGACGGCGGCCGACGGGTACAGAGGGACGACGGGAAAGCGTGCGGCTGTGGAGCGGCAAAGTTGCTGAGACAGACCAGTGCCGAAGCGCGCTAATTGCAAGCAACCCCGAGCCGCCCCCCTCACGCCTGATACAAGTCGAGCGAGCGCTTGCCGAAGGGGTACGCAAGCTTTTCAGACAGAACTTCGAGCCGTCGCAAGCTTCGCAGCACCGACGACTCCATTACGTTTGACAGCATCGCACCACGCGCGAGAGCCTGCATCGACAAATATTTTTCGCAAAGTATTGAATCGGCCTTGCCGCGCAGTTCTGCCAGCGTGCGGGTGCCCTCGTGGCTGCGACTGCCCGGCCAGCGGGCTGGTCCGGTGCCGAGCAACCATGTTTCGATGTGGCGCGCAAGGTTCGGGCTGATACGTTCGTTGAACAGAACGCAGTCACCTTCCCGCAGGTAGAAATTGTCGAGCGGCACGTCCGGTGTGAAGATTTTCTATCCGTTCCAGCAAGCTACGGCTCATGCCGAACAGATAGGTTGCGACCCAGGCATCCGCCATCAATCCGTCGATCGAATACGGTCTTCCGAGACAGAAAGTTTCGCCCGCAAGCGCTGGAACGGCAGGCGCGCACTGAAGCTCGCGCAAGCCGCGGCGAAATGCCCAGCGAGTCACAGGACCGAACTTGTTGTGATGACAGAAGGTGTCGTTGGCAAAAACGACGAGTTCACTGTTCTCGATCAATCCATTTGCGTGGCAATGGTTCAGGCCGGTCTGCCAGCCGGAGAACTCGCGCAGCGAGTTGTCTCCGGTTAGCAGCACCACGTCGGGTCGCCCGAGTTGCAGTCGATCGGGTCCGTTGTGAACCACGATGATCGAATGCCTGCCAGGTAGGGACCGCAGCAGGGCGTCGAACCACTTGACCGCGTTGGCCACATAAGGTTCGTAGTAGGTCAGCAGAATGCCGGTGGTATGCATCGTGGTGCCGGACGGCGCCGGCAGGTAAGGGAATGTGGCGTGAGCGTCAAACATGTGGCGAGCGGTGCATGATTGGCGCATCGCCGACAGTCAAAACCACCGTAACACGGGCTTGCCCTGCACCTGCGTGCAATAAGCCACGGCGGTCTGCAATCCGCGCGGCGCGTTGGATCGAACGTGCTTCAGATGCCATGCTTTGCACCGAAAGCAGCACCGGCCGTTCGCGCTGCATCATCGCGACCGGCACAAAGAGGGATAGGCAAACTGTGCGGGCCTCAAACGCATCGAACCACTGTGGTTGATCCCTTACCATCGTTCCAGCCGGCTTTGCAGCCGATTGTTTTTTTCTCCCCTCATGACGCCCGCACCTGACCCGACCACCGCAGCCTCGGACACGCTTGTCGAACTGCACAAAATAACCTTTGGCTACGGCGCGCGTCCGATCCTCCAGAACGTCTCGCTGGCGGTCCCGCGCGGCAAGGTGACGGCGCTGATGGGCGCGTCCGGCGGCGGCAAGACGACCGTGCTGCGGCTGATCGGGGGCCAGCTTCGCGCGCAATCCGGCTCGCTCACGTTCGGATGGCCAGGAAGTCGGCGCGATGAAGCAGAAAGCACTCTATGCAATCCGCCGGCGCATGGGCATGCTGTTCCAGTTCGGTGCGCTGTTCACCGACGAAACCGTGTTCGGCAACGTCGCGTTCCCGCTGCGCGAGCACACCGATCTGTCCGATGCGCTGATCCGCGACATCGTGCTGATGAAGCTCGAAGCGGTCGGCCTGCGCGGCGCGCGTGACTTGATGCCGAGCGAGATCTCCGGCGGCATGGCGCGCCGCGTCGCGCTGGCGCGCGCGATTGCGCTCGACCCCGATCTGGTGATGTACGACGAGCCGTTCGCCGGGCTCGACCCGATCGCGCTCGGCACCGCGGCCCGGTTGATCCGGCAGTTGAACGATGCAATGGGGCTGACCAGCATCGTCGTCTCGCACGATCTGGATGAGACGTTCGCGATCGCCGACCAAGTGATCATCCTGGCCAACGGCGGCATCGCCGCCCAGGGCACGCCCGACGAGGTGCGCCGCAGCACCGATCCGCTGGTCACGCAATTCGTGAACGCCGAGGCGGAAGGCCCGGTGCGTTTTCACCATCCGGGCCCGGACGTGGCGCAGGATTTCGGCGCTGCGGCCATGGGGACGAAGCGATGAGCTGGTACCACCCGGCTGAGATCGGCTTTGCGGTGCGTCGCAAGATGGCCGACATCGGCATGGCCACGCGGCTGTTGCTGCGCCTGCTCGTGCTGCTCCCTTCGAGTTTGAAGCGCTTCGGGCTGGTGCGGGACCAGATCTTCTTTCTGGGCAACCGGTCGCTGTCGATCATCGCGGTGTCGGGCCTGTTTGTCGGCTTCGTGCTGGGGCTGCAGGGCTACTACACGTTGGCGCGGTTCGGCGCCACCGAAGCGGTCGGGCTGCTGGTGGCTTTGAGCCTGGTGCGCGAACTCGGGCCCGTCGTCACCGCGCTGCTGTTCGCCGGCCGCGCGGGCACGTCGCTCACGGCCGGCATCGGCTTGATGAAGGCCGGCGAGCAGCTCTCCGCGATGGAGATGATGGCAGTCGACCCCGTGAGTCGCATCCTCGCGCCGCGTTTCTGGGCCGGTGTGATCGCGATGCCGCTGCTGGCCGCGGTGTTCAGCGCGGTCGGCGTGCTCGGCGGCTACGTCGTCGGCGTGCTGATGATTGGCATCGACTCGGGCGCTTTCTGGAGCCAGATGCAGGGCGGGGTCGATGTGTGGAAAGATGTGGGCAACGGCGTGCTGAAGAGCATCGCGTTCGGCTTCACCGTCACGTTCGTTGCGCTGTTGCAGGGCTATCATGCGCAGGCCACGCCCGAGGGCGTGTCGGCGGCGACCACGCGCACCGTCGTGATGGCTTCGCTGGCGGTGCTCGGGCTCGACTTCATCCTGACGGCGCTGATGTTCAACATCTGAGCGGTTGACCAACAGCGCAGCGCGTTCGCGCACATCCGCTTGTCCCTCAAACATTCATGCAACGCTCCAAAATCGATATCTGGGTCGGCCTGTTCGTGCTGATCGGCGCGGCCGCGCTGCTGTTTCTCGCGCTGCGCTCGGCCAATTTGCTGACCCTGAATTTCAAGCCGACCTACGAGGTGACCGCCGATTTCCAGAACATCGGCAGCCTGAAGCCCGGTGCGCCCGTCAAGAGCGCGGGCGTGGTGGTCGGGCGGGTCGCCTCGATCGGCTTCGACGACAAGCGATTCCAGGCGAGCGTCCATCTCGCGATGAACGACGGCGTGGCGTTTCCGAAAGACAGCGCGCTCAAAATCCTGACGAGTGGCTTGCTTGGCGAGCAGTACGTCGGCATCGAAGCCGGTGCGGATGAGAAGAACCTGGCCGCTGGCGACCGCATCACGTCGACTCAGTCGGCCGTCGTGCTGGAAAATCTGATCGGCCAATTCCTCTACAACAAGGCCGCCGACGGCGCTTCGTCAGCGCCCGCCGCAGGCAAATAATCGATGGGGTTTGCCACCATGCAGATCGAGACGACCGGCGTGCATCCCGCCGCACCCACTTCGAGATTCAACCTGCGGCGCACGGCACCGCGCAGTGGCTCGCTGGGGGTGCTCGCAAGTGCGCTGCTGCTCACGGCCGGTTGCGCCACCGTCACGCGCCCGAGCGAAACCGATCCGCTCGAGTCCTACAACCGCAGCGTGTTCGCATTCAACGAGCAACTGGACCGCGCGGTGTTGCAGCCGGTTGCCAAAGGCTATCAAATGGTGGTGCCGGAGCTGGTGCGCGCCGGGGTCGGCAACGTATTCGACAACATGCGGGACGCCTGGTCGTTCGTGAACAACGTGCTGCAGGCCAAGCCGACCGCAGCGGCCGATTCGGCGCTGCGTTTCGGCGTGAACACGGTGGTGGGCATCGGCGGCTTGTTCGACGTCGCCGGCGAGATGAGGATTCCGCGTCACACCGAAGACTTCGGACAGACGCTCGGGTACTGGGGCGTGCGCTCCGGGCCGTATCTGGTGCTGCCGCTGCTGGGGCCGTCCACCGTGCGCGACACGGCCGCGCTGCCGCTCGACTTCTTCGTTGGCGACCCGATCCAGTATTTCGATCCGTTCGGGCTGCGGCTGTCGCTGACCGGCTTGCGCATCGTCGACACGCGCGCCGATCTGCTCAGCACGACATCGCTGCTGTCGGACATCGCGCTCGACAAATACACGTTCGTGCGCGACTCCTATCTGCAACTGCGCCGTGCGTCCATCGGCACCGGCGAGGACAGCGGCGCGGGCAAGCTCAAAAGCAGCCGCGCCTGGGTCAACGACATCACCAACCGCAGTGGTCCTGCGCGCTCCGGCATGGCCAGCGACGAAGAAGCGGGCAAAGCGATCGATTACTCGCAGCCGCTCGGCGGTGCAACCGGACAGACCCCCGACTACACGCAGCCCGCCGACAGCGCCGCCAAAGCCCCCGCCACCATGCAGCCGGCCGACGACGCCGGCAAGGCGCCGGACTACACCAAGCCTTGAGGCAGAAGTTCGCGCATCGCGCGCGTTGGCGATGTTGGCCGGTGCGTCGGGCGAACCGCCCCACTTGCAGTCGGTTGCAAAAGCCGCCGCACTCTTTACCGGAACCGCAAAGTCCCCATGTCCGTCGAACGAGTGCACCGTGCGTTGCGGGCTTCGGGATGCAGCCGTTCCACAGCGCCTTTGTCTGCCCTTGCCGTTTTTCGCTTCCCGTTTTTTTCCTCAGGAGAAATCAAAAGATGAATCGTCGTTTTATTGGCCGTCTGGCCGGCCTGTTTTGTGCTGGCGCTTGGTTGTTTTCCGCGGCCGTGCCGCAACTGGCGCAGGCCGCGGGCGAAGCGCCCGAGCAGTTGGTCCAGCGCCTGTCCACCGAGACGCTTGAGCGCATCAAGAGCGATCCCTCCGTCAAGGCCGGCGACACCGCGAGCGTGATGCGGCTGGTCGACGAAAAGATCATGCCGCACGTGAATTTCGCGCGCATGACCTCATCGGCCGTGGGCCCGAGCTGGCGCCAGGCCAGCGCGGCACAAAAGAAATCGCTCGAAGACGAGTTCAAGAAGCTGCTGGTGCGCACCTATGCGGGCGCACTCGCGCAGGTCAGCGACCAAAAGGTCGAGCTGAAACCGATGCGCGCACGCCCGGACGACACCGATGTGCTCGTGCGCAGCGAGATCGTGGGGCGGGGCGACCCGATCCAGCTCGACTACCGGCTTGTCAAGGGCTCGGACGGCGACTGGAAGATCTACAACATCAATGTGCTGGGCATCTGGATGGTCGATACCTACCGCAGCCAGTTCGCGCAGGAGATCAACAGCGGCGGGCTCGACGGCCTGATCGCGACGCTGGCGGCGCGCAACAAGCAGATGGCCGGTCGCAACTGACGCACTGGCCGGCTTCGTTCCTTCCATGTCTATACCCCTGTCGTTGCCGGCCACGTTGACCAGCGCCCAGGCCAGTGCGTGCCTGAACACGCTGTCGGCGGGCCTGGCGCAGACCGCGGGCGGCTCTGCCGTGGTGGTCGATGCAAGCGCGCTCGCGCATTTCGACTCGTCGGCGCTGGCGGTGTTGCTGGAGCTGCGGCGCACATGCATGGCCGCCGGTCGATCTTTCGCAGTGCGTGGGTTGCCCGAGCGGCTGGGCACGCTTGCGCGGCTGTACGGCGTGGCCACGTTGTTGACGGCCACAACGGCCACAACGGCTGCCACAGCGGCTTAGTGGGCGTTGAACGGGCAACTTCGCCGAGTCGATCGCGGCGCTGAGGTGCGGCGCGGCTCACCGCGGCTGGGTCTCAAGCGCCCGAGCGAACCCAACTAAACTCGCTGGCTTCCATGCCAGCCATTTCGTTTCAATCGGTCTCCAAAGTCTTTGCATCCACCGTGGGCCCCAAAGGCCCGTCGCTGCGTGCACTCGACGAGGTCTGCTTTGACATCGAACCCGGTGAATTCTTCGGTCTGCTCGGGCCGAACGGCGCCGGCAAAACCACATTGATCTCGATTCTGGCGGGCCTGACGCGCGCCAGCAGTGGCCGCATCACCGTGCACGGCCACGATGTGCACACCGACTATGCCGAGGCGCGGCGCAGCTTGGGCATCGTGCCGCAGGAGCTCGTGTTCGACCCGTTCTTCAACGTGCGCGAGGCGCTGCGCATCCAGTCCGGCTACTTCGGCGTGAAGAACAACGCGGCCTGGATCGACGAGCTGCTCGACAGCCTCGGCCTGGCCGACAAGGCGAACGCCAATCTGCGGCAACTCTCCGGCGGCATGAAGCGCCGCGTGCTGGTTGCGCAGGCGCTCGTGCATCGCCCGCCGGTGATCGTGCTCGACGAGCCGACTGCGGGCGTCGATGTGGAGCTGCGCCAGACCTTGTGGCGCTTCATCGCCAAACTGAACCGCGAAGGCCACACGGTGCTGCTGACCACGCATTACCTTGAAGAGGCCGAAGCGCTGTGCGGCCGCATCGCGATGCTGAAACAGGGCCGCGTGATCGCGCTGGACCGCACCAGCACGCTGCTGGCGTCCGCGTCGAGCAACATGCTGCACTTCAAGGTGGACAAAGAGCTGCCGTCCGCGCTGGCCGAACGCGCGCGCATCACGGGCCGCATCGTGCAACTGCCGGCCAACAGCGCGCTCGAGATCGAACAATACCTGGCCGCCGTGCGCGAAGCCGGCATCGAAGCGCAGGATGTCGAGATTCGCAAGGCCGATCTGGAAGACGTGTTCATCCAGCTGATGAACAGCGAGGAGGCCACCTCGCGCCCGCCAGCCGTTGCAAGCGAGCCGCTGGAGACAGTGGATGCCGCAGCACTGCTCGACGCCGAAGGCACGCAAGGCGGCGCGGAGTCGCAGCGATGACCCGCGCTCCGCAACGAAACGTAAATGGCCCAGCCGATGCGGTGGCCGCAATCGCGGTGGCCTCGCCAGTGTGCGTGGCGCAAATCGGGGCATGGCAGCGGTTGCTCCGTCTCCGCAAGGGTGCCGGTGCTGCAGCGATCGGCCGCATTCGCTCTGCCGCAGCGGATCGCGCATGCGACGCCCGGCAAGGGTCTGCTGGTGTCTCGCTGATCGGTCGCGTGGGCTTTGCAAAGGCCGCCGCATGACCGGCTGGCGCACGCTGTTCTACAAGGAAGTCCTGCGCTTCTGGAAAGTCGGCTTTCAGACCGTGGGCGCGCCGGTGCTGACGGCGCTGCTCTATTTGATGATCTTCGGCCATGTGCTGGAAGGCCGGGTCAAGGTGTTCGGCGAGATTCCGTACACGTCGTTTCTGGTGCCGGGCTTGGTCATGATGAGCGTGCTGCAGAACGCGTTCGCGAACAGCGCGTCGTCGCTCGTGCAGAGCAAGATCATGGGCAACCTCGTGTTCTTGCTGCTGACGCCGCTGTCGCACTGGAGCTGGTTTTTCGCCTACGTCGCGTCCTCGGTCGCGCGTGGGCTGATCGTCGGCACCGGCGTGCTCGCAGCGACCGTGCTGTTCGTGCAGCCGCACGTCGTCGCGCCGCTGTGGGTGATTGCGTTCGCGCTGCTGGGCGCGGCGTTGATGGGCTCGCTCGGCATCGTGGCCGGCTTGTGGGCCGAGAAATTCGACCAGATGGCGGCGTTTCAGAACTTTCTGATCATGCCGATGACGTTTCTGTCCGGCGTGTTCTACTCGATTCACTCGCTTCCCGGCTTTTGGCAACGCGTGAGTCATGCGAACCCGTTTTTCTACATGATCGACGGTTTTCGCTACGGCTTTTTCGGCATCAGCGATGTGTCGCCATGGATCAGCCTGAGCGTCGTCGGCACGGCGCTGATCGTGGTGGGCGCGATCACGGTGCATCTGCTGCGCATTGGCTACAAGATAAGAGGTTGAAGCGCACCCCCAGGCTTCGCTCCTTTCGATCGGCTCTCGCCTTCCCCTTCGCCGGGGGCGACGCTGGCGGACCGGCGAAGCCGGTTTCACGGCGTCTGCTGGAGTGGACTCTCCAGACTTTTCGAATCACAGATCGCGCACCAGCACAGCGAGGCAACGACATGACTGCAGACGAACTCAAAACCATCATCACCGCCGATCTCGCTTGCGAGCATCTCGCGCTCGAAGGCGACGGCAGGCACTGGTTCGCGACCATCGTGTCGGCGGACTTCGAAGGCAAGCGCGCGATTCAGCGCCATCAGCGCGTGTATGCGACGCTCGGCGGGCGGCTGCAGAGCGACGAAGTGCATGCACTGTCAATCAAGGCGTTCACGCCGGCCGAATGGGCCGCACAACCCGGTCGTTGAAAACAGGTTTTTGGACCAGAAGAGCATGGACAAATTGTTGATTCGTGGCGGCCGGCGCCTGCAGGGTGAGGTGGTCATCTCCGGCGCAAAGAACGCCGCGTTGCCCGAGCTTTGCGCGGCGCTGCTGACGGCCGAGCCGGTCACGCTGGAGAACGTGCCGCGCCTGCAGGACGTGGCGACGATGCAGCAGCTGCTGCGCCACATGGGCGTCGAAGTGCGCGCGGGTCTCGGGGCCGATGCGCAGAGCGTGCGCATCGATGCATCGAGCGTGCAGGCGCCGGAAGCGCCGTACGAGCTCGTCAAGACGATGCGCGCGTCGGTGCTTGCGCTCGGGCCCTTGCTGGCCCGCTTCGGCCATGCACGCGTGTCGCTGCCCGGCGGTTGCGCGATCGGCTCGCGGCCGGTGGACCAGCACGTGAAGGGGCTGTCCGCGATGGGCGCCGACATCCACATCCTGCACGGCTACATCGTGGCGGGCCTGCCGGCAGGCCAGCAGCGGCTGCGCGGCGCGCGCATCGCGACCGAGATGGTGACCGTCACCGGCACCGAGAACCTGATGATGGCGGCTGCGCTGGCCGATGGCACGACGGTGCTCGAGAACGCCGCGCAGGAGCCCGAGATCGTCGACCTGGCCACCATGCTGATTGCGATGGGCGCGCAGATCGACGGCCACGGCACAAGCCGCATCACGATCGAAGGGGTTCCGGCGCTGCACGGCTGCACGCACCGCGTGGTGCCGGACCGCATCGAAGCCGGCACGTTTTTGTGCGCGGTGGCTGCGACCGGCGGCGATGTGGTGCTGCGCGGCGCACGGGCCGACCACCTGCAGGCCGTGCTCGACAAGTTGCGCGACGCGGGTGCAGCTATCAGCGACGAGCCCGACGGCATTCGCATCCGCGCAGAAGGCCGTCTGCGCGCGCAGAGCTTTCGCACCACCGAATACCCGGGCTTTCCGACCGACATGCAGGCGCAGTTCATGGTGCTCAACTGCGTCGCGCAAGGCTCGAGCATCGTGACCGAGACGATCTTCGAGAACCGTTTCATGCATGTCGACGAACTGCTGCGGCTCGGTGCGCGCATCCAGACCGAAGGCAACGTCGCGGTGGTCGAAGGCGTGGAAGGCCGCTTGTCCGGCGCCACCGTGATGGCGACCGATCTGCGTGCGTCCGCCAGCCTCGTGATCGCTGGCTTGGTCGCGGAAGGCCAGACGCAAGTCGACCGCATCTATCACCTCGACCGTGGCTACGACCAAATGGAAGCCAAGCTGCGCGCGCTCGGCGCCGACATCCAGCGGGTGGCTTGACGATGATCACGCTCGCGCTGTCGAAAGGCCGCATCTTCGACGAGACGCTGCCGCTGCTGGCCGCCGCCGGCATCGAAGTGCTGGAAGACCCGGAAAAATCCCGCAAGCTGATCCTGCCGACCAGCAACCCGCAGGTCCGCGTCGTGATCGTGCGCGCAACCGACGTGCCGACGTACGTCGAATACGGCGGCGCCGACCTCGGCGTGACCGGCCGCGACACGCTGATCGAGCACGGCGCCGCCTGGGCCGGCGCGGGACTGGGCACGGGTCTCTACCAGCCGCTCGATCTGCAGATCGCCAAGTGCCGCGTCAGCGTCGCGGTGCGCGCCGACTACGACTATGCGCGCGCGGTGCGCCAGGGCGCGCGGATCGCGGTCGCCACCAAATACACGCAGATCGCGCGCGACTTCTTCGCGGCCAAGGGCGTGCACGTCGACCTGATCAAGCTGTACGGCAGCATGGAACTCGCGCCGCTGACCGGTCTGGCCGATGCGATCGTGGACCTGGTCTCCACCGGCAACACCTTGCGCGCCAACCAGTTGGTCGAAGTCGAACGCATCATGGACATCAGCGCGCGGCTGGTCGTGAACCAGGCCGCGCTGAAGATCAATCGGCAGTCGATCCGGCCCATCATCGATGCGTTCGCCCGCGCGGTGGCGTCGCGCGAAGCGACTGGTGGGCTACAAAAATGAGAGCCAGACCCGAAAGACTGTCCACCGCCTCGGCCACATTCGCTGCGGATTTCAAGGCGCGACTGCGTTGGTCGACCGAGACCGATGCGGGTGTCGAACAGACGGTCGCGAACATCCTCGCCGACGTGCGGGCGCGTGGCGACGTGGCGCTGCTGGCATACACCGAACGATTCGACGGCCTGACGGCAGCCAGCGTGGCCGAACTGCAGATCGGCACGGCCGAATTGCAAGCTGCACTGGGCGGCCTGCCGCGCGCGCAACACAACGCGCTGGAAGTCGCGGCACGCCGAGTCCGCACCTATCACGAGGCTCAGAAGCGCGCGAGCGGCGAAAGCTGGAGCTACCGCGACGAACACGGCAGCCTGCTCGGCCAGAAGGTCACGCCACTGGACCGTGTTGGCATTTACGTGCCCGGTGGCAAGGCCGCATATCCGTCGTCCGTGCTGATGAACGCGATCCCCGCGCAGGTCGCCGGCGTCGGTGAGATCGTGATGGTGGTGCCGACGCCGCGCGGCGAGAAGAACGCGCTCGTGCTGGCCGCCGCCGCACTGGCCGGCGTCACGCGCGTGTTCACCATCGGTGGTGCCCAGGCCGTCGGCGCACTGGCCTACGGCACCCAGACCATTCCCGCGGTGGACAAGATCACCGGCCCCGGCAACGCCTACGTGGCCGCGGCCAAGCGCCGCGTGTTCGGCACGGTGGGCATCGACATGATCGCTGGCCCGAGCGAAATTCTCGTGCTTGCCGACGGCAGCACGCCGCCCGACTGGGTCGCGATGGATCTGTTCAGCCAGGCCGAGCACGATGAGCTTGCGCAGAGCATCCTGCTGAGTCCGGATGCCGCCTATCTGGACGCGGTGCAGGCCGCGATCGACCGGTTGCTGCCCGAGATGTCGCGCGCCGCGATCATTGAAAAGAGCCTAAACGATCGTGGCGCGCTGATCCTCACGCGCAGCATGGAAGAGGCGTGTGAGATCAGCAACCGCATCGCGCCCGAGCACCTGGAGATCGCTTGCAAGGACCCGCACCGCTGGGAGCCGCTGCTGAAACATGCGGGCGCAATCTTTCTCGGCGCGTTCACGAGCGAATCGCTGGGCGACTACTGCGCGGGGCCGAACCATGTGTTGCCGACATCCAGCACTGCGCGGTTTTCATCACCGTTGGGGGTTTATGACTTTCAGAAGCGGTCGAGCCTGATAGAGGTCAGTGAGAAAGGCGCGCAGGTGCTGGGCGAGATTGCGGTGGAGCTTGCACAGGGCGAAGGACTGCAGGCACATGCGCGAGCGGCTCAGATGCGACTGAAGAAGCGCTGACGTTGCGTGCGGAATACGGCAGATGTTGCCAATTGGTCGAGCCGCACCGAAGCGCTTTGATGCTGGTCTATCGCTTTTGGGGGATTCGCAAAGCGACTGAAGCAGCATTGGTCTGCACCCCTGAACCAAGCATCAAAGAGATCGGCCGATCGCCACCCGATGAGTGACGACGGCTTCGCCTTGCCCGATACAAAAGAAGTGACCTTTCATGTCCTCCATGTCTGTCGGCGGCACCATCCTCACCTTATTGCTCGGTGCAATAGGTGCGGTCGCAGCAATTCTGCTGAAGGAGGCCGTTCAACAGGCACTTGAGCGCAGGGCGATCGCGTGGCAGCTTTTCGGATACGTACTTGCGTGGCAAAAGCAGATAGTTCGGCTGCCGCCGTTATTTGCTGTCTATCAGAAAGTCAAGGATCGGGAAGCTTCGTTGCGCGCTTCAATGCGCGACGGAACGGCGGCGTTCTCACAACAGCTTCTTCAGCAAACGACTACCCGTGACGACGTTCGAAAAAAGTTGCGCGAAGGGATAATTTCTGCGCTCGAGGAGGCCAAATTTGACGCCCTTGGTTCGAACTTTCCATCGGTGGTGAAAGGCGGGTTAGCACAAGTTACCCAACAACGGCGAGATCTGATGGATGGCAAGTCGTTCATCCTCGATAAGGACGCCGCTGTGCTCGGAAGAGCCTTTGCATTCAATGTGGTTCAGTTCCGCGTTTCGCTTTGCCAACTCTTTCTTTGCGTAGAGTCTCTGCCGGCTGTGCTGGAGGTTGAAGAGTCGCATCGCGGGGCCTTGCTTGCGCAAGTGATTGATCAGCTAGTGCTTCATGGCGAGGACTTTTTTGAGTCACTTCTTCGCCTTGAGCGGGGTATAGACCGGGCATCTAAACTTCCACTCTGGCGCCTAACGTGGGAAGTGTTTTCACCAGATTAGCGCCGCGCTACGAAATAGAACCCATCTGCCAATGCTTCACCTGTGTGTAACCGGTCGCAAACACCGTTCGCTAAGTTCGCTTGTCGTGCGTGGCGCAAGCTCAAGTTATCCAGCTGCCGTGAGGGCCGATGCCGCCTGCCAAACCTGGGCAAATCGCTATGAATTTGATAGCATAGTGTCCGTGTCAAATAGCCGGAGACGAGTCCAAGCTGCGTTCGGCAGTGCATGACCACAACCTTCGATTGCCTATTGCACTAAGTTCATGTTGCACGAGTTTGGTGTTGGGACATCGGCATGAAAAACGTCACCATTGCTGTCGAAGAACGCGCTCTCGAACGGGCACGAATCAAAGCCGCAAAACGCAGTTCGAGCGTGTCCCGGCTCGTCGGCGAAATGCTTGCCGACAAGATGCGGCAGGACGATGCTTATGCGCGAGCGAACCGTGAGGCGTTGCGATTTGAGCCCATTCCGTTTGAAGGCTCGTTTCTGAGCCGGGACGAAGCGAATGACCGCGCTGGTCTTCGCTGACACGAACGTCCTGCTGTATGCGCAGGACCCGCGAGAACCCGACAAATCGCGCCAGGCGCAGCGTTGGCTGTCCTGGTGCTGGAGCGAAGCGTGTGCGCGGTCGAGCACCCAGGTGCTGAACGAGTTGTACGTCAACCTGCGTCGGGTGGCGCTGAAGATGGATGCCGATGCGGCCAGACGAGTGGTGCGCCGCGATCGCGCCTGGCGCCCGTGACTCGTGGACGAGGTCACGGTTGATCTGGCTTGGGGGATTCAGGATCGATTCGATTTCAGCTATTGGGACGGCCTGATGCTCGCAGCAGCGCAACAGCAAGGGTGTCGGTACCTGCTGACGGAAGTCCTGCAGCATCTGCAACAAGTCGACTCGGTCCAGATCATTGATCCTTTTCAAATGCAACCAGACGCCACTCCGCTCATGAGCTCATCCGATTTCTCGCAACTGCTCCAGACCCGCATCCGCCAAGACGTGCGGTCGATGCACGCCTACGCGATTCAGGACGCGAACGGCCTGCTCAAGCTCGACGCGATGGAAAACCCGCACCGTCTCTC
>CAWAQL010000008.1:0-119513 GCA_963784295.1 uncultured beta proteobacterium
GCGAACGGCCAACGCGCCGGCTGGGTGCTGACCGACCACGCGATCGGCAAGTACGAGTTCATCGACTACGCGGCCGGCTTCGACACGCAGGGCGCGGCCACCGGCGTCGAAGTGCTGGTCTACCGCGAATCGCA
Organism: uncultured beta proteobacterium; assembly: GCA_963784295.1. Taxonomy (GTDB): domain Bacteria; phylum Pseudomonadota; class Gammaproteobacteria; order Burkholderiales; family Burkholderiaceae_C; genus JBBPYC01. The sequence goes on from CAWAQL010000008.1 coordinate 135, forward strand.
CGGCGCCGAGATCCGCAACGCCGCCTGGCGCAGGCAGTTTGCCGGCGCCCGTGGGCCGAAGCAGATCCGCTTCAACGACGACATCCGCAACATCACCGGCGCGACGTTGTCGTGCCAGCATCTGACCGAAGGCGTGCAGCGGCTCTCCGCGCTGGTGCAGACCAGCCTGCTCGGATGATGAGGTTGCCGCCGGCTGCCGAATCCGCAGCGCGCCACCGGCTGCGGCGCGCGCGGCCGCTGCTCGGCACGCTGGTGACGATCGAGCTGGAAGCGAGCGCTGGCGCAGCGGTCGATGGCGGCGCTGCCGTGCAGGCGGCGCTTGCCGAAGCCTGCACGGCAGCGTTCGCCGTGATCGAGCACGTCGGGCGCGTGATGAGCGCGCACTGTCCGGCGTCCGACCTCGGGCGGCTCGCACGGGCCGCGCCGGACACGGTGTTGACGCTCGATCCGCACACGGCAGCGGTGTTGCGCGCGGCCAGGCAGTGGCACCGGGCAAGCGGTGGCGCGTTCGACCCAGCCCGCGCGGCCCGGACGCTGGCGGCCTATGGGCTGCGGCCGGCATTCGCCGGCTGCCAGGACGCGGTAGGCACTCTGCAGGACCTTGCGTTCATCGATGCGACCCGGGTGCGGGTGGCGGCCCCGCCGCGACTCGATCTGGGCGGCATCGCCAAGGGCTACGCGGTCGATGCCGCGGTGCAGGCATTGCGCGACCACGGCGTGAACTCGGCGCTGGTAAATGCCGGTGGCGATCTGCGCGCGATCGGCACCCGGCGCTGGCCGATCGCGTTGCGGGGCCGGGCCGCGCCCTTGCAGGGCCATACCTCCCGTGGCCGCACGTCGCTCCACCTGCAAGACGCCGCGCTCGCCACCTCCGAGTTGGGTTGGGACTGCAGCGAATTCGTGCGCTGCGTGCGCGGTCGGCGCGGCCGGAACCGCCTGCGAGCCGTGACGGTTCAGGCGTCCGACTGCATGGCTGCCGACGCACTGACCAAGTGGGCGCTGCAGGCCGGCCCGGCGTCGCCGCGCCTGCAGCGCGCGCTGCGGCAGGCGAAGGCTTCGCTGCGGTTCGTTGCGTCATCATGAGGGACACCTCGAGGCGTCCACGCGCCGGCTGGCGCTTCGGCACTGCCGGCGGATTCGCTTTTTTGATCGTCGCGCTGTGGATCACCGGCTGGTTGCTGCATCACGAAGACGCAGACGCGATCGTCGAGCTCACACCGACCCAGATGCAGTGGCGGCACGGCGCCCATGTGGTCCACGGCGTCTGCGCGTGGCTGCTGTTCGTGCTGGCCGGCCGCTGGGTCTGGCCGCACATCGCGCTGATGTTCGGCCACCGATCGCGCCGCTGGGCCTGGATCGCCGGCCTGCTGGTGGCGGCTGTGGGTGCCGTCACCGCATCGACCGCGCTCGGGCTGCTGTACGGCGCGGCGTCATGGCGCGACCCACTCTCGGCCCTGCACTGGGCAGCCGGGCTGGTCTGGCCGGCCCTGTTCGTCGCGCACGGCTGGCACCTGCTGGCGCGGTTTCCGCTACGCAGGCAGCCGGCACCTCCGTCGGCAAATTGCGAGTCGGCACCGCCCGCGGCAAACATCGCAGCGGCAGCGGACCGGTGACGCCTGCGCCGATGCAGTCATCTGCCGCAACACGCGATCTGGGCAGGCCGATCGACCCATCGAGCAATGACGATGATCGACCGGCAACCGGCAGCAGCCGGACCCGGAATGTCAGCGTTGGCAGAGCCCGAGGATCTTCTCCTGTTGCGTGCAGGATTTGCCATCGGTCCTCGGCTGCGGGTCGGGCGGAGCAACAGGCCGCGCGGCCATGGCAGCGCAGTTGCGCAACTCGCGCTCGGCCACCGGGTAATAGAACCAGCCTCTGCCCAGCGCGGGCAGGCTGAGTTCGACTTCCTTCCATTTGGGGTGGCCCTGGGCTTGCAGCACGGGGAAGTTCTGGCACAGCGAGCGCGCGAACCGGCCCATCTGCGCGGTCGTGTGTTTGGTGCGGTAGTCGTAAGTGACGAGAAACGCCTTGATCGCAAGCGTGGGCACGTCCTGCTCCAGCCAGTTCGGATAGCTCGCGGCGCGCACCGTCGCGGCGAAGTAGGTGGCCAGCACGTTGCGGCTCGCTGCGCCCTGCGCGTCGAACTTGAGCAGCTTGATGTGTTGCTTGGCTTCGGGCTTCATGTCGACGAACAGCTTGGCCGGCTGGCCGGCAACCACCACCACCACATCGACGCTCTTGTCGGTGGTCAGCTTCACGAGCGCTTCCTCATTGGTCAGAAAGCTTGTCGTCGCGTCGGGCAACGGCGTGCCGAACATCCGCTCGTACAAAGTCGACGTGGACAGTGCGGTGCCGCTTTGCAGCGGGCCTGCGTTGATGCGCTTGTCCCGGATCTCGTGGATGTACTGCAGCGGCGAGTCGGCGCGCGTGACGAAGTAGATCTCCTCGTTGTAGAGCGGCAGGATGACGCGCAGCGGCCGGATCACGCGGCCCGCTTCCGCGTTGCCGCTCTGCGCCTGGTTCAGAAACGCCTGATAGACGTCCGACTGGACGATCGCGAACTTGACGCCCGGCTCGCTCCTGAGCCGGCTCACGTTTTCCGACGAACCCTTGGACGGCAGCACCTCCAGCGCGATATCGGCATCCGGTGCGACGAACTTTGCGAGATCGCGCCCGATCTGGATGTAGGTGCCCCGCTCGGACGCGGTGACGATCTTGAATTCGGTCTTGGCCAAAGCCGCGGTGCTGCCGACGATCAGCGAGACGGCGAGCACGCAAGACAAGCATTCTTTCAACATGGTTTCGGCGCTTTCATCGGGTGGCTCCACAAAGCCCCAACGCCGAGATCGCGGCGTCGCGGCAGTCGTATGCACCGGCCGGCCGGGGTGCGGGCTGCTCCTGCGCCGTAATCGGCACGGGAACGGGCTCGCGCACAGGTGCGGGCGATGCGGCGGCAGTCGGCAGCGGCGGCTTGCTCCGGTGTGAGCGGCTGCACTTCCGCCTGTGCCGACATGACCTGCCGGCCCGCTGCGGGTCCGGCCGTTCCTGGCACACCGCCGTGTCGGGTGGCTCGGCATCGGATGCCGCCGGCAGTGCAGCGGCCTCGCCGTCGGGCGCGTTCGAATCATCTGGGGGGAACACGACCTGGGGCGGTTCACCACCCGCCCGCTCAGCAGGCTCGGGCTGTGCGGCCAGCGCCGAGGCAAGTTGCTCTGCTTCCGCCACCGCTGCTGCGGCTGCTGTCGGTGCGTGCGCTGCCGACGCGGCGGCAGCAGCGAGCATTGCCGGCGCCGGGGCAGCTCCTCGACCTCCGCCATGGCGGCAGCGGTTGACGCCGACGGGGACCGGAGCGGCTCGGAATCCGCGGCCACGGCCAGGCGGCCCGGGCGTCCGGCGCGTTTGCCGGCAACGACTGTAACTGGCGCCGCAACGGCTCCCGAAATTGGTACCCCAGTGCGCCCGCTGCCGCAACGACGATTAATCCGGCAAGAACCGGCGACAGCGCCTTCTTCCGCTGCGCAGGGGCCGCCCGGCCGCGTCCGCGGCATCGGGTGGCGGCCAGCGCGCGGCGGGTGCGGGGTGCGGTCAGTGGCGGTGGCCAGTAGGCGGCGAGTTCACTTTCGAGCCGCTCGATCCGCCGCTGCAGCTGAACCAGCTGCGGGGTTCCTCACCCGAGATGGCTGGCCTTCTCCGTTCGGCCGCTGCGGGGCGCCGGCGAACGGCAGCGGGCGGGCGCCGCGGTTGATCGTGGTCGCACGGCTGGCGCTTGCTGCACCGCACTTCGGGCAACGGTCCGCGGCCTTGCCGAAGAGGGCGCTGCACCTGGGACACTCGCGCACCAGCAATGGCATCTGGCACTGTGCGCAGGCGTCGGCAACCTCCTCGTTGACGGTATCGCAAAGGGGACACATCATGAGCAACAGCGCCTCATCCGTAAAAACCTTGACCCACCACCCAAACTGCCGCGGCAGCGCATGGTGCGATCTGCGCACCCGACATATTACTACTATAGACACTGCATGCGACTTCGTCTAACGAAATTTCGCAGAGGCTGATCAGGCGCTTCCGGCTTTGCCTGGGCCGGATGCCGGCAGCCCGAACAACCGATCGAACACCCACGCGAACACAAAGGTGTAGATCAGAAAGAACACCACCAGCACAGGTCGAGCACGAAGGCCTGCCACACCGAGATGTCCAGCCACCAGGCCACCAGCGGCACCAGGATCGCGACCAGCCCGCCTTCAAAGCCGAGCGCATGCGCGATGCGCCGGCGCACGCTGCGACCTCGCACCACCTGGCGCGACTCCCAGCGCTCGAACAGACAGTTGAACGCGAGGTTCCAGAGCACCGCGATGACGGACGCCATCACGGACAACGCCGTCGCATGCTGCAGATCGGCGCCGGTCAGCGCGGCAAAGCCGAAGCTCGCAACAACGATCGCAATGGCTTCGTAGAGCGTGACGTAGACGACCCGGCGTTTGATTCCCTGCATGGGTTCAGGCAGCGCCGCTCGACGAATCGTCGATAGGGAAAGCGCATCGGTCGATGCACGCCCATGGGCCACGAACGATCGGTGGATGCGTCGGGCGCTGAACATTCGACCGATCGCGCGGCATCCAGCAAGTCGCAACGGTCACTGGCTTCACGCACCGACCAGCGCGCCGTGCAGCGCTTGCGCGTCCTCGCCGTCGTCGCCGTCGTCGCTGTGAAACGGCCCACGCCGCACCGCCCGTGCGGCCAGCGGCAGCACCGCGCGATGGATCGCGCCGATGTGCTCGGGCGTGGTGCCGCAGCAGCCGCCGACGATGTTGACCAGGCCTTCCGCAGCGAACTCGCGCAGCAGCCGCGCCGTGACTTCGGGCGTCTCATCGAAGCCGGTATCGCTCATCGGGTTCGGCAGGCCCGCGTTCGGATAGCAACTGATGAAGGTGTCCGGCGCGGCGCGGTTCAGCTCCTGGATGTAGGGGCGCATCAGTGCGGCGCCCAATGCGCAGTTCGAGCCGATCGCGAGCGGCTCGGCGTGCCGCACGCTGTGCCAGAACGCGGTCACGGTCTGACCGGACAGGATGCGGCCGGACGCATCCGTGACGGTGCCGCTGACGATGATCGGCAGCCGTTCGCCGCTGGCTTCGAAGAACTCTTGAACCGCGAACAGCGCGGCTTTGGCGTTCAATGTATCGAAGATCGTCTCGACCATCAGCACGTCGGCGCCGCCTTCGACCAGCGCCTCGGTCTGCTCGTAGTACGCCGCGCGCAGTTGCTCGAACGTGACGTTGCGCGCGCCGGCGTCGTTCACGTCGGGGCTGATGCTCGCGGTCTTCGGCGTGGGCCCGAGCGCGCCGACCACGAAGCGCGGCTTGTCCGGCGTCGAATGCTTGTCGCAGGCGGCGCGTGCGATGCGCGCGGATTCGACGTTCATCTCGCGCGCGAGGTCGGCCATGTCGTAATCGGCCTGCGCGATCGATGTGGCGCCGAACGTGTTGGTCTCGATCAGGTCGGCGCCAGCGGCGAGGTACGCGTCGTGGATGTCGGCGATCAGCTTCGACTGCGTGAGACTCAGCAGCTCGTTGTTGCCTTTCACGTCCTGGTGAAAATCCTTGAAACGTTCGCCGCGGTACTGTGCCTCGCCGAGCCGCAGCCGCTGGATCATCGTGCCCATCGCGCCGTCGAGGATCGCGATGCGTTCGGACAGGATTTGCGGCAGCGCCTGGGCGCGGGTGTAGTGCGGTGCATTCATGGCCGCGATTGTAGAAAGCGCACACGACGCATTGCACTCGGGCGCTTGTCGATCAACCGCGTTGCGCGAAGGCGAGCGCCGCTTCGATCATGCGCTGCAGGGTGGGCCGGACGCCGGCTGCAACGTCCGGCAGATAGTCGAACGGCAGTGCTTCCTGCATGTAGCTGCACTGCGTCATCTCGAGCTGCACCGCGTGCACGCCCCCGGCCGGGTTGCCGTAGCGGCGTGTGATGTGGCCGCCCTTGAAGCGGCCGTTCAGCACCGATGTGTGCGCAGGGCTCTGCTGTGCGATGCCGAGCAATTCGTCGGCCAATGTCGGATCGCAGCTTGCGCCGTCGGCGGTGCCGAGGTTCAGGTCGGGCAGCTTGCCGTCGAAAAAGCGCGGCAGCACCGAGCGGATCGAATGCGCATCCCACAGCACGACGCGGCCGTGCGCGTCGCGCAGCCGCGCGAGCTCTTGGCCGAGCCGGTCGTGATACGGCCGCCAGACGGCTTCGCGGCGTGCGGCGATCTCGTCGGCCTGCGGCACGTCGCCGGCCGCATAAATCGGTGCCTCGTCGAACGTGTCGATCGGGCACAGCCCGGTCACGTTCTGGCCCGGGTAGAGGCTCGCGTCGTCGGGCGGCCGGTTCAGATCGATCACGTAGCGCGAGTGGGTGGCCTGCAGCACCGACGCACCGATCGATGCGGCGAAGTCATAGAGCCGATTCAGGTGCCAGTCGGTGTCGGGCACCTGGCGCGCCCCCATCGTGAGGCGCGCAGCCAGACCGGGCGGAATGTAAGTGCCGCCGTGCGGGATGGAGATCAGCAGCGGCCGATTGCCTTCGTGAAAAACGTAAGGTGGCTGGTCGGTCTGAAACAAGGGGCTCATGGGTTGGGTTGTCCTTTCATTCGGCTTGCAGCAGGGCGGTGCGCGCGGCGACGAAACGCGCAACGGCTTGCTCGTGCAACGGGTGCCGGCCCGCGTCCACGCATCGCGTGCCGCCGACATGGGTCGATCGGATGGCGCAGCTGCGGTGGCTGGCAAACACATGCGCATCGAGCATCGCAGGTGCGGGCAGTTCGCGCAGCGCCACATGCTGCGCGTCGAGTTCGAGGAAGTCCGCGCGCTGACCCACGGCCAGGCCGCCGACCGCCCGGCCGGCGGCTTGCGCGCCGCCCTGCACCGCGGCCAACGTCAGTGCGGTTGCCACGTTCGGCTGCGTGGCCGTCGCGGCGACATTGCGCTGTTGCGTGAACAGGCGCTGGCCGTATTCGAGCAGCATCAATTCCTCGGCCACATTCACGCAGACGTGGCTGTCCGAGCCGATGCCCCAGGCGCCTCCTGCGCTGCGCCAGTTCGCGAAGTCGAACAGCCCGTCGCCGAGGTTCGCTTCCGTGGTCGGGCACAGGCCGGCCACGGCGCCGCTGCGTGCGGCGCGCTGTACTTCCGCGCCGTTCATGTGGGTGGCGTGCACCAGGCACCAGCGCGCATCGACCGGTGCGTGCTCGAGCAGCCAGTCGACCGGACGCTGGCCGCTCCAGGCGATGCAGTCGTCGACTTCCTGCGTCTGCTCGGCGATGTGGATGTGAATGGGTGCGCGCCGCATCGAGCGCGGCCAGGCCTTCAATCGCACTGCGCAGCGCATCGGGCGGCACTGCGCGCAGCGAATGCGGCGCCAGGCCGAGCCGTGCGCCCTGCGCGTCGCAGACGGGTTTCAGCCGCTCCAGCAGCCGCAGCATCGAATCGGTGGATCGAATGAAACGGCGCTGGCCTTCGCCGGGCGGTTGGGCTCGGAAGCCGCTGGTTTGATAGAGCACCGGCAGCAGCGTGATGCCGATGCCGGCCGTGCGCGCTGCACGCAGCAAGGCCAGTGCCAGCTCCGCATCGTCGGCATACGGCGTGCCGTCCGGCGCGTGGTGCAGATAGTGGAATTCGCAGACGCTGCCGTAGCCGGCTTCGAGCATTTCAATGTAGACCCAGGTGGCGATCGCCTCGACCTGCGCGGGCCCGAGCCGCGAGGCGAAGCGGTACATCCATGTGCGCCAGCTCCAGAAGCTGTCTTGTCGTTCGGTGCTGCGGCACTCCGTCAGGCCCGCGAACGCTCGTTGAAACGCGTGCGAGTGCAGGTTCGGCATCGCCGGGATCAGCGGGCCGGCGGCGGTCGGCATGCGTTGCGGTGCCGCTTCGGTCGATGGCTCGACGTGCGTGAACACGCCCTCGGCGTTCCAGCGCAGCGCCACGTTGCTCGCCCAGCCCGTGGGCAGCAGCGCATCGGCGGCGAACAGGGTCCGGTCGCTCATGCCGATGTCGCGTCTGCAACAAAAAAATCTGCAAGCCGGTCCATCGGGCCGCTCATGCGGTTGCGCCGTGAGCGATGCGACCCTGGCGCACGACCACCCGCACCGGGCGCTGGCCGAACCAATAGGCGAGCTCGGCCGCTTCGGCCACATTCCAGAGCACGAAATTGGCGGGCTTGCCCACTTCGATCGCACCGTGCGTGGCTTGCAGGCCCAGCGCACGCGCGGCATGCGTGGTCACGCCCGCCAGCGCTTCCGGCACCGTCAGCCGGAACAACGTGCAGGCCATGTTCATCATCAGCAACAGGCTCAGTGCGGGCGAAGTGCCGGGGTTGTGGTCGGTCGCGACCGCCATCGGTACGCCCGCTTCGCGCAACGCTTGCATCGGCGGCAGATGCGTGTCGCGCAGCGTGTAGTAGGCGCCCGGCAGCAGCACAGCGACGGTGCCGGCTTCGCGCATGGCGTCGATCCCTGCAGCCGACAGGTGTTCGACGTGGTCGCACGACAGCGCACCGTAGCGCGCCGCGAGCGCCGCGCCGCCCATGTCGGACAACTGTTCGGCATGCAGCTTGACCGGCAGACCGAGCGCTTGTGCGGCCTCGAACACCTGCTCGGTCTCTTCGAGCGTGAATGCGATGCGCTCGCAAAACACATCGACCGCATCGACCAATCCTTCGGCAGCAAGCGCGGGCAGCATGTCGGTGCAGACCAAGTCGATGTACGCGCCGCTGCGGCCTGCATATTCGGGCGGCAATGCATGCGCGCCCAGGAAGGTCTTGCACACCGTCACGCCGTGCGCCTCACCCAACCGCTTGGCCACGCGCAGCTGCTTGCGCTCGTGCTCAAGTGAAAGCCCGTAGCCCGACTTGATCTCGACCGCGCAGACGCCTTCGGCCAGCAGGTTGGCAAGGCGTGCCGAGGCGCTGTCGAACAAGGCTTCCTCGCTCGCCTCGCGCGTCGCGTTGACGGAAGAGACGATGCCGCCGCCGGCCTTGGCGACTTCTTCGTAGCTCGCACCGGCCAGCCGCATCGCGAATTCGTTGGCGCGCTGGCCACCGTAGACGAGGTGCGTGTGGCAGTCGACCAGGCCGGGCGTCACGAAGGCGCCGGCGCCTTCGTGCTGCGGCAAGCGATCGGCGCCGGCCGGCAGCGCAGTGCGTGGGCCGATCCAGTCGATTGTGCCGTTCGAGACCACGATGGCGAGGTCCCGCTCGGTCTCCCGCTTCAGGCCGGTCCAGACACCGTCGGCGCGGGGCAATGATTGGAGGTCGGTCATGGCTGGTCCTGCTTCTTGTTCTTCCAGGGTGGCCGATGCAAATCCGCTTGGTGGGCGGACGCGGTGGGCGTCCAGCGGACAGCGATCAGGCGCGACGCCGCATTTCTTGCCTCGACGGCTTGCATGGCGGGCCAGGGACGCGGCACATTCGCATCGGCCCACCAAACCCCATGACCCACATCCAGCAGGTCGTCGCCGACTCGCCAGCATCCATGCAAGCTCATCAGCAACCCACCGTGGGCGGGTGGCAGCGGCGCACCGTCGGCCAAATCGATCAGCAGCACTTCGACCCGGCCCTGCGCCCTTCGGCACATCACGTTGAAATCGGTCGATGGACCGCCGAGCAGCGCGCAGTCGACAGGTGAATCCCCCCGGAACGCGAACGGCGCATGCGGTCGGTCCAGCCGATGATCGATGGCGTCGGCCGGCGCATGCAACCGCACCCCGTCGCCTTCGAGCAGCACGATGATTCGGTTGACGCCCTCGAAGGTCGAGAACGGCCCGTCTGCGTCGATGGTGGCGATGCTGACGCGCCAGTCGAACCCGTCGATGCCCGAGTCCGGCGGCCAGCTCAAGATTTCGCAGGTGCTGCCGCCGCCGTTTTTCCACGGCGTGACCGGCAGCGAATGGTGCGAGAACCGATGCAGCGCGTCGCTCATCCGCAATCGTTCAATCAATCATCGGCAACTGCAGACCATGCCGACGGGACGCCGCCACCGCGCTGTCGTAACCCGCATCCGCATGCCGCATCACGCCACTGGCGGGATCGTTCCAGAGCACCCGGGCGATGCGCGCATCGGCTTCCTTGGTGCCGTCGCAGACGATCACGACGCCCGCGTGCTGCGAATATCCCATGCCGACACCGCCGCCGTGGTGCAGGCTGACCCAGGTCGCGCCACCGGCGGTGTTGAGCAACGCATTCAGCAGCGGCCAGTCGGACACCGCATCGCTGCCGTCCCGCATGCCCTCGGTCTCGCGGTTCGGGCTCGCGACCGAGCCGGTGTCCAGGTGGTCGCGGCCGATCACGATCGGGGCTTTCAACTCGCCCGTGCGCACCATCTCGTTGAATGCAAGGCCCGCCTTGTGGCGCTCACCGAGCCCCAGCCAGCAGATGCGCGCGGGCAGGCCCTGGAACGCGATGCGTTCGCGTGCCATGTCGAGCCAGCGGTGCACATGGCGGTTTTCAGGAAACAGCTCCTTGATCTTCGCATCCGTCCTGTAGATGTCCTCCGGGTCGCCCGACAGGGCGACCCAGCGAAACGGCCCTTTGCCTTCGCAAAACAGCGGGCGAATGTAGGCGGGCACGAAGCCGGGGAAGTCGAACGCGTTCTTCACGCCTTCGTCGAATGCAACCTGGCGGATGTTGTTGCCGTAGTCCACCGTCGGGATGCCCATCGCCTGGAAGTCGAGCATCGCCTGCACGTGCGCGACGCAGGACCTGGCGGCGGCTTTGCGCAAGGCCGGGTGCTGCGCGTCGTCGGCCCTTGCGGCTTCCCATTGGTCGAGCGACCAGCCGGCGGGCAGATAGCCGCTGGCCAAGTCGTGCGCGGAGGTCTGGTCGGTCACGATGTCCGGCGAAACAGCACCGGCTTTCGCGCGCCGGACCAGCTCGGGCAGCACCTCGGCCGCGTTGCCGAGCAACGCGATCGACACGGCCTCCTTCGCTGCCGTGTGCTGCTGGATCAACGCAAGCGCGTCGTCGATGTCTTTGGCCTGCTTGTCGACATAGCGCGTGCGCAGCCGGAAGTCGATGCTCTTTTGCTGGCATTCGATCGTGAGCGAACAGGCACCGGCCAGCGTGGCCGCGAGCGGCTGCGCACCGCCCATGCCGCCGAGGCCGGAAGTCAGGATCCATTTGCCCGCCAGGTCGTCGTTGTAGTGCTGCCGGCCGGCCTCGACGAACGTCTCGTACGTGCCCTGCACGATGCCCTGGCTGCCGATGTAGATCCAGCTGCCGGCGGTCATCTGGCCGTACATCATCAGGCCCTTGCGGTCGAGCTCGCTGAAGTGCTCCCAGGTGGCCCATTTGGGCACCAGGTTCGAGTTTGCGATCAGCACGCGCGGCGCGTTGCTGTGCGTCTTGAACACGCCCACCGGCTTGCCGGACTGGATCAGCAGCGACTCGTCGTCTTCGAGGTGCTTCAGCGATTCGAGGATCTGGTCATAGCAGGCCCAATCGCGTGCGGCGCGACCGATGCCGCCGTAGACGACCAGGTCCTGCGGTCGCTCGGCGACTTCCGCGTCCAGGTTGTTTTGCAGCATGCGGTAGGCGGCTTCGGTCAGCCAGCTCTTGCAGGTCAGCTCGCTGCCGCGTGGCGCGCGGATCACGCGGCTCGCGTCGTGGCGCGAATTGGCTCCAGTCGGGCGTGTGAACTTGTCGGGTGCATTCATGACGGTTTCTCATTGCAAAAATTCAAGGCGCGCATCACTTCGCTGCATGGCGCTGAAATACTGGCTGGGGACCGTGGAGCGAGCGAGGCATGCACGACCGCGCAGCAAGGTGCCCTCAACCCGCAGGGGCCGCGGAGCCGGCTTCGCCGGGCCGTAGACGCCGCGCTCTCGAAGGGGCGGGCGAGAGCGAAGCAAAGCCTGGGGGTGCGCCTCATCCTTCAGCCGCCATTGCTTCTGCACGAATTTCTTCGGTGAGCCGCGCCTTGATTTCCATGAACTCGGGCGAGGTCTTGATCCGGTAATGCCGCGGATGCGCAAAGTCGACCGCGATCTCGCTCTTGATGCGCCCGGGCCGCGCGCTGAAGACGGCCACCCGGTTCGCCATGAAGATCGCTTCGTCGATGTCGTGCGTGACAAACAGCACCGTTTTCTGGGCCGACTCCCAGATGCCGAGCAACAACTCCTGCATCAGCACGCGGGTCTGGTTGTCGAGCGCACCGAACGGCTCGTCGAGCAGCAGCATCTTCGGGTCGTTGGCCAGCGCGCGCGCGATCGCGGTGCGCTGCTGCATGCCGCCGGAGAGCTGCTTCGGAAAGTGCTGCTCGAAGCCGCGCAAGCCCACTTTGGCGATGAAGAATTCGCTGCGTTCCTGCTGGTCGGGCTCAGACATGCCGCGCTCGCGCAGGCCGAAGCGGATGTTCTGCGCGACGGTCAGCCACGGAAACAGCGTATAGCTCTGGAACACGACGCCGCGATCGGCGCCGGGGCCGTCGATCGGCTGGCCGTCCAGCAGCACCTCGCCGTCGGTCGGAAAGTCGAGGCCCGCGACGATTCGCAACAAGGTCGATTTCCCGCAGCCCGACGGCCCGAGGATCGTGACGAAGTCGTTTTGCTGCACCTGCAGATCGATCGGCAGCAGCGCCTGCGTCTGCTGGCCTTTGCGGGCCCACGAACGTGCGCGTGACGCCGCGCACGAACAACTGCGCGTCCGTCACAGCGAACTCCAGGCGAACAGCCGCCGGTTCAACGCCTTGAACGCGAGGTCCGACACGAGTCCGATGATGCCGATCACGATGATGCCGAAGATGATCTGCCCGGTGTTCAAGAGCGCCTGGCTGTCGGTGATCATGTGGCCGATGCCGGACGACGAGCCGATCAGCTCGGCCACGATCACGTACGTCCAGGCCCAGCCGAGCACGAGCCGCAAGGTCTCCGCGATGCCCGGCGCCGCGCCCGGGATCAGCACGCGCCGCACGATGCCGTGGCCGTTCGCGCCCAGCGTGTAGGCCGCCTCCACCAGATCGCGCCGCGCGCCGCCGACGATGCCGGCCACCATCAGCACGATCTGGAACACCGAGCCGATGAAGATCACGAGCAGCTTCTGCGCCTCGCCGATGCCGGCCCAGAGAATCAGCAACGGGATGAACGCCGACGCCGGCAGGTAGCGGCAGAACGAGACGAACGGCTCGAAGAACGCTTCGACCGGCTTCCAGGCGCCCATCGCGATGCCGAGCGGCACCGCGACCACAGCCGCCAGCGCGAAGCCACCGAACACGCGCCAGACCGTCATGCCGATGTCGTGCACGAAGCCGTATTCGGTGAACAGCAGCCAGGCTTCCCGCACCATCGTCGGCGGGCTGGCCAGAAACGTCGGCGACACATAGCCGCCGAGCGTGAACGCCGACCAGATCGCAACGAACAGGACGAAGAACGCGATGCCGAGCAGCCAGCGCGTGCGCTGGCCGACGGGTGCAAGCGGGCCGCGCAGGCGCTGTGGCCGCTTCAACCGTTTTGTGGCAGCGGCCGATGCGGCGGCGGCCGGGACCGCGGCGCCCGTCGGTGAACTGATTTCCAAACGGTGTCCTCGGTGCGGCTTGTTCGGCTTACTTGATGAAGCTTGCGTCGTAGGTCGCGGAGAGGTCGTCCGGCGCCTTGCGGATCACACCGGCCTCCAGCAGGATCGGCACCGAATCCTTCATGAAATCCATCAGCGGGCCGGCAAAGAACTTCTGGTTCGCCGCCTTGTCCTGCCAGCGCAGGTAGGCGGACGATTTGGCGAACTGCTCGCCGCTTTGCTTCACGGCCGAGCCCATGAGCTCGTTGGCCTTCTCGGGCTCGGCCTTGATCATCTCGAGCGCCTGAAAGTACGAATCGGCCAGCGCCTGTGCGGCTTTCGGATTGCTTTTGAGCCACGGCGGCGCGCAGCCCACGGTGTCCATCACCATCGGGTAGTCGAGCGTGGTTGCCAGAATCTTGCCGGCCTGCGGGGTTCGCGCGCACGGTGGACAGATACGGCTCGTAGGTCATCGCCGCATCGTTCTGGCCCGCGACGAAGGCTTGCGCGGCCGGCTGCGGCTCGAGCGACACGAGCTTCACGTCCTTCAGGCTCATGCCGTTTTTCGACAGCATCCAGGCCAGGCCGAAATACGGCGCGGTGCCGGGTGCGCTGACGCCGATCGCCTTGCCTTTGAGGTCGGCAAACGTCTTCACGTCGTTGCGCACCGCGAGGCCGTCGGCGCCGTAGGACTTGTCGAGCTGAAAGATCTGCGTGATCGGCACGCCGTTCGCGTTCCACGCGACGTGGGTTTCGACGGTGGTGGCCGCGCACTGGATCGCGCCGGACGCAAGCGCGAGGTGCCGGTCCTTTTGCGGGATCATCTTGATCTCCAGATCGAGCCCGTTCTTCTTGAAGATGCCGGCCTTGTCGGCGAGCGTCAGCGGCGCGAAGCCGGTCCAGCCGGACATGCCGAGCGTGAGCTTGGTGTCTTCGGCCTGTGCGTTCGTGATGGTGGCGGCGAGACAGGTGCCCGCGGCCAGCCAGGCGACGAATCCTGGGCGTGATCGGAGTCATGAAGCGTTCTTCCTTGTTTCGAGAATCGGGGAGCGGCCGGCGTCCGTTATTCGGAACCGCAAGAATCGGCCGACCGGACAGCGGCTGCGACGATCGCCGTGCGACTGTCTCGCAACCCGCCCGCTCTGGCAATAGCCGAAAACCCCGGGACGCGCTGCACGCGATGCCACAGCCAAAATGCCGGGTCGCGCCGCCGTCGCCCGCACGGCGGCCCCGCAGCAACACCGCCGCGCCGCAGCGGCATGCGTATTTCAAGCCTTATTATGGCTGGGGCGCTACTGCCACCATCATTTCCCGCTATCTATTCAATAGTGAACTCCAAGTGCCTGAAGACTCGCCTCAGCAAATCCTCGAACAGGTGTTCGGCTATGCGAGCTTTCGCGGCGCGCAGGGCGACATCGTGCGCCACGTGACCGACGGCGGCGACGCGCTGGTGCTGATGCCGACCGGCGGCGGCAAGTCGCTGTGCTATCAGATTCCGGCGATCGCGCGGCAGTTCGCGGGCTGCGGCGTGACGGTCGTCGTGTCGCCGTTGATCGCGCTGATGCACGACCAGGTCGGCGCGCTGCATCAGGCCGGCATCGAAGCGGCGTTTCTGAATTCGACGCTCGATGCGCGCGAGGCGGCCGATGTGGAGCGCCGCATGTTGAGCAACGACATCACGCTGCTGTATGCGGCGCCGGAGCGCGTGACCACGCCGCGCTTCCTGAGCCAGCTGGACACGCTTGCGGCAGCGCGGCCACCTGAGCCTGTTCGCGATCGACGAAGCGCATTGCGTGAGCCAGTGGGGCCACGATTTCCGCCCCGAATACCGCGCGCTGACCGTGCTGCACGAGCGCTACCCCGAGACCCCGCGCATCGCGCTGACCGCGACCGCCGACGACATCACACGCGCCGACATCGTCGAGCGGCTGCAGCTGCAGGACGCGCGCCAGTTCATCAGCAGCTTCGACCGGCCGAACATCCAATACACGATCGTCGAAAAGAAGGAACCCACGCGCCAGTTGCTGCGCTTCGTCCGCGAGCAGCACTTGGGCGATGCGGGCATCGTCTACTGCCAGTCCCGAAAGCGCGTGGAGGAAGTCGCCGACCTGCTGCAGCGCGAAGGCATCGACGCGCTGCCCTATCACGCGGGGCTCGACGCCGAGGTGCGGCGCAAGCACCAGGACCGCTTTCTGCGGTCCGATGCGGAAGCCGGCCTCGTGATGGTCGCCACCATCGCGTTCGGCATGGGCATCGACAAGCCCGACGTGCGCTTCGTCGCGCACCTGGACATGCCGAAGAACATCGAAGGCTATTACCAGGAAACCGGCCGCGCGGGCCGCGACGGCGGGCCGGCCGATGCCTGGATGACCTACGGCCTGGCCGACGTGGTGAACCAGGCGCGCATGATCGACGAGAGCCCGGCCGGCGAAGACTTCAAACGCGTGATGCGCGGCAAGCTCGATGCGCTGCTGGCTTTGGCCGAAGCGACCGACTGCCGCCGCGTCCGGCTGCTGCGCTACTTCGGCGAGAAGAGCCAGCCCTGTGGCAACTGCGACAACTGCATCGCACCGCCGCCGACCTGGGATGGCAGCGACGCGGCCAAGAAGCTGCTGTCCACCGTCTACCGCGTGCAGCAGATGAGCCGCCTGAGCTTCGGCATGCTGCACATCATCGACGTGCTGCGCGGCAAGACCACGGACAAGGTCACGCAGTTCGGTCACGACCAGGTCAGCACCTTCGGCATCGGCGCCGAGTACAGCGAGCAGCAATTGCGCGCGGTGCTGCGGCATCTGATCTCGACCGGCGCGCTGCGCGTGGACACCGATGCCTACAACACGCTGCAGTTGCTCGAAGACGCGCGTGCGGTGTTGCGCGGCGAGGTGCCGGTGCGGCTGCGTGAGGTCACGCCAGCGGCCGAACGTGCGAGCGCCGCGCAGCCGCAGCGGCGGCAAGACCCGTTCGCGTGGTGGCGCACGTCGGGCGGCGAAATGGTGGCAGCGCGCTGCCGCCGGCCGCGGCCGAACTCGACGCACCGGCGCTCGGCGCGCTTCCAGGCGCTTGAAAGCCTGGCGCAGCGAACAAGCCAAGCAGGACGCGGTGCCGCCCTACGTGATCTTTCACGACAGCACGCTGGCCGCGATCGCCGAGCGCAATCCGAAGCGCGAAGCCGACCTGCTACGGCATCACCGGCGTGGGCGAGGCCAAGCGGGAGAAGTACGGCGACGCGGTGCTGCGGGTGTGCGCCGAGCCGTGAGTTCGACGGCGCTCCGCGCGCAGCCGCTGCGGCGCCATTTGGCAAGCCCTGAAGCATGCGTATGCACCCACCGACAGGGCATATCGTTTGCTCGAAACGCCCATCGATTTCGTTGGCCACGGTCGCCATCTTTCAGGAAGCGCACCGCGCCGATGATTTCCGAGCCGAACCCACTTGCAAGCGACCGGCGATGAATGGCCGCTGACGCTCACCATCAACGGCGAGCGTCATGCGTTGTCCGTCGCCCCCTGGGTGACCTTGCTCGACCTGGTGCGCGAACGGCTCGGCCTGACCGGTTCCAAAAAGGGTTGCGATCACGGCCAGTGCGGCGCCTGCACGATGCTGGTCGACGGCCAGCGCGTGAACAGTTGCCTGCAGCTCGCGATGATGAAGGACGGCGCACAGGTCACGACCGTCGAAGGGCTGAAGGGCGCGGACGGGCGCTGCATCCGTTGCAGGAGGCGTTCATGCAGCACGATGCATTCCAATGCGGCTACTGCACGCCGGGGCAGCTTTGCTCGGCGGTCGGGTTGCTCGCGGAAGGCCGTGCCACCACGCGCGCCGAGATTCGCGAGCTGATGAGCGGCAACCTGTGCCGCTGCGGTGCGTATGTGCACATCGTCGATGCGATCGAGGATGTGCTGACGAAGCAGCGGAGCGCGCCGCATGAACCGCTTCGCCTATCACCGCGCGGACAGCGTCGATCAAGCGTTGCAGTTGCTGGCCAGCGTCGCGGATGCGCGTGCGATCGCGGGCGGCACGAATCTGGTCGATCTGATGAAGTACGAGGTCGAGCGGCCGGCCGCGTTGATCGACATCACGCGGCTGCCACTGTCGGCGATCGAGGAAGTCGACGACGGCCAGGGCAGGCAGCATCTTACGCATCGGCGCGCTGGTCAGCAATTCGGCGCTCGCGCACGACGAGCGCATCGAGTCGCGCTATCCGCTGCTCAGCAGCGCGATCCTGGCCGGCGCCACCGCGCAGCTGCGCAACGCGGCGAGCACCGGCGGCAATCTGCTGCAGCGCACGCGTTGCTACTACTTCTACGACGTCGCCACGCCGTGCAACAAGCGCGCGCCGGGGTCGGGGTGCGGTGCGATCGGCGGGTTGAACCGCATCCACGCGATCCTGGGCGCGAAGCGACTGGTGTATTGCCACGCATCCGTCGGACATGTGTGTCGCACTCGCCGCGCTCGAAGCGGTGGTGATCGTGCAAAGCGCCGCCAACGGTGAGCGCCGCATCCCGTTCGCGGAGTTGCACCGGCTGCCGGAGGACACGCCCGAGCAGGACCACACGCTGCAGCCCGGCGAACTGATCGTCGCGGTCGAGCTGCCGGCCAGCACATCCGGCTTTGGCGTGCACCACACCTACCTCAAGCTGCGCGATCGGCAGTCTTATGCGTTCGCGCTGGTATCGGTCGCTGCAGCCTTGGAAGTGGACGGCGGTACCGTCCGGCGCGCGCGCATCGCGCTCGGCGGCGTCGCGCACAAGCCGTGGCGCGTGCCTTCAGCCGAGCAGCGGCTCGAAGGCGCGGCCGTCGGCGACGCGGCATTCGACCAGGCCGCCGACGCGCTGCTCGAAGGCGCACAAGGCCACGGCGACAACGATTTCAAGATCGAACTTGCGCGGCGCGCGATTCGCCGCGCCTTGCAGCAGGCCGCAGCCGGCACACCGCAGTCGCAAGTCGACAAGCGCATTCGCGTGAACCGCGCGCTCGGCCCGACCCTGCCCTCAACTGCACCGAAGGATCGCGGATGGATTCGCAATACAGCCCCCCTTTCGTCGGCCGGCCCACGCCGCGCGTCGACGGGCACCGGAAAGTCACCGGCAGCGCGCGCTACGCGGCCGAGTACGACGCACCGGGCCTGCTGCACGGCTGCATCGTGTCGGCGGCCATCGCGCACGGCCGCATCGTGTCGATCGACACATCGGCGGCGCTCGATCTGCCCGGCGTGATCGACGTGTTCACGCACCTGAACCGGCCCGCACGCATCTCGAATGAGCCGATCGACTACATGGATTCGGTCGGCCCACCGGGCAAGCCGTTTCGGCCGCTGTTGGACGACCGCATCCTGTTCAGCGGTCAGCCGGTGGCGTTGGTGGTGGCCGATCATTTCGAAGCGGCGCGCGACGCGGCGGCACTGGTTCGGGTGCGCTATGCGAACCGGCCGCACGCGACCGATCTGGAAGAAGAAGCGGCGCACGCCTACCGGCCACCGAAGAAGCGCCTGGGCATTCCCGATCCGCCGAAGCCGCGCGGGGACTTCGAAGCGGCGTTCGATGCGTCGGCGGTGCAACTCATGGCCGACTACCACACGCCGGCCGAGCATCACAACCCGATGGAGCCGTTTGCGACCACCTGCATCTGGCGCGCCGACGACGCGGGTGACGGCCATCTGCTGATCCACGACAAGACGCAAGGATCGCAGAGCGTGAAGGACTACATCGGCTCGGTGTTCGGCCTGCGCGATGCAAAGATCCGCGTGCAGAACACGTTCGTCGGCGGCGCGTTCGGCTCGGGTTTAAGGCCGCAGCAGACCGTGTTTCTCGCGGTGATGGCCGCGCTCGTGTTCGAGCGCTCGGTGCGCGTGACGCTGACGCGCGACCAGATGTTCGGGCTTTCCCACCGGCCCGAGACGCGGCAGACCGTGTTGCTCGGCGCCGACCGGTCGGGCCGCTTGAGCGCGATCGGCCACCATGCGGTGGCCGGCACTTCGACGTTCGAAGACCACCAGGAGCAGGTCGTCAACTGGTCCACGCTGCTCTACCACGCCGAGCACACGCAGCAAAGCCACCGGCTGGCCGCGCTGCACACCAACACGCCGAGCGACATGCGTGCGCCGGGCGCGGTGATCGGCATGTTCGCGATCGAGTCGGCGATGGACGAACTCGCGCACCGGCTGCGGATGGACCCGATCCAGCTGCGGCTGGCCAACCACACCGATCGCGATGAGAACACCGACAAGCCGTTCACGAGCAAGTCGCTGCAGCGCTGCTACGAACGCGGCGCCGAAGCGTTCGGCTGGGCACAGCGCACGTTCGAGCCCGGCTCGATGCGCGACGAGGCAACCGGCGAGCGGATCGGCTGGGGCATGGCTTCCGGCGTCTGGGAAACGATGGTGTATCGGACCAGCGCACGCGCGACGCTGTCGGCCGACGGGCGCCTCACGGTTGCGTCGGCCACGTCGGACATCGGCACCGGCAGCTACACCGTGATGGCACAGCTCGGCGCCGATGCAATCGGGCTGCCGCTGGATCGTGTGACCGCGCTGCTGGGCGACTCGAGCCTGCCGAAGGCGCCGGTCGAAGGCGGCTCCTGGGGTGCCGCATCGACCGGTTCGGCGGTGCATCTCGCGTGCGAGAAGTTGAAGAAGGAACTGGTGCTCGCCACCTGGAAGATCGACGGCCGGCCGCTCGGGCGGGTGCTGGTGGGTGAAGTCGAGTTCGTGCAGGGACGCATCCGCCGTCGCGACGATCCGTCCATCGGCGTGAGCCTCCAGCAAGCGATGGCCGCATCGGGCAAGCAAGAAATCTCGGCCAAGGCGACCGCCAACTTCGACGTGCTGGGCATGCTGCGCTACCGCAAATACACGCATTCGGCGATCTTCTGCGAGGTGCGCGTGGACGCCGCAGCTGGGCAACGTGCGCGTCACGCGGCTCGTCAACGCGGTCGCGGCCGGCCGCATCCTGAACCCGCTGACCGCACGCAGCCAGATCATCGGCGGCATGGTGATGGGCATCGGCAGCGCGCTGCACGAAGAGAGCATGATGGACCACGCGCTCGGCCGCTTCATGAACCACAACTTCGCCGAGTACCACGTGCCGGTGAACGCGGACGTGGAGGACATGCAGGTGATCTTCGTGGAAGAGCACGACGACAAGGCGAGCCCGATCGGCGCCAAGGGCCTGGGCGAAGTCGGCATCGTCGGCACTGCTGCCGCGATCGCGAATGCGATCTTTCATGCGACGGGGCAGCGGGTGCGGGAGCTGCCGATCACGGTGGACAAAGTGCTCGGACTGAAGGTGGAAGCGAGACAATCGGGTCATGATCGACCCCATCGAAAACCTTGTGCTGGAGCATCTGGAACGCATCCAGGTCGAGCAGACTCAGCGCGTGAGCATGACCTGGAGATTCTGGTCCGATTGTCCAGCGTCGAGACGTGGGGTCGCACGTCTGGCGCGCGACGAAGCCGCACCTTCACCGAAATCACTCAAGACCGGCACATGGTGGACAAGCGCAAAGGCGTCTGGAGCGCATTGAACGCCGGCTTGAGATCTTTCCTGGTTGAGTCGCTGCGCCCTGAAGTCAGCGGCTTGCGCGCCTTCGGAACATGCGGCAAACAGACTGGAATTGCTTTGCCGCGTCTGCATCAACTTGGTTGCTCCAAGTCCGGTTCCGGGCTTGCGGCCAGGCCCTTATCCCCGGGGAAGCCGAATGAGATGGGTGAATTTGAACTGATCGAGAGATATTTTGTGCGCACATCGCGGGTTCGGCGATGCGGTCACACTCGGCATCGGCGACGACTGCGCGCTGCTGGCACCGAAGCCCGGCATGCAGCTCGCAATCTCGACCGACTTGCTGATCGAAGGGCGGCACTTCCTGTCCACCGTCAGCGCCGAGAGCTCGGGCCACAAGTCGCTCGCGGTCAACTTGAGCGATCTGGCCGCGTGCGGTGCCGGCCGCTGGCATTCACGCTTGCGTTGTCGTTGCCGCAAGTCGATGAAGCCTGGCTGGAAGGCTTCTCCCGCGGGCTGTTCGCTCTGGCCGACGAGCACCGTTGCGCGTTGATCGGCGGCGACACCACGCGTGGGCCGCTGTCGATCTGCATCACGGTGTTCGGCGAAGTGCCTGCCGGGCGCTGCGCTGCTGCGTTCCGGTGCGAAGGCAGGCGAGGACATCTATGTGAGCGGCACGCTCGGCGACGCGCGGCTTGCGCTCGAAGATCTTTCGCGGCAACGTGCGCGACGTGCCGCCCGAAGTATTCGAGACCGCACGCGATCGGCTGGAGCGGCCCACGCCGCGCGTGGCACTGGGCCAGGCGTTGCGCGGGATCGCCAGCAGCGCGATCGACGTCAGCGACGGGCTGTGCGGTGACCTCGGCCACATCCTGCAGCGCTCGGGCGTGGGCGCCGTGCTCGATGTGGATCGGGCGCTCGACTTGTTTGCAAGCCGAGCGGCATGGGCGCATGCGCCGACCGATCGTTCGGATGCGGGCCGAGCGCTCGACTGGGTGCTGTCTGGCGGCGACGACTACGAGCTGGCATTCACAGCGCCACCCGATGGGCGCGATGCGGTGGTCGCTGCCGCAGAAAGCGCAGCCACGCCCGTCGCACGCATCGGCCGCATTCGCGCCGAGCCAGGACTGCAGCTGGTGAACGGCAAAGGCGAACCTATCGCGCAGCAAGCACCGTCGTTCGATCATTTCGGATAGCGTCGGGCAAGAAACCCTGCGCCTGCCGATAATGCCGCGCATGCGCACCTCCCACCAAAACCTTCCGACCGGCACCGGACCCAGCAAGATCATGGTCATCCGGCATGCGGAGAAGCCCGTGCCCGATCGAACCGAAGGGGTCCGCTGGCGCGGCGAGCCCAGCCCCGAATCGTTGACGCCGCTGGGCTGGCAGCGCGCAGGCGCGTTGGTGCATTTCTTCGAACACCCTTACCTCCCGCACATCGCACGCCCCGATCATTTGTTCGCCGTCAGCTTCGACCGCGCACTGGTCGACTCGAGCCGGCGCTCCAGGCAGACCCTGCGGCCGTTGTCGAAACGGCTGGGCCTGACGGTGCAGGATCGGCTTGGCAAGGAGCAGGAAGACCGGCTGGTGCAGAGCTTTGCGATGCTCTCAGGCACGGTCTTGATCGCCTGGTCGCATGAAAACATCGTGAAGATCGCGCGAGCGCTCGGCGCGGCCGCGTTGGTGCCGAGCGACTGGCCCGACGAGCGTTTCGACGTCGTCTGGGTGTTCGACCGACGCGCAGGTCAGATGACGTTCACGCAAGTGCCGCAGTGCTTGATGGCCGGCGACAGCACGAGTCCCATCGCAATGAACGGCGAGGACTGAAGCCAGGGCCGCGCTCGGGCTTCGAGCCTCTGCAAACGGTTGCTGTGGGCGGGCAGCACGCAGGCAGGGGCCCCAATGTCTTGTGCGCAATGCTCCCTCACCAACCCCTGTCTTCGGATCGTTCCATGGCCGCAAACATCGCCGCTCTCAAAACACGCGAAGTCGCTGTCGACGCCAACGGCTTGCCTTGCCCGCTGGCCCGACGTCGCTTCATGCGCGGCGCCATCGGTGCGATCGGGCCACTGCTTGCGGCCGCGCCGGCGCTCGCGCAGCCGGCCCAAGGCAACCGGGTCGAGTTGCCTCCTCTGTTTGCGGCCACGGAAGCGAAAGAGCAGACACCCGAGGTGCTCGATGCACCCGGCGACCGCGTCGGCTTCGCAGTCGTCGGCCTCGGCCACCTGACACTCGAGCGTCTGATGCCGGCATTCGGCGCCACCCGTCACTGCAAGCCCGTCGCGCTGGTCAGCGGCGACGCGGCAAAGGCCAGAAAAGTGGCCGCGCAGCACGGCATTGGGGACGCCGCGATCTACGACTACGAACAATTCGACCGAATCGCCGACAACCCCCATGTTCGGGTCGTCTACATCGTGCTGCCCAACCACCTGCATGCCGAGTTCACCAGCCGTGCGGCGCGCGCCGGCAAGCACGTGCTTTGCGAAAAACCGATGGCCAACACGGTGGCCGAGTGCGAGCAGATGATCGATGCCTGCCAAGCGGCCAACGTGCGGCTGATGGTCGCTTATCGCAGCCAGTACGAGCCGCACAACCGCGCGCTGCTCGAGATGGTGCGACGCGGCGAGTTCGGCACGTTGAAGGAATTCATCTCGACCAACTCGCAAAACATGGGCGATCCCGGGCAGTGGCGCTTGAAAAAGGCACTGGCCGGCGGCGGCGCGCTGCCCGACGTCGGCATCTACTGCCTGAACACCGCGCGTTTTCTAAGCGGTGAGGAACCCAGCGAAGTGCTGGGCTGGATGCACTCGACGCCGAACGACCCGCGGTTTCGGGAAGTCGAGGAAACCATGCACTTCCTGCTGCGTTTCCCGAGCGGCTTTCAGGCCACCTGCCACACGGGATACGGCGCGCACAAGTCGCAGATGCTGCGGCTGCTGGGCAGCGAAGGCTGGGCCGAGTTGGACCCGGCCTACGCCTACGACGGCATCGAATTGCGGCGCGAGCGCGTGGTGGGCGGCAAGGTCGAGACGATCGTGCCGACGATCCGCGAGCGCGACCAGTTCGCGCTCGAGATGGACCACATGGCGCTGTGCGTGCGCACCGGCCGCGAGCCGCTGACCGGCGGCGCGGAAGGCCTGCAGGACCAGCGCATCATGGAGGCGATCTACGAATCGGCGCGCGGCAACGGACGGCCGATCCGGCTCGCGCCGCCGACCGGTCCCGTGCGCGGACCGGCGCTGGAGCCGCTTGCCTGAACGCCGTCAGGCAAGTCCGGCGGCTTGCCGTGCCGCGAACCATTCGGCGTATGGCGTGTTGCGCGCCATGCATCGATTGAAATCCGCAGCGCCGTCGGCCCACCAGACCGGCCCGCGTTCACCGAGCCCGACTTTGGCCGCGTGGACGGCGGCGCGCGCTTCGACACGCGCCTGCGGCGTCGGCGCACCCCGCAGCCTTCGACGCGCCGCCATCAGGGACTCGACCAGGCGCATCCGCTCGGACTCGGGCAACTGCGGATTCGCCGCGCGCCACAGCCGGCCACGCACCACGATGTAGCGGCCGTCCGGTGTGTGCAGCACGCGGGGGCCGTCGGTCGATGCGGTTCGCTTGTCGTCCAGGTCGGGGCTCCGATTCATCAATCGCCAGGGGGTGTGTCTGCAGAAGCCAGCGAACAGGCGCGGGGGCTTGCTCACGACGGTGACGCCGTAAAAACCGCTCAAACCAAGCTGGGCCGAACCAAAACCATCAGGAGCGCAGCACCATGCTGTGAAACATCCCCGCATGCACCGCCGCATGCCCAATCGCCGCGTTCACATCATGGAGCGCGAATTCGGTCACTGAGTAGTCGTCAAGACGCAGCAGGCCCGAGCGGATGATGCCGATCATGCGCACCACGCTTCGCGCGGCAACATCCACTGGCCGCGCACGGTGGTGTTGTTGCGCATGATCCACGGATACGGCAGCGCGAGGTCGTCGCCGCCGAGCATCCCGACGCCGCCCATCAGCACGATGCGGCCGTATTTGCGCACCGACTTCACGGTGCGCACGCGCGGGCCGTGGCGGCGCACCAGTTCGGCACGCATCGCGTCGTTCCTGCCCGGTGCGATCACACAGTCGGCGCCCATCACAAGCGCGACCGCGACACCGGCGCTGCCGAAGTTGCCGGTGGCGCCGCTGACCGGCAGCGTTTCCCCGGCCTGCAGGTTCGCTGCGAGCGGAACGCCGAAGGGCACCAGCTAAACCGCGATCGCAATCGCGCACCACGGGCTGGTCGCTGTCGCGTCGATCTCGCCGATCGGCACCGCGTTCTCGGTCGGCACGCGGACCTGCTCGGCATAGGAGACCCGTCATGGAAATGCTCCTGCAGCTTCAGGCCGCCATCGCCGCGCGCTCAAGCCTGCAGCGGGATGTCGCGGCGTCAACGCATCGTCGCGCGAGCGCACCATCGCATCGCAGACCAGCCAGTCACCGGCTTTCGGCCGCGTCGCATCCGGCCCGACCGCTCGGACCCGGCCGATCGCGCCCGCGCCGGGCACCATCGGCGGTTGAATGGGGTATTTGCGCGCCGCTGAATGGCGCAGGGCAACACACCGGGGGCGACCACGTCGACCACGACTTCTCCGGTGCCGAGCACCGGGTCCGGCACCGTTTCGATCGTGTGGGAGACGCCGAGTGCGCTCAGGATGGATGCTTTCATGATGCGGATGAACGGTGGTGAGTGAAACGGCGATGCTGGCAGCTTCTGCTGCTTCCATGAAGGCCCGGGCGGATCCTGGGATCGCACGCACCCACCTTGCGGCAAATCAATTGCCGACACCCGCTGCCACGCCGCACCCGCTCGGTGACTCCCTTCGTCGCGGCGGGAGAAGCTGAGTTCGCAAGCGTCCGGGCTCAGGGTCGGCCACCGACGCCACACACCCGGCCTGCGGCGCGAGGAAGTGGCGGAACTCGCGGGCATCGGCATCGACTGGTACATCCGGCTCGGGCAGGGCCGCAGCATCGGCCCGTCCGTGGCCACGCTCGATGCACTTGCGTGCGCGTTGCACCTCAGCAAGACCGAGCATGCGCATTTGCTGGGCTTGCGAAAACCCGCCGCGCAGCGACTGTTCGTGCGGGAGTGCGTTCCGCCGGCGCTGCAGCGCAGGGTCGAACAACCGAGCTGGCCCGCCTATGTGACGGGCCGCCGCTGGGACGTGCTGGCATGAAATGCGGAGGTCGACGCGCGGTTCGGGTTCGGCCGCCTGGGCGCTGCGGACCGAGCCGGCCGCCAAGCGCTTGTTCGGCGCGGCCTGAGCCGATGAAGCGCAGTGCATGGTCGCGCTGTT
Source organism: uncultured beta proteobacterium (assembly GCA_963784295.1). GTDB lineage: Bacteria > Pseudomonadota > Gammaproteobacteria > Burkholderiales > Burkholderiaceae_C > JBBPYC01. The sequence continues at coordinate 26,471 of CAWAQL010000008.1, forward strand.
TCGCACAACGCACGACCTGTGGGCGGGCGACCCGGCTTTCATCGAACTGCTGGACCGGCTGCGGTCGGCCAGTGCAGCGTTTTCAGGCTGGTGGCAGCCCCACGAAATGCGCGGCATCGCGGCCGGCAGCAAGCTGCTGCACCACCCGACCTGCGGCGCGCTCAGGTTCGGGCATGCGACGTTTCAATCGAACGACGATCCGGCGTTGAAACTGGTGATCTGCACGCCGCCTTCGCAAGCTCAATACACGATCTTCGCGACCGCGTTGCGGTCCGCACCCGCCGCCTGTTTGAAATGCCTGCGTCATGATGCTGGTGGTCACACTCACCAGGTAGTTCGCACCCCAGCCGGCGACCTTCTTCGCGTCTTCCGGCGTCAACGCCAAGGTGCCCGCGCACTTGCCGGCGGCGGCCACCGCGCGGATCGCTTTTTCCATCTGTTTTTGCACCGCATCGCAAGCCCAGTCGTTGCCGTGGCCCATCGCGTGCGATAGATCGTTCGGGCCGACGAAGACCGCGTCGATGCCTTCGACGCTCGCGATGTCCGTAGCGTTCTCGACCGCTTCCGGCGTCTCGATCATCGCGATCAGCGCGATGCCTTCGTTGCTGCGTCGCGTGTGGTTCGGCCCGCCGAACGCGCCGTAGCCGGCCGCACGCGTGCTGAACGCGCTGCCGCGGCCACCGACGCCGGGATAGCGCACACGCCGAACCAGATCGCGTGCCTGCTCAGCCGTATTGACCATCGGAATCTGCACGCCGCTCGCGCCCATGTCGAGAATGCGCGGGATGTCTCCGGCGTGAAGCAGCGCACCAGCGGCACGATGCCGGATGCGCGCGCGGCGCGCAGCATGTGCTCGGTGGTCTCGAAGTCCGAGCTGCCGTGCTCGTTGTCGATGATGATGAAATCGAAACCGGCATACGCGCACATCTCGACGATGGCGGGCTCGGAATGCCGTTGAACACGCCGCTGATGGGTTTGCCGCTCTTGAGCATGGCGGGCAGGCGGTCGTCGAGGGGGTGGCGGATGTCCATGATGGGCTTGCTCCTTATTCGATCACGAGGTGGTTGCTCTTGATCAGATCGGCGAACTTGGTGGTTTCGGTCTGGATGAACTTGGTGAAAGCGGATGCGGTCATCGGCTTCGGCACGAAGCCCTGCGCGGCCAGCCGCTTGGCGACTTCCGGGTCTTTCAAAATGCCGACGACTTCGCGGTTCAGGTACTCGACCACCGGCTGCGGCGTGCCGCCGGGTGCGAGCAACCCGAGCCAGGTCACGGCTTCGAAGCCCGGCACACCGGACTCGGCAAGGTCGGGATCTCGGGCGCGAGCGCTGAACGTTCGGCGCTCGTCACCGCGAGCGCCTTGGCCTGACCGTTCTTGGCGAAAGCCAGCGCGGTCGCCATGTTGTCGAACTGCATGTCGATCTGGTTGCCGGCCAGGTCGACCAGCGACTGGCTGCTGCCCTTGTACGGGATGTGCAGCGCTTTGCCGTCGATCTGGTTCAGGAACATCAACGTCGTCAGGTGCTGCGAGGTGCCGTTGCCGGACGTGCCGTAGCTGATCGCATCGGGCTTGGCCTTGATCTCTTTCCATCAGTCCCGCCACATCGGTCGCGCCCGACTTGTTGCCGGCCAGCAGCACCAGCGGCGTCTGCGCGAGTTGCGTGATCGGCGCGAAATCTTTGTCGACGTGGTAGGTGATGCGTGCTTTCAGCAAAGTCGGGTTCACGGCCAGCGCGGTCTGTGTGCCGAGCAGCAACGTGTAGCCGTCGGGTTGCGCGCGGGCCACGTAGTCGGTGCCGATGCCGCCGCCCGCGCCGGCCTTGTTGTCCACCACCACCGGCGTGCCCCAGCGCTTGCCGAGTTCGTCGGCGATCAGGCGGCCGATGATGTCGGTCGCACCGCCGGGCGAGAACGGCACGACGATCACGACGCGGCCGTTTTGCGGGTAGCCGCCGGGGCCGTTGGCCGCTGCCGCAGGCACCTGCTGCTGTTGGGCGAACGCGGCCGACGCGGACAGCGCGGCGGCAGCGGCGGCCAGCAGCGTCTGGGTCAGCAGGCGGCGACGGCGGTGGCCGGCCAGGGTTCGGGTATCGATGGACATGCTCGGGTCTCCTGCGATTTTTGAGTAAACGAACGATTCGGCAATGGAGCGCGGCGCAGAGGCGACTCGCCGGTCACGCAGTGCGATGCCGTGCAGCGCGAAATGCGACGGGTCACTCGGCCTGAATGCCCGCATCCTTGATCACCTTGCCCCACTTTGCGATCTCGGCCTGCTGGAACGCGGCAAACGCCTGCGGACCACGCCCTTCGGGCTCGACCCCCATCGCGCGCAGTTTCTGCTGCACGTCCGGCAGCGCGACGATCGCGCCGATTTCTTTGCCAAGCCGCTCCACCACCGCAGCCGGCGTGCCGGCCGGCGCGAACGCGCCTTGCCAAGACTGCATCTCGAAGCCCGGCACGCCGAGCTCGGCCAGCGGCTTCACGCCCGGCAGGTTCGCCAGCGGCTTGGCCGACGTGACGCCGAGCACCTTGACGCGCTTGGCTTCGATCATCGGGCGCGCCGCCGCCACGGTCTCGAACACCATGTCGATCTGGCCGCCGATCAGGTCGACCATCGCCTGCGAGCCGCCCTTGTAGATGATCTGGCGCATCTTCGTGCCGCTGATGCTCTGGAACAATTGGCCGGACAGGTGCTGCGACGTGCCTGCGCCGGCGGTGCCGTACGTCAGGTCATCGGGCTTGGCTTTGAGCGCGTCGATGATCTGCTGCACCGAGTCGAAGCGGCTGTCTTCCCGCACCACGAGCACGTTGCTCACGGTGCCGATCAGGCTCACCGGCACGAAGTCGGCCACCGGGTCGTAGCCGAGCGTCTTGGAGAAAAACGGGTTCACCGCATGCGTGGTGATGGTGCCGCCCATGATCGTGTAGCCGTCGGCAGCCGCGCGCGCCACGGCCTGCGTGCCGACGATGCCGGAGACGCCGGGCTTGTTCTCGATCACGACCGGCTGGCCGAGCCTTTCGGTCAGTTGCTGCGCGATCAGGCGCGCCACGCCGTCGGACACACCGCCCGGTGAGAACGGCACCACGTACTTGACGGTCCTGGTGGGCCAGGCAGCCGCGTCCGGGTTCGACTGGGCTTGCACGGAGAGCGTCGCGCCGGTGGCAAGCGCGGCCAGTGTGAGTGTGAGCGCGCGACGACGAAGTGGCGTGGTCATGGTCGATGTCTCCTGGAGTTGAAATGATGGATGAGCAAACGACAGGAACGCTAGGGATCCGGGCGTGAGAAGCGTCATGCTGCGGCGACCGCAGTTGCGTTTGCGGCTGCAACCGAGTCGCGCTCGATCAGCCGGCACGGCACGACGACGCCGCGTGCCGCCGGCCGCCCGGCCCGCATCTGCTCATCCAGCAGGCCGACGGTGGCTGCGACCATCGCTGGTATGTCCTGCATCACGGTGGTGAGCCGATAGGCGCCCCAGCCGGCCTGTGGCACGTCGTCGAAGCCGACCACGCCGACATCCTGCGGCACGCGCAAGCCGAGTTCGGCGCGCAGCACGTCCAGCGCCGCAATCGCCATGTGATCGTTCGCGACGAACAGTGCATCGGGCCGCTGCTGCGCATCGGCCGAAGCAAACAGTTCGCGTGTGGCGGCTTGCGCACGCGTGAAGTCGTAGTGGCCGGCTGCACGCGCGAAGACCTTGCGGCCGTTCGACCGCAACGCTTCGGTGAAGCCGCGCTCGCGTTCGATGCTGGTCGACGAATTCTCCAGCCCCGCGAGGAACGCGATGCGTTGGAACCCGCGCCTCATGAGCATGTCGGCCACGAACCGGCCGCCGCCGTGGTTGTCGCTGGTGACCGAGCTGGTGCCGTCGTCGGCCTGCGGGGTGCCGAGTGCCGGCACGCGGTTGAACAACACGATCGGAATGCCGACGTCCGCGCATTGCCGCGCGAGTTCGCGCGACAACGTCGTGGACGCCATCACGATGCCGTCCACCTGGTATTGCAGGATTTCTTCGAGCACGCCGTTCGCATCCGATTCGTCGCTGATGAACATCAGCACGTGCAGGCCGCGGCGCTGCAGGGCCTGCGACAACTGTTCGATCACGAGCGGATAGAACTGGTTCTGCAAGTAACTCATGACCAGCGCGACGATGCCGCTCCTGCGCGTGATCAGGCTGCGTGCGAGCGCATTCGGCCGATAGCCCAGCGTGCGCGCCGCCGTCAGCACCTTGGCGCGCGTGGCGTCCGAGACGCTCGCGCCCGGCGTGAAGGTGCGGCTGACGGCCGACTGCGACACCTGCGCCAGCCGCGCGACCTGATGCGCGGTCGCCGTGCTTTTCATGCGTACGTTCCGTGTTCGATGGCTGCGGATTGCTTCAGCACCCATTGGCAAAACGGGAGCGCGGGGCGGCGGTTGGCACCGTTGCACTGCGCGCTTGCCAACTGCTTCGACGAGGGCCGGTCCATCGACGGCACCGGGGCACGTGCGCTCATCGAAACGCACCGTGAAGCACAAGCAGCGGGCGAATGCCGCAGAGCCTTCGCACGCTGCGTTCTGTCATGCCGCAGTCCAGCCGCCATCAAGCATCAGAGCGCTGCCCGTGATCAGGCTCGATGCGTCGCTGGCCAGAAACACGATCGGCCCCATCACCTCGTGCAGCTGGCCGACGCGGCCGAGCGCGATCTTGGACACGACCCAATCGTGAAACGCCGGGTCGGCCAGCATCGGCGCGGTCATCGCGGTTTCGATGAAGGTCGGGCAGATCGTGTTGACGCGGATGTTCGCAGGGCCGAGCTCCCAGGCCAGCGCCTTGGTCATGCCTTCGATCGCGTGCTTGGAAGCGCAGTAGAGCGTGCGCTTCGGGCTGCCCACATGGCCCATCTGGGACGACACGTTGATGACCGAGCCCGGCAGCTTTGCCGCCAGCAGCTGCGTTGCCACCGCGCGCGTCACGTAGAACGCGGCCTTCACGTTCAGGTCGATCACGGTGTCGATGTCCTCGTCATCAATCTCGACCAGCGGCTTCGGCCGGTTCGTGCCCGCGTTGTTGATCAGAATCTGAAACGGCTCGCGCTCGGCGATCTGCGCGCGCACGGCCTGCGCGTCGGTCACGTCCAGCACCAGCGAATCGCAGACGCCGCTCTGTGCACGAATCTGATCGCACGCGGCCTCGAGTTCGTCTTTGCTGCGCGCAACCAGCGTCACGGCGGCACCGGCCTGCGCGAGCGCCGCCGCTGCCGCCAGCCCAATGCCACGGCCCGCACCCGTCACCAGCGCCCGCCGGCCGTCGACGCGAAAGCCCGGCGTCATCGGCAACATGATGCAACGCCATCAGCGCGCGTGCGCACGCAACGATCGGCGGCGCCACCATTGCACACGGCACCCACTCCAGCAGACGCGGCGGAGCCCGCTTTGCCGGGCCGCTGGCGTCGCCCCCCGGCCGGGGGGAAGGCGAGAGTGCGCACAGCCTGGGGGGCGAGCCTCATGCGGCAGGCACGGGCTGATACCAAGGTACTTCCGAGCGCGTGCCATAGCGGCGCACGCGCAGATTCGCCTGCTCGCCGTGGCCGGCGAAGTTCTCCATGTGGCACAGCCGCGAGCAGTAGGCGCCGATCTCGGCACTCGCCTCGTCGGTCAGCACACGCTGATAGGTGCAGGTTTTCAGAAACTTGCCGACCCACAGCCCGCCCGTGTAGCGCGCGTTCTTGTTGGTGGGCAGCGTGTGGTTGGTGCCGATCACCTTGTCGCCGAAGCTCACGTTGGTGCGCGGCCCGAGGAACAGCGCGCCGTAGTTCGTCATGTGGTTCAGGAAGTAGTCCGGGTCCCTCGTCATCACCTGCACGTGCTCGGACGCGAGTTCGTCGGCTTTGGCCAGCATCTCTTCCTGCGTATCGCAGACGATCACCTCGCCGTATTCGGCCCAGCTCTTCGCGGCGATCTCGGCGGTCGGCATGATCTTCAACTGGCGCTCGATCTCGGCCATCGTGTCCTTGGCCAACCGCTCGCTGTTGGTCAGCAGCACCGATGGCGAGGTCGGCCCGTGCTCGGCTTGCCCCAGCAGGTCGACCGCGCACATCTCGCCGTCGACCGAGTCGTCGGCGATCACGAGGGTTTCGGTCGGGCCTGCGAACAGATCGATGCCGACGCGGCCGTAGAGCTGGCGCTTGGCTTCGGCCACGAACATGTTGCCGGGGCCGACCAGCATGTCGACCGGTGCGATGGATGCCGTGCCGACCGCCATCGCCACCACCGCCTGCACGCCGCCGAGCACGAGGATTTCATCGGCGCCGGCCATGCTCATCGCGGTCACGATCGCGGGATGCGGCTTGCCCTGGTACGGCGGCGCGGTCGAGACGATGCGCTTCACACCCGCGACTTTTGCCGTCAGCACGCTCATGTGCGCAGACGCGATCATCGGGTACTTGCCGCCGGGGATGTAGCAGCCGACCGCATTCACCGGGATGTGCTTGTGGCCGAGCACGACGCCCGGCCGTGTCTCCACTTCGACATCCCGCATCGAATCGCGCTGGATCTGCGCGAAGTTGCGCACCTGCTTTTGCGCGAACGCGATGTCGTCGATCTCGCGCGCGGACAGGCTTTTCTTTGCGGCTTCGATGTCGGCTTGGGACAAGCGGAAATCCGCCGGGTCCCAGTGGTCGAACTTCTTGCTGTACTCGCGCACGGCTTCGTCGCCGCGGGATTCGATGTCTTGGATGATGCCTTCGACGGTGGCGCGCACCTTGGCGTCGTCTTCCGAGCGGACCTGGGCGTCCTTGCCGCGTTTGAGGTAGTTGATCATGGGTGAGTCGGGGTTGAGGAGAAAAGCGCCGAATGAATGGCGGGCGACAACCGAATCGCACGGCTTGCATACGTATGCATTTTAAGAAAAACAGCGAGGTCGAGAATCGGGGCGAACCCTTAACCGGAGCGGTCAGATCGAGCGTGGCGGCAGGGCGGTCGCATGGACCACGGCCGCCATTTGCTATCTATTGGATAGCTTCAAGCTGTTTCCCTGCATGCGCCTCAGACCATTTTCTTGGTCAAATCCGCTTCCAGTGCATCGACGAACAGCGCCGCCACATCACAGCCCGTCTGGTCGAAGATTTCCTGAAAGCAGGTGGGGCTGGTCACGTTGATCTCGGTCAGGCTGTCGCCGATCACGTCGAGCCCCACCAGCAGCAGACCGCGCCCGTGGAGAATCGGCCCCAGCCGCTCGGCAATCTGCCGGTCGCGCTCGGACAACGCCTGCGCAACGCCCTTGCCACCGGCCGCCAAGTTGCCGCGCACCTCGCCTTTCTGCGGAATGCGCGCCAGGCAAAACGGCACCGGCTGGCCCGCGATCAAGAGGATGCGCTTGTCGCCCTGCGCGATTTCGGGCAGAAACTTCTGCACCATGAACGTCTGGGCGCCATTCTGGTTCAACGTCTCGATGATGCTGCCCAGGTTCAGGCCGTCGGATTTCACGCGGAAGATGCCCTGGCCGCCCATGCCGTCGAGCGGCTTCAGGATGATGTCCTGGTGCTCGACGAAAAAGCGCCGCGCATCGCTTTCGTCGCGCGTGACCAGCGTCGGGCCGATCAGCTCGGGAAACTCGAGGATCGAGAGTTTTTCCGGATGGTTGCGCACCGCGGCCGGGTTGTTGTAGACGCGGGCGCCCTCGCGCTCGGCCTGCTCGAGCAAATGGGTGGCGTAGATGTACTGCGCATCGAACGGCGGGTCTTTTCGCATCAGCACCGCGTCGAACTCGCAGACCGAGTGGGCCCGGGTGCCGTCGGTCGCGCGTGGCCGGTCGTTGAACTGCTGCTGCGCGGTGCGAAACCACCCCTCGCCGCTTTGCTCCCCGGTCAGCGTCACGTCGCGCACGTGGGCCATCACGCGGTGGCCGCTTTGCCAGCTCAAATCCTGCGGCTCGCAGACCGACAGCGTGTGGCCGCGCGTTTGCAGCTCACGCATCATCACGAACGTGGTGTCCTTGTAGATCTTGAACGATTCGAGCGGGTCGGCAATGAAGAGGAAATGCATCGCGAGATGGGAGAAAAAAACAGAAAAAGAGACAGAAGCAGGCAACGCCAGCAGCGCGACGCCCGTGAGGGCGAACGACCGGGCGAACGGCATTCTCGGTCGGCGGCGGGGGCGTTGTCCATGCCGCGGACTTCGATCGCCCCACCTCATCGGCATGCGCCGAGCGGTGTTGACTACCATTCGTTGCGATGAACACCGCCGTGACAGCACAAGGAAGAAGTTTGGCGCCTGCGGCTGCGGCCACCTCGGACGGTTTCCGCCCCGGCTCGGGCCGGCTGCGCGGCTGGCTGTTGCTGCTTGCCCTGTGCGCGCTGGTCGGTGCGCTCATCGCCGCGGCATCGAACCGCACCGCCAGCTACGCCGAACGGCTGGTCGACCTGCGCGCGCGACAGACCTTGGGGCCCGATCTCTACGACCACGCTGTCGCCCTGCCCGCGTTGCAGGCCGTGCTGCTCGACACCGCCGCCGACCGGGAGCTGGCGTTCAAGATGCAGCTGGCGCTGGACAAATACGGAGTGCAAGCCCGCGCCGTGCTGGAGGCGTTCGGCGCTCAGGCGCCGTTGCAGTCGCTGCTGCGCCAGTACGGCGAGCCGATCGTGCCGGTGATTTTTTATTTCATGGACCACGACGTGGCCACGCTGCGCGCAAGCTATGAGCTGAGCCGGCTCGGGCGCACGCTGCAGACTCACGCCAAGGTTTTGTTCGGGGACGACAAGAACCCGGGGAAGGCCGGGAAACCAACGAGCGCCAAAGACGACCACGCCAAGGCCACCGCCGATCCCCCCACCCCATCGATTCCAGAAAATGCGCCGCCCGAGTACGGCCCGCACACACGCGGCCGTTATGCGATCGACCAGATCGCGATCGGCGGCCACCAGTTTCTCGCGCAATTCGCTATCGATCGCGCCGGCATCGCGCACTGGAATCAGACCGACCGGGTGTTGAAATCCGTGGAAGACTTCCTGTTCGGCGGCATCCGCGATCTGGAGACCCAGTACGACGTCGCCGTGCCGATCGGCTTGGGCGACGTGGCGAGCGCCGGCGTGGATGTGCTGACGGTGTTCGGCTTCCTGAAAGCCTGGAAGCTGCTGCGCGCTTCGGGCGCGTCGGAGAAGATCGCGCAACGGGCCGCGTTGTCCGAATATCGCGCGGTGCTGGGGCAGCGCGTGCTCGCCGGCAGCGGCCGCATGGGCCGCGCCGCGCTCAAGCTGGGCGCGGTGGCGGGCACTGCCTATCTGGTGGCACGCCATCCGGGCTTGCTGACGAGTTGGTTCATCGAAGCGGGTGGCTGGTTGGGCCTGCCGGCATGGGCTGCGGCGGCGACTGGTTGGTGGCTGGTCGCGTTTGCGCTGTCGGCGCTGTTGATGCCGTTGCTGGCCGGTCTGACCCTGCTGGCGCCGCTGCCGATCCGCCTGATCAAAACCGCGAGGTGGCTGATGGGCCGGGATCGCGCGCGGATTGCACAATCGACACCCGCGCCTGCATTCAAGGCCGACGCAGCCACGCAACAGACCAGCGCGGCACTCGTTGCTGCGTCGCCCTTCCAACATGCTGGCCGCGATCTCTGACTGCGAGGCGAGCGCTTGCGCTCATCAGAAAGTGGCTTGTCAACAAGTGCCGAGACGAACTGCGGCCGCCCTTGTCACCTTACCCCCCGATAGAGGCTTTGCTCTGGGGCGCGGATGTTCTGGGAGGCAGCAGATGCGAAGTTTCAGTGGAGTCATCTGCTCCGCAGTATTCAATGCCGCCATATGAATATCCGAGATTCAATCCGGTGCTCGTCGTCTTGCCAGTTGATACACCACTTCGCGTCTTGCGCGTTCGCTATGGCAAAGACTTTGAGGCATCCAGCGTGGAAACGCTGGATGGACAGGCAGGCAGGCAGGCTGGGTGGTTGCCGGCGATGGCATCAAGGTGCTGTCTAGAGGAGCACGGAGTGGCTCCTGACTTCACATTGCAGCCCGCTGCCTGCTTCGGCAGCCGAACCCCATCGTTTGGCGGTTGGGCCGATGCACGAGCTTCTTGACCAGATAGAAGCGCTCCAGAACCTGCTGATTTCGCGTGCGACCGGCGGCAGTGAAGACAACGCGGCGTTCGTTCGGTTGCGCCACATGCTGCTCTTGAATCGGGCTTTCGATCCGCTCGTGCCGGGTTTCCTGCGGACCTGCAGAGATCTCCCGCAGTTCTGGCAGTTCATCAAGTCCGAATACGCAACTTATGCAGAGCGTCGAGACTTCATCTGGGAAGCGTTCCGACCTCTGCTCGAAGCACTGGAGCGCGGCCCACTGTCGCCTGCGGACCAACTCGTTGCGGAAAGACTCGAAAGATTTGACGCGTCGTATGTGCAGGCTGCGTGGTCCAAGGTGCTGGAGCGGCGCGCATCCGACCCCGAGGGAGCTGTCACGTCCGCCCGAACACTCATCGAGTCGGTGTGCAAGCACATCCTCGATGCCGCAGGCGTCGCGTACGACGACGGAGCCGATGTACCGAAGCTCTACAAGCTGACCGCAGAAACGCTCAGGCTGGCACCTTCGCAGCACACCGAGGCGGTGTTCAAGCAGGTGCTTGGAGGCTGCACCGCCGTTGTCGAGGGTTTGGGCTCGCTCCGCAATCGACTCAGTGATGCGCATGGAAAGGGAAAGGCCGGTTCGAAGCCAGCTCCGCGGCACGCGGAGCTGGCGGTCAATCGCTCGGGTGCGCTGGCAACCTATCTTCTTGCGACATGGGAAGCGCGAAACGAAGCGGCTGCCTAAACAATCTGCCCGAGACAGCCTCGATTTGCGGTGCGCTTTGGCTCGTGCGCTGAGCGACGCCGCCGATACTTTTGATAGGCCCAATAAGGTTGAGAGCGCCACGCGTTGCTCCCAACAACCATTGGCCGCATACAGATCGCAAACAGCTGCATGTCCACGAGACCAACAGACGCCGCGGAGCCGGCTCCGCCGGTCCGCCAGCGTTGCCCACGGTAGGGGATAGGCGGTAGGCGAGAGCGAAGCGAAGCCTGGGGCGCGCTAGATTTCCACCTTGGACCCCAACTCCACCACCGCGTTGCTCGGCAGTTGCAGAAACTCCGCCGCCGCGCCCGCGTTGTGGTGCATCTGCGCAAACAGCTTTTCACGCCACGGCGCCATTCCTGAGCCGACCGTCGGCACCACGATGTCGCGCGACAGGAAATAGCTGGTCGTCATCGGATCGAGCTTGAAGCCGCGGTTGCCGATCAGGCCGAGCGCCTTCGGAATGTCGATGTGATTCTTGAAGCCGTAGTGCAGCACGATCTGCCAGCAGTGGTGGTCGAGCGACTCGATCTCGACGCGCTTGTCCATGCCGATCCACGGCACCTCGTGGCTTTTGACGGTGACGAAGAAGTTCTTCTCGTGCAGCACCTTGTTGTGCTTGAGGTTGTGCAGCATCGCGTTGGGCACCATGCCGGTCTCGGTCGTCATGAACACCGCCGCGCCGTCCACACGCGCCGGGGGCGAGCTGAACACGCCGTTCAGGAACGGCCGCAACTCGATCGAGTCTTCGCGCAGCTTCTGCATGACGAGCTCCCGCCCATCCTTCCACGTCACCATCAGCATGAACACGGCGCCGCCGATCGCCAGCGGGAACCAGCCGCCGGCCACCAGCTTCAGCAGGTTCGAGGCGAAGAACGCGAAGTCCACGACGAAAAACAGCGAGGTCGCCGCGATGCACAGCCACAGCGGGTACTTCCAGCCGTAGCGGATCACGAAGAACGTCAGAATCGTCGTGATCAGCATGTCGGTCGTGACCGCCACACCGTAGGCCGCCGCGAGGTTGGTGGACGACTTGAACATCACCACCGCCAGCACGATCGCGACGAACAGCGCCCAGTTCACGAGCGGCAGGTACACCTGGCCGGTGTCCTTCACGCTGGTGTGCTCGATGCGCAGCCGGGGCAGATAGCCGAGTTGAATGACCTGCTTGGTCACGCTGAATGCGCCGGAGATCAAGGCTTGCGACGCAATCACGGTGGCGACCGTGGCGAGCCCCACCAGCGGCAGCACGGCCCACTGCGGCGCCATCATGAAAAACGGGTTCTTCACCGCATCCGGGCGCGCCAGCAGCAACGCGCCCTGGCCGAAGTAATTCAAGGTCAGCGCCGGCATCACGACGGAGAACCAGGCCAGCCGGATCGGCTTCTTGCCGAAATGCCCCATGTCGGCATAGAGCGCTTCGGCACCGGTCACGCACAGCACCACCGCGCCGAGGATGATGAACGTGATGAACGGCTGAAGCCAGATGAAGCGCAGTGCGTGGTGCGGGGAAAGCGCCCAGAGTATTTCCGGATGGCCCGCGATGTGCCAGACGCCCATGGCGGCGATCGTGCCGAACCAGAACAAGGTCAGCGGGCCGAAGAGCTTGCCGATGCCCGCGGTGCCGTTTTTCTGCACCGCGAACAGACCGAACAGGACCAGCACGGTCAGCGGAATCACGTAGTCGGCAAACGCGGGCGACACCACTTCGAGGCCTTCCACCGCCGACAGCACCGAGATCGCCGGCGTGATCACGCCGTCGCCGTAGAACAGGCAGGTGCCGAAGATGCCGACCAGCAGCAGCACGCTGCGCAGCTGCGGCTTGTCCTTCACCGACTGCGACGCAAGCGCGAGCATCGCAACCAGGCCGCCCTCGCCGTGATTGTCGGCGCGCAGCACCAGCACGACGTACTTGATCGAGACGATCACCGTGAGCGTCCAGAAGATGATCGACAGGATGCCGTAGACGTTGTCGATCGTGAACGGCACGTGGCCCGAGCCGAACACCTCCTTGATCGCATACAGCACGCTGGTGCCGATGTCGCCGTAGACGACACCGATCGCGCCGAGCGTCAGCGCGGCGACCGAGGATTTGGTTTTTTGCACGGCGGGTGAGTTGTCGCAACTGGCGGACCGGTCCGCCGACAACGAATGAATTGGCCCAGGAGCACCAACGCATTAAACGGCAAGCCGATCGATTCAACGATGGCAAAAAGCCACAATTCGCTGTCCCGGCGGCGACGCGGGCGACAAGCGCGTCGGCTCAGTCGTAGACCTCGGCCTCCGGGTCGGTCGCTTCAAGTTCGTAGCTGGCCGCCACCATGGCGAGCCGGCCGACCACACCGTACATGTAGAAGCGGTTCGGCGCGCTCGCACCGGGCTTGGCGCCGGGCTGCGGCAGCCGCGAACTCTCGGAGAATCCAAGCGGCACGTAGCGGGTGCCCGGCGCACTCAGGTTTTCGTCGATGCTGCGGTCGGCGTGGATGCGGTAGAAGCCGCCCACCACGTAGCGATCCATCATGTAGACCACCGGCTCGGCGACCGAGTCGTGAATGCGCTCGTTGGTCAGCACGCCTTCCTGGATGATGACGTCGCTGGTGCCCGAGCCGCCGCCCTTGGCGGATGCGGCAAAGCCACGCCGCAGGCCGTCGAGGTCCTTCGCATCGCGCACGGTGGCGATGCCCAAGCCGTGACCTCCGTTGTCGGCCTTCACCACGACGAACGGCTTTTCGTTGATGCCGTATTCCTTGTATTTGCGCCGGATCTTGGTCAGCAACGCATCGACCGGGCCACGCAGCGCCTCGAGCCCCGCGTCGGTCTGCGTATTGACCTCATTGCATTGGTCAAACACCGGGTTGATCAGCCACGGATCGATCCCGAGCAACTTGCCGAAACGCTTGGCGAGTTCCTCGTACATCTCGAAGTGCTTGCTCTTGCGGCGCACCGTCCAGCCGGCTTGCAGCGGCGGCAGCAGGTATTGCTCGTGCAGTTCTTCGAGGATGCCGGGCGGGCCGGCGGACAGGTCGTTGTTCAGCAGGATCGCGCACGGGTCGAAGTGCTTCAGGCCGAGCCGGCGCTTGGTGCGCACAATCGGCTCGAACAGGATCGGCTCCTCGCCCGGCGCGCTCATCGGCGTGGGCTCTTTCAAGTCCGGATCGAGCGAGCCGACCCGCACGTTCAATCCCGCCATGTGAAAGATGCGCTTCAACTGCGCGATGTTGCTCAGGTAGAGCGTGCTGTTGGTGTGGCTGCCCGGAATCAGCAGCAGATTGCGGGCCTCGGGGCAGATTTTTTCGATCGCGGCCATCGCGGCCTGCACCGCCAGCGGCAGCATCTCGAGCGTCAGGTTCTGCCAGCCGCTCGGATAAAAGTTCGTGTCCACCGGCGCCAGCTTGAAGCCCGCGTTGCGGATGTCGACCGCGCTGTAGAACGGCGGCGTGTGCTCCATCCATTCGAGCCGGAACCAGCGCTCGATGGCCGGCATCGAGTCCAGCACGCGCTGCTCGAGTTCGTTGATCGGGCCGGTCAACGCAGTGATGAGGTGAGGAACCAAAGAGCGAGGCCTCGTGATGGGGTGGATCGAATCATTTTAAGGCCCGGGCGCGGGCGTCAAACCGGCGAGTGCGGCAAGTCGCGGGCCTGCGGGCGGCTCCGGCACACAACTTCCCAAGGAATCGACGCCGCGACGTCTGGGACCGCCCAGCAAACGATTCGCCCCACCGCCTCCCGGCCCTGCCCGCGCCCGCCGGGACGGTTGCTTCAGCCGCGCAGTTCGCCCTGCCCGAGCACCACCCATTTGAGCGACGTCAGCCCCTCGACGCCGACCGGACCGCGCGCATGAAACTTGTCGGTGCTGATGCCGATCTCGGCGCCCAGGCCGTACTCGAAGCCGTCGGCGAACCGCGTGCTCGCGTTCACCATCACGCTGGCCGAATCGACTTCGCGCAGGAAGCGCTGCGCGTGGTCGTGATCGCGCGTGAGGATCGCGTCGGTGTGGTGGCTCGAATAACGGTTGATGTGCGCAATCGCCGCGTCGACGTCGTCGACGATCTTGATGCTGATGATGGGCGCCAGGTATTCCTCGGACCAGTCGGCCTCGCTTGCAGGCCGCAACAGCGCACCCGGCACCCCGTCGAGCAACGCCAGCGACTCGGCGCAGCCGCGCATCTCGACGCCTTTGGCCGCATAGATTGCACCGATGCGCGGCAGGAAAACGTCTGCCACCGCCCGCGCGACCAGCAGGCTCTCGGCCGCGTTGCACGGGCTGTATTTCTGCGTCTTCGCGTTGTCGGCCACGCGCAGCGCCATCTCGATGTCGCACGGCGCATCCACATACACATGGCAGTTGCCGTCCAGGTGCTTGATGACCGGCACGCGGGCGTCGCGCGCGATGCGCTCGATCAGGCCCTTGCCGCCGCGCGGGATGATCAGATCGACGAATTCGGGCATCGCGATCAGCCGGCCCACCGCCTCGCGGTCGGTGGTCTGCACCAGTTGCACCGCATCCGGCGGCAGCCCGGCCTCGGTCAGCGCATCGGCCACCAATGCGGCCAGCGCGCGGTTCGATTCGATCGCTTCGGAACCGCCGCGCAGGATGCACGCGTTGCCGCTCTTGATCGCGAGGCCCGCGGCTTCGACCGTCACGTTCGGGCGGCTCTCGTAGATCATGCCGAACACGCCGATCGGCACGCGCATCTGGCCGACGCGGATGCCGCTGGGTTGCTGCCGGAGCGCGTCGATCTCGCCGATGAGGTCCGGCATGGCGGCCAGCTGCTCGCAGCCTTGCGCGCAGGTCTCGATCGCTTCCGGGCTCAGCTTCAGGCGGTCCTGCATCGGCGCGGCCAGGTCGGCTGCCGCCGCGCGCGCCAGGTCCCGCGCGTTGGCCGCCTGCAGCGCAGCGACGCTTTCGCGCAGGCGCCGCGCCAACGCCCGCAGTGCTTTGTTTTTTGTAGCGACATCGGCGCGTGCGATCAGCGTGCTGGCCGCTTTTGCCTGCACGCCGAGCGCGTCGACGTGGGCTTGTGTGTTGAACGCGTTCATGCGGCTATTTTGCCGGCTGCGCTGCCCAGCCGCGTGCGCCCGGACCGCGGCTGGGCAGCGCACGCGATGCACAACTGCATCGCGAGCCGGTGCAGCGCGGCCCAGGCATCGGTCGGCCAGCCGGGCACGCGCAGGCCTTTGACGATGCCGTCGACATGATGCGCGGCCAGCAGCAGCTGCGCGAGCGTGTCGGCCGACAGCCGCGGCAGCACGCGCTCGAACAGTTGTTCGCGCGCGCCCCAGACGCGGCTCTCCCGCAGCGCAAGCGGCATCGGCTGGCCCGCCTGCAACGCATCGTGCACGCGCTTCAATGCGCGGATTTCTTCCGCCAGCGCGTAGTGCACCGGCACCGCGGCCACGCCTTCGGCCGCAAGCCCGTCGAGCATGCGCGTGGCGCGCTGGGCCTGGCCCGCCAGCACGACTTCGGGCAGTTTGAACACATGAAAACGCGCGACGTCGAGCACCGCGTGCTCGATCTGTTGGTAAGACAACTCACCCGCCGGATGCAGCAGCGCGAGCTTTTGCACTTCCTGATGCGCGGCGAGCAGATTGCCTTCGACCCGGTCGGCAAAGAACTGCAACGTGCGCTGGCCGGCCTCGCCCGGCGCCACGCGCTGCTGCTGGCGCGCCAGGCGCTGCGCGATCCAGCCCGGCAAGGCCGCGCGCTCGACCGCATCGATCTGCACGCCCGCACCGACGCGCTCCAGCGCACCGAACCAGCCTCCCGAGCGCGTCGCGCGGTCGAGCCGCGGCAGCAGGACAAGGCCGAGCGTCGCGCCGTCGGACGTCGGCCCGAGCTGCTCGGCGATCTGCTGCAGCGCCTTCGCGCCGTCGACGCCGGGCTTGCCCGACGGGATCTGGATCTCGATCAACTGCCGCTCGGCAAACAGGCTTTGCGAGCCCAACGCGCCGAGCACCGCGCTCCAGTTGTAGCGCGCGCCGGCCACCGTGAACACGCGCCTCTCGGTGAATCCCTGGGTGCGTGCGGCGGCGCGCACGGTCGCGGCGGCTTCCTGCACCAGCAGCGGCTCGTCGCCGTGCACCGCGTAAAGCGGGCGCAGCGCGTTGCGGCCCAGGTGGGCTTCGAGTTGGGCAGCGGCGATCTGCACGGCGTGTCTCTCAGCGAGCGATGGGGTGCGCAGCCCCACCGCGTGCATCGAACAGCGACGAAACCGTCAGGCGGCATGCGATGTGGCTGCGGTGAAGGCGCACAGCGGTCGGGCTTTGCGGAGCGCTCGGCATCGTGCGGGCTGCTTGCGCTACAGCTGCACCGCCGCGAGCCGTCGCAGCACTTGCTGCACGACGTCGGACTGCATGTCGCGGTACAGCAGCAGGTCCTTTTGCTCGCTCGCAAGCGCGGTGGTTTCGCTGAACGACACATCGCGCTGCTGCAGGATTTCGGTGTCGGAAATCAGCTCTTTGCCGGCCGGCGTGCGCAGGCGAAAGCGAAAGCGCACACGCAACTGGAACTCACGCACCTGGCCGGAAGCAGTCAGGCCGACCACGACGCGTTCGCGCTGGTCTTGCAGGCCATCCAGCACGACTTGCGCCTTGGGCGCTTCGGCCGCATCGCGGATCACGCGCAGCTTGCCGTTGCTGGCGAGCTGGCGGCGCAACTCGTTGCCGAGGCCGGAGGCGTCGGGCATCGCGACATAGATCGAATCGAATGCGAAGTTCTGCGCGCCGCGCAGCCGAAAACCGCAGCCGCTCAGCACGACAGCGACACCGGCGGCGGTCGTCGCGCCCAGCCAGCGGCGCCGCGTTGTTGTTGGTGTCGTCATCGCCGCAGCCGTGGCTGCCGTGCTCTGGCTCATTGCGCCACCACCACGTTCACGAGCCGGCCAGGCACCACGATGACTTTTTTCGGCCTGGCGCCACCGGTCTGCTTGACGTAGGCCTCGCTCGCCAGCGCGATCTTCTCGATCGCTGCGGGCTTGGCATCGGCCGCCACCCGAATCGAGCCGCGCAGCTTGCCGTTGACCTGCAGCATCAACTCGATCTCGTCCTGCACGAGCGCCGCCTCGTCCACCACCGGCCACGGTGCATCGAGCAGTTCGCCGTGCGTTTTCGCAAGCCCGAGTTCGCCCCAGAGCGCGTGCGCGATGTGCGGTGTGGCAGGAGCGAGCACGCGCAGCAGGATGCCGAAGCCTTCGTGCAGCGCGGGCAAGGCGACGGCTTTGAGGGTGGCCGCATCGGCTTGTTTCGACGCGTCGCCGTCGAAGCTTTCCAGCGCGTTCAGCAGCTTCATCGCGCCCGACACCACGGTGTTGTACTGCATGCGCTGGTAGTCGTAGTCGACCTGCTTGAGCACCGTGTGCAGTTCGCGCCGCAGCGCGGCAATTTTTTGGTCTTTCGTGGTGCTGGCGCTTGATGCTGCTGCGTTGTTTGCTCCAGAATCGATAGCATACAGTTTGCTACCGAATGCCCAGACGCGGCGCAGGAACCGGTAGCTGCCTTCCACCGCCGCGTCGTTCCATTCGAGGGTGGCTTCCGGCGGCGCGGTGAACATCGTGTAGAGCCGCGCGGTGTCGGCGCCGTACTTGTCGATCAGGTCCTGCGGATCGACGCCGTTCCTCTCGCTCTTGCCCATCTTGCCGATGCCGCCGTATTCGAGCCGGCTGCCGTCGACAAGCTGGCCCGCTTCGATGCGGCCGTGGCCGTCGAGCACCGGCGTGACTTCCAATGGCGGGTGGTAGTGCTTGCCGCCGTGCTCGTCGCGGTGGAACCAGATCTGGTTCAGCACCATGCCTTGCGTGAGCAGCCGCGTGAACGGCTCGTCGATCTTGACCAGGCCCATGTCGCGCATCACCTTGGTCCAGAAGCGCGCATACAGCAGATGCAGGATCGCGTGCTCGATGCCGCCGATGTACTGGTCCATCGGCATCCAGTAGGCGGCGCCCGCGCCGACCATCGCGTCGTCCTTCTTCGGATCGCAATAGCGCATGAAGTACCACGACGAATCGACGAACGTGTCCATCGTGTCGGTTTCTCTGCGCGCGGGTTTGCCGCAGGTCGGGCAGACCACGCCGGCGTGAAAGCCGACGTGGGTGTTCAACGGATTGCCGCTGCCGTCGGGCACGCAGTCGGTCGGCAGCAGCACCGGCAAGTCACTTTCCGGCACCGGCACCGCACCGTGTTCGTCGCAGTGGATGATCGGAATCGGCGTGCCCCAATAGCGCTGACGGCTCACGCCCCAGTCGCGCAGGCGCCAGGTGGTGAGCTTGTCGCCGAGGCCTTCCTTGTGCAGCGCGCGCGCGACGGCATCGACCGCTTCCTCGAATTTGAGGCCACTGAAGATGTCGGAGTTGATCGTGACGCCACGCGTCTTGTCCGCATACCAGTCGTGCCAGTGGTGATAGTCGAAATGCTCGCGGTCGATGTGCACCACCTGCACGATGTCGAGGTCGTACTTGAGCGCAAACGCGAAGTCGCGCTCGTCGTGCGCAGGCACGCCCATCACGGCGCCGTCGCCGTAGCCCATCAGCACGTAATTGCCGACCCACAGGTCGATCTCGCGGCCGGTCAGCGGGTGCATGACGGTCAGGCCGGTGGCCATGCCTTCCTTGTCGCGCACCGCAAGTTCGGCCTCCGTGGTGCCACCGGCTTTGCAGCGTTCGATGAACGCGGCGAGTTCGGGATGGCTCTTTGCAGCCTGCGCAGCCAGCGGATGCTCGGGCGCCACGGCGCAGAAGGTGACCCCCATGATCGTGTCGGCGCGCGTGGTGAACACGTACATGCGGCCGTCGCCGATCAAGCTGCCCGCGTCGTCCCGAATCTCGTGCGGAAACGCGAAGCGCACGCCGCTGCTCTTGCCGATCCAGTTTTCCTGCATCAGCTTCACGCGCTCGGGCCAGCCGGGCAGCTTGTGCTGCACATGGTCGAGCAGTTCTTCGGCGTAGTCGGTGATCTTCAGGTAGTAGCCGGGGATCTCGCGCCGTTCCACCGTGGCGCCGGTGCGCCAGCCCTTGCCGTCGATCACCTGCTCGTTGGCGAGCACGGTCTGGTCCACCGGGTCCCAGTTGACGACCTGCGTCTTGCGGTAAGCGATGCCCTTGTCCAGCATCTTCAGGAACAGCCACTGGTTCCAGCGGTAGTACGACGGGTCGCAGGTCGCGACTTCGCGGCTCCAGTCGATCGCGAGGCCCATCGCCTGCAACTGGCCTTTCATGTGGGCGATGTTGTCGTACGTCCACTTCGCGGGCGGCACGCCGTTTTTCATCGCGGCGTTTTCGGCCGGCAGGCCGAACGCGTCCCAGCCCATCGGCATCAGCACGTTGAAGCCGTTCATGCGCAGATAGCGCGTGAGCATGTCGTTGATCGTGTAGTTGCGCACATGGCCCATGTGCAGCTTGCCGCTCGGGTATGGCAGCATCGAACACGCGTAGAACTTCTTCTTGCGAGCGTCCTCGACCACGCGGTACGCATCGCGCGCAGCCCAGTCGGCATGAGCGGCCTGTTCGACGGCCTGGGGAAGGTACTTTTCTTGCATGGGCATTCGCAGCGCGGTGGAGACCGGCAATTTTAGGTGGCGGCTGGGCTCGCAGGGGCCTCTTGCGCAGCCCGCGCGGAGGTGGTCGGGCGAAAACCGATGTTCGCGTGGGTACCGGCGCTGCAGCCGGACGAATCAGCGCGCCGGCCGCTGCGGCGCGGTCAGTTCAGACCGAGCACATCGCCCATGTCGAACAGCCCGGGCATGGCGCTTTGCACAAAGCGCGCGGCGCGCAGGCTGCCTTGCGCGTAGGTCGTGCGGCTGCTGGACTTGTGCGTGATCTCAATGCGCTCGCCGGTGCCGGCGAACAGCACCGTGTGGTCGCCGACGATGTCGCCGCCGCGAATCGTGGCAAATCCGATCGACGAGGGGTCGCGCTCGCCGGTCACGCCTTCGCGCGCATACACCGCGCAATCGGCCAGGTCGCGGCCCAGCGCCGCCGCAATCACCTCCCCCATCTTGAGCGCAGTGCCGGACGGTGCATCGACCTTGTGCCGGTGGTGCGCTTCGATGATTTCGATGTCGTAGCCGGTGGCCAGCGCCTTGGCCGCCATTTCGAGCAACTTCAACGTGACGTTCACGCCGACGCTCATGTTCGGTGCGAGCACGATGGGAATGTGCGCGGCGATCTGGGCAATTTCGGCTTTCTGCGCTTCGCTGAAGCCGGTGGTGCCAATCACGGCCGCCACGTTCATCTCGCGGCAGAGCGCGAGCTGCAGGAGCGTGGCGTCGGGTCGGGTGAAGTCGATCAGCACATCGGCGCCCGCCAATCCTTCGCGCGGATCGGCACTGACCAGCACGCCGCTCGGCGTGCCGAGCCCGGCCGATGCGTCGCTGCCCACGAGCGGCGCACCCGGCCGGTCGAACGCGCCGGACAACACGCAATCGTCGGCGTCCTGCACCGCCTCGATCAACATGCGGCCCATGCGGCCGCCTGCGCCCGCAATCGCGATGCGAATCGGCTCGACGCGGTCGGTTGTCGCCATCGGATGATGGAGTGACGAAAGCCGCGGTCAGCGCAGCGAAGGCAGCGCGTACGACGGCGACTCGAGCGGCGGGTAGCTCGACGGCAGCACCGCGTTCTCATCCACACGGTTGGGTCGGTCTTCGGCCTTGTCGCGCTGCCGCTTCGAAGGCTGAGCCGCTTTGTCGAGTTTTTCTGCACTGGCTTCGAGCAGCGGCACTTTGGCGCTGCGACTGCCGGAGTCGAGCGTGCCGACGAACTCGGCTTCGGACGGCATCGGGTCGCCTTCGAAGCGCTCAAGCGAATCGCCGTTGAAGAACAGCGTGAGCCGCCGGTCCACCGGCGCCGCGCCGCCGCGCCGCATCGTGAACACATAGTCCCAGCGGTTCGAGTGAAACACGTCGGTCAACAGCGGCGTGCCGAGGATGTCGCGCACCTGCGAACGCGCCATGCCGGGCCGCAGCACGGCGACCTGCTCGCTCGAGACGAAGTTGCCTTGCACGACGTCGATCCGGTAAGGCGACACGGCCGACACGATGCTGCGCGAGGCGTTGTTGAACGTGCCGCAGGCCGACAGCAGCAGCGCGGCAATCAGCAAAGCGCCCGGCGCGCGCGCATCGCGGGTGCGGCACAGCAGGCGGTGGAGGGTCTCGGACATCGGATAAATCTCGGGTTCGCAAACGCTGACCATATGATCGGATCATTCTACCGACGGCCCACCCACGGGCCGTCCCAGGACCTGCGGGCACGACCGGTGCTCGGCAGCCGAACCCCACACGACGAGGAGGAGCGATGGCAAGCATCGATGAGCTGAAAAGCACCGGGCTGAAGGCGACGCTGCCGCGGCTGAAAATCCTCGAGGTGTTTCAAGACGGCGGCCAGCGCCACATGACCGCCGAGGACGTGTTTCGCGTGCTGCTGACCGACCACACCGACATCGGCTTGGCAACCGTCTACCGCGTGCTCACGCAGTTCGAACAGGCGGGCATCCTGCTGCGCAGCCACTTCGAGAGCGGCAAGGCGGTCTACGAATTGAACGAAGGCCAGCACCACGACCATCTGGTGTGCCTGGACTGCGGGCGGGTCGAGGAGTTCTACGACGCGGCGATCGAGCAGCGCCAGCACGCGGTTGCCAAGTCAAAGGGCTTCGTCATCACGGACCATGCATTGAGTCTGTATGCGAACTGCAGCAAGGATCCATGCCCGAACCGGCCAGCGCCGCGCGGGCGCGACTGACCGTCTTGAAGGCATGACGGGCACCGTCCCGGTGCTGCCCGAACGCTGTGCAGGCGCAAGGCGAAGCTTGGATGTGGGCAGCAAGCTGCAGCGTCGCTCACACAGGCGATCGATCGAGGATCGCCGACCGTCCGTGTACCGCTACTCCATCGCGCGGCGCTGCCGCTCGACGAATTCCCGATAGGTGTCGATCCCGCGCAGTTGCAGGATCGTGTTGCGCACGGCGGCTTCGACCAGCACCGCGATGTTGCGGCCGGCCACCACCTGCACGACGACCTTGCGCACCGGCACCGACAGCACCTCTTGCATCAGCGGCGCTTCCGGCAAGCGCTCGTAGTCGCGCTCCAGCGTTTCGCGCCGCACCAAGTGCACGATCAAGTTCAGCCGCATCCTGCGGCGAACCGCGGTCTCACCGAAGATCGCCTGGATGTCGAGCAGGCCGATGCCGCGCACTTCGAGCAGGTTGCGCAGCAGGTCGGGGCAGCGTCCTTCGATCGTGGTCTGGTTGATCCGGTACAGGTCGACCGCGTCGTCGGCCACCAGCCCGTTGCCGCGCGAGATCAGCTCGAGCCCGAGCTCGCTCTTGCCCAGGCCCGATTCGCCGGTGATCAGCACGCCGACGCCGAGGATGTCCATGAACACGCCGTGCATCGTGGTGCGATCGGCAAAGTGGCGCGACAAGAATGCGCGCAGCACATCGATCACGAACGCCGCCGACTCGGCCGTGGCGAACATCGGAATCTGTGCGCGTTCGCACATCGCGATCAACGCGGGCGGCGCGTTCTGGCCGTCTGAGATGACCAGCGCCGGCGGCTCCAGCGTGACGATGCGCGAGATGCGGCGCGCGCAATCGGCTTCGGTGTTGTGGTCGTCGACCTCGGTCAGATAAGCGACTTCGCGCTCGCCCAGAATCTGTACGCGCCACGGATGGATGTAGTTCAGGTAGCCGACCAGATCGGCGCCCGAGCGCGCCTTGCTGATCGCCCGCTCGTCGAACCGCCGCTCGGATGCGCCCAACCCCGCGATCCATTCCCACCGCAGCCGCGCACGCTGCTCCTCGAACAGCAGATCGGCACTGACGCCCACGGGTTTCATCGATTGGACCCAATCGCTTGGAAAGACTCAGAAAAGCAGCGGTGAGCGCCTGGTGCTCATGCCGCTACGGCGAGACTCGCCGCAGCGGCGCATTTGTGCAAACGCCTGCCCCGACATCATGAAAGCCCCCTTCCAACAGGGGTCGCGGAGCTGGCTCTGCCAGTCCGCAGACGCCGCCCCCGGAAGGGGGTAGCCGAGAGCCGACCGAAGGGAGCGAAGGCTGGGGGCAAGCTTAGCCGCCCGATTGCCAAGTCGTGATGAGCCGGTGCAACTCGGCCGCATCGTTGCTGACCTTGATGCGCTCGCGCAGCGGCGAATCGCTGAGCATCTCGGCGATCTCGGACAAAATTTCGAGGTGTTTCTGGGTTGCGGCTTCGGGCACCAGCAAGAAGATCAGCAAGCCGACCGACTGCTCATCGGGCGCATCGAAGCCGATTGGCTGCCGCAGCTGGAACACCGCCGCCATCGGCGCCTTCAGGCCCTTGATGCGGCCGTGCGGGATCGCCACCCCGTGGCCCAGCCCGGTCGAGCCGAGCCGCTCGCGCGCAAACAGGCTGTCGGTGATCAACGCGCGGCTGAGCTGATACAAATTCTCGAACAACAAACCGGCTTCTTCGAACGCGCGCTTCTTGCTGGAAGCGTCGACGCAGACCCGAACTTGTTCCTGAGGCAGGATGGATGCGAGACGGTTCATGGACAAAGGCTCAGGCCTGGAGTGCAGATGCGAGTGCGGGTGCGCAGTACAGAAGCAGGCGGGTCACACAGCGTCACTCACATCGCGCGCTTTTGCGCTTCGTGGTGGTGGTCGGTGATGCGGTCCTTGTGTTTGACCACCTGCCGGTCGAGTTTGTCGATCAGGTCGTCGATGGCGGCATACAGATCGGCGCTCGCGCTCTCGGCGAACAGATCGTTGCCTTTCACATGGATGCTGCATTCGGCGCGCTGGCGGGCGTCCTTGTCCTTGATTTTTTCCACCGTCAGCGTCACTTTGATGTCGACTACTTGATCGAAATGCCGTGTGATTCGCTCCAACTTGTCCGTGACGTAGGCGCGCAAGGCCGGTGTGACTTCGACGTGATGGCCGCTGATCGTCAAATTCATGAGGAAACCTTTGCTTCAGGGGGAAAAATAACGGGCGAATCCCGCCGTTCGTGTGCCGCATTCGCAGGCGGGCGGCGTTGCCATGCGTCATGGAGGCGGCGCTGCTGCAAGGTGGCAGCAGCGCTAATTTACACCGCATGGATTTTTCGCTTTTGGTGCGGCGCGCTGTTTCCGCCGACGACTGCGCAGCAACCGGGCGCTTGCAGCCACCCACACCCATCGGCATTCACCACAAAGTTGGCAATCGGCCGCGTTGCCGAGTGCCCGCCCGGCGCGCGAGGAAGCGAATGCGGGCATAAGCCACGCGCACCGCTGTGCAGAGCCAATAGCATCAGCCGCTGGCTCACAGCATCCGTTTGCGCTCCGGTCTGCCCTTTGTTCTTCTCCCCGTGAAACCCCCGCCCGTTCTCGCCACGCCCCTTGCATGAGCATCGACACTGTGTTGAGCAGCAGCCTTGACTGCCTCGGCGTGCACGCGCGCCGCCCGCGCCCGCAGGCGGCGTTGGTGCTGATGGGCGGCGGCGCGCGCACGGCCTATCAGGTGGGCGTGCTGCAGGCACTCGGCACGATCCTGCGCCAGGCCGGCCACACGCCGCAGGATTTTCCGTTTCAGATCCTGATCGGCACTTCGGCTGGCGCGATCAACGCGGCGTGCCTGGCCAGCTACGCGACCGAGGGCCTGGGCGCGTTCGATCAGCTGGCGCGCTTCTGGACGCAGCTGCACTGCGACGACGTCTACCAGCTCAACGTCGCGGGGTGGGTGCGCTGGCTCGGCCGGCTGTCCAAAGTGCTGCCGGCGCTGGCCCTCACGCGGGCCGCGCAGCGGCGCGGCGCGCTGCTCGACAACGCACCGCTGGCCCGCACCCTGACGCGCGGCATCTCGCTGCCCGGCATCGACGCGGCACTGGCCAACGGCACGCTGGGCACGCTGGCGATCACCGCATCGAGCTACACCAGCGGGCTGCACTGGACGTTTTGCCACAGCGCGTTCGATGCGCTCGCACAGGCTTGGCAGCGGCCGGGCCGGCGCGCGTCGTTCGGCAAGCTGTCGATCGAGCACCTGATGGCGTCGAGCGCGCTGCCGTTCATCTTCCCGGCCACCACGCTCGACGTGGAAGGCGAGCGCGAACATTTCGGCGACGGCTCGATGCGCCAGATGTCGCCGTTGTCGTCCGCCATGCACCTGGGCGCCAAGAACATTCTCGTGATCGGTGCCAGTCAGCCGCAACGCTCGGGCCTGGTCGGCCACCATGCCGCAGGCGAATTGGACCGGCCCACGCTCGGCGGCATCGCCGGCCATGCGTTGGCCAGCGTGTTTCACGACACCGTGCAGGCGGATGTCGAGCAGGTCCAGCGCGTGACGCGTACCTTGCGTCAGTTGCCGTCCGCGCTCGCTCAGGCGCTGCCGTATCGACAGGTGGAGGTCGAAGTGATCCAGCCGAGCCAGTCGCTCGACGCACTCGCGCAGGAACACATGCACGAGTTGCCGCGTGCGGTGCAGCACACGCTGCGCTCGATCGGCGCGCACGAAGGCAGCGGCGCCGCGGTGGCCAGCTATCTGTTGTTCGAGCCCGGCTTCGTCCAGGCGCTGATCGCGCTCGGCGAACACGATGCGTTTCATCGGCGCGACGAATTGCTGGCGTTTTTGCAGCAGCCGACCGTGCCCGCTGCGGCGATCTGCCGCCAGTCGGACCCGACAGCCGCAGTGGGATAATTCGAGACGACGGGCGGCGAATGCGTTCTCCCGCTCCCGACGTCGTTTCTTGGCAGCCCGCTGGCATGTGCCGCCGACGCGCTTGTCGACCAAGACTCTGCAGCCCATGCTCAACATCTTTTCCCTCGTCAGCGGCCGGCTCGTGCAGGAAGAAATCGAGGCGCTCGACGAGTTGTCGCAATTCAAGCCGATCTGGGTCGATCTGGAGTCGCCCAACGTCGAAGAAAAGCGCTGGATTCAAGAGTATTACGGCGTCATCATCCCGCAGGACGCGACCGATGAGGACATCGAAGAGTCCGCGCGGTTTTATGCCGAAGACAACGGCGAGCTGCACATCCGCAGCGACTTTCTGGTGCCGGACGCGGACGACCCGCGCACGGTGCGCGTGGCCTTCATCCTGAACGACGACAACACCGACCTGCGCAGCCACGGCATTTTGTTTTCGATCCACGATGAAGACGTGCCGGTGTTCCGGCTGTTGCGCATGCGCGCCCGGCGCGCACCGGGCTTCATCGAAGACGCGAAGGAAGTGCTGCTCAAGCTGTTCGACTCGGACGCCGAGTATTCGGCCGACACGCTCGAAGAAATCTACGACGGGCTGGAAAAAGTCAGCAAGCGCGTGCTGGCCGGCGACGTGACCGACAACGAAGCCGGCGAAGTGCTCGGCGCGATCGCGCGGCACGAGGACATGAATGGCCGGATTCGCCGCAACATGATGGACACGCGCCGCGCGGTGAGTTTTCTGATGCGCAGCAAGATGCTGAACGCCGAGCAGTTCGAGGACGCGCGGCAACTGCTGCGCGACATTGAGTCGCTCGACAGCCACACCGCTTTCCTGTTCGACAAGATCAACTTTTTGATGGACGCGACGGTCGGCTTCATCAACATCAACCAGAACAAGATCATCAAGATCTTCTCGGTCGCGAGCGTTGCGCTGCTGCCGCCGACGTTGATCGCGAGCGTCTACGGCATGAACTTTCAATACATGCCCGAACTCACGCAAAAGTGGGGCTATCCGTATGCGCTGCTGCTGATGGCGGCGAGCGCACTGGTGCCGATGTTCTACTTCCGCAAGCGCGGCTGGTTGAAATAGGCTCACCCCCGGCTTCGCTCCCTTCGGTCGGCTTTCGCGTTCCCCGCTCACCGGGGACGACGCTGGTGGACCGGGAAAGCCGGCTCCGCAGTGTCCGCGAGTCGACCCCAGGTCGTGTTACTCAGCAGTCCGAAATATAGGCGACAGCTGGAGTCTTGACGATAGATTGGACAAGTGCGCGGCTCTTGCGCACGTCACGCAGTTGTTGATCAATTCTGATCTCGAGCTTTTCACCCGCCCGCAGTGGATTGCGGGCGACGCCGGTTCGTTTGACATGACTCCAGACCCATTCATCTGGGTTCAGATCGGGCGCGTAGTCGGGCAGGACGTGCATCGTCAGCTTGCCCTTGGTGGATTCAATGTACTCGCGCACACTCGCTTTCTTGTGCGCCGGCAGCCCGGCAACCACCAGGTGCACCGGTTGGCTGCGACCTCTCGTCATCTTCTTGAGCAGTTCAATGAACAGTTCCGCGTTCAAGGCACCCTGATACGCCGCAAACCAGAACCCGCCCTCGGCATGGACCGCGGAGGCCGCTGAGATGGGCTGGCGCTGCCCAGGCCGGTCAATGAGGGCCTCTTGCCTTTTGGCGCCCAGGTCCTGCCGTGCACCGTGTTGGCCCTAAAACCCGACTCATCCCCGAAGTAGATCTCCGCGCAGCTTTCCCTCGCAGCAGCGGCGATGTCTGGATGCGTTTCGCGCTGCCAGCGCTCAATGGCTTGAAGGTCACGTTGACAAGCACGCTGCAGCGGCTTCTGTGGCGTCAGCCCCAGGCGGGCCAGCATGCGACCAACGGCGCTCACTCCCAAGCGCACTCCAAACTTCTGCTTGATCGGCATGGCCGCGATCTATGGGGTCCACAGCCCGCAGTCCAAACCGTACATGCCATTGATCCAACGAAACACCTGCGCGCGCTGTGTCGGCGTGAGTTTGGTCGGCCCTCCCGTTGCCGGCCGCGATGCCAGAGCGCGCTCGCCTTTGCCTCAACCAGTCGCCGCCTTCAGCCACCGGCAAATCGATGTGCGATTCATCCCCAGCGATCTCACAACCGCAGACGGTTTCTCCCCCTCCTTGACTCGACGCAACGCCAGCAGGCGAAATTCTTCCAGTGTGCCGTGGTCAAGCGTGCGGCCGTCTCGTTTCATGCCTCATGGGACTGCCATCGGCCCCAGGGGTTCCATCAAATGTCGCTTTACTCACGGACTTCTGAGCAAGCGTGGTCACTGCAGGCCATGTAATCGCTCGCTTGAACGGCAATCCAAGGCGAAAGCGCTTGGGGTCAGGCCGGTTGGCAATTGACGGCGCTTGGCGCCGTCCCTCAATGCAGGGTCAGGGCTGTCGGAAAGACATCGGCCTTCAGCGGCATAGAAGCGCCTTGGTGTGTTGCAGCCAACGTTGAGGTAGTCGGACTCAGCGGCCCTCGCGCTCGTCACCTCAGCGCGCGACGGGCATCGTGAATTCGGCGCCTTTTGCAATACTCTCGGGCCAGCGCTGCATCACCGACTTCTGCTTGGTGTAGAAGCGCACGCCTTCTTCGCCGTAGGCATGCAGATCGCCGAACAGGCTTCTCTTCCAGCCGCCGAAACCGTGCCAGGCCATCGGCACTGGAATCGGCACGTTGACACCGACCATGCCGACCTGCACGCGTCGCGCAAACTCGCGGGCGGCATTGCCGTCGCTGGTAAACAGACTAACGCCGTTGCCGAACTCGTGCGCATTGATGAGGTCGATGCCCTGCGCAAAGTTTGCGACACGAATACACGACAGGACGGGGCCAAATATTTCCTCCCGGTAGATCTTCATGTCGGCCGTGACGTGGTCGAACAGGCTGCCGCCCATCCAGAACCCGTGCTCGTGGCCCGCCACTTTCAAACCGCGGCCGTCGACCAGCAGCTTCGCGCCTTCCTCAACGCCCGAGGCGATATAGCCCTCGATGCGGTCGTGGGCGGCAGCGGTGACGATCGGGCCCATTTCGGCATCCATCTCAAGACCGTTCTTGACCTTCAGCGTCTTCAGTCGTTCGACCAGCATCGGCACGATCTTGTCGGCCACGTCGCCAACCAGCGTTGCGACCGAAATAGCCATGCAACGCTCGCCGGCCGAGCCATAGGCCGCGCCCATCAAGGCGTCGACGGTGCGCTCGAGGTCGGCGTCCGGCATCACCAGCATGTGGTTCTTGGCACCACCCAGCGCCTGCACACGCTTGCCGTGCCGGGCACCGGTCTCGTAGATGTAATTGGCAATCGGCGTCGAGCCGACAAAGCTGATCGCCTTGACGTCCGGATGTTCCAGCAGCGAATCGACGGCCACCTTGTCGCCTTGCACGACGTTGAACACGCCGTCGGGGAAACCCGCCTGTTTCATCAGCTCGGCATAGATCAGGGAAGCACTCGGGTCGGTGGGCGACGGCTTGAGCACAAAGGTATTGCCGGCCGCGATCGCGACCGGGAACATCCACATCGGCACCATCACCGGAAAGTTGAAGGGGGTGATGCCGGCCACCACGCCCAGTGGCTGGCGCATGGTCCAGTTGTCGATTCCGGTGGAAACCTGCTCGGTGTAGTCGCCCTTGAGAAGTTGCGGAATTCCGCAGGCAAACTCGACGATGTCGATGCCGCGCTCGACCTCGCCTCTGGCATCGGTAAACACCTTGCCATGTTCTAGCGTGATGGCGCGAGCCAGCGCATCCTTGTTTTCATTGAGCAGAACAAGGAAGCGGTTCATCAGGCGCGCCCGGCGAATCGGCGGCATCGCGCTCCAGGCAGGGAACGCGGCCCCGGCGGCTTGCACGGCCCGGTTGACCTCGTCGGCCCCGGCCAGACCAACCCGCCCACTGATCCCTCCGGTGGCTGGGTTGTAAACATCTTGATGGCGTCCGTTGGTGCCGCCAACCAGTTGCCCATTGATATAGTGATCAATGCGATTGGTGTTCAAGATTCGTGTCCATGTATGCGATCGGAGTGGTTGTTGACCGGCGGGGCGCCACCCATTGACCGCATTGATTCAAGTGGGGTGCGCTTGCCGTGCATCGCGATCGGCGATCTGCGGCCGCAGACAATGGCTCAAACCTTCGGGGCGGTTGCCAGAAAGCCGGCAATTGCCTGCATGAAAACCTTCGGCGCCTGCAGTTGTGGCACGTGCGCCAAGCCTGGCAGCACGATCAAGCTTGCATCGGGCAGACCTGCCGCGAGTTCGTGCGACATGGCGGGTGGCGTCGCCTCGTCCAATTCGCCGACCAGCACCAGCACCGGCACCTTGACGGATGCCAGTTGCGAGCGCAGGTCCAGCCCTGCAAGCGCGGCACAGGCACGGTGGAAAGTCGGCACATCGATCGCGAGAAATCGCTGTTTGCGCCGCGCAATCAACTCTGGATGCTCGGCTTGGTATGCCGGCGCGAACAGGCGACGCATCGCGACATCGGCGATTGCCTCGAGCCCCCCCTTGTCGGCTGCAGCCGACATGCCCCGAAAGGCAGCCCGGCCGGGCTCGCTGAAGGCCGCGCCGCAATCGGCGAGAACCAGCCGCTCGACCAGCGCCGGATGACGGATCGTCGTCAAGAGCGCGACAAAACCGCCATAGCCGTTGCCGAGCAGTGTCGCCGGCTCGCCAAGGGCCAGCCTCTCGATCGCCTGCGCAACATGGTCTGCGATGTCCTCGAGGCTGCCGTCGAGTCCATCCGAGCCTTCAAAGCCGGGCAGGTTCAACGCGATCACACGGTGCGTCGCTGCCAGTTCGTTGACGATCAGGTCGAAGCTCGTGCGGTCAGCGAGCAGCGAGTGGAACAGCACCAGCGGTCGACCGCTGCCGCCGACCTGCATCGACATGCGCGCCTCACCGATTTTGATCTCGGTCGGCCTGAATTCGGCGTCGTTCGGCGGGGAGTCCTGTTGGATCATTCTTTGTCCATGATGGGGGCTGGAGGGCTTGTCGGCGGGCCGCTTGAAGCGATCGTCGTGTTCAGTTCAGCCGCGGCTGGCCGGCTGTGTCCTTGTACCAATCGAACGGCGCATCGTCGAGCCGGAGCATCACGCTCTTGGTCTCGAAATGCTGGTCGAACGATTCGGTGCCGCATTCGCGACCGATGCCGGAATCCTTGATGCCGCCCCAGGGCGAGGCCGGATCGAGGCGGTGGTGGTCGTTGATCCAGACGATGCCGCATTTGAGTTTGGCCGCGACGCGATGGGCGCGCGTCACGTCGTTGGTGCGCACCGCTCCGGCGAGCCCGAACGGTGAATCGTTGGCCAGTGCCAGGCCTTCGGCTTCGGTGCTGAACCGGGTGACCGAGACGAACGGGCCGAATACCTCCTCCTGGAAAATGCGCATCCTGGCGGTCACGTCGGCGAATACCGTGGGCTCGACGAAAAAGCCGTTCTTCAGTGCCGGATCGTCTGGAATCTTGCCGCCGGCGACAAGGCGCGCCTTGTCTTCTTCAAGGCCGATGCGGATGTAGTTCAACACGCGCTGCTGCTGGCGCGCCGAAACGACCGGACCGAGCTGCACCGTCGGATCGGACGGATTGCCGATCCGGATCGTCTTCGCCTTGGCCGCCAGACGCTCGACGAATTCGTCGTACACCTTGTCCTGCACGATCTGGCGGCTGCCGCAGATGCAGGTCTGGCCAGCGCCGATGAAGCCGCCGAAGGCCGCGTAGTTGACGGCCTGCTCGACATCGAAATCATCGAATACCAACACCGGCGTCTTGCCACCAAGTTCGAGCGTTTGGTGCGCAAAATTGCTGCCAGCGAGCGCGCCGGTGATGCGACCGGCTTCGGTGCCGCCGGTCAGCACCCACTTGGCCAGACCCGGGTGCTGCGACAGCGCCTTGCCGGTGGTCGGCCCGAGACCGGTAACGACATTGAAACAACCGGGCGGCAGGCCGGCTTCGACGAACAGCTCGGCCAGCCGCAGCGTCGTCAGCGGCGTGTATTCGGACGGCTTGACGACCGTCGTGCAGCCCGAGGCCAGCGTCGGTGCCAGACTTTTGACCATGATCATCAGCGGATGATTGAACGGCGTCGAATTGCCGACCACGCCGATCGGCGTGCGCAGCGTGTAGTTCAGATAGTTGCCGTCAACCGGGATCACCGAGTCGCGCCTGGCGATCGCCAGACCGGCGTTGTAGCGGAAGAAGTCGGGAAGCCGCGAAACCTGGGCCCGCGTCTCGTTCAGCGAGCGGCCGTTGTTGGCCGTCTCGAGTTCATACATCTCCGGCAAGTTGGCCTCGAATACGTCCGCCAGCTTGTTGATCAATCGGGCTCGCGTGCGATTGGACATGTTGGCCCAGTCCGGGCTCTCGAACGCAGCTTGCGCACTGAGCACCGCCCGGTCGACATCGGCATCGCTGGCGTGGCTGATCTGCGCCAGCAACTCGCCGGTGGCCGGATTGACCACGTCGAGCATCTCGGGCAGTGACGCGGAAACCTCGCGTCCATCAATGAAAAGCCCGTGCAGGGCCGGTTCTTTGCGTGACATGGAAGATCCTCTGGGTGGCGGTTGAGAATGGGATTCAGCGTGCGATCAGGCTGTTCGATATGGCCTTGTCGACACGATTGCCGGCTTCGATGATGTGCTGCTCGACCAGCCGTTGGGCACGCTTGAGCGAGCGCTGCTGCAGCGCATCGATGATTTCGGCGTGTTCGTTGACCAGCGTTTGCGGATCGCCCTTGTTGAGGCTGGCAACGCTGACCTGCACCGCGCGCTCCATCAGGTCGATCAGGTCGTGCAACTGGTCGCGCAGTCGCGGGTTGGCGCCGATCTCTGCGAGCCGACGGTGAAAGGCGCGGTTGAATTCGATGAAGCCGCCTTCCCAGCGCTCGGGGTCGAAGTGACGGAATTCGTCCAAGGTCTTCAGTTGCTCGTCGCTGGCGCGTTGCACGATCCGTTGGACACCGGCTCGCTCGAGCGCTGCGCGCAGGTGGAACATGTCGAGCACATCGGACAGCTTCACCGGGGCGACCCGGTAGCCCTGCCGCGGCAGAGTGATCACCAGGCCTTCGCGTTCGAGCCGAAGCAACGCGTCACGCACCGGTGACTTGCTGACATTGAAGCGCGTCGCCAACTCGGCCTCGCGCATCTCGAAGCCGGGCGCCAGCCGGCAACTGATCATGTCCGCGCGCAACTGCTCATAGACCGTCTCGCGGAGCAGACGGCCACCCGTGGAGGCCGAAGGGGCTTCGATCAAGCTCATCGTGAACTATCAGAATTTAATTATCACAAGATCGTAGTATATCAAGCGTTCAATCTTGATCCAGGAAAAGTAGGCGCTATTAGAGAGGGCAGCTGGTACATTCTCTTGGGCCGCCGCTCATATGGATTTCACAGGTTGACTAAAACATATTTGGTGAAATATCATGAATGATTCGTTCAACATGTCGACCAACGCCAGGAACAACTCCATGACCGTCAAATTCGCTTCCAGAGTGCTCGTCGCTGTCCTGATGACTGCTGGCTTGATCGCAGTCGCACAGGCTGCCGATCCGATCCGCGTCGGCTTCCTGACCATCAAGTCCGGAGCTCTTGCCGCTGGTGGCAAGCAGATGGAGGACGGGCTCAAGCTGTTCCTGAAAGAGCGCAACAACATGATTGCCGGCCGACCTGTTGAGCTGGTGATTGGTGACACCGCCGGCCAGCCGGCGATCACGAAGACCAAGGCACAGGAAATGGTCGAGAAGGACAAGGTTCAGGTGATCATCGGACCGCTGGCCGCTTTCGAGGCGCTGGCGATCGACGACTACATCCGCAAGACCGAGACCCCGGTCATTTCGCCGTCGGCAGCAGCCGAGGATCTGACCCAACGCAAGCCGAACCCTTGGTTTGTTCGCGCAGTCGGCACGTCGGCCCAGCCCAGCCACGTCATGGGCGAGTACGCCGCCAAGGATCTGAAATACAAGCGTGTGGCGATCATTGCCGACGATTTCGCGTTCGGTCACGAGATTGCTGCCGGCTTCCAGCGCACCTTTGAGGAGAATGGCGGCAAGGTCGTGCAAAAGCTCTGGTCACCGCTGAACGTCGCCGACTACGGCAGCTACATCAGTCAGATCAAGCCCGATGTCGATGCGGTGTTCGCGTCATTTGCCGGTGGCAACGGAATCAAGTTCCTCAAGCAGTACAAGGAATATGGCCTGAAGGGCAAGATCCCGGTGATCGGCGCGATGACGACGGTCGACGAGGGCATCCTGAAGTCGATGGGCGACGAGGCACTCGGCGTCGTCTCGACCGGCTGGTATTCGGCTGCTGTCGCAAATACCGAAAACAAGAAGTTCGTCGCTGCGATGAACCGCGACTACCAGCAGGATCCGGGCTACTACTCAATGGGCGCCTACGGTGCGGCGCTCATGCTCGAGCAGGCGCTGAAGGACGTGAAGGGCAGGATCGAGGACAAGCCCGCCTTCATGGCTGCCCTGCGCAACGTTCAGTTGAGCAACGATCCGCGCGGCAAAGTCAGCCTGGATGCACTCGGCAATCCTGTGATGGACATCTACGTGCGCAAGGTCGAACGGGTCAACGGCAAGCTGACCAACGTCGTCATCAAGACCTACCCTGCGATCGGCCAGTTCTGGACCTATGACAAGAAGGAATTCCTCGCAATGCCGGTCTACTCACGCGACTACCCGCCGGCGAAGAACCTCGAGAACTGAACAAGCGACGGAGCTGACTCACCGTGCCGATGTCCTTCTGGCTCATTCAGAGCCTGAACAGCCTGGCGCTCGGCGGCGTGCTGTTCACGCTGGCCGCGGGCTTTTCGCTGATCTTCGGACTGATGCGGATTGCCAACCTGTCTCATGGCGCCTACTTCATGTTCGGCGCCTACATCGGGCTGGCCATGCTGGATCGCGGCTATGGATTTGCTGTTGCATTGTTGAGTGCCGGACTGGTGGTCGGTCTGCTCGGCGGTATCGTCGAAAGACTTGTGCTCCGCCGTCTGGCCGGCAACAGCCTGTCGCAAGTGCTGGCAACGCTCGGCGTCGCATTTGTCATTGCCGACGGCAGTTTGTGGTTGTGGGGCGGTGACCCGCGGCCGGTTTCCGCGCCGGACCTGCTCAGCGGCGCAGCGCACCTGTTCGGGCTCACCTTTCCGCTTTATCGCCTTGCGGTACTCGGCTTTGCGGTCGTGATCGCGATCGGTCTGTGGTTGTTGCTCGACAAGACCCGCCTCGGCGTGATGATCCGCGCCAGCGTCGACGACCGGCAGATGGCGCAGGGCATCGGCGTTCCTGCGTCCAGGTTGTTCACGATCGTGTTTTGTCTGGGCACCGGCCTCGCGGGCATCGGCGGCGTGATCGCGGCGCCCATCCTGTCCGTCTATCCGGGGATGGATGCCGACATGCTGCCGCTGGCGCTGGTTGTCGTCATCCTTGGCGGACTCGGCAGCCTCGCCGGCGCCTTCGTGGGCAGCCTGCTGATCGGTTTCATCTACAGCTTCGGCCAGGTGCTGTTTCCCGATCTGGCCTACATCATTCTTTTCCTGCCCATGGTCGTGATCCTCGCGGTCCGCCCGCGCGGATTGTTCGGAAAAATCACCGCATGAAGCGCCTAATGTGTGCGGCCTTCGTCGGCCTGCTGGTGGTGCTGCCCTTGCTTGGCATCGGCATTTACTACACCAACTTGGCCAGCCAGGTGCTGATCGCCGCACTGTTCGCGCTCAGCCTGAATCTTCTGGTCGGCTACGCGGGACTGACCTCACTCGGGCACGCGGGGTACCTCGGGATTGCCGCTTACACCAGCGCCTGGCTGATGCTCAACCTCGGTTGGGGACATCTGGCGTCGGCCGCCGCCGCGATGGCTGCGGTGCTGGTGATGACCGCGCTGTTCGGCTTGATCGCACTGCGAGCGACCGGCGTCAGCTTTCTGATGATCACGCTGGCGCTCGGTCAGATCCTGTGGGGACTGGCCTATCGTTGGGCCAGCGTGACCGGCGGCGACAACGGACTCTCCGGGCTGACACGGCCAGCACCTTTTGGCATCCCCCTGGGCGACGCGACCCACTTCTACTACTTCGCGCTGCTGGTCTTCTTGCTGGTCTGGGGTGCGATTGCGTTGTGGGTTCGTTCGCCCTTCGGCGCCAGCATCCGCGGCACCAGGGACCAGCCGCGCCGAATGAGCGCTCTCGGCTACAACGTCTGGCTGATCCGCTGGACGACCTTCGTCGCCAGCGGGCTGCTCGGTGGCGTCGCAGGCTTGATGTACGTCTACTACCACCAGTTCATCAGTCCCCACAGTCTGTCGTTGGCAAACTCGGCCGAGATGCTTCTGATGGTGATCGCCGGCGGCGCCGGAACTCTCAGCGGCCCGGTCGCCGGCGCCGCGCTGCTCGTGCTTCTGAAAAACGTCGCGAGCGGCTATATCGATCGCTGGATCATGCTGCTCGGATTCGTCTTCATCTTCATCGTGATGTTCGTACCGGGCGGCATCGTCGTCGGCATCGCTCGGCTGCTCAGCAAAGTGGGCGCCGGCGATCCACCGCAATTGCAGCAACAGGCAACCAAGGAAGTCACGCCGTGAGCGCGGTGCTCGAAGTCAGGCAACTCTGCAAATCCTTCGGTGGCCTGCAGGTGACACGCTCCGTCAACCTGCAGATCGAGCGCGGTGAGCGGCATCTGCTGATCGGGCCCAATGGCGCAGGCAAGACAACGCTTTTCAATCTGATCGCCGGCGATCTGCCGCCGAGCTCCGGCAGCATCACGCTGCTCGGCCAGAACGTGACCGGCCGTGCCACCGCTTCGCGAGCGCAACTCGGCTTGGCCCGGACTTACC
Organism: uncultured beta proteobacterium; assembly: GCA_963784295.1. GTDB lineage: Bacteria > Pseudomonadota > Gammaproteobacteria > Burkholderiales > Burkholderiaceae_C > JBBPYC01. The sequence continues at coordinate 63,748 of CAWAQL010000008.1, forward strand.
AGATCGTCACCCTGTTCGGCCACGACAGCCTGCTCGACAACGTCAAGCTGGCTCTGCTCGGCAAATCCCCAAAGCGCTGGCGACACTGGGGCTCATTTGCCAACGATCGTGCACTGTCGAAACAGGCGCTGAAAGTGCTCGAAACGGTCGGTCTGGCCGACAAGGGGCATTGCGTCCTCGAGCAGACATCCTACGGCGAGAAACGCCGCCTGGAGATCGCCATGGCGCTGGCGCAACAGCCGCAGGTTCTGCTGCTCGACGAGCCGCTGGCAGGCCTATCGGCTCAGGAGCGCGAGACGATCACCGAATTGCTGCGCCAGATCGACCGCTCGATCACGATCGTCATGATCGAACACGACATGGAAGTCGCACTTGCCTTCGCCGATCGCGTGACGCTGCTGCACTACGGCGAGGTCATTGTCGCCGGCAGCCGCGAGGAAGTGGTCGCCGACCCGCGCACCCGGGAGATCTATCTTGGACATTGAACCGGCCCACCCCCATAGTGGCTTCGCCGTTCCCCCTCAAGGGGGTGCCGTCGGCAGACTGGCAGAGCCGGATACGCGGCCGCTGCTTGATCAAGCGACTGTGAACGGCAACAGGAGCGCGGCGGAGCGGGGAATTGCGTTGCTCGACATTGATCGCATCAACACTTTCTACGGTGACAGTCATGTCCTGCACGATGTCAGCCTGTCGCTTCGCGAAGGCCGGTTGCTGGCGCTGCTCGGGCGCAATGGCGCCGGCAAGAGCACCTGCATCGGCTCGATCATCGGCTTCGTTCCGCCGCGGTCGGGGTCGGTGAGCCTCGGCGGCGTGGCCGTCGAGAAGTTGGCGCCCGAGCAGATCTGCCGCGCCGGCATCGGCCTGGTGCCGCAGGGCCGGCGCATCTTTGCCAGTCTCACCGTGCGCGAAAACCTCGACGTTGCGGCGGGCCCGACCACCGCCGTGAACCGCCGACGCTGGGCGCGAGACGAAGTCTGCGAATTTTTTCCGCGCCTGCGCGAACGCTTGAATCAAGTCGCCGGCAGCCTTTCCGGCGGCGAGCAGCAGATGCTGGCAATCGGCCGGGGCCTGATGACGAATCCACGCGTATTGCTGCTCGACGAGCCTTCCGAAGGGCTGGCGCCACAGATCGTGCGGGAAGTCGGTGAGATCCTGCTGGCGCTGAAGCAACGGCTGTCGATGGTGCTGGTCGAGCAAAACCTTGGGCTGGCACTGAAGGTCGCCGATGATGTCGCGCTGCTCAACACCGGTCGCGTCGTGTTCTCCGGCACGCGCGAGGAGTTCCAGGCACGGCAGGCGGAGTTGCACATCCACCTCGGCGTCGAATAGAGAGAACAAAAATGGACTGCCCCTTTTCGTTTGCACCCATCGGCCGATATCGCTTGCGTTACCTCGATATCGGCTCCGGCACACCAGTCGTGCTAATCCATGGCCTGGCCGGTGACTACACGGCATGGCTTGCGCAAGTGGAACTGATGCGCGCCACCCACCGGGTGATCGCGTTCGACAACCGCGGTGCCGGTCAGAGCTCGCAGGTCGACGAGGCGATCAGCACGCAGGACCTCGCGCGCGATGCGCTGGCGCTGATGGACCATTGCGGTATTGCGCGTGCCCACGTGGTCGGCCGCTCAATGGGCGGCGCAGTGGCGCAGCACATGGCGCTGCTGGCTGCCGAGCGGGTGGCGTCGCTGGTCTTGTGTGCGTCGTTTGCAAGGCTCGATCCGCTGGGTCGGCGCGTATTGGCGAACATGCGCGAAGCGCTCGAATGGCGTGGCAGTTGGGCCGATCACGCACGCCATTCGGTGCAAAACTTCGTCTCGGCCGAATTTTTCAACCACCAGCCCGACCGCGTGGCCACGATCGAACGCCTGATCGGCGGCGAAACGAGGCTTCCGGCCTGCTACTCACGACAGAATGAAGCCTGCCAGCAGCACGACACGCTGGCCGATCTGCCGCGTATTGGACAACCGACACTGGTGATGGGCGGCGACAGCGACCCGATCTGTTCGATGACCGCAACCCGGGCGCTGTCAGACGGCCTGCCAAACGTCCGGCTGGAAATATTCGCCGGCGCCAGCCATTTTTTCTTGATGGAGCAGCCGGACAAATTCAATCGCCTGCTGCGCGACTGGTTGACTGAAACACCTCTCGATTGAGATTGATCCTGGCCTGCACCGGCAAGGACTGCGATGGCGTCGCGGTTGTTCTGCGCCTGAATACGGACCGGTTCAATCACCGCTTCGGCGCGTCGATCTGCAGGTTCGGGTGTGCCGCCTCGATCTCCGGTGGCGCCACCAGAGCGGCGCCGACGGCTGCCACACAAGGGAAGGCGTCCAAAGCGACTTGGAAGCGTGCAGCGCCGATCAAGTGACTGGCGAGCGCCAGCTCTGCAATGCTCAGGGTCTCTGCATGACAGCGCGTGGCGCCTTCGGAGCAGCAGGGGCCTATAGGCAGTCAGGCCCAGTCGACGATCGCAGCCTCGTCAGCACCGAAGTGCTTGGCCAATTGCGCATGCACCCTGGGCGCGACCAGCGGATGCGTGTCGGCTCCGCTGAGCAGACCGCACCTTCGTCCGGCCCGCCGCGTCCCCAGGAAGCAGTGGTGGCGTCGGATGGGCCTCTTCGGACCATTCGAGGATGGCGAGGCTCTGCGTCAGGGGCTCTGGGGTCGCTCCTTCCAGCGCCGGAACCGTTCCTGCCGGATTGACGGCACAGAATTCCGGCAAGTGCCGATGGCCCAGCAGCAAGTCATGTGGGCGTTCTTCGAAAACAACGCCCTTGGCGCGAAGCACAATGCACACGCCGTCTGTGGCTAAAGACAACCAGAAACTGTGCAGGATGAGCATGCCGGGAGTCTCGGCTCATGAGCGCAGATGATGCGGGACCTGGGGCGTGATGCGGCAAGCCGCGCTCGTCGCCTTCAGGGCGCATTCACCGGCTGTCGCGGCTCAGGCTCGCCCAAGGCCCCGGACGTTGCGACGCTACGGCTTGAGCGGCGGCACATCGCGCGAATACACCGGCGCAGCAAGGAACTTCTTCGGGTCGAAGTTCCAGAACTGGTTCACCTCGGGGTAGGTGGCGACGATGCTGTTGACCAGCCGGCCTTCCCTTCGCTCGACCTTGCGCACGTAGATGTTGAGGACCGGCTTGCCGTACTCGTCGATGCGGATCGGACCCATGGGACTTCTGTCCAGCCGGGCTTCATGCAGCGCGCGCACGAACGCCGGCTTGTCCTCAAAGCGGCCTTCTACCAGCGTCAGCGCCGCTTCCAGCTGCATCCCGGCGACATAGGTGCCAGCGGTGTAGAAGCCAGGCACGACCTGGTATTCCTTCATCACCGCAGCGACAAAGCGCTTGTTCTCGGGCGTGTCCAGCTCGGCCGAGTACCAGCTGGCCGAATACACGCCCAGCGCCTCGTTGCCCATCACCCGCAGGATGCCCTCGTCGACGCAGGTCGGGTTTCCCAGCACCGTCTTCTTCATCCCAAAATCGGACGCCTGCTTGAGGAACTTCAGCCCGTTGCTGCCAGCGAATCCGGCGTATACGGCGTCGGCACTGGGGTCGATCTGCCCCAAGTAAGAGCCGTAGTCGCCCACGTTCAAGGGCGGCCACAGCTTCTGCAACACGCGCCCGCCATCGGCCTCGAACACCGCCTGGAAGCCTCCCACCCCCTCGTGGCCGTAGGTGAAGTCGTCGGCAACCGTGACGACGCGCTTGAGGCCCAGCTTCCTTGCAGCATAGTCAGCCAGCACGTGTGTGGGCTGCGCCGCGGTGCCCACCGCATGGATCACGTAGTCGCTCTGCTTTTGCTGCGCCAGGTCCTTCTGCGCTGCCGACGTCGGCGTGATCAGCGGCACCTGGACCTGCTTCAGGTAGTCGTCGATGGCCAGCGCCTCGAAAGTCGCCAGCGGTCCGATGATCACATCGACCTTGTTCTTCTCGACCAGCTCCTGCGTCTTCGTGCGCGCCTGCGAAGGGTTGCCGCCTGTGTCAACGACGACAAGTTCGACCTTGCGACCGCCGAGCATCCCGTCGCGCTCCTTAAGGAACAGATTGATGCCTTCCTCCATTTGCTTGCCACCGGCAGCCAGCGGACCGGTCCGCACGGACAGGAAGCCCAGTCGCATCGGCTTGAGTGGCGATTGCGAAAGGACCGGCAGCGCTACAGCAACGACGGATCCGACGATCAGCGCACGGCGACGGAGACGAAACGGTGACATGGACATCTTGGTTTTCATGGAGGATTCAATTCTATGCCCGGCATGCTGCTTCGCACCTCCTGTCAATCCCGTAGCGGGTGTCGGCTCGAGACGCCTTCGGATACGGATGTTCTGAGGTGGGCTTCAGACCTTTGATGGACGCCGTCGGTGACGCCTACCGGTCGTTTGTTATTCACGCAGATACAGCTGGAGCCCATTGCCCGCGGTGAGGGCATTGAGCAGTGCGACGATTCCGTCTGGCAGGGGCTTGCTGCTCCAGGCCTGCCAGCAGGTGTCGAGCCACTTCCACGGCGCCAGCCAGGCGCGCACGCGCCGCATCGCCCGCGGCCAGCAGACCCGTGGTCGCGGTGGGCTGATTTTTTTCCCGCGTCTTGGGCGAAACGCGTTGTTGGCAATCGTCAGGCGTGTGGATGCGGCCTTCACCGACGCCGGTGCTGCCGTCTCCTACGGCGGCTGTTGTGCCGCCATGCCACCAGCAAAACGAGAACGCACCGTTCACCAGCGTCCCGTGCCGGCGGATCGCATGACCCGAGCGCACCACGCAAGTCCGCCCAGCCCAGCTCGTCCTTGACGCGCTTGTAGTGGTCTTCGATCCAGTTGCACAGTCCGTAGAGGCGCACGACTTCAGCCAGCGGCGCATCGGCCAGCGTCATGTTGGTGCTGAGGTACGAGGTCGAGATCGCTGGACGCGTGCGCGGATAGGTGGTGGCCACGATCGCTTGGCGCACGCGATCCGGCCCGTAGCCGATGAACTTCAACTCGGCCCCACCAGACCTCGCTTGTCGCTCTTGCCCTCGGGCAAACAGCCCGCGGGCGTATGGGGCTCACATGCATCGGCCAGCAACACTGCCCATCGGCCCACAGGCTCGTGACGGCCACTGTTCTCGTTGTCTATCTTGCCCACCGAGCCAAGGTATTGGCGCGCCACATGTGCCGTCGCATGTCCCTCTTTGCAGTCGCCCGTGTCGTCAAGCACCAACACGCCGTTTGCATGTGCAGCATGTGCTGGCTGCTGGGCCAACAGTGTCAGGCGCTGCGCGTTGACGGCATCGGCATCCCAATTGGCTTCGCACAGGAAGAACTGCAGCCGCTGCACAGCCGCGGCTTATGCCTGCACAAACGGCTCGGCGCCGGCCAGTGCGGTCAGTGTCTTGTTGCGATCCCTGGGCAGCAGCAATCCCGCCAAATAAGCTCGTAAGCCGCGCCGCTGCGCCGGCGAGTGCAGCAACGGATCGAACTGCACCGCATAGTCTTCCAGGGGCACGGGCACCAAGGGGAAAGAGCAAGAAGTAGTCATCCTTGGATCACCTCCTGCGCCATCCTCTCACCAGACGCCGGAGAGTTCAACAAACCACCGCTGGTTGACGTGGCGCGAATTTAAAACCGCACGCCGAACGACAGGCGGAACATGTCCTGTGGCGTGAAGTTGACCTTCGGGTCCCAGACCGCGCGCACGAAGTAGCGAGGCCAATCGTAGGTCGCCGAGAAGCCCGCGCGGCGGATGAATTCGCCTTCGACGGTGCCGTGCTTGACCAGCAGGTCCAGCGTCAGGCGCTGCCGGTCGGCCAGTACATTGCGCCAGACCAGATGTACGTGTTGTTGATCGGGATGCTGCCGGTTGTCGTGGATCAGAGACGCGGACAGCGCGCTCTCATCGGCAAACCGATAACCGCCGTAGACCGTGTACGAATCGTTCGGATCGAAGTTGAGATTCGCATAGTCGCGCAGGTTGGTGCGCCCGAACCCCACGCCGCCGAACCAGCGCTTGCCCGTCTCCAGCGCGAAGCTGCCGCCGACGAATCCGCCGGATGCCAATTGAATTGACGGCAGCGCGCGCACCCATCCGAAGTCGAACGCATGGTCCCAGCCGGCGCGCGTCTGCTTGAAGTTGTCGGGCACCGAGCGGTACCAGCCGATCCAGACGTTGCCATCGCCGTACCCATAGCGCAGGTTCAGGTCGAGGGCTGGTCCCGCTGGCAGGCCACCGCCCGATAGCTGGTAGAGGCCGGTCGTGAGTTTGAATGGTCGCTCGGGCGAGCTGTCGTCCAGGCCGGCTGCGGCCCATCCGCTTTTCGCCATCCCGACACAGATTGCAGCAGTTGCTGCAGCGTGAAGCCAGACGCATTGCGTACTGCAGCTGTTGGGCCGATTTCCTAGCCGGTTGTGCATTGGCTTCGATCGCAGGCGCATCGTCCTTTTGTAGATTTCATTCAAGTGGTCAGGTGTTCAGGCGCCAGCAGTTTAGGCTGGCGGTTGTATCAAGCAGGTCTTGCGCTACCCATGTTGACATGCTCGGCATCGTTTGGATGGCCGTCCGCGTCCGCAATCCATCGTTCCGAAATGGCCAACGAGATGGGTCAATTGCGGGTTACCTGGAGGCCGGATCAGCCGCGTGAGTCACGGCTCGGATTTGCATATCGGCGCCGTGTCGCGTTGGAGGTGTCGTTTTCGCATCGCCACACGCGGCCAGAACCTGGCCATCCGATGCCAGGCTCGTTGCGCACCGCTTTGGACTTCAGATCGGTGGAGTTTTGGTGTGATGCGAGGTCAGCGCCCGATAAGCCGCGCTCACACGAAACAGCGTTGCTTCGTCGAACGGTTTGCCGATCAGCTGCATGCCCACCGGCAGACCGTCCGGATCGAACCCGCACGGCACCGAGAGCGCCGGCAACCCGGTGAGGCTTGGCACACCGGTGTACTGCATGATGGCCGAAAGCATGTCTTCCTCGACGCCATCCTCGATCACGACCGACATCGCGCCAACCCGCATTGCCGTGAAAGGCAGGGTCGGGCACAGAAACAGATCGACTTTCGAAAACGCTTCCATGAATTCATTGCGCAGCAAACTGCGGTAGCGCTGTGCCTGCAGGTGGTGCGTGGCCAGCAGCATCTCGCCGACTTCGAGCAGCGTGCGCACGTCGGCGCCGTAGTCGCCCGGTCGTTCGCGCAGCCAGCGCTGGTGATAGGTGCTGGGCTCGGCCGACTCGATCGTCAACTGCGCGGAGATGTTGCCGTGGATGTGGTGGATGTCCACCTCGGTCACTTCGGCGCCGGCAGCTTCGAGCGTCTTCAGCGCCGCCATCACGGCCGCATGCACCGGCGGCTGCAGATGATGAAAGAAGCAACCCGGCAGCCGCCTCAGCGCGGCCGGGTGCCAACGACGGCCCGGCGGCTTGCGCAAGCGCTCGCACCACGTCCGCGTTCACAACTGCACCCCGCGTGTCAGCGCACCGTCGACGACGAGATTCGTGCCGGTCACGAAGCCGGCTGCGGGGCTGACCAGGAACACGGCGGCATTCGCCATTTCCTGTGGCGTTCCCATGCGGCCGGTTGGGTTCAGCGCGAGCGCATCGGCATACAGCTTCGGGTTGCCGGTCTCGATCTGCTGCCAGACGCCGCCGTCGAAATACGTGTTGCCGGGCGACAGCGAGTTCGCCCGGATGTGCTTGCCGGCCAGATGAAACGCAAGCCCTTGCGTGTAGTGGACGATGGCCGCCTTGAAAGCGCCGTACGGCCCGGCCGCAAAGTCGATTTCACGCGCAGACACGCTCGCGATCGTCAGGATCGATGCGTGCGTGCTTTTCTCGAGCCACGGCATGGCCGCATCGATCAGTCGCACCGTGCCCATCATGTCGACGTCGAAGCCGCGTTGCCAGCCCGTCTCGTCGTTGCTGATCGCCAGCGCGCTGACGTTCGCCACAACGATGTCAATGCCACCCAGTGCGTTGGCGGCGCCACCGACCCAGTGCCGCAACGCCGCGCCGTCGCCGACGTCGACCGCTTCGCCGAACACTTGGCCGCCGTGGCGCGACAGCTCGGACGCCGCTGCCTGCACGGCATCGGCGCTGCGCGCGCAGAACGCCACATTCACGCCTTCCGCGGCCAGGGTCTGCGCGATCGCCCGACCGATGCATTTGGTGGCGCCGGTGACCAACGCGTTGAGCCCTTGAAGTTGCAGATCCATGCCGAGTCTCCTTGAAGCTTTTTGGTCTGCCGTCAAGCCAGGCATTGCTTTTCGATGTCGGCGACGCACGCATCTCGCGAATTGATGAAATTGCCGAGCCGCACTTGGCCGCCTCTGGCCGCACTGGCTCGGCATCACGTCGGCTTCCTTCCTTCCATCGAACGCATCGCGCGTCTGCACGCCGATCCGGCTGCCGGAGCGGGATGTTGGGCACCGGATCGGTGTGGGGCTCGAGCGAGAAGTGAAATTTGCCCTGGCGCTCCTTCGCTCAGTTCGTACGTTGTGTGGACACGGCCATCTGCCACGCCGCACGTGTGCGTGATCGATGTGTTCAGCCAGTCCCTTTTCTTTTTCCTTATGTAGCAACCGGCAGCCAGCTGGGCTTCGGTGCGACGCCGTCAGCCGTGCACGCCGGTATATTCGCTCATCACCGCGAGGTCACTCAGATGTTCGCGCGGGATTTCCTCGCCGAGTTGCCCGCGCTTGATCACCAGCACCCGCTGCGAGACGTTGGCGATGAACTCCAGATTCTGCTCGACCAGCACGATCGTCAGCCCGAGCCGTTCGCGCAGCGCGCACAGGGTCTGCGCGATCTCCTCAATGATCGAAGGCTGGATGCCTTCGGTTGGCTCATCGAGCAGGAGCAGCTTCGGATTTCCGGCCAGCGCGCGTGCCAGCGCGAGCAACTGCTGCTCGCCACCGGACAACGAGCCGCCGGCCCGGTCGAGCAACGGCAGCAGCCTCGGAAAATCGGCCAACAGGGCGTCGAGCGCATCGGTTCCCCCTGTCTTGTCGACCTTCACCATGCCCATGCGCAGGTTGTCGCGCGCCGACAGATTCGAAAAAATCTCGCGCCCCTGCGGAACGTAAGCCATGCCGAGTCGTGCGCGCGCATGGGGCTCGAGGCGGGTGATGTCTTGCTCACCCAACCGCACCTGGCCACCCGTGGGCTTCAATGCACCGATCAGGCAGCGCAGCAAGGTCGTCTTGCCCATGCCGTTGTGGCCCAGAATGCCGATCGACTCGCCCGCGCCGATCGTCATGGTGATCTGGCGCAGCACCGGGATGCGTCCGTAGCCGGCGTCGAGTCGGGAAACCGCAAGCATGGTGCGTCAGTGGGGCTTCTTGCCAAGATAGATCTGTTGCACCAGCGGGTCGCTCATGATCCGGTCGGGCGTGTCTTCCCGGATCACTTCGCCCTGGTGCAGGACGGTGACTTTTTTGGCGATCATGCGGATGAAGCCCATGTCGTGCTCAACCACGACCAGCGCGTGCTGCCGGTTGATTTCCAGAATCAGCTCCGCGGTCCGTGCAACTTCGGCGTCGCTCATGCCGGCGGCCGGCTCGTCCAGCAGGATGAGTGGTGGATCGGCCGCCAGCACGACGGCCAGTTCGACCCATTGGCGCTGTCCGTGTGCGAGCGTGCCGGTGATGGCCTGTCGGTCGTCCAGCATGCCGACACGTTCCAGCGTGTTGCGGGCCACGTCGTCGGCCGCCCGCTTTTTGTACTTGCGTTGTGCCGCGATCCAGACGTTTTCCCAGACCGACAAGCCGTTGAACAAGCTCGGCACCTGCGTCTTGATGCCGATGCCCAGCCGCCCCGGCTCATGCGGCTGCATGTGCGAGATGTCTCTGCCGCGAAACAGGATCTGGCCGGAAGTCGGCTTGACCTGTCCCGTCAGCAGTTTGAAAAATGTGCTCTTGCCCGCGCCGTTGGGTCCGATCACGCAGCGCAGTTCGTTCTCAGCGAGGGTGAAGTTGACGTCGCGCGTGGCGTGCACGCCGCCGAAGCGCACGTTGAGATCGCGCGTTTGCAGCAGGGGCGGCGTGCTGCCGTTGCCCGCTTCATTCATGAACGGCCTTGAGCGTTGCCGGCGGCGGCCGCCGCAGGAGCGGCTTTGCCGACTGGCTGGCTCGACAGCATGGCCGCCTCGGCCGACTGGGTTGCCGGCTCGTCATCGGGCAGCCGCTTGCCCCGGTTCAGCAACCACTGCAGCGCATCGCCGAGACTCGGTACCAGGCCACGCGGCACCAGCAGCACAAAGATCACCAGAATGCCGCCCAACACCAGGTTCGAATTGAACGTCTGCTGGGTTCCGATCTGCATCGTCAGCCACTGGATCAACACGCAGCCGACAACCGGTCCGAACAGCGTGCCGGCCCCGCCGACGATGACCCAGATGATGATCTGCGCCGATTGCGCCAGGCCGAAAATGGTCGGGCTGAGTGAAGGCGCCCCAGTTCGCGAACAGGCAGCCCGCGAGGCCGGCGATCGCGCCGCCGAGCGTGAATGCGAACAACTTGTACAGGCGCGCGTCGTAACCAAGCAGCAACGCGCGCTGCTCGTTTTCCTTGATCGCGACGATGACCCGGCCGATGCGCGACGCGATCAGCACGCAGGCCGACGTACACAAAAATCAACAAGCCCGAGCGAGAGATGGAACATGCCGCGCGGCGTCGATGGTCGTCGTCCGGATTGCCGGGCCAGTTCAACGGCGGGATCGACGGGATGCCGTTGAAGCCGCCGAGCGGCGCGCTGCCGATTCTCCATTCCGGCCCGGAGGTCGAGTTGACCAAATTGAACAGGATCAGCGTGACGGTGAGCGTAATCACGCCCATGTAGACGTCGGACAGGCGACCAAAAAAGATCACATAGCCGAGCAGCAGCGCGAACAGCGCCGGTATCGCGATGGACAGCAGAAACGGCACCGTGGTGTCGTCAAAATTGATCGCGGCGATCGCGTAGCTGTACGCACCCAGTCCGAAGAACGCCGCCTGACCGAAGCACAGGATCCGCCAGAAACCCCAGATGAAACCCAGGCTGACCGCCAGCATCGACATCACGAAGTAGATCGTCACCTGGATCAACGTGTAGTCGTCGATGAAACCGGGCAGTGCAAGCAGCAGCACGATGCCGAGCGCAGCGCACAGCGCCGCGCTCGGCCAGGATTTCGCAAAGTCGGCCATGCTGCGCGATGGGTCGGCTTTCAAAGCGATCCTTTGAAGAATCGTCCGGTGATGCCCTGCGGCAGCAGCCGCAACATCACGATCGCCGCAAGCAACAGGGCGACCTCACCGAACGACCGGCGTGCTGAGGAACGCCGCAATCTGGTTGATCGCGCCGAACAAGGCGGAAGCGCTGAGCAGGCCGACCAGGATGGCCGGGCCCCCGCCGATCACCGTGATGAACGCCTTCGCGATGAAAGCCGCCCCCATCGTCGGCACCACCCCGGTCAGCGGCGCCAGCAGGCCACCAGCCAGGCCAGACAACGCCGCGCCTACTGCGAACGTCACCGAATAGACGCGGCTCGGGCTGATGCCCGAGCGCATCGGCCATGGCGGGATTCTGCATCGTGCCGCGCGCGATCAGGCCGAGCTCCGTCTTGGTCAACACCCAGCGAAGACCGAGCGCCAGCAGCGACCGCCATTCCGATGATCACGAGCGTGTAGCTGCTGACCGAATAGTTGCCGATCGAAAAGTTGCCGAGCGGTGTCGAAATCGCCCGCCGTCGTGTTGCCCACCAACGTGGTCATGATGCCGACCAGCAGCAGCGACAGGCCCCAGGTCGCCAGCATCGTGTCGACCATGCGGCCGTACAGGTGCCGGATCACGAGCCGTTCCAGCACAACGCCGACCAGGCCGACCGCCAACGGTGCGACGATGAGCATCGCGATCCACAGGTTCACGCCGAGCTTGATCGCGCCGAGCGTCGCATAACCGCCGAGCATGAGGAACTCACCGTGCGCAAGGTTGATGACCTTCATCATGCCGAAGATCACCGCCAGCCCGGCCGAGACAATCACCAGGTTGGCGATGCCGTACAGCACCTGAATGAAGACGACGGCGGCCAGGTCTGCAGACAAGGCTGAAGCTCCGTTGCTGCCGTCAGGCCTTGATCACGTACTGCTGGTTGTCTTTCGGATTTTTCTTCAAGTCGCAGACCGCGCTGGTGTCCAGCGGGGGCTGTTGCGCAAAGGTTTCGAGGATCTTGAACTGCTTGTCCCTGACCTCGGCGATGTTCACGTTCAGCACGCAGTGGTGCGTGGGCGGATCGATCGAGACCTTCCCGCTGGGCGCTTCGATCGAAATGCCGGATTCGAGCGCCGTGATCGTTTCCAGGCGATCGAGCGAGCCCGCCTTCTTGACGCCTTCGGCCCACGCGCCCGCGGGGACCCGTGGCTACCAGCGCGTTCGGCCAATCTGAGCGCCGCAACGGCAAATGTCATGGTTGCAGCGCTCGCAGGAACGCACCAACGACTTCGTGCGCCACGCGGCTTGCGACGTCCCTCAGGAACCGCTCGAAATCCAGGTGTGCAGCGTCGTCGGCACGGTCTGAGATGGTGCGCACGGCGGCCAGCGGGACACCGTAATCGAAGCAGACTTGTGCGACCGCTGCGCCTTCCATCTCGACCGCGAGCGGCTCGTGGCCGGCCGCGCGCAGGCCGCTCTGGATTGCATGGGACTCGGTGGCCGAGCCGATGAAGCGGTCACCGCTCGCGATCAGGCCATGGTGCAAGGCCGGCTGCAACGGGCCGAGTTCGGTGTCAAAGCCTGCGAATCCGCGCGTGAATGCTTCGCTGGTTGCTCTCAACAGCAGAGCAGTCAGCGCAGCGTCGCTGTCGAACCGGTCGCGGCCATAGCCTGGCACCTGGTAGCGCGGGAACAAGGGTGTGACGTCCAGATCGTGCTGGATGAAATGGCTTGCGACCACGATGTCGCCGACCTTGACGTGGTCGGCGAGCCCGCCGGCGACACCCGTGAACAGAATGCGCTCGACATCGAAGCGCTCGATCAATGCGGTCGCGGTCGTCGTGGCCGAGACCTTGCCGATGCGCGACAGTGCGAGCACCACCGGTTGGCCGTGCAGCCGTCCGCGCCAAAAATCGCGGCCCGCATGACGGACGCATTCGGGCGCTTCGAGCTGCTCGATCAGCCCGGCCTGCTCATCGGCAAGCGCGCTCAGGACCGCGGTGGTCATGGCCAGTGCCGTTCCAAGACGCTTGCACACCTGCGGCGATACCGTGCACCAATGCCACCCATCCCGGCGGGGACTGCGGATGGGCTTCGCCCGCCCGCAGGCGCCGCCCCCGGTAAGGGGCAGCCGGGAGCGCAGCGAAGGCTCGGGGAGAGCAACGTCCCCACAGCCGAGGGCAAGCGAGAGTCGAGCGAAGGCAGCATTGCCTGGGGGTGAGCATCGTACTTTCGGAGCGAACGCGGCAGGGGTTCACCGCAACTCTCTGCGCAGCACCTTGCCGACTGGCGTCTTCGGCAGATCGATGCGGAACTCGATCGTCTTGGGCTGCTTGTAGCCGGTCAGGTGCTTCTTGCAATGTGCGCGCACGTCCGCCTCGGACAACGCGGGGTTTTTCTTCACGACGACGAGCTTCACCGCTTCACCGGTCTTCTCATCCGGCATGCCGACGCAGGCGGCTTCGAGCACGCCGTCCAACTGACCGACCACGTCTTCGATCTCGTTCGGATAGACGTTGAAGCCGCTGACCAGGATCATGTCCTTCTTGCGGTCGACGATTTTGGTGTAGCCGCGCTCGTCCATCACGCCGATGTCGCCGCTTTTGAAGTAGCCGTCCTCGGTCATCGACTTGGCGGTTTCGTCCGGGCGCTGCCAGTAGCCGGCCATTACTTGCGGGCCCTTGATGGCGATCTCGCCGGGCTGGCCCAGCGGCACTTCGTTGCCGTCGTCGTCGATCAGCTTGAACCCGGTACCCGGCAGCGGCACGCCGATGGTGCCGGTGTATTCGGTCGCGGTGGTCGGGTTGCAGCTCGCCGACGGGCTGGTTTCGGACAGGCCATAGCCTTCGCAGATCGGGCAGCCGGTTTTCTCCTTCCAGAGCTTGGCCACCGCTGCCTGCACCGCGGTGCCGCCGCCGACTGCGATCTTCAGATGGCTCCAGTCGACCGTTCCGAAGTCGGGATGGTGCGCGAGGCCGTTGAACAAGGTGTTGACGGCCGGAAAGCTGTGGAACCGGTGCTTCGACAGCTCCTTGCACACCGCCGCCAGATCGCGCGGGTTCGGGATCAGCACGACCTTGGCGCCGGTGCGCAAGCTCAGCATCATGCTGAAGGTGAAGGCGAAGATGTGATAGAGCGGCAGCGCGCAGATGCCGACCGGCTGCTCGCCTGCCGGCATTTGCCGCATGCGCGGCGCGTTCCAGGCTTCGGACTGCAGCACGTTGGCAATCAGGTTGCGGTGCAGCAGCATCGCGCCTTTGGCGACGCCGGTGGTGCCGCCGGTGTACTGCAGCACCGCGAGGTCGTCGGGCTCGATGCGGTTGCGCGTGCAGTTTGGACTGCTCGCCTTTGGCCAGCGCGTCGTTGAATTGGACGGCGCGCGGCAGGTCGAAAGGCGGGCACGAGCTTTTTGACGCGTCGCGCACCAAGTTGACCAGCGTGCCCTTGAGCAGACCGAGCCGGTCGCCGAACGCGCACAGCACGACATGCTCGACTTGGTCGCAGCGATGCATTGTTGCAGCACGGCCGCGAAGTTCTCGACGATGAAGATCGCTTTGGCGCCCGAATCCGTCAGCTGATGCTCGAGCTCGCGCTGCGGTGTAGAGCGGATTCACGTTCACCAGCACCAGACCGGCCCGCAGGATGGCGGCGACCGCGATCGGATACTGCGGCACGTTCGGCATCATCACGGCCACGCGGTCGCCCTTGACCAGGCCGAGCTGCTGCAGATAGGCGGCCGATGCGTGACTCGCGGCGTCGACCTCATCGAAGCGGACGTCCTTCCCCATGAAGCTGTAGGCGGTGCGCGCCGCGTGGGTCTTGAAGCTTTCCTCCATCAGCGCCGACCAGCGACGTGTGAGGCGACTCGGGCAAATCGGCCGGCACGCCTTCGCGGGTAGGCGCCGATCCACGGGCGTTCGGTTTCGATGGGGGTGTGCATCGGTTGCGTTCTCTTGCAGAAAGCACAACGCGACCCGGGGGTCGCGTTGGCGGGAAGGCTTCCAGACGACGGGTCGTGCCGAACGGGGCGAGCTACTCGATCGCCTTCGATCATGTCTTCGACGACCTTCTTCGCGTCGCCGAACACCATCATCGTCTTGTCCATGTAGAACAGGTCGTTGTCCAGGCCCGCGTAGCCGGCGGCCATCGAGCGCTTGTTCACGATCACGGTCTTGGCTTTGTAGGCCTCCAGGATCGGCATGCCGTAGATCGGGCTGCCCTTGGTGTGCGCGGCCGGGTTCACCACGTCATTGGCGCCCAGGATGATCGCGACGTCGGCCTGGCCAAATTCGCCGTTGATGTCCTCCATCTCGAACACCTGGTCGTACGGCACTTCGGCTTCGGCCAGCAGCACGTTCATGTGGCCCGGCATGCGGCCCGCGACCGGATGGATCGCGTACTTCACGTTCACGCCCTGCTCGGTCAGCTTGAGCGCGAGTTCTTTCACCGCATGCTGCGCGCGTGCCACCGCCAGGCCGTAACCCGGCACGATCACGACCGTCTCGGCATTGCCGAGCACGAACGCCGCGTCGTCGGCGCTGCCGCTCTTCACCGGACGCTGCTCTTTGGAGCCGGCCGCGGCGGCCCTGCCGCGTCGCCGCCGAAGCCGCCCAGGATCACGTTGAAGAACGACCGGTTCATCGCCTTGCACATGATGTAGGACAGGATCGCGCCGGAAGAGCCCACCAGCGAGCCCGCGATGATCAGCATCGAGTTGTTCAGGCTAAAGCCGATGCCGGCCGCGGCCCAGCCCGAATAGCTGTTCAACATCGACACCACCACCGGCATGTCGGCGCCGCCGATCGGGATGATGATCAGCACGCCCATCACGAACGCGAGGATCAGCATCAGCGAAAACGCGAAGCCGCTGCCGTTCGCGGTGAACCACAGGCCGAGCAAAATCATCACGATGCCGAGCACGAGGTTCAGCTTGTGCTGGCCCTTGAACTGCACCGGCGCGCCCTGGAACAGCCGGAACTTGTACTTGCCCGAGAGCTTGCCGAACGCGATCACCGAGCCGCTGAACGTGATCGCACCGATCGCTGCGCCCAGGAACAACTCGAGCCGGTTGCCGGCCGGAATCGGGAAGCGCGCGATGCCCTTCACGACCAACGCACCTTCGGGCGGGAAGCCGCCTGCCAGCACCGCGACCGGCGGCGGCGTGATGCCGAACGCCCAGGGTTCGACGACGGCCGCGATCGCGATGAACACGGCCGCCAAGCCGATCATGCTGTGGAAGAACGCGACCAGTTCGGGCATCTCGGTCATCTCGACCGTCTTGGCGCGCCAGGCGCCATAGGCGCCGCCGACCGCGATGCCGATCAGCACCCATACGTACCCACCGATGGTGGCACCGAGCTGTCCGATCAACGCCAGCGTGGTGAAAACCGCAATCGCCATGCCGGCCATGCCGAACACGTTGCCGCGGATCGAGGTGGTCGGGTGCGACAGGCCTTTCAGCGCCTGGATGAAGCAGACGCTCGCCACCAGGTACAGCAGCGTGACGGTGTTGCCGCTCATGCGGACGCTCCCTTGTCGGCCTTATCGGCCTTTGCCGCTGCGTCCCCAATGGTCGGCAGCTTTTTGTCCTTTTTCTTGAACATCTCGAGCATGCGCCGTGTCACGAGAAACCCGCCGAACACATTGACGGCGGCGAGCGCCACCGCCAGCACGCCCATCGTCTTGCCGAAGCCGGTCACGGTCAGTGCAGCGGCCAGCATCGCGCCGACGATCACGATCGCGGAGATCGCATTCGTCACCGCCATCAGCGGCGTGTGAAGCGCGGGGGTGACGGTCCAGACCACGTGGTACCCGACGTAGATCGCCAGCACGAAGATGATCAGATTGGTGAGGGTATGGGAGACTTCCATGATGCTTCTTATTTCCTTTTGACTTCGCCGTTCTGGGCCATCAGGCAGGCGGCCACGATGTCGTCTTCCATGTCGACCTTGAGCTTGCCTTCCTTGTCCACGATCAGCTTCAGGAAGTCGAACACGTTGCGCGCGTACAAGGCGCTCGCATCGGCGCCGACCATCGAAGCCAGATTCGTCTCGCCGATGATCGTCACGTTGTGCTTGACCACCGTCTTGTCGGGTTCCGAGAGCGGGCAGTTGCCGCCCGTCGTGCCGTCCGCGTTCTTCGCGCCCTTGCCGGCCGCGATGTCGACGATCACCGAGCCGGCCTTCATCGACTTGACCATCTCTTCCGTGATCAGCACGGGTGCGGCACGGCCCGGGATCAGCGCAGTGGAGATCACGATGTCGGCGGCGGCCACGCGCTTGGCGACCTCGGTCTTCTGCCGATCGAGCCAGCTCTGCGGCATCGGCTTGGCGTAGCCGCCGACGCCTTCGGCGGCTTCTTTCTCTTCCGGCGTGTCGTAGGACACGTCGATGAACTTGCCGCCGAGCGACTCGACCTGCTCCTTCACGCTCGGGCGCACGTCGGACGCTTCGATGACCGCGCCCAGGCGTTTCGCGGTCGCGATCGCCTGCAGGCCGGCGACGCCGACGCCGAGGATCACGACGCGCGCGGCCTTCACCGTGCCGGCCGCCGTCATCAGCATCGGGAAGAAGCGCTGGTACTTGTCGGCCGCCATCATCACGGCCTTGTAGCCCGCGATGTTGGCCTGCGAAGACAGCACGTCCATGCTCTGCGCGCGCGTGGTGCGCGGCGCGGCTTCGAGCGCGAACGCAGTGAGCTTCGCATCGGCGAGTTTTTTCAAGCCGTCCGCATCGAACGGGTTGAGCATGCCGACCAGCGAGCCGCCGGCCTTCATTTTTTTCAACTCGTCGTCCTGCGGGCTGCGCACTTTCAGCACCAGCTCGCAGCCGAGCGCGCCGTCCTGATCGGTGATCTCGCAGCCGGCCGTGTTGTAGGCTTCGTCGGTCACGCTGGCGGGCAGGCCGGCGCCGGCGGCCACGCGCACCGTGTGGCCTTGCGCGATCAATTTCTTCGCGGTCTCCGGAGTGGCCGCCACGCGCGTTTCTCCGGGCGCGGTCTCGGCGGGTACGCCTATCTGCATGAATCTGTTCTCCTCTTGGCAGCCGGCGGCTCGGCAACCGGAGGTGGCGTGGGCGTCGATCCCAGCGCATTCGGTTGTCGGCCCGTCGGCAGGGGCCTGTTTTGTTTCGATTGCTTGTCCGTCTCTCGGCGTGCCCGGCCGCATCCAGTTGGGTATGCCGCCGCACCGCCTGCACTCCGTGGCCTGATGGGCTCGGGAAGTGCATCTGCCGCAAAATCATTGTCACTGATTTTTCGCGGCCCTCGGCCGTTTGCCGGCTGTCCTCGATATTCGCGGCAATCGCGGCCTGGCTCAATAATCCAGCTCATGAAACTGCGTTGGAAACCGAACGTCACCGTCGCCGCCATTGTCGAGCGCGGGGGCAAATACCTGCTCGTCGAAGAGCACTCGGCCGATTCCCCTGCCGTGCTGCTGCTGAACAACCCGGCCGGCCACCTGGAGCCGGGCGAGTCGCTGATCGACGCCTGCGTGCGCGAGACGCTGGAGGAAACCGCCTGCGCGTTCACACCGACCGCGCTGGTCGGCGTCTATCTGGCGCGGCCAGCGGCGGGCAAACAGACCGTGGCAGCGGCCGAGCACGAGGCCGACCTGACCTACCTGCGGTTCGCATTCACCGGCACGCTCGGCGAACCGCAGCCGGGCCACTCGCTCGACATCGGCATCGAGCGCACGCTGTGGCTCACACTGGATGAGATCCGCGCGAGCCAGGATCGGCACCGCAGCCCACTGCTGCTGCGCTGCGTCGAAGACCATGCGGCCGGGCAGAGCCACCCGCTGTCGCTGTTGCAGGCCGACCCTTCGCTCTTCGTGGGGTCGACGCCTTGAGCCGCTTCGCAAGCACCCGGCGGCGGCTCAGTGGCCGACGCAGGGTCCCGTTGACGGCGTCGCTGCTGGCCTGGTCCCTGTCCGTTGGCGCTGCGACCGCACCCGAACCGGCCGCCACCGCTGCCACGGCTGCATCGGCGGCCACACAGCCCGCCACGCCCAACCCAGCGATCCGGCTGCCCGACCCGGCCCGCTTGCGCTATGACGTGTCGGCGACGATGAAGGGGCTGGACTACCACGCGGGTGCCGATCTCGTCTGGCAGCACGATGCGGACAGCTATCGGCTGCAGTTCGAGTTCAAGTTGCTGTCGGTGGTGTTGCGCAGCCAGACCAGCACCGGGACGATCGGCGCGCAAGGCTTGCAACCGGTGACTTTCGTCGACCGGGTGCGCAGCAACACGCGCACCGCGCAATTCGATCGGCGAAAGCACCGCGTGGCCTTCAGCAACGCCGACACGCCCGAGGCGACGCTCGAAGCGGGCGCGCAAGACCGCCTGAGCATCATCTTCCAGCTGGCCGCACGCGTGGCGGGCAACCCATCGAAGTTTCGCCCTGGCGCCCGGGTCGACATGCAGACCATCGGTCACAACGACGCGCAGATCTGGCATTTCGTCGTGGCGCCCGAGCAGAAACTGCGCTATCAGGGCGACCCGGTGGAAACCGTGAAACTCACGCGCGAATTGCGCGATGCCAAAGACCAGAAGGTCGACGTCTGGTTCGCGCCGAGCCTCGGGTTTTTGCCGTTGCAGCTCAAGATCACGCAGCAGGACGGCGACTCGATCGAG
Source organism: uncultured beta proteobacterium (assembly GCA_963784295.1). Classification (GTDB taxonomy): domain Bacteria; phylum Pseudomonadota; class Gammaproteobacteria; order Burkholderiales; family Burkholderiaceae_C; genus JBBPYC01. Next base: position 83,533 of record CAWAQL010000008.1, read on the forward strand.
CAGCATCTGAAGGCGATCGATCCCCTCTGAGCCGCGTTCGACCGTGCCGAGCCGCCTGCCGCCGCTGCCCGCACGCTTTTTGCAAGCGTCATGGGTGAAGATGCGAAAGGTTGCTCAGATTTGCCCACCGAGAAATGCGGCTACTCCGCAATCGTGCGAGAACCTATTGCCAACGGTCGGGTCCACCTTGAATCGGGCCCATCCGTTGTTATCTGAGAGCAGGACAGGCCGCCCGCATGCTGGTTGCGTCGGTTGCTGCGGCGCTTGCCATTTGTTTCTCTCCACCGTTCCTTTTTTCTTTTCCTTTTTCTCCAAAGGCCAGGCCCCACGACATGCAAATGCTCTACGACTCGGAATCTTTTGTGGTGGTCCACATGCAGCCCGACGACGCCGAGCTGGCGCTGACCGGCGCGGCCGGCGCCAGCAGCAGCCCGGTGCCGTGGCCCGCGTCGATCTTCGCGCGGCACGGCTTCGAGATCGTCGACAAGCGCTCCGGCAAGGAGGTGTACCTGGACGGCTCCTGGGCCGAGCTGTTCCAGCGCCAGATCCACGCCTGGCAGGAGAACACGCCGACCCAGCAGGAAGTCGAGGACACGCTGGAAGGCTATGCCGAACTCGCGCAGAACCCGGTGCTGGTGCATTAGATCTCGCCCCCAGCCTTCACTTCCTGCGGTCGGCTCTCGGCTACCCCCCACCGAGGGTGGCGCCTGCAGCCTGACGGAGCCTGCTCCGCGGCCCCCTGTGCTAGAGGGTGGACTCTCCCTCAGCCTTCGCTCCCTTCTGTCGGCTCCCGGCTTCGTCCGCACCGAGGGCGGCGCCAGTGGACTGGCGGTGCCGGCTCCTCGGCCCCTGTCGGGTTGTTTGCAAACATCTGCTCCCTGATGAACCATTCGCGCTCTGCCATTTTTCTGACGGTGCTGGGGCTGGCACTGACATCGCTGCCGGGATGCGCGGTGCCTGCAGGTTCGGCCACGGCATCATCGGCTTCTGCGCACATTGGTGATGCGTCGGTCACCAGCCGGGTGCTGGCCCTGCTGCCCGCCGACGTGCTGCTGCTGGGCGAGCAGCACGACGCAGCGGAGCATCACCGGATCGAGCAACTCGCAGTCGAAGAATTGGCGGCACGTGGACAACTCGCCGCCCTCGCGCTCGAGATGGCCGAGCAGGGGCACAGCACGGCCGGCCTGCCGCGCGATGCTTCGGAAGATGCGGTGCAGGCCACGCTCGGCTGGCAGGAAGCCGGCTGGCCGTGGCCGCCGTATCGACCCGCTGTGATGGCGGCGGTGCGCGCCGGCGTGCCGGTGGTGGGCGCGAATCTGCCGCGGGCGCAGATGCGCTCGGCAATGGCCGATGCAAGGCTCGACGCCGTGCTGCACCCGATGGCGCTGGCCGAGCAGCGGGACGCGATCCGCGACGGGCATTGCCAGCTGCTGCCCAACAGCCAGATCGCACCGATGACGCGCATTCAGCTCGCGCGCGACGCCGCCATGGCGCGCACCGTTGAAAGGCAGTTCGTGCCCGGCCAGACCGTGCTGCTGATTGCCGGCGGCGGGCATGTGCGGCGCGATCTGGGCGTGCCGCAGCATCTGCCGCCCCAACTGCGCGCGAAAGTCGTGCTGGCGCAGACCGGTGCTGCGGACGATGCTTCCAAAAAAGAAGCAAATCAGCGGTTCGCCGAAGCCGCCGGGGTCGACTTGCTGCTGGCAACGGCTGCGTTGCCACCGAGCGACCCCTGTGCAGCGCTGCGCGCGCCGCCGCCCGGTTCGTCCAACTGAGCAAGGCACGGCGGTTGCCGCAGCGCCGATTGTCCAGTTGGGCTGTACCGGACCCTGATGCCGCAAGTCTGCCGCCTGAACCGCCAAGGTGTCGGCCCCTCCTGATCCACTCGATCCGTTTTGATCTTCCCCTCGAAGGGCCTATCGTGTCTGCATCCTTTGTCGATCTCTCCCCGCGCAGCCGCCGCATCGCGGTGGTCACAGGCGCTTCGGCGGGTGTCGGCCGCGCGGTGGCCTGCGAGTTCGCAAGGCACGGCTGGCACGTGGCGCTGATGGCGCGTGGCGCGGAAGGCCTGGCCGGCGCCAAGTCGGATGTGGAGCGGCTTGGCGGCACCGCGTTGGTGCTGCCGACCGACGTGGCCGATGCGCAGGCGGTGGAAGCTGCGGCCGAGCGCGTGGAGGCCGAATGGGGGCCGATCGACGTCTGGGTCAACAACGCGATGGCCACCATTTTTTCATGGGTCGACGACGTGTCCGCCGCCGACTTTCAGCGCGCGACCGAGGTGACGTATCTGGGCACCGTCTGGGGCACGCAGGCCGCGCTGAAGCGCATGAAGCCGCGCAACCGCGGCACCATCGTGCAGGTCGGCTCGGCGCTCGCGTATCGATCGATTCCCCTGCAGGCGCCGTATTGCGGCGCGAAGGCGGCGATCCGCGGCTTCACCGATTCGGTGCGTTGCGAACTGGCGGCCGAGCGCAGCGACGTGCACATCACGTTTGTCGCGTTGTCCGCGTTCAACACGCCGCAGTTCGACTGGGGCCGCACCACGCTGTCGCGGCGGCCGAAGCCGATGGGCAAGATTTTTCAGCCCGAAGTGGCGGCGCGCGGCATCTACTGGGCGGCGACGAATCGGCGGCGCGAAGTCTGGATCGGCCTGCCGGCAGCCAAGTCCATCGTGGGCACGCGGTTGATTCCGGGCCTGCTCGATCGCTATTTGGGCGATACCGCGGTGGAGGGTCAGCAGACCGACCGGCGGATCGCGGCCGACCGGCCCGACAACCTGTACGAGCCGGTGGCCGGAGACCCCGGCGCGCACGGCCGGTTCGATTCGCAAGCGGTCGACAACAGCGCCCAGCTTTGGGCAACCACGCACCGCGGTGTGCTGGCCAGCGTTGCCGCAGCAGGCCTGGTATTGCTGGGCGCGGGGCTGGCTGCGAATGCACAGCGCAGGCCGCGGCTACCGATTCGTATTCGCTCGACGCGGCGCTGGTTCTGACGCCGGACCGGGTGTGCAGCGGCGGTTTGCAGCCGTTGCAATCGACGACTCAGGCATGCGCGCGGATCGAATCCGTCAACACACCGACCATCGTCTCGATCTGCGTGCGTTCGACGATGAACGGCGGCGCCAGCACCAGCACATCGGCGGCCGGGCGGACCAGCACGCCCTTTTTGAAGCAGTCGATGAAGATGTCGAACGCGCGCTTGCCCGGCGCGCCGGCCAACGGCGCGACATCGACCGCGGCGGCCAGCCCGAGGGTGCGGATGCCGATGACGTTAGGCAGTCCCTTGGCTTCCGCATGCACGGCGTCCCCGAGCACCTTGCCCATCTCGGCCGCACGCGCATACAGGTTTTCCTGCTTGAACAGCTCGCAGCGTCGCAAGCGCCGCCGCGCAGGCGACCGGGTGGCCCGAATAGGTGTAGCCATGGAAGAACTCGACCGCATGGTCGGGCGCATCGGTCTTCATCATCGCGTCGTAGAGCTTGTCGCGGCAGATCACGCCGCCCAGCGGGATCACGCCGTTGGTCACGCACTTGGCGAAGTTCAGCATGTCGGGCACGACGCCGAAGTAGTCGGCCGCGAAGTTGGTGCCCATGCGGCCAAAGCCGGTGATCACCTCGTCGAAGATCAGCAAGATGCCGTGCTTGTCGCAGATCTCGCGCAGCCGCTTCAGGTAGCCCTTCGGCGGCACGTACCAGCCCGCGCTGCCGGCGATCGGCTCGACGATGATGGCGGCCACGTTGCTCGGGTCATGCAGCGGCAGGATGCGCTGTTCGAGCTCCAGCAGCGGGTCTTCGGCCCAGACCGGCTCCTCGTTGTGCACGTACGCGTGGTTCGCCGGGTCGTGGATGAAGCGCATGTGGTCCACGCGCGGCAGCAGCGCGGTGCCGTACACCTTGCGGTTCGCCGGAATGCCGCCCACGCTCATGCCGCCGAAGCCGACGCCGTGATAGCCCTTCTCGCGCCCGATGAACACGTTGCGGTGGCCTTCGCCGCGGGCGCGGTGGTAGGCCAGCGCCACCTTCAGCGACGTGTCGGCCGCTTCCGAGCCCGAGTTGCAGAACAGCACCTTGTTCAGGTCGCCCGGCGCCATGTCGGCGATCACTTCGGCCGCCATGAAGGCCTGGTCGTTGCTGACCTGGAACGCGGTCGCGTAGTCGAGCGTGTCGAGCTGCCGCTTGATCGCCTCGTTGATCGGCGCGCGGTTGTGGCCGAGCCCGACGCACCAGAGGCTGGAGATGCCGTCGAGCACCTTGCGGCCGTCGTGCGTGGTGAACTCCATGCCGTCGGCCTCGACGAACACGCGCGGGTCCGTCTGAAGTTGCGGTTCGGCGTGAACGGCAACCAGTGGTTGTCCATGCGGAAGTCGTTGAAGCCCATTTGCGCATCTCCCCGGCTCGGTTGCAAGCCAAAAAATTGAACGGTCGAACCCGCAATTCTGGCACCGATGCCCTGCGCCGTCACGGCTTCGATCCGCTTCCAAGCCGCGCATGCTGCGACAATCCGCGCCCTATGAACCATGCATACATCCTGACCCTGTCCTGCCCCGACCGCCCGGGCATCGTGCATGCGGTGTCGGGCTTTCTGCTCGAGCGCGGCGGCAACATCGAGGAGGCCGCGCAGTACAACGACCACGCCACCGGCCTGTTTTTCATGCGCGTGCAGTTCGCCTGCGAGCAGCACGGCGCCGACGAACTGCGCGAGCGGCTCGGCCGCTTTGCGCGAGCCGTTCGGCATGGACTGGAAGCTGCACGCGACCGACGGGCCGATGCGCACCGTCATCATGGTGAGCAGGGAAGGCCACTGCCTGAACGACTTGCTGTTCCGCTGGAAGTCCGGCCTGCTGCCGCTCGACATCCGCGCGATCGTCTCCAACCACCGCGATTTCTACCAGCTGGCGGCCAGCTACAACGTGCCGTTCCACCACATCGCCGCCAGCGGCGCGAACCAAGCGCGCAGGCCGAAGAGCAGGCAACTCGAAATCATCGAAGCCGAAGGCGCCGAGCTGGTCGTGCTCGCGCGCTACATGCAGATCCTGTCGGACGAGATGTGCACCCGGCTTGCGGGCCGCGCGATCAACATCCATCACAGTTTCCTGCCGAGCTTCAAGGGCGCCAAGCCCTACTACCAGGCGCACGACCGCGGCGTGAAGCTGATCGGCGCGACCGCGCACTACGTGACGGCCGAACTCGACGAGGGCCCGATCATCGAGCAGGACGTGGCGCGCGTGGACCACAGCAGCCGGGTGGAAGACCTGACCGCGATGGGCCGCGATACCGAAAGCCAGGTGCTGGCGCGCGCGGTGAAATGGCACAGCGAGCACCGGGTGCTGATCAACGGGCACAAGACGGTGATCTTCAAGTAGCGGGCCGCTGCTTCCGCGCCGCACCGGTTGCCGGTCTGCGCCGCCCGTTTGCGGCCGAACCGCGGCACACGGTTTGCTTGATGCCCGCCATCACCCCTCCCACGCCGGTCCGCCGGCCGTCGCAAGGAAAGCTTGTTCGCCATGAAGCTCAAAGCCACCACCGCCCTGACCATGAACGCCGCCGCCGACTGCCCGGTGGTCGCGATGCTGCGCCCGAGGAGCGGCATGGCGCAATGGATGATCAGCGAACGCTACGAGATGACGCCCTGGGTGCGGCCGATCGAATTCGTCGACGGCTTCGGCAACCTGTGCCAGCGGCTGACGTTTCCGCAGGGGCAGATGCAGATCGAGGTCGAAGTGGTGATGGAGACCGAAGAAAATATCCGCGTCTCGCCCGGTGCGCCGCTGTCGCTGATCGGCACCTTGCCCGATCACTCGCTGCTGTACCTGCTGCAAAGCCGCTACTGCCCCTCGGACAAAATGACCGCCAAGGCGTTGCAGATCGTCGGCCATGCCGCACCCGGCTACGACCAGGTGGAGGCGATCCGCGCGTTCATTCACGACAACCTCGAGTATCGCTACGGCGTCAGCGATCCGACCACCGATGCGCTCGACACGCTGGCCGCCGGCGCCGGTGTCTGCCGCGATTTCGCGCACGTCGGCGTCGCGCTCACGCGCGCGCTGCGCATCCCCGCACGGGTCGTGGTCGGCTATCTGCACCGGCTTGATCCGATGGACATGCACGCCTGGTTCGAGGCGTTCATCGACGGCTTCTGGTTCACGTTCGACGCCACACAGAGCGAGCCGCGCGGCGGCCGCATCGTGCTGGCTTACGGGCGCGATGCGGCCGATGTCGCGTTCATCTCGAACTACGGGCCGCTCGAGATGGGCGCGATGAAGGTCAGCGTGGAGCGACTGGACGTGCCGCCGGGGCAGCAGCAGCAACAACAGTGACTGCCGAGCCCGGTCTGCGACCAACGCAGACGGTTTTTCATGGCCGCCGCACCGTCATGACGTCTCTCAACGCTTTCCGCCGTACGTTGCTCTTTGCTTCCGTGGTGGGTGCAGCGTCTGCGACCAGCATCGCTCATGCCGACGGTTGGCCTTCCCGGCCACTCACGATGATCGTGCCCTATTCGATGCGCAGCGATGTCGACGCCATGGCGCGCTGGATCGCTCCAGCGCTGGCCAGGCGGCTCGGCCAGCCGGTGACGATCGATAACACGGTCGGCGCCGAGGGCGTGATCGGCACCGACAAGGCGGCACGCGCCCGACCCGACGGCTACACCTTGCTGCTGTCGGTCGAAAGCAGCATCGTCCTTGCCCGCCTGGTCACGCCGACCATCGTCAAGTACGACGGCCTAACCGACTTCCAGCCCGTCACCCTGCTCGGCTCGCAGCCTTTGGTGCTGGTCGGCAAGCCGGCGCTGCAGGCGCGCGATGCGCAGGCGCTCTACGCGCAGCTGCAAGCCTCGCCCGATCCATTCAACTACGCGACCCCAGGCGTCGGCACCGCGTCGCATCTGGGTGGGGAACTGCTCAGGCAGCAGGGGCGGGTCCAGATGACGCACATTCCCTACCGCATCGGCTCACAGATCCTGACGGACCTGACCGGCAACCAGATCGACCTTGCGGTGCTGCCGCTGTCGATGGTGATGAAGCACGTGGCGGCTGGAAAGATCAAGGCTTACGGTGTGCTGGGATCGGTATCACCGGCCATGCCCGGCATTCCTTCGCTGGCCGACGTCGGGGTCTGGAAAGGCGCCGACGTCACGGTCTGGCAGGGAATCTTCGTGCCGAAGGCGACCGATCCTGCGATCGTCGAGCGCTTGAATGCCGAACTGCTCGACGTGCTGAAGTCGCAGGAGCTGCTGCGCAAGTTCGATGCCAGCGGTGTCACCGCGACGGCGCTCGGCCCCGAAGAATTCGCCGCCTTCCTGCAAAAAGAAGACGCCAAGTTCTCCGCCGTCGTGACGCGGGGAAAGATCAGCGCGGAGTGATTTGCAGTTTCATTCGGCGCGGCAACGTACCGATCGATCGTCTGGGGTGCGTGGCTCGATGCCCGGCAACACCGGCACACCCTTGGGTCGGATTCGCCGGCTGCCCGTGCAGAAACTCGACGCTGTGCAGCCGCTTGCAGCCGCCCTCGGAAAAAGCCAGCGCCAGTTGCAATCCAAGAAGGTTCAGGCCGCTCACCCCACCACCCCCGCGCTCGCCAGCATCGCGTGCAGCAGCACATTGCAGCCCGCGGCCAGATGCTCGGGCTTGGCGTCCTCGATCTCGTTGTGCGAGATGCCGTCCTTGCACGGCACGAAGATCATCGCCGTCGGCGCCACGCGCGCCACGTGGACCGCGTCGTGGCCCGCGCCACTCACGATGTCCTGGTGCGCGAGGCCGGCGCGCGCGGCGCCTTCGCGCACTGCGCTGACCAGCCGTTCATCGAAGCGCGCCGGCGGGAAGTAGACGGTCTGCTCGATCGTGACTGCCAGGCCGCTGCCGTGCTCGCCGTCGTTGACCGCGGCGCAGGCCTTGCGGATGGCCGCGTCCATGCGGTCGAGCCCCGCGTCGTCGGCATGCCGGAAGTCCACCGTGAAGGTGACCCGTCCCGGGATCACGTTGCGCGAGTTCGGATGCACCTGCACATAGCCGACCGTGCCGCGGCCGTCGGGCTGCTCGGCCATCGCGGTCTGGTGCACCTGCTGGATCAACACCGCGGCGGCCTGCAGCGCGTCGCGGCGCAGCGCCATCGGGGTCGGGCCCGCGTGCGCTTCCTGGCCCGTCACCACCACGTCGAACCAGCGCTGGCCGAGCGCGCCGGTGACGACGCCGAGCGGGATGTCGGCGTCTTCGAGCACCGGGCCTTGTTCGATGTGCGCTTCGAAGTAGGCACCGAACACCGGCGCGCCATCGGCCACCGCAGCGGGGGTGTTGCCGGCTTGGCCGATCTTGTTCAGCGCAGCGGCCACGGTGATGCCTTCGCGGTCGGTCGCATCGAGCGCATGCTGCAGCGAAAACGCACCGGCGTAGACGCCCGAGCCCATCATCACGGGCACGAAGCGCGAGCCTTCCTCGTTGGTCCAGACACAGACTTCGAGCGGGGCCTGCGTGTGCACATCGGCATCGTTCAGCGTGCGCAGCACTTCGAGGCCGGCCAGCACGCCGTAGTTGCCGTCGAACTTGCCGCCGGTGGGTTGCGTGTCGAGGTGGCTGCCGGTGGCCACCGCGGGCAGGTCCGGGTTGCGGCCCGCGCGGCGCGCGAACAGATTGCCGATCGCATCGACCCGCACGCTGCAGCCGGCGGCTTCGGCCCATTCGGTGAACAACGCGCGGCCTTGGCCGTCAGGCTCGGTCAGCGCAAGCCGGCAGACGCCGCCCTTGTCGGTGGCGCCGATCTGCGCGAGCGTCATCAGCGCATCCCACAGGCGTTTCGAGTCGATCGTGAGGGTGTCGTTCATGGTGCGTGGAGTTCGTGCAGCACCACGTCCAGGGTGCTTGTGGGTGGGTTCGACGTTGGCGTTCAGGGAAACCGGCGGCGGGCGAGTCTTCAGGCGATTCGTGTTGAGGCTGTGCCTGCCGATCGGCACATCACGCATGGGTTGCATCGGCCCTCGGCGAAGCGGCGGCAGTGCGGATTCGGTCCGGGCGGCTCGGGCTCGGGAGCCGAGCACGTTCCCGGATGTCTTTTGGCAGGAACGAGTTCAGTCGCGAAACGAACTCGCCGGCAGCGGCTCCAGCCGCTGCAGCAGCGCCTTCCATTCGCGCGCGTTCGGGTCGCCGCCGGCCGTCATGCGCTTGCTGGCGCCGCTCTCGTACTGCCTGGCGGTCAGCTCGCAGGTCTCGGGCGACAGTGCGTGGACGGCCTGGCCGCTTGCCTGGATCGCCATCTGCACCTTGCAGGCGCGCTCGAGGTTCAGCATCAGGATCACGGCTTCGGAAATCGTGCGGCCGAGCGTCATCAGCCCGTGGTTGCGCAGCACCATCACCTTGGCGGTCGGCCCCAGATCGGCCACCAGCCGTTCGCGCTCGTCGAGATTCAGCGCAATGCCTTCGTAGTCGTGATAGACCACGCGGTTGTGGAACTGCAGCGCCCACTGGTTGCAAGGCTGCAGCCCGTCCTTGAGCGACGACACCGCCACGCCGGCCACCGTGTGGGTGTGCAGCACGCAGGCCGCGTCGTGGCGCGCCGCATGCACCGCGCTGTGGATCGTGAAGCCGGCCGGGTTCACATCGTGGGGCGAGTCGCCCAGGATCTTGCCGTCCAGATCAATCTTCACGAGCGAGGACGCCGTGATGTCGCGGTACAGCATGCCGAACGGATTGATGAGGAACTGGTCTTCGGTGCCGGGGACGCGCGCCGAGATGTGCGTGTAGATGCCGTCGTCGAGGCCGAAGTAGGCGATCAGGCGGTAGGCAGCCGCCAGGTCTTCGCGCACCGCGCGTTCGGCCGAGCCGGTGCGGTTGGTGGTGGGGTGGAGGGAGACGACGGACATGGTGACTGGCCTTTGGGTGGGTGGAGCGCGTCCGGTGAGCGGCATGCAAAACCGATTCGCGTTGTGGGTGCATGGTGCTTGGCAAGTTGCGCGCAGTCAACTCAGCGAATGCGGCGTAAAAATCCGAGGTGTCTTCGGAATGCGCGATGGAGCGAATCGTCGGCGATGGCCGGCACGCAGCCTGCTGCATCGTCATTGACAGCAACCGGTTAGACCCGGCCTGCATATCATGAAGCACGCGGTGCGTCCCGAACTCTCGAACACCTTCACGGTGCGTGCCGGCAACCGATCGATGGCTGCTAGCGCGCGCCACTGGCCCCATCGACGCGCCCGACGACTTGCTGACCGGCACGACGCGCGTGACGACCGCGCCGGCCCGTTTCCCAATCGACTGGTGCGGCGTGGAGCCGCGAGGATGAACTCCATGAGCCGACCGCAAGCCGTACCCACCGTGCAGATCGACAGCGAACGCGTGAAGGTCACCGAATGGCGCTTTGCGCCGAATGCCGAAGCCGGCTGGCACCGCCACGGCATGGACTGCGTGGTGGTGCCGATGACGACCGGCACGCTGCTGCTGGAAACCCCGCAGGGCGAGGTGCGCGCGCCGCTGACGGTGGGGGTGCCCTGTGCGCGGGCCACCGAGGTGGAGCACAACGTGGTGAACGCCAATGCATTCGAGTTCGTTTTTGTGGAGATCGAGTTGAAGTAGGCACCAGCGATCGTCGAGGCACGGCAACCCAGACGATGGATGCACTGCGGGCTGGTGCAGTTGTCGACACAGCGGATGCATGGCTTCGTCCCGGTCGAGCGTGCTTCGCGGTCAGGCAGCACCCGAAAGCGTCTGCGCCCGCACCGATGCATTCAAGCGAAATGCAAACCATCCTCGAGTGCGCGTTTCGCCGCATTCACGATCGCAGTCGAATCGACTTGGAAGAAGTCGCGCAACGCGGCACGCGTGTCGCTGCGGCCAAACCCATCGGTGCCGAGCGTGCGGTAGCGGCGACCTTCGGGGACGAAGGGACGCACACTCTCGGGCACGGCGCGGACGTAGTCGGTCGCCGCGACGATCGGGCCCGCGCTGGCTTCGAGTTGGCGCGTGATGAACGGCGCTTCGGCGGCCGCATCGGTTGTGCCGTCACGCATTGCAACTTCCACCGCCAAGCCGTCGCGTGCAAGTTCGCTCCAGCTCGTGACGCTGAACACGGTGACGTCGATGCCCTCCATGATCAGCCTCTGCGCGGCCTTGACCACTTCGGTCAGGATCGCGCCGGAACCTAGCAGCGTAACCGATCGTTTTTCAGAAGAAATTGGCTCGGGGCGTACGTCCTTACTGCGTTTCCAGCTACTTAAAAGATAGCATCCTCGCAGCACGTCGGCATGCACGTCTGCCGGCAGATCGGGCTGCGCGTAGTTCTCGTTCATCAGCGTGACGTAGTAGAAAACGTCCTGCTGCTCGACCAGCATCTCGCGGATGCCGGCGTCGATAATCACGGCCATCTCGCCCGCGAAAGCCGGGTCGTAGGCCTTGCAGTTCGGGATCGTTGCAGCGATCAGATGGCTCGTGCCGTCCTGATGCTGCAGGCCTTCCCCGCTGAGCGTGGTGCGGCCGGCGGTGGCGCCCAGCAAAAAACCGCGCGGGCGTTGATCGGCCGCCGCCCAGATCTGGTCGCCGACGCGCTGAAAGCCGAACATCGAGTAGTAGATGTAGAACGGCAGCATCGCCAGGCCGTGCACGCTGTAGCTGGTGGCGGCGGCCGTCCAGCTCGCGATGGCACCGGCCTCGGAGATGCCCTCTTCGAGGATCTGCCCGTCGGTGGCTTCGCGGTAGCTCATGATCGAGCCGATGTCCTCCGGCGCATAGCGCTGGCCGACGCTCGAATAGATGCCGACCTGCTTGAACAGGTTGGCCATGCCGAAGGTGCGTGCTTCGTCCGCGACGATCGGCACGATGCGGGGCCCCAATGTTTTGTCCTTCATCAGGTTGCCGAGCAGGCGCACGAACGCCATCGTGGTGCTCATCTCCTTGCCAGCGGCAGCCAGCGCGAACGGGGCATAGCTGCCCAGCTCGGGCTTGGGCACCAGGTCGCAGGCGGTCTCGCGCCGCGGCATGGAGCCGCCGAGCGCGGCGCGGTGTTCGCGCAGATAACGCATCTCGGGCGCGTCGTCCTGAGGTTTGAAGAATTCGAGCCGTTTGGCTTGGTCGTCCGTCAACGGCAGGTTGAAGCGGTTGCGGAACTCGATCAGGTCGGTCTCATCGAGCTTCTTTTGCGAATGCGTGGTCATGCGGCCTTGACCGGATGCGCCCATGCCATAGCCTTTTTTGGTGTGCGCGAGGATCACGGTCGGTTGGCCTCGATGCGCTGCGGCGGCTGCGTAAGCCGCATGGATTTTTACGAGGTCGTGCCCGCCGCGCTTCAGGCGGTCGATCTGCTCGTCGGTCATGCCTTGCGCGAGTTGCGCGAGTTCCGCGTTCTGGCCGAAGAAGGTGTCGCGGTTGAAGCGGCCGTCTTTCGCGGCAAAGGTCTGCATCTGGCCGTCGACCGTGTCGGCGAATGCGCGCAGCAACGCGCCTTGGCGGTCGCGCGCGAAGAGGCCATCCCAGTCGCTGCCCCAGATCAGTTTGATCACGTTCCAACCGGCGCCTGCGAACAGTTTTTCGAGCTCGTCGATGATGCGGCCGTTGCCGCGCACGGGCCCGTCGAGCCGCTGCAGGTTGCAGTTGACGACCCAGACCAGGTTGTCGAGTTTTTCGCGCGCGGCCAGCGTCAGGGCGCTCATCGATTCGGGCTCGTCCATCTCGCCGTCGCCGAACACCCCCCAGACTTTCCGGCCGCTGCAGTTCAGCAGATTGCGGTCCGTCAAATAGCGCATGAAGCGCGCGTGATAGATCGAGCTGATCGGCCCGATGCCCATCGAGCCGGTCGGGAACTGCCAGAAGTCGGGCATCAGGTACGGATGCGGGTAGCTGGACAGGCCCCTTGCGCCGCGGCTCGGCGCGACGAGTTCCTGCCGGTAGTGCTTGAGGTCGGCTTCGGACAAGCGGCCTTCCAGAAACGCTCGCGCATAAACGCCCGGTGCACTGTGCGGCTGGAAGAACACGAGGTCGCCGCCGTGGCCATTGCCTTTGGCATGGAAGAAATGATTGAAGCCGGCCTCGAACAGGTCCGCCGCGCTCGCATAGCTGGCGATGTGGCCGCCGAGCTCGCTCGATCCGCCCATCTCGGCCTGATTCGCGCGCACCACCATCGCGAGCGCATTCCAGCGCATCAGCGAGGCGAGCCGTTCCTCGATCGCGAGATCGCCTGGAAAGACAGGTTGCTGGTCGACAGGGATCGTGTTGAAGTACGGCGTGGCCAGTTCCGGCTGCCAGCCGATGCGTTGCGCGCGCGCCAGCCGGGCCAATTCGTCGAGCATCCAGCGCGCGCGCTCCGGACCTTGGGCGTCGATCAGGTCGGTGAAGGCGGCGCGCCATTCGGCGGTCTCGGTCGGATCGGCATCGGCCTGCGGCATGCTGGTTTTCGCGGCGAAGGTGGAGAGATCGGTTCTTGCGTTCATGACGCAGAACTTTACGCTGGCGCATGCAGAATGTGCGTCCGAATCGAAATCGATTCGGGGTCCGATACGGCAGAACTCGCTGCAGACGGAAACGTCCGAGAAATTTCATGCTGCTGGACACCACCGATCTGCGCATCCTGGCCGAACTGCAACGCGACGGCGCACTGTCGAACGTCGAACTCGCGCGGCGCGTGCACCTGTCGCCGTCGCCGTGCCTGGCCCGCGTGAAAGCACTGCAGGCCGCCGGTGTGATCGCGTGCCACGTCGCGCTGCTCGACGCCGCCGCGCTCGGCCTCGGGCTCAATGTGTTCATCTCGATCAGCCTGAAGGCGCAGAACAAGGCGTCGCTGGCCGAATTCGAAGCGCGCATCGCCGAGCACGACGAAGTGATGGAGTGCTATTTGATGACCGGCGACAGCGACTATCTGGTGCGCGTGGTGGTGGCCGACATCGGCGCGCTGGAGAAATTCATCCTCGAGCAGCTCACGCCGATCCCTGGCATCGAGAAAATTCGCTCGAGCTTTGCGCTCAAGCAGGTGCGCTACAAGACGGCGCTGCCGCTGCCTGGGCGGCCCGCGGCGCGCGGGCTCTGAATGGGCGAGGCCCGCCGGGCATCGCTTCATGCGCCCGACTGTGCAGATCAACGCGCAGGCGACTTCCGTCCATGGTTGCCAAAGAACGACCGCAAGCGTAGAAACCATGCGCGTTCATCCAACACGATGGAGCAGGCAGAACGGTTCGATTCCGATTGTTCAAGGATTCCAAGGAGACCTCATTCATGCCTCGCATCAGCCCGGCCAAGTTCGTTCATGTCGTCTACCGCACGCGCCGCTTCGAGGCGATGATCGCCTGGTATCAGGCCGTGTTCAACGCACGCATTCAGCACCAGTGTCCGGAGCTGGCGTTTCTGACGTACGACGACGAGCACCATCGCATCGCGTTCGCAAACATGGACGTGCTGGCGCCCGAGGCCGCGGGTGGACCGCCCCCGAGCAAACAAGGCCTGATCGGCGTCGACCATGTGGCCTACACCTACCCCTCGATGGAAGCGCTGTTCGAGAACTACACGGAGCTCAAGAAGCAGGGCATCGTGCCCTACTGGTGCATCCACCACGGCATCACGGTGTCGATGTACTACGGCGACCCGGACGGCAACCAGATGGAGTTTCAGATCGACGCCTGGCCGACCAGTGAACAAGCCAACGCGTTCATGACCGGCCCCGGCTATGCAGAAAACGCGATGGGCGTCGAGTACGACCCCGAGGACTGGATCGTGAAGGTGCGCGCCGGCACGGCCAGGTGGTCGGACTTTCTGGAGCGCAAGGTGCATCAGCCAGTGTCGCCGTTTCGCAGCGCAGCGGACCGGGCTGCCGAGCCGGTCGAGGCGACGAACGGGATGGAGCCGCTGCACAACCACGGCGAGCCGGACAACGCCATGCATGACGCGATGCAACCAAGGCATTTCGCCGCCGGCGAGGGAACGACTTAACAACTCGGTCGCATGAAGATGACTTTCAAGACCACCGCGGGTCAGGACTGGAATGCGTACACGGTTTGCGAAGCGATCGAACCGCCGCAATCCGGCGCTGGCTTGCACCGGCACCCGACCTACGACGAGACCTTCGTGATCTGCGAGGGTCACTACGACTTCCAGCTCGACGGCAAGCTGCTCAAGCTCGGTCCCGGCGATACGGTGTTCGTGCCCCGAGGCACGCCGCATGGCTTCACGAGCATCGGCCCCGAGGTCGGCCGCCAATTGATCATCAGCTCGCCGGGCGGCATCTTCGACGCGATGATTGCGGAGATCTCTGTGCTCGACACCGGCAGCCCGACGCGCCCGGCTTCGCAACAGGCGAAAACCATCGCGGAGAAATACGGACTCGAGTTCCTGAGCCGATGAGCATGCAAGCGCTGCCCACCTTCTTCATCTCGCACGGCGGCGGACCGTGGCCCTGGATCGGTGGCCCGATGCGCGCCACGCATGACAAGCTCGCGGCCTCGCTGCAACAATTGCCGCAACGGGTCGGCGTGAAGCCGAGGGCCGTGCTGATGATCTCCGCGCACTGGGAAGAGCCGGAGTTCACGCTCATGGCGCATCCGAATCCGCCGATGCTGTACGACTACAGCAACTTTCCCGAGAACACGTACCGAGTCCAGTATCCAGCGCCCGGTTCGCCGCAACTGGCCAGGCGGGTGCGCGGCCTGCTCGAAGCCGCGGGCATGCTCGCCCGGCTCGATACCCAACGCGGCTTCGATCACGGCACGTTCGTGCCGATAGCGGTGATGTATCCGCAGGCCGACGTGCCGGTGCTGCAACTGTCGCTCAAAGCGGGGCTCGACCCCGAACAGCACCTTGCCGCGGGCCGCGCGCTGGCGCTGCTGCGCAGCGAAGGCGTGCTCGTCATCGGCAGCGGCTTGAGCTGGCACAACCTGCGCATGATGGGCGCGCAGGCGAAGCAGCCGTCGGCCGCGTTCGACGCATGGCTTTCGCAAACCCTGAGCGGCACCGATCCCGCGCAGCGCAGCGCCGAAATCGCCGCCTGGGAACAGGCGCCCGCAGCGCGCCTCGCCCATCCACGCGAAGAACATCTGCTGCCTCTGATGGTCGCGCTCGGCGCCGCGCAAGGCGACGCAGCCACACGCATCCATCACGAAGATGCGTTCTTCGGTGGCGCAGCCATCTCAAGCTACATGTTCGGTCCGACCGCGGGGGCAGCGGCATGAATGCCGCTGCGCTGGAATTCGACCCCATCGTGGTCGGCGCCGGTGTCGCGGCTGCAGGTGCCGTGCTACATGCTGCGCCGATACTGCCCGCCCACCTCGAACAGCGCGTTCGTGATCTGCCCGAGCGAGCAGCAGCGCACCGCGTCCATCAGCACGTCGAACACGTTCGCGTTGTCGATCACGGCCTGCTGCAGGCGCTTCAGTTGCGCCGGCGCGTCGCCCCGGTGCTGCGCATGGAAGTCGGCCAGGCGCTGCAGCTGCCCCTGCTTTTCCGCTTCGGTGGATCGCGCCAGTTCGAGCTTGTCCGGGGCCTGCTCGCCCGCGGGCTTCAGGAACGTGTTGACGCCGACGATCGGCAGCTCGCCCGTGTGCTTCAGCATCTCGTAGTGCATCGATTCGTCCTGAATCTTGCCGCGCTGGTAGCCGGTCTCCATCGCGCCCAGCACGCCGCCGCGCTCGGTGATGCGCTCGAACTCCTGCAGCACCGCTTCTTCGACCAGTTCGGTGAGTTCGTCGATGATGAACGCGCCTTGGTTCGGGTTCTCGTTCTTCGCCAGGCCCCATTCGCGGTTGATGATGAGCTGGATCGCCATCGCGCGGCGCACGCTGTCTTCGGTCGGCGTCGTGATCGCTTCGTCGAACGCGTTGGTGTGCAGGCTGTTGCAGTTGTCGTAGATCGCGATCAACGCCTGCAGCGTGGTGCGGATGTCGTTGAACTGGATCTCCTGCGCGTGCAGGCTGCGGCCGCGAGGTCTGGATGTGATATTTCAGCTTCTGGCTGCGTTCGTTCGCGCCGTACTTTTCCTTCATCGCGACCGCCCAGATGCGGCGCGCGACGCGGCCCATCACGCGAGTACTCGGGGTCCATGCCGTTGCTGAAGAAGAAGCTCAGGTTCGGCGCGAATTCGTCGATGTGCATGCCGCGCGCGAGATACGCTTCGACCAAGGTGAAGCCGTTCGACAAGCGTGAACGCAAGCTGGCTGATCGGGTTCGCGCCGGCTTCGGCGATGTGATAGCCGCTGATGCTGACCGAATAGAAGTTGCGCACGTCGTGCTGCACGAAGTACTCGGCGATGTCGCCCATGACTTTCAGCGAGAACTCGGTCGAGAAGATGCAGGTGTTCTGGCCCTGGTCTTCCTTCAGGATGTCGGCCTGCACGGTGCCGCGCACGTTGGCGAGCACCCACGCCTTGATCTTGCCGACCTCGTCTTCGGTCGGGTCGCGACCGTTGTCGGCCTGGAACTTTTCGAGGTTCTGATCAACCGCGGTGTTCATGAACATCGCGAGGATCGTCGGCGCCGGGCCGTTGATCGTCATGCTGACCGACGTGGTCGGGCTGCACAGGTCGAATCCGGAGTACAGCACCTTCATGTCGTCGAGCGTGGCGATCGACACGCCCGAGTTGCCGACCTTGCCGTAGATGTCCGGGCGCAGATCCGGATCGTTGCCGTAGAGCGTGACGCTGTCGAACGCGGTGGACAGCCGCTTCGCGGGCATGCCTTCGGACAAAAGCTTGAAGCGGCGGTTGGTGCGAAACGCGTCGCCCTCGCCGGCGAACATGCGGGTCGGGTCTTCGTTCTCGCGCTTGAACGCGAAGGTGCCGGCCGCGTACGGGTAGCTGCCCGGTACGTTGTCGAGCATGAGCCATTTGAGGATTTCACCGTGGTCCTCGTACTTCGGCAGGCTGACTTTGCGGATAGGTGTGCCCGACAGGCTTTTGGTGACGAGCGTCGTGCGCAGTTCCTTGTCTCGAATCTTCACGACGTATTCGTCACCCGCATAAGCCACCTGCATCGCGGGCCACTGCGCGAGCAGTTTTTTCGCATGCGGCGTGAGCGTTGCTTCGCGTTGCGCAGCCAAGTCTTCGGCGGCTTCGGATGCGCGCGCCTTGTCCGGCTTGGCTTCGCGCAGCATGACGCTGGCGGCGCGCAGTTGCTGGATCTGGCGCGCAAGCCGGGATTGCTCGATCGCACGCTGCTTGTAGCTGCGCACGGTGTCGCCGATCTCGGCCAGATAACGCGTGCGCGCGGCCGGCACGATTGAAGTCTGGTTGGTGCTGTGGCGCACGTCTGCAGCCGGCAGCAGGCCTTCGTCGTTGAGCCTCAACCCCAGCGCAGCGAGTCGCGGCTTCATCGCCTGATAGAGCGCCGTCACGCCGTCGTCGTTGAAGCGCGCGGCCATCGTGCCAAACACCGGCATCCGGTCGGGCGGCGTGCTCCAAGCTTCCTGATTGCGCTGCAACTGCTTGGCGACATCGCGCAGCGCGTCGGCCGCGCCCTTGCGGTCGAACTTGTTGATTGCGACGAACTCGGCGAAGTCGAGCATGTCGATTTTTTCCAGCTGGCTCGCGGCGCCGAACTCGGGCGTCATCACGTAGAGCGGCACGTCGACCAGCGGCACGATCGCCGCGTCGCCCTGGCCGATGCCGGAGGTTTCCACCACGATCAGATCGAACCCCGCACATTTGGCGGCGGCAATCACGTCGGGCAGCGCGGTGCTGATCTCGCTGCCGAAGTCGCGCGTGGCCAGGCTGCGCATGAACACGCGTTGGCCGCTGTCGCTGTCGCCTGGTGCGTTCGCACCCGCTGCCGTGCGCCAGGGCTGGATCGCGTTCATGCGGATGCGGTCGCCGAGCAGCGCACCGCCGCTCTTGCGGCGGGAGGGGTCGATCGAGATCACGGCGATGCGCAGGGCGTCCTGCTGGTCGAGCCGCAGCCGCCGGATCAGCTCGTCGGTCAGCGAGGATTTGCCGGCGCCGCCGGTGCCGGTGACGCCGAGCACGGGGATGTTCGTGGCCATGGCGGTCGCCCGCATGCGTTCCACCAGACCCGCATCGGCCGCATCGTTTTGCAGCGCCGTGATGAGTTGCGCTAGCGCGCGCCAGGCCATCTGGCCGTGCCCTTCGAGCGCCGACAGGTCGGTCGGCGCATGCTCCGACAAGTCACGGTCGCAACGCATCACCATCTCGCCGATCATGCCGGCCAGGCCCATTTTCTGGCCGTCTCCGGGGCTGTAGATGCGCGCGACGCCGTAGTGTTCGAGCTCGCGAATCTCGCTCTCGACGATCACGCCGCCGCCGCCGCCGAACACCTGGATGTGCGCGCCGCCGCGCTCTTTCAGCAGATCGACCATGTACTTGAAGTACTCGATGTGGCCGCCCTGGTAGCTGCTGATCGCGATGCCCTGCACGTCTTCCTGCAGTGCGGCCGTCACGACTTCTTCGACCGAGCGGTCATGCCCCAGGTGGATCACTTCGCAGCCCATGCTTTGCAGGATGCGCCGCATGATGTTGATGGCTGCGTCGTGCCCGTCGAACAGACTTGCGGCGGTGACGAAGCGCACCTTGTGCTTCGGGCGGTAATTGGCCAGGGCCTGGAATTCGGCGGACAGGTCGGTCATGTCTTGGCTCGGTTGGCTTGTGCGGTGTGTGGCGGGAACGTGGGCAATGCGGTTGCCACACTCATTCGATCTTCAGGCCGAACAGCTTCGGGTCGCCGGTCGGGTATTGCAGCTCGAGGCCCTTCAACGTGTCGCGCACGAGGGTTGCGATCATCAGGTTGCGGTGCGTCTTGGAATTTGCCGGCACCACGGTCCACGGTGCCCATTCGGTGCTGGTGGCGCCCAGCAGCGCACCGTAGGCCTGCTGGTATTCGTTCCAGTGCTTGCGTGCCTCAATGTCGCTCATCGCGAACTTCCAGTGCTTGGCCGGGTTGTCCAGGCGCGCCTGCAGCCGCTCGCGCTGCTCGTCGAAGCCGATGTGCAGCATGAACTTCAGGATCACGGTGCCGGTCTCGGACAGCATGCGCTCGAAATCGTTGATTTGGGCGTAACGTTGCTCGGTCTGCTCGGCGTCGATCCAGCCGTCCACGACCGGCACCAGCACGTCCTCGTAGTGGCTGCGGTTGAAGCACATGATGTGGCCGGCTTCCGGCACCTGGGCATGAATGCGCCACAGAAAATCGTGCGCGCGCTCGGTTTCCGTGGGCGCCTTCCAGCCGATCGAGCGCACGCCGAGCGGGCTGGTGCGCGCGAACACGCCGCGCAGCGTGCCGTCCTTGCCGGACGTGTCGGTGCCCTGCAGCACCACGAGCAGCTTGAAGCGCTTGTCCGCATAGAACAGGTTCTGCAGTTCGTCGATCTCGATGGCGAGCGTGTCCACCAAGTCCTTGTCGTCGCTCTTGTCGCCGGTCGAATACGGCTTCGCGTCGGGGTCGAAGTCGGCCATGTCGACCGCACGGCTGGTGCCGCGCAGCGGCGGCTGCCAGATGCCCGCAAGGTCTCGCTTCTTCGCTTCCTTGTCTTTGTCTTCTTTGTCGGAGCGGTTTGGCATCGGCTGGAACTTTCTATTGAAGCAGATGGCGGCAATGTTCGAGAAAACGTTAGCGGCGATGTGCGGAACTGTAAAGAAAGTCAGGCGGACCGCCGTTGACGCAGGTGCCGGTGGCTGCACCTGCACGGCACCGAGCCGTCTTATCGACCGCATCCCGGCAACACCGGCTGGTTAAGCTGGCTTTTTGAGCAACCAAGGATGGACATGTCCGACCGCGCAATGAACAACCCGGGTCTCCCCGCCGACGGGCAGACAACCCCGCACGCTGCTGCTTCCGGGCCGGCGGCTTCTCAAGGAGCCGACCCGGTTCGCCCTGCCGAGGGGTACGCCGGCGACATTTCGCCGGAACTGGCCTGGCGATGGACGCAAGACGGCCTTGCGGTGATCGTCGATGTGCGCACCGATGCCGAGCGCGAATGGGTCGGCTTCGTACCCGGGGCTGTCGCGCTGGCTTGGAAGCAGTGGCCGCAGATGCAGCTCGACCCCGCGTTCGAGATCGGCTTGCAGCGCTTCGAGGCAGGCACGCGCCTGTTGATGCTGTGCCGCAGTGGCGTGCGATCCATCGCGGCCGCACGGGCCGCCACGGCAAAGGGTTTGCAGGCTTACAACATTCTTGAAGGGTTTGAGGGCGATCCGGATGCTCAGAAACACCGCAGCAGTGGCAGTGGCTGGAAATTCCGCGGGCTTCCCTGGAACCAGAACTGACTCAAGCGTTGCAACGCGCCCAAGAGCGTATGAATTCTGGGGCTGGGAAAAGGAAATCGTTCGAGCCAGAAAACTACACCGACGCAAATCATGAATTACGATTTGAAACATCTATTGCAATAATAGTTACATTTTGTTGCTGATGTTTGCTGGATGTTTTTGTTAGGACACGAAGAGCTTGCCGGACAGTTGATCGAAGCGTATGTTTTAGGTAATCGAGTTCGCTTTTGCGATAGACAAATCCTTAGTCGCAAGGTACATATTGCGCATCGGAAAAACAACCAGTTTCGGATTTGAAACTGCTCGATTCACAGCGACGACTTACAGCTCGAGCGTTCACCGCCTCTCTGCGATTGAGATCAAGGCAGTCCTTTCAAGGAATTCGGTCCCATGGAAACGCTTCTTCAAGCAGCCGCACCGGGTGCAACTGCTTCCCTTGATCCCGCGATCACCCCACATCTTCGACATCGAATCGAATCGACATTCACCAAAAAATGGGATGAGGTTTGGGGGGGCGTCTGCATCCTGCATGGCAAGACCGCCGGCGCCGATGCAATTCATTTGGACGGCAACGACTATTTGGGCATCTCGGGTCATCCCGACATCGTGGCAACTCAGATCGCGGTCTTGCGTCACGGCAGCGAAGCCGTGATCCAGTCTGGGGCATTCCTTCACCTCAAGCACCCCACCCACGCGCTCGAGTGCCGATTGGCGGCATGGATCGGCAAAGAAGACGGCTTTCTCTGCCAGTCCGGTTATGCAGCCAATACCGGCTTGCTGCAAGCGATCGCCGATCCGCGACACACCGGTGTACGTCGACACCATGGCCCACACCTCGCTCTGGGAAGGCGTGCATGCCGCGCGGGCGACCGGACACCCGTTTCGCCACAACGATCCAGAGCATCTGGACCGCATCATGGCGCGCCACGGCCCGGGCGTGGTGATCGTCGACTCGGTCTACAGCTCGACCGGTGCGCTCTGTCCGCTGCAAGCGATGGTCGAGACGGCCGAACGCCACGGCAGCATGATTTTGGTGGACGAATCGCATTCACTCGGCACGCACGGACCGAACGGGCGCGGGCTTTGTGCCCAACTCGGCTTGCTGGACCGCGTGCATTTCATCACCGCAAGCCTGGCAAAAGCGTTTGCAGGCCGCGCCGGCTTTTTCACGATGCCGCGCGCGATGCGCTACTACATCCTGAACAACAGCTTTCCCAACATTTTCAGTTCCTGCCTGCTGCCACATGAAATTGCTGGCCTTGCCGCCACGTTGGATGTCGTGCAGAGAGCCGATGCCCAGCGCACCCGGTTGCATCAGATCACTGCGCGGCTGCGTGCCACGCTCACTGCACTGGGCTACCCGATCCACCAAGGCACCGAACAGATCATCGCGCTCGAGGCCGGCGCCGAGCCCGACACGATGAAGCTGCGCGACCGGCTGGAGGAGCACAACGTCTTCGGCGCCGTGTTCTGCGCGCCGGCCACCAGCCGCAATCGCTCCATGGTGCGCCTCACGCTCACGGCGACGCTGACGGATGCCGAAGTCGACCGCATCGAGCAAGCTGCCGCAGCCGTGGCACCCATGGTGCAACCTTGGAACTGGCCGATCGCCCGGCGTGGGGGCCGCGTCGAATCTTGAATTTCCACTGGGGAAATCCGATCGGCGCGCTCTCGCCGATTGCGGCGCGCTACTGCTCGACCCAGCGAGCCGGCTGTTGCGACAAAAAATGCTGGTAGCTGTCGACCGGGTCTTCGGTTTGGTCAGGCAGCGCAAAGAATGCGCCCAACAGCGGCTCTTCGGTGCCGATCGGAAATGTCGGTTGCAGCTCCAGCGGGTCGCGATTGCCCGAACGCGTGGCGAAGCTCGAGGTCAACCAGTTGGCGACCCCGTCGCACGTCCTCAACTGCATTGGCATCCAGATCGGATGCATCCATTGAATCGGCCAGTTCATCCAGGTCGTTGTGGGCTTCGAGCTGCAGCCAGCCGGCACGGCCGGCGGCGTCTCGCCCGAGCATGCCAAACGGCTTGCCGATCACCGCATGCTCGACCCAGCGCGCCTCGCTCCAGCGTTCCAGTGCGCGCGCAACCGACGGCATGTTCACCAACGCGTACTGACGCGCCGACAAGGTCGATCGCCAGATCTGCGCACCGCGCGGGTCGGCTGCCGTCTGCAGCCGGCGAACGGCACCCAACAGCCGCTGAATCATGTCGGAGGCCTGTTTCGGCACGAAATGCTGGATCAGACCCTGGTTGAACGCGTCGACGGCCAACTGATCATCGGCGCGCCCGGTCAGCAAGATGCGCATCCCGGGCCAGTCCTGCAGCGCATCGAGCACTTGAAGGCCGTCCATCGCAGGCATCGAATAGTCGATCACCGCAACCTGCGTGAGCTGATAGCGCGCCGGACTCTGCCGCCAGTATTCGAGGATTTGCGGCAGCAGCGGCATGCGGATCTTGTGCCACCGGTCCACCATTTCTTGCTGGCGCCACTGATCGGCTTCGCGCAGCGTGCGCTGGCGCGTCAGTTGCGCGATGCACTCGGACGGACGCAACAGCAATCGCACCGGCCATTCGGGTGGCAGCACCAGGGCCATCATTTCGAGAAACGCCGCATCGTCGTCGAGCAGCATGACAGCGCCCGGCGATTTGAACAAAGACAGGCTCATGAGGTGACTCTCAGCTGCAAGACTTCCCAAGAAAGCACGTCGCGTTGGTTTGGCGACGCCCTTCGTTCAAGATGGATGCCGACACGCGGGCTGGCGGCCATTGGCATGCACCGTTTGCCTCTACCGCGTCGATGAAGTGTCCATCATCACAGGCAGCTTGATCGAAAACGTCGCGCCCTGCCCGGGCTGGGAGCGCACCGAGATGGCGCCGCCCGCACTCTTGACCATGCGCTTGCAAAACGCAAGGCCCAGTCCGTTGCCGGTCTGGTTGTCGGTTGAATAAAACGGTTCGAACACCCGCTGCTGCAAAGCCGGATCGATTCCCACGCCGCGGTCGCTGACGATCAGCTGGCCGGTGCGCCCGTTGGCCCTGCTCTCCACCGTGATCACGATGTCGCCGGGGCGCAGCGGCGCATCGGTTGCAGCGAGTGCGCGCAGTGCATTGGCCAGCAGGTTCTCCAGCACATGAGCAAACAACGCTTTGGACGAAGAAAAAACAAAATCTGTGTGCACCTGCACCAACACCGCAG
The DNA here is from genome assembly GCA_963784295.1 of uncultured beta proteobacterium. GTDB lineage: Bacteria > Pseudomonadota > Gammaproteobacteria > Burkholderiales > Burkholderiaceae_C > JBBPYC01. The sequence continues at coordinate 107,897 of CAWAQL010000008.1, forward strand.
CCTGCTCCTGAGGATTGCGAAACGGAAACGCAGTGAGCGTGTCGTGCACCAGCTGAGCAGCCGACACCGGCTCCCGCTGGGGCGACAGGCGCAGCAGGCGCGCGTTCGTGACCTGCATGTCGATCTGATGATTCATGCTGCGTGCGACGGCCGCCAGACGCTCGGCCAGCAGTGCAATCGCAGCGGCCGACTTCGGTTCGGCTTGCACTGCCGCACCACGCAACGCCTGTGCGATCAGACCGACGGTGGCCAGGGGGGTGCGCAACTCGTGCGCCATGATGCCGATCGTGGTCAGGGTGCGCCGGACGTTCACGCGGCGCTGGTTGGCGGTGGAAAAACCCATCACCACCGAGACCACCCAAAAGAAAAACAGGACGATCAAATTGCTGACGGTCTGGTCCGGTGGCGATGGAAGCAGGACGACCGGAGGCCCGAACAGCTGGAACAGCGTCGACGCCGAGACGATGGCCAGTGCCAACCCGACGGTTGCAATGCGCCAGTCGACCGAGTGATAGTAGATGAGCAGCATGGCCGTGGCGCTTGCAAGCCAGATCGCGTTGCCGCCGTTGCACAAATACATGTAGATGAACAGCACGGGCATGACCAGCCAGAACACCACATTGAAGATCACCTGGGCCGATCGCGCGCGTGCATCGAGCTTGACGGCCACCACCAGCAGGATCAATCCAAGCGATCCGGCTGCGAGTCGCAACCGCATGCTCTCCCACGGCTGCGGTTCCCAGCGGGTCCAGATCCAGCCGAACAGCGGGTGCCCAATGAGAGTCAGCAGCCCAGCCCACGCAAAGCGCCACTGCGATGCGTGCAGCACCGGCTCCAGCGGCGCGAGCACCACGCCTCCGATGATCTCGCGGCGCAGCCAGGCGAGTCCACGCGCGGTGCGTGGCAGTCGGTTCTGCAATGCGTACCGAAGCAGCGCAGGGGAGCGCATGGTCGGCAATTTTGAATCTGCCATCGGGCGCGATGCCGGAGCCGGCTCTACAACTTCGCAAAATCCGGCTTGCGCTTCTCCATGAACGCACCGAACGCCTCGCGCGCGGCCGGCTCGCGCAGCATGCGGCCGAAGTGCGCGCCTTCTGCGTCCATCTGGCGCAGCACCGCGTCGCGCTGGCCTTGCTTCATCAATTGCTTGGTCGCGATCAGGGAGGTCAATGGCTTGGCCGCGAGCTTGGCGGCTTGCCGCTGCGCGAGCGCGTTGGCTTCCGCCGGCGGCACGATGCGGTTGATCAGCCCGACTTCCAGCGCGCTTTCCGCCGTCATCGGCTCGCCCAGCAGCAGGCTCTCGGCTGCGCGGTGGTAGCCGAACATCTGCGGGGCGAGCAGGCTGGACGCGGCCTCCGGGCACAGGCCGAGGTTCACGAACGGCATCGAAAACGCCGCGTTGTCGCCTGCATAGACCAGGTCGCAGTGCAGCAGCATGGTGGTGCCGATGCCCACCGCCGGGCCGCAGACGGCGGCCACCAGCGGCTTGTCGAAGGTGGCGATCGCGCGCAGGAAACGGTAGACGGGCGCGTCGCTGCCGGACGGCGGCGCGTTCAGGAAGTCGCCGATGTCGTTGCCCGCACTGAAGATGGTTTCGTGCCCTTGCAGCACCACCGCGCGAATCGCCGCGTCGTGGGCGGCCGCTTCCATGGCATCGGCCAGCCGCGCATACATCGCAGCCGTCAGCGAATTTTTTCGGGCAAGCCGGTTGATCGTGAGCGTCGAGACGCCGGCGTCGACGTGATGCAGGATGTCCTGGCCGGAGGATTCCATGGGGTTTCTCATTCCTTGTAATAGACAATCTGGTGCGAGCTCGCGAGCAGCGGACCGGCGGGACTCCACAGCCGCGCGGTTTGGTCGAAGTATCCATGGCGGAACGTGCCAGCGGTCGCTTCGCCCAGGATATGGGCGGCATCGACCGTTGCCAGTTGCGCGGCATCGGCATGAAAGTACGTCGTGATCGAGACGCTGCCAACGGCCGCCAGCCGTCCGCGGCGCAGCATCAAGCGCGGAAAGAACGCGTCGGACAGCGCGGCGAGCGATGCGTAGTCGAGCGCACGCGGCGGCTCATCGCGCAGCCACAACAGCGAGCGGTGGCCGGCTTCGTGCCCCTCGAACCTGGCCGGCAACTCGCCTTCGACGAAGCGCAGGTCGTAGCGTTCTAGCCAGACGGGCGCCAGCGCGCGGCGGCGCGCGGCGGGCGTCGCTCCTGCCCCAGGCGCGCTCGGCTTGGCAACTTCGTCGTTGCCCCAGCTGTCGCGCCGCAATGCCGTGAACGCGGTGCCGGTCAGCGCCACCGCATCGCCCTGGCGCAGCTCGATCGTCCAGTGCTGTGTGGAGCGATTGGTGCGCACCGGCCGCACGATCAGATCGAACGCACCATCGGCCACCGCAGCCGCGAAGTTGACGGTCAGCGCGACCGGGTCGCCCAGCCGCTTCGGGTGAATCAACACACCGGCCAACGCCTGCGCCGCGGTGACGCCGCCGAACGGGCCGACCATGTTCGCGTAGGCGGGGCTGGTGCGGCCCTGCCAATGGTCCTCGTCGATGCCGGCCTGCAGTTGCAGCGCCTGGTCGAAAGGATGGATCGCGCCCGTTCCGGGCACAGTCGTTGTGCTCACGTCTTGCCGTTCTTTCAAATCACGGGATGCATCGCTATCGGCCCACCCGCACCCAGGTCTGCGTGCGGCTGAACGGCCCGAACGAGCCGCGCACCTGCAGTTTCTCGCCATTGTCGATCGGCGTCAGGCGCAGCGCGTAGGTCGTGCCGTTTTCGGGATCGAGAATGCGACCGCCCTCCCACACGGCCCGGCCCGGCGTCTGCTTGGCGCCACGAATGATCTCGAGCCCGACGATCGGCTGACCTTTTCGGTCGTCGGTGCAGGCGATGCAGACCGGGTCGGGCACCGGTGGAGTGATCAGCAGCGCTTCGATGCGACCGCTCAAGCTGCCGTCGGGCCGCTGCGTGATGCGCAGCAGGGCTTTGGGCTGGTGCGTGTCGTCGTCGATGCTCTGCCAAGCGCCGAGCGGTGTCGGTTGCGCAGCGGCCGGCTGCGCAAGCCCGCAGAGTGCGAGGCACAGGAGCGTGACGTTGGCCCTCATGCGAGCGCGTCGGCCGTGTCCATCAGGTTGCTGACCTGGGCGCGTGCGGTGCGCAGCAGCGTCGCGGTCTCAGGGAACAGCCGTGCGAAGTAAAAGCGCGCGGTCTGCAGCTTGGCCGCATAGAACGGATCGGCGTTGCCTTTTGCAATCTCGCGCAACGCGACTTGGGCCATGCGCGCCCAAAAGTAGCCGAATGCGAGATGGCCCGCGATGCGCAGATAGTCGCTGGCGGCGGCACCCACGCTCTCGGGCTGCTGCATCGCGCGCATGCCGATCTCGCCGGTCAGTTGGGTCAGCTCGGCGCCGAGTGCGCCCAGCGGCTGCAGGAACTCGGCCATCGATTCGTTCGCGTTTTCTTCTGCGACCAACGCAGCAATCCGCTTGCCGAATTGCTTCAACGCCGCGCCTTGGTCGCCGAGCACCTTGCGACCCAGCAGGTCGATCGCCTGAATCTCGTTGGTGCCCTCGTAGATCATGTTGATGCGCGCATCGCGCACGAAGCGCTCCATGCCGGTCTCGGCGATGTAGCCGTGACCGCCGAACACCTGCAAACAGCCGGAGGTGGCGGCAAAGCCGTTGTCGGTGATGAAGGCTTTGACGATCGGCGTGAGCAGCGCGACCATCGAAGCGCTCTCGGCACGTACTTCTTCATCCGGGTGCCGACGCTCGCGGTCGATCAGCAGCGCGCAGAAGATCGACATCGCGCGACCGCCTTCGGCATACGCCTTGGCCGTCAGCAATGTGCGGCGCACAGCGGGATGCACGATGATCGGATCGGCGGGTTGGCTCGGCTCGGCGGGGCCCGACAACGCGCGCATCTGCAGCCGGTCTTTCGCGTAAGCCAGCGCATTTTGGTAGGCCACTTCGGTCAGCCCGAGCGACTGGTTGCCCACGCCCAGCCGCGCCGCGTTCATCATCACGAACATCGCGGCCAGTCCCTTGTTCGGCTGGCCAACCAGCGTGCCCACCGCCCCGTCGAGCGTGATCTGCGCGGTCGAATTGCCGTGGATGCCCATCTTGTGCTCGAGCCCGCTGCAGAAGACGGAATTGCGCGCGCCCAGGTTGCCGTCTGCGTCGACCATGAACTTCGGCACCGCGAACAAGCTGATGCCCTTGCTGCCCATCGGCGCATCGGGCAGGCGCGCCAGCACCAGATGCACGATGTTCTCGGCCAGGTCGTGCTCGCCCGAGCTGATGAAAATCTTGTTGCCGGTGATTCGGTAGCTGCCGTCGGCTTGCGGCTCGGCTTTGCTGCGCAGCAGACCCAGATCGGTGCCGCACTGCGGCTCGGTCAGGCACATCGAGCCGGTCCATTCGCCGCTCGTGAGCTTCGGCAGATAGATTTTCTGCTGTTGCGCATCGCCGTGCGCGTGCAGCGCTTCGTACGCGCCGTGGACAAGCCCGGGTACATGCCCCAGGCCTGGTTCGCGCTGTTGATCATTTCGTAGACGCACTGGTTGACGACGACCGGCAGGCCTTGGCCGCCATAGGCTTCGTCGCAGGCCAGACTCGGCCAGCCGCCGTCGATGAACTGCCGGTAGGCGTCCTTGAAGCCGTCCGGTGTCTTCACTTCGTGCGTGGTCTTGTCGAGCGTGCAGCCCTGCTCGTCGCCGACCGCGTTCAGCGGAAAAATCACTTCGCTCGTGAACTTGCCGGCTTCCTCGAGCACGGCGTCGATCGTGCCGGCATCGAGCGCCTCATGCGCGGGCATGGCGCGGTAGTCGTCCATCACAGAGAAGACTTCGTGCAGCAGGAACTGCATGTCGCGAAGCGGCGGGGTGTAGCTGGGCATGGGGGCGGAACTCCGTGGAAGGTCAAAAAAACCGGGATTGTGGTCGGATGGCAAATCGGGAGATGCCGGCTCCGTGCCGGCGCTTGGCGTGGGTCGACTGGTCGACCCGGCAGATCGTTCAGTCGGGGTCGGCTTTCGCTTGGCGATGGCGCTGCAGCAGGTTGGCAAAGCCCACCCGCGCGCGGTCCGGCGCGGCCGCCCAGCGCATCAGGCGCGCTTCGAAGTGCAGTGCGAGCACCAGCGCGTGAATCTCGAACGCGATCTGCTCGGGCGCCGCCTCGGCGTCCAGCTGACCTTCCTGTTGCGCCTGCCGCACGGTGCGGCGCAATGCCGCGAGCCAGACGTCGAGCGCGTGTGCCAGCGCATCGCGCACGGGACCTGGCCGGTCGTCGAATTCGGCGGCGCCGCTGATGAAGATGCAACCTGCGCCGTGGGCACTGCCGACTTGCGCGATCCAGAGATCGAACACGCGCTGCAGCCGCGGCAGCCCGCGGGCCTCTTGCAACGCCGGTGTGAACACCGCGCGCTCAAAGCGCTCGAAGTAGCCGCGCAGCACCGCGATCTGCAACTCTTCACGCGAGCCGAAATGTGCGAACACACCCGACTTGCTGCGGCCCGTGGCCGCGGCCAACGCGCCGATCGACAAGCCTTCCAGCCCCATTTGGGCGGCAAGACCCAGCGCCGCATCCAGGATGGCGGCTTTGGCCTGCTGGCCTTTCGGCAGCGAATGCGCCAGCGGGGTTGCGGTGTCGGCCAGCGAGCGAATGGATTCGAAGGAGTCGATGTCGGACTCTCAATAGAACGAACGATCGTTCTATTTTGCAGGCATTCCGGTCGATTCGGCAAGCCCTGCTGCGCTTGACCTTTTGCCGACAACCCCTGCCTGGCCTCTTCCCGACGTCTTCCCGATCGCGCGAACGCAGGTCACGCGTTGCTCGAGACCACGATTGCGTCGAATTTGCGTCGCGCTTTCAACTGCGCCAGATTCCAATCGATGCCGATGCCCGGCGATTCGGGTGCGACCGCGTGCCCGTCCACGATCTGCAAACGGCTGGTCGTCAGGTCGTCGAGCTGCGGGATGTATTCGACCCAGCGCGAATTCGGCACGGCTGCGCACAGGCTCACGTGCAGCTCCATCAAGAAGTGCGGACACATCGCAAGGTTGTGCGCTTCGGCCAGGTGCGCGACCTTCAGCCACGGCGTGATGCCGCCGATCCGCGCCACATCGGCCTGCACGATGGAGCAGGCGCCCTGCTTCGCGTATTCACCGAATTGCGAGAGGTGATAGATCGACTCGCCGACCGCAATCGGCACGCTGGTGCTTCGCAACAGCTGCGCATGCGCAGCCACGTGTTCGGCCGGCATCGGCTCTTCGAACCAGGCCAGGTCGAGTTCAGCGTACTGGTGCGCGCGACGGATCGCCTCGGACAACGTGAAGCACTGATTGGCATCGACCATCAGTTCGAAATCGGGTCCGACCGCGCGGCGCACCGCCGAGAGCCGCGCCATGTCTTCGGCCACATGCGGCTTGCCGACCTTCAACTTGGCGCCCAGAAACCCGTTGGCCCGCGCTTGCAGCGTCTGCTCCACGAGTTGCGCGGGTTCGAGATTGAGCCAGCCGCCCTCCGTCGTGTAGACCGGAACACGCGACTGGGCACCGCCCGCCATGCGCCACAGCGGCAGGCCCTGGGCCTTGCCGTTTCGGTCCCACAACGCGGTGTCGATGGCCGCCAGCGCCAGACTGGTGATCGCACCCACGGCGGTCGCGTGCGTGGAGAAAAACAAGTCGCGCCAGATCGCTTCGATCTGCTGTGGATCGCGCCCGATCAGTTGCGGCACAAGGTGGTCGCGCAGCAAGGCAACGATCGACGAGCCGCCGGTGCCGATCGTGTAGGTGTAGCCGATGCCTTCGGAACCGTCGTCGCAACGCGCGATGACCACGACGGTTTCCTGCACGACGAACGACTGGATGGCATCGCGCCGGGCGACTTTGGGCGGTAGGTCGACTTGGCTGATCTCGACGCGATCGATTCGGGTCATCGCTCAAGTATTCCTGATGAAGGGGAGGGGAAGCGAGGCAAATGGCCGCGGCCAAGTCGGCGCGACGTGCGCGCCATGTTGGACTTGCCTTTCATCGCAAAACGTCGAACGCCCACGCGAAAGGCCCTTGCGCTCAGCACGGGGCCCGTCTTGCCCGGCGCAACCACAGGCCGATGGGCGATCGGTCGAGCCCACTCAAATCGTCATGCCGCCATCCACCGAGAACGCCTGGCCTGTCGCGAACTGCGACTCGTCGCTGGCCAGGAACACCACCACCGGCGCGATTTCCTCGGCCTGCGCGAGTCGCCCCATCGGCTGGCGCGCGATGAACGCCTTGCGTGCGGCCACCGGGTCGGCGTTCGCGTTGATGCGCTCGGCAAGCGACGGTGTATCCACCGTGCCTGGGCACACCGCATTGCAGCGAATGCCCTGCGCGACGTAGTCGGCGGCAACGCTCTTGGTGAGGCCCAGCACCGCGGCCTTGGTGGTGCCGTATACGCAGCGATTCGGCAGGCCCTTGATGCTCGAGCACACGCTCGCGATGTTGATGATGCTGCCCGAGCCGGCCGCCAGCATGCCGGGCAGCACGGCCCGAATGGTCCACAACTGAGCACGCACGTTCAGGTTGAACGCAAAGTCGAGGTCGTCGTCGCTCGCATCGAGCACGGTGCCGTTGTGCACGACACCGGCGCAGTTGAACAGCACGTCGAACCGGGGCGCCTTGGCGAAGAATGCGTCGATCGCGCTTTTGTCCAGCACGTCGAGCTTCGCGGTCTGCACGTTGGCCACACCCGCGTAGCGCTCGAGCAGCTTCTCATTGACGTCGGTGGCCCAGACCTGCGCGCCTTCGGCGGCCATGGCCAGGGCGCTCGCATGGCCGATGCCTTGGCCTGCGGCGGTCACGAACACCGTTTTGCCTTCGAGTCTCATGGGTGGTCCTGCGTGGGTGGGTGGGTGGCGACCCGACTGGGGTTAGCCCGAGTGCCTGGGCAGCCGATCGCGCGTATTCTTGATTGGCGTGACCACCTGGCCAATCAAGGACAACCCTTAGCTGGTTGCCGCCCGTTTGCCGTGCCCATCCAGATCGTCGAATCGCAACGCCTGTATCGCCAGATCGCGGCCCAGCTGCGCGCGCTGATTGCAAGTGGCGAGTACCCGGCCGGCGCGGGCCTGCCGGCCGAGCGCGATCTCGCGCAGCAGTTCGGCGTGAGCCGCCCGTCGGTGCGCGAAGCGTTGGTCGCGCTCGAAGTCGAAAGCCGGGTCGAGGGGCGCACCGGCTCCGGGGTGTATGTGGTGCAGCGATTGCAGCCCGACGAAGCGGCGCCCGCGGAAGACACGCCGCGGGATGCCGCTTGAATTCATTCGCGCCCGACGCGTGGTGGACGGCGAAGTCGCCGCACTGGCCGCGACGCATGCCAGGCGCAAAGATCCTCAATGGATGACGCAGTCCATCGATGAGATGCGCGCGTTGGCCACCGCGGGTGTGAATCCGATCGAGGCCGACCGGACCTTTCACATGGCCATCGTGTCCGCCTGCGGCAACGCGGTGTTGAGCCAGATGGCGGAAGGGTTCTGGTCCTCGCGACTCGGGCCGCTCTTCAAGCAGCTCGGCGGCCAGCGGGAGACATGGCGCACCCGGCAAGCCTCCATTGCCGAACACGTGTGCGTGCATGCGGCCATCGCCGATCGGAACCCCGATGCCGCCCGGGCCGCGATGCACCACCCCATGGCCAAGGCGCATCGACGCTTCCAGGCCAGCTGGCGACGTGCGCGCACGCCCGATGCATCGATCGCAACTTGACCCAGGATCTTTCTCGACGATTCCATTTCACCCCAAGGAGACCACCATGAAGACCCAACGATTTGCTATCAAAACGATTGCGGCATGCGCAATACTGGCGAGCGGCTCCGGGCTATTCGGCATTGCCAACGCACAAACCAAGCTGAAGTGGGCGCATGTGTACGAAACCTCCGAGCCGTTCCAGAAAAACGCGGTCTGGGCGGCCGAAGAAATCAAGAAGCGCACCAACGGGCGCTACGACATCCAGGTGTTCCCGGCGTCGAGCCTGGGCAAGGAGTCCGACATCAACCAGGGTCTCACGCTGGGCACCGTCGACATCATCTACACCGGCGCGAGCTTTGCCGGGCGCAGCTACCCGCCGCTGTCGGTCACGTACTTCCCGTTCATCTTCCGCGACTCCGAGCACTTGCTTAAGTATGCGAAGAGCGACGTGTTCAAGGAGCTGTCGAAGGGCTACGAGGACAAGACCAGCAACCACATTACCGCGTTGAACTATTACGGTGCGCGCGACGTGACGTCGACCGAGAAAAAGCCGGTGCGCACGCCCGCCGACATGAAGGACCTGAAGATCCGCGTGCCCGATGCGCCCGCCTACCTCGCGTTCCCGAAGGCACTCGGCGCGAACCCGACGCCGATCGCATTCGCCGAGGTATACCTCGCGCTGCAGAACGGCACGGTCGATGCGCAGGAGAACCCGTTGCCGACGATCGAGGCGAAGAAGTTCTACGAGGTGCAGAAGAACATTTCGCTCACGGGCCACATCATCGATTCGCTGCTCACGATCGTCTCGCCCACGGTCTGGAAGAAACTCTCGGCCGAAGACAAAAAAGTGTTCGAGGACGTGATGCAGGAAGCCGCCGAGAAGACCGGCCGCGAGATCATCGCGTCGGAAGAACGGCTGGTCGATGAGTTCAAGAAAAAAGGCAACAACGTGATCACGGTCGACAAGAAGGCGTTTGCCGAAGCGGTGCTGAAGAACACCACGCCGGAAGCGCAGGGGTACCGCAAGGGCGACTACGACCGGATTGTGAATATTCGCTAGCCCCCAGGCTGCGCGGCACTTCGTGCCGCTTCGCCACCCCCTTGTCCGGGAGCGACACCAGCGGACTGGCGGAGCCAACTCCGCGGTGTCTATCGGAAAGTCTCGCTGCGCCGAAGTATTTGAGTGAACGCCATGCCCCATCGCGACAACCCGACTGATATTTCCACCGAGTCCAAAGTGCTCGACGAACACGGCAACCTGCTGATGGAGGATGACGTGGTCGACCTGTCGGACGTGATCGCGGAAGGATGGATTTCGCTGGTGATCTTCTGGGTGCTGGGGCTCACCGTTTTCTATCAGTTCATCACGCGTTATGTGCTCAACAATTCGGCCGCGTGGACCGAAGAGGTGGCGCGCTACATGCTGATCGGCGTGGTGTTCATCGGCGTGTCGGTCGGTGTCGCCAAGAACAACCAGATTCAGGTCGATTTCTTCTATCGCCACATGCCCCCATCGATGGGCCGCTGGCTGTCACGCGCGGTCGATGTGCTGCGCACCGCGTTCTTCGCGGCAGCGGTCGTGATGACCGCGCAGATGATGTGGAAGATCGGTGGCAACACGCGCATGACCATCGTGGATGCGCCGATGAACATCGTCTACGGCATGTGCCTGTTCGGCTTCGTCTGCATGACCTGGCGCTCCATTCAAGTGCTGCGCCGGCACTGGGCGCGTGGCTACAGCGTGCTTGAGCGGCCCGAGACCACGCTCGCCACCGATTGACCAGCCACCAAGCACTGAGCCTTCATGCTGAAAATCTTTTTCCTGGTCTTCATGGCCGGCGGCATCCCGGTCGCGGTCGCGATGGCGGGTGCTTCGCTCGCCTACATCCTGTGGTCGGGCGACCTGCCGCCGTTCGTGGTCATCCACCGCATGGTCAGCGGCATCGACAGCTTTCCGCTGCTCGCGGTGCCGTTTTTCATCCTGGCTGGCAACCTGATGAACAACGCGGGCATCACGACGCGCATCTTCAACTTCGCGATGGCGCTGGTCGGCTGGCTGCGCGGCGGACTCGGGCACGTCAACGTGCTGGCTTCGGTGATCTTTGCGGGCATGAGCGGCACCGCGATCGCGGACGCCGCGGGCTTGGGCACCATCGAGATCAAGGCGATGAAGGAGCACGGTTATCCGGTCGAGTTCGCGGTCGGCGTGACTGCGGCTTCGGCCACGCTCGGCCCGATCATTCCGCCGAGCCTGCCGTTCGTGATCTACGGGATGATGGCCAACGCCTCGGTCGGTGCGCTGTTTCTGGCCGGCATCCTGCCCGGCGCGCTGCTGACGATTTTGATGATGCTCACCGTGAGCTACTACGCCTACAAGAACCAGTGGGGCGAGACGTCAAGTTCTCCGGCGCCAAGTTTTTAAGGCGATGGTCGAGTTTGTGCGTGGTCATCGCGCTGGCCGCTGCTGCTGTGGGTGCGGTGGTCAAGCTCGACGCTCGCCGCGCTGGACGGTGTTCGGCGGCTTCGCGCGCTCTTCTCGGTCGACCGCATCTTCCGATTCCAGGCGCTGCTGCCGATCATGACGCCGGTGCTGCTGATCGGCGGCATGACGACCGGCCTGTTCACCCCCACCGAAGGCGCGATCGCGGCCTGCGTGTGGGCGATGATCCTCGGGCTGGCCTGGTACCGCACGCTGACCTGGAAGATGTTCGTCAAGGTCTGTCTGGACACGGTCGAGACCACCAGCACGGTACTGTTCATCGTGGCGGCTGCGTCGATCTTCGGCTGGATGCTGACCGCCACCGGCGTCACCACTGAGAGCGCCGCCTGGGTGCTCGGCTTCACCGAAGCAAGCCTGGGTGTTTCTGCTCTTGGCGAATCTGCTGATGCTGTTCGTCGGC